>NZ_JBIVSD010000005.1:61681-183667 GCF_044756065.1 Kitasatospora sp. NPDC092039 | reverse complement strand
CGGGGGGGGGGGGGGGGGGGGGGGGGGGGGGGGGGGGGGGGGGCCGGGGGGCCGGGGGGGGGGGGGCCCGGCCCCCCCCGCGCCCGGCTCAGCCCAGCTCGTTGAAGCGGACCATGTTGCCCGCCGGGTCGCGGAACGCGCAGTCGCGGACGCCGTACGGCTGCTTCGTCGGCTCTTGGACCAGCTCGGCGCCGCCGGACTTCAGCCGGTCGAAGACGCCGTCCAGGTCGGTGGTGCCCAGGACGAGCCGGGCGTAGGTGCCCTTGGCCATCATCTCGGTGACGGTCCGCTGCTCCTCCTCGGTGCGGCCCGGGGCGGCGGAGGCCGGCTCCAGCACCAGGGAGACGTCGGGCTGGCCGGCGGGGCCGACGGTGATCCAGCGCATCGCGCCGCCGCCGACGTCGCTGCGCACCTCGAAGCCGAGCAGGTCGCGGTAGAAGGCGAGGGAGGCCTCGGGGTCGGTGTGCGGGAGGAAGGTCCAGTGAATGGTGATCTCGTTCATGACTGCAACGCTAGGCGCGCACCCCGGTGGGGCGCTTCTCGAATCCTGATCGGTCCGCCCGGCCGCCGTGGGGGCGGTGATCGTCACGGCGCGGACGCCACCCTGTCGGCCGGGGCCGCCGTCCGGGGCCGCCGTCCGGGGCCGCCGTCCGGGCGGCTGGACCGGGTCGATCCGCGACGATCCGTTATTCTCAGGGGAGTTGACGTCCCTCGGAGCCGGGAGGCTGACCTGTGGCCGTGCACGTGACCGTGTGGGACGACCGCGATCGGGCCGGAGCGGACCGGGCCCCCGCGGGCCCGGTGGATCGTGACGCCCCCGCCCTCTTCGTCCACAACATCTTCAGCTGGGGCAGCGACCCCGCGTACGGGTTCGCCGGGCAGCGGCCCCTCGCGGACGGCCGTCGGCTCCTCCTGGTGGACCGCCGGGGCTACGGCGACAGCCCGGACACCGCGCGCAGCGACTTCGAGGTCGACGCCGAGGACGTCGTGGAAGTCCTCGAAGGCGGGGCCCGAGCCGCGGGGCCCGGCGGCGCCCACCTGGTGGGGCACGGGAACGGCGCCGTCGCCGTGCTCCTCGCCGCCGCGCGCCGGCCCGACCTCGTCCGCTCCCTCGCCCTCGTCCAGCCCTCCGCCTTCACCGCCGCCGCGCACCATCCGGTCGTCGCCGCCCTCCTCGACCGGGTGCGCGACGGCGCCCCGGGCATCCCGGACGACGTCACGCCGGAGCAGTACCTGCGTGCGTCCACCGAGGGGCTGGGGATGGAGATGCCCGAGCCCACGGAGCGCCGGCTCCGCGCCGTGGCCACGTCCATGGGCGAGCGGCCCGTCTGGGAGGCGGAGATCCCGCTGGAGGCGATCCGGGGGGCCGCTCTGCCGGTCCTGGTGATCTGCGGGACGTGGGAGGGCGCGCCCGCCGCGTACCGCGAGCACGTGGGGCTCCCCCTGATGGCCGTGGCCGAGTCCCTCACGGAGTCCCTCGCGGGCCGGCTCCTCCGGGTGCCCGGGTACTACCCGCACACCCAGGAGCCCGCCGCCGTCAACGCCGCCCTGCGGGAGTTCTGGGGCTGACCCGGTCCCGCGTCGGCCACCGGTCCCGCGCTGCTCCGACTCGCCCGGCGGTCCCCCACCGGCGACGGGGCCACGGCCGGGGAGCCGGGCCTCGTCGCGGCGGACACGCCCTAGCAGTCGGGGATGGTGGTGCCGTTGTTGTCCCTGGCCGTGTCGTTGCCCCAGCGGGAGAGGTAGAAGGCCGACACCCACTGGCCGGCCGGGCCGGCGTCCGCGTCGGTCCTCAGCCACCAGTGGTTGTAGCCGTTGCCGTTGGAGACCTCGCGGCCCCAGGCCTTGCAGTACACGTAGTTCGTGCCCTGGTTCAGCGTGCCGGTGGCGTCGGTGGAGGTCGGCGAGGCGTAGACGCTCGCGCTCGCGAAGGTGTCCACCCAGTACTTGCCGGTGGCGGGCGGGGTGCCGCCGCCCGCGCAGGTGGGGATGGTGGTGCCGTTGTTGTCCTTGGCCACGTCGTCGCCCCAGCGGGAGAGGTAGAAGGCCGACACCCACTGGCCGCCGGGGCCCACGTCCGGGTCCGTCTTCAGCCACCAGTGGTTGTAGGCGCCGCCGTTGGAGACCTCGCGGCCCCAGGCCTTGCAGAAGACGTAGTTCGTGCCCTGGTACAGCGTCCCGGTGCTGGTGGTGGAGGTCGGGGAGCCGTACACCGGCGCGTCGGCGAGGGTGTCCACCCAGTACTGGCCGCTGTCCGACGGGGGCGTGGTGGGCGGGGTCGTGCCGCCGGGGCCGTACAGCCGGACGGCGCCGAAGTAGTCGCCGTGCGAGGAGAGCGCCGCCACCTGGACGTGGCCGCCGGAGTAGGGGGCCTCGACGATCCAGCCCTGCCCGAGGTACATCGCGACGTGGTGGATGGTGGAGGCGGTGTTGCCGAAGAACACCAGGTCGCCGGGGAGCAGCGGTGCGGTGCCGTCCGCCCGGTAGTAGCGGGCGACCGCGCGGGAGGTCGGCCACTGGGTCCGGGTGGTGCCGTTGACGACGTCCTCGCCGACCGCCAGGTCGTAGGCGTACCGGACCATGCCGGAGCAGTCCAGGCCGCGGACGTGGCAGTCGTTCGGCGCGCCGTTGGCGGGGTCGCAGAGGCCGTACGTCGGGCCGGGCTGCGAGCCGTGGCCGCCGCCCCACGAGTACGGGGTGCCGATCAGTCCGCAGGCGGAGCGGACGGCGGCGTCCGCCTGCGCCGCCGCGCCGGTGGAGAGCACCCCGCAGGCGGGCGCGGCCCGGGCCGCTCCGGCGCCGGCGAAGAACACGCCGACCGACACCAGGACCGACAGCAGGGCCGCCCACCGCAGGGAGGCGATCAGCCGTCCCGACAGGAGGTTTACGCGCGTAGTCATGGTCGCGCATCCTTTCGGAGCCGCTGACTCCCGGTCAATGGCCGTGCCCCACACACGTCCTGTGGTTCCGCGCAGTTGCCGGTCCGGGTGTTCCGGGCACGCCGACCGGCAACTGCGCGGCATCCGGCCGGCGTCCGGCCCGACCGGAGGCTGCGGGGGCCCGGCTACGGCATCCCGGCGCCCGGACGGGCCGGGTCGCCGCCCAGGTCGATGACCAGGCGGACGACGAGCTCGCCGTCGACGGTGCGGGTCCGGTCGCCGATGATCCGGTTGAGGTGGCGGACACCGGCCTCCAGGCCCAGGACGTGGGTGAGCAGCGGGTCGGCGGTGGCGTCGGTCCGCAGGGCCTCGGCGGCGGCGAGGAGCTGGGCGCTGGTGACCCCGCGGTTGCCGCTCAGGGTGAGACGCAGGCCGGGGCGGGCGAAGGTGGTGGTGGCCGGAGGCCACGGGCCGCCGGTGTTGGCCCGGCGGACGCCGTCGAGGTCGACGCCGGGCAGCAGGGGAGTGGTGGCGCGCGGCGGGACGCCGCCGAGGGGGTGGACGGCGACCAGGCGTTCGCCGAGCGAGCCGAGGGCGGCCTCGACGGCGGGGACGGTGCCGCCGCGATGGGTGGTGACCAGGAGCGCGACGGCGCCGCCGGCGTGCCGGTCGAGCGGCTCGGTGTCCAGGACGCCCACCGCGTGCGGCAGGTGGGCCCGGGTCCAGCGCAGGCCGGCCTCGCCGCGGTGGACCACCACGACCCGGACCGTCGGGAAGAGGAAGCGGGGCGCGAGCAGGGCGGCGAGGTTGCCGGTCAGGCCGTCCCCGTGCACGACGAGGGTGTCGGGGGCCGAGGCGGCCAGGCAGGAGAGGGCGTAGCGGACGACGGCGTACGGCTCGACCAGGGTGGCCCGGGCGGCGGGGAGGTCCTCGGGCAGGTGGGAGACCAGGCCGCCGCGGACGGCCGAGGCGCCGATCAGGACGCGCTGCTGGAACAGGCCCGGCACGTTGTGGCCGAGGAGGAAGGACGGGTCGCCGGGGTGGGTCGGGTTGACGACCACCCGGTCGCCGGGGGCGAAGCCGTCGGTGCCGGGCCCGGCGGCGACGACCCGGGCGGCGCCCTCGTGCCCCACGACGGGCGAGGGGTCGTCGCGGTCGCCGCGCAGGATCTGGATGTCGGTGCCGCAGAGGCTCACGTGCTCGGGTGCGAGCAGGAGTTCGCCCTCGCCCGGGTCCGGGGTGGGGACGTCCTCGATGCGGCAGGTGGTGCCGTGGCGGACGATCGCGCGGTGGGTGGCCGTGGCCGGCATGGGGTCCTTCCGGAGGGTGACGGTCGAAGGGGTGGGACGGCGGTCGATGCCCGGTGGCGTCAGCGCTTGGTGACGGTCAGCGCGCCGTGGGAGAGCGCGAGGGCGCCCGCCAGCGGGTCCACCTCGCCGGGGCGGCAGAGCCGCAGGCCGTCTGCGGCCCGGCCGGGGGAGCGGTCGGCGTAGCTGCGGACCTCGCCCGACTGCCGCACCAGTTCGGCGCGGTAGGGGTCGCCGAGGCCCTCCGCGTAGCCGCCGCCGATGCCGATCAGGTCGGTGCGGGGATCGAGGCAGCGCACGGTGCGGACGATCTCCGCGACCGGTTCCACCACGGTGGCGAGCAGGCGGTGGGCGGCCCGGTCCCCGGAGCGCAGCAGGGCGGGGAGGGCGTCGCGGACCCCCTCCGGACGTGCCATGCCGAGGGCGGCCGCGACGTGCGGCAGCGCCGGGCCGGCGGCCACGGCGGCCACGTGGCCCGTCCCGCCGCAGGGGCAGGTCAGCGCCCGGACGGCGGCGGGCGCGGTGGAGACGGCCGGGAGGTGGCCGACCTCGCCCTGCAGGCCGTCGGCATCGACCGGGACGGAGCGTTCGGTGAGGTCGGCGGTGCGCAGGGCGATGCCGCTGCTCACCGTGAGGTACACGACCCGGCGGTGGTGGGGCCGGGCGAACCGCTCGACGAAGCTCGCCAGCCCGGCGGTGACGTCGTTGTACAGGTGCCAGCCGACGTCCGGGCGGCGGGCGGTGAGCAGGGCGCGGAGCGGCACGGGCCGCTCCGGGCCGCCGCCCCAGAGCGGGCCCGAGCCGTGCAGCACGCCGTGCTCCTCGTCCATCGCGGCGCCGCAGGACATCGCCACCCGCGCGCCCGCCGGCACCGCGCCGGCCAGGGTCTCGACCAGCAGGTCGAGCAGCGCGGCCGGATCCGTCCCGGGCCGGTTGAGGACGCTGGGCGCGGGGAGCCGTACGGTCTCCCCGGACCCGGTGCGGATCCGCAGCCAGGTCCCGCCGAGGTCGACGGCGACCTCGGGGCGCACCGGGCGGTCGCGGTCCGCCGCCGTCCGAAGGCTGAGGGGGCTGACAGGGCTGGGAGTGCTCACCGCCGGATCCCCTCGGCCGGCTCGGCGTGCACCCGGGCGGGCCGGATCTCCACCCGGATCCGGCCCGCCCGGAGCCGCGCGCTGACGGCCGTCAGGTCGTCGACCCGGTACGGGGCCTGCTCGGCGGCCGGGGCGGCGACGGCGACGGCGGTGCCGCCGGAGCGGCGGGCGGCGAGCAGGCCGGGGGCGGAGTCCTCGAACAGGAGGCAGTCGGCGATGTCCACGCCGAGCAGGCGGGCGGCGGTACGGAAGCCCTCCGGGTCGGGCTTGCCGGCCCGCACGTCGCCGGCGCAGACGGCGACGTCCGGAAGCGGCAGTCCGGCGGCGGTGAGGCGGCGTTCGGTCATGGTGCGGGAGGCCGAGGTGACGACGGCCCAGGAGCGGGCGGGCAGCGAGGCGAGCAGCCGGCGGGCACCCGGGATCTCGTCGACGGTGTCGGTGGCGGCCTCCTCGCGGTCCCGGATCCAGGCGACCTCGGCGGCGACGGTGCCGCCGTCGGCCGCGGGGAGGCAGCCGGCGACGATGTCGTGCGCGGTGCGGCCGGGCAGCGCGGCGAGCACGGTGGCGGGGTCGAGCCGGTGGCGGGCGGCGAACTCCCGCCAGAGGCGGTCGATGGAGGCGGCGGAGTCCACCAGGGTGCCGTCCATGTCGAAGAGCAGGGCGTGGGCCGTCACGGCGAGGGGGGAGGTCATCGGATCTCCAGGACGTCCGCGGCGAGCCGGATCAGGTCGAGGTCCTGCTCCCAGCCCCTGCGCAGCCGCTGGTCGCCGGGGTCGGTGTCGAGGATCACGTGGTCGGCGCCGCTGTCGCGCAGCAGGGCGACGTCGGCCCGGATCTGGTCGGGCGTGCCGTAGCCGAGGGGCCGGGAGTCCGGGTCGACGGGGGCGGTGGTGGGGAGGAAGAAGATCCGCGGCGCGAACTGCTTGCCCTCCGCGAGGACCTCGGCGGCCTGGGCGCACAGCCGGCGGCTGGGGTGGAGCGGGTGCCAGGCGGTGCCGATCCGGTTGACGCGCTCCACGGCCCGCGGCCCGTTGCCGCCGATCCACAGCGGGGGGTGCGGGTCCTGGACGGGCCGGGGCGCGGTGTGCACCCGGTGGCCGCGGTGGGTGACGGCGTCGGAGGTCCACGCGTCGACCAGGACGTCCAGGGCCTCGTCGGTGAGGGCGCCGCGCCGGTGGAAGTCCACGCCGAGGACGTCGAAGGCGCGCGGGGCCCAGCCGACGCCGAAGCCGACGACGAGGCGGCCGCCGCTGAGCCGGTCGATGGTGGCGGTGGCCCGGGCGAGCGCGACCGGGTGGCGGTGCGAGGCGATGAGGACGCCCGCGCCGAGCCGGACGGTCCTGGTCTGCCCGGCGAGCCAGGACAGGGTGGCGAGGCTCTCGTAGAACGGCGCGGGTGAACGCCGGTGGGCGTCGTCGGTGAGGGCGAGGTGGTCGGAGACCAGGACGGTGTCGAAGCCCAGCCGTTCGGCCTCGCGAGTCCAGGTGAGCATGCCCTCGGGGGTCATCTGGTGGCCGAAGTTGGGCAGGTTGATGCCGAATTTCACCTGGTCACCGGCCCGGGAAGGGTGAGGCCGAAGGGCGCGTGGTGGGCAGTGGACGCGGGGTCGGGCGCGGCCTGGAGTTCGAGCAGGTTGCCGCCGAGCCGGTCGAGGGGGCGCGGCGGCTGCTGGCCGGGCACGCCGTGTTCGAAGAGTTCGAGGTTGACGGCGTCGTCGACGACGAGCATGGCCATCGCCGAGGTGCCCTCGACGTCGAGGTCGAACTGGCGCCGCATGAAGGCCCGTTCGGCGGCGATCTCGGTGCGCAGGACGACCCGGGCCCGGTGGTGGGCGACCAGGTGGTCGACGGCGGCGTCGAGGCTCCGGACGCTGTACCCGGTGTGGTCCAGGCCGAGCAGGGTGGGCAGGGCGGCGTCGTCGGCCGGCCGCTGGCCGTGGTGGAGCCGTTCGGCGGTCGTGCCGGCGTAGCCGGGGACTTCGGGCCACTGCTGCAGTTCGAAGAGGGTGCCCCAGGGGGAGCGGAAGTAGATCCAGCGGTTCCCGCGGATCGGGCCCTCGGGGATCGTCACGATGTCGCCGAGGACGTCGACGCCGGGGACCTTCTCCAGGTGGGTGGCGGCGGCCTCGATGTCGCCGACCCGCAGGCAGAGGTGGTTGGTGCCGATGTCGACCAGGCGCGGCGGCGCCTCGGGGGCGCCGAGCGGTGCGGTGGGGACGAGCCGCACCTGGACGCCGGCGGAGAACGACACGGTGCCGGCGCCGCCGTGCCGGTGCGCGGTGGAGGGCCCGGTCAGATCCGCGAGGAAGGTCGTGGCCTGCGCGACGTCGGGCACCGCCACCGTGATCCGGTGGGCCGGCTGGCGGGTGTCCGGGCTCGGGCCCGGGGTCGTGGTCATGCGGGGGTTCCTCCGTGGAGCGGGGCCGGTGCGGGGTGCGGGTGCGGGTGGGTCACGGCAGGAGCAGGACCTTTCCCCGCAGGCCGCCCGCGCCGAACTCCTGGTGGGCGCGGGCGGCGTCGGCGAGCGGGTAGCGGCGCCCGGTCGGCACGGTGAGGCGCCCGGCGGTGACCAGCTCGCTCAGGGTGCGGAGCTGGTCGCCGTCCTCGTCGACGTAGCTCTTGCGGGGGGTGATGCCGCGTTCGGGCGCCGGCTGGTCGTTGTCGTCGATGGCGACGAACTGGCCGCCGTCGGCGACCGCGCGGATCGCGGCGGCCACGCCCGCGGTGTCGACGACGGCCGAGTGGGTGGCGGCCGGAAGGTCCCGCACCCGGGTGTGGACGGTGCCGACGCCGAGGTCGCGCAGCGCTTCGGCGTCGCCGGTGCGGGCCAGGGCGTCGACCGGGTGCCCGCCGGCGAGCAGCAGTTGGACGGCGATCCGGCCGACCGCGCCGGCGGCACCGGTGACGAGCACCGGTACGCCGGACGGCAGGGTGAGCTTGGCCAGGGTCTGGACGGCGGTGAGTCCGGCGAGCGGCAGCGCGGCGGCCTCCTCCAGCGGCAGTCCGGCGGGGGCGGGGGCGAACAGGCCGGCGTCGGCGACGACCTGTTCGGCGTAGGTGCCGTAGCGGTGGGCCGGCTGGGCGACCATGCCGACGACCTGCTCGCCGACGGTGAACCGGGTGACCTCGCCGCCGGTCTCGGCGACGACGCCGGAGACGTCCCAGCCGGGGACGGCCGGGTAGGCCAGGTTCAGGTCGAGGAAGCCGGACCGGGTCTTGAGGTCGACCGGGTTGACGGCGGCCGCGGTGACGACGACGCGGATGTCCCGCAGCCCGACGGGCAGTTCGGGGACCTCGTCGAGGGCCAGGACCGTCGGGTCGCCGGTGCGGTGGAAGGTGACGGCTTTCATGCGGGCGGGTTCTCCCTCGGAGGAACGGTGGTGAAGGCGTGGCGCGCGTTGGCCTCCGCCGCGGTCAGGGCGAGCCCGCCGTCGGCGAGGACCGAGGCGCCGGTGAGGTAGCCGGAGTCCGGCCCGGCCAGGAAGGCGATCAGCGAGGCGATCTCCTCGGCCCCGGCCGGGCGGCCCAGCGGGATGTCGGGACGGCGGATCTCCCGGTAGGCGTCCTCGTCCTGGACGCCGTTCATGGCGGTGGCGGTCTCACCGGGGGCGACGGAGTTGACCCTGATGCCGTACCGGCCGAACTCCAGGGCGAGCACCTTGGTGACCATGCCCAGGGCGGCCTTGCTGGCGCAGTAGAGCGCGCCGCCGGTGATGGGCACCGTCTCGTGGACGGAGGTGACGTTGACGATGCTGCCGCGGACGCCGTCGCGGATCATGCGGTGGCCCACCGCGGAGGCGAGGGCCATCGGGGCGAGGGTGTTGACCGCGAACACCTCGTCGGCCCGCTTCAGGTCCAGGGCGTCGGCGGCGCTGCGGTCGTTGACGCCGGCGTTGTTGACCAGGCCGTCGATGCGTCCGACCCGGTCGACGGCGGCCAGGCAGCTGTCGACGGCGGCCCGCGGATCGCCCAGGTCGGCCCGGACCGGCACGCACTCGACGCCGGTGGCGTGCCGCAGTTCCCCGGCGAGCCGGTGGATCCGGTCCTCGCCGGTGGCGTAGCCGAGCAGCAGCCGGTGGCCGGGGCGGGCCAGCGCCCGTGCGGCGGCCCGGCCGATGCCGCTGCTGGCGCCGGTGATCAGGACGGTGTGGAGGTCAGCCAACGCCCAGCACCACCTTGGGCCGGGTGCGGCCGAGTCGGAGCACCTCGAAGGCGTGGGCGACCTCGGCGAGCGGCACCACCCGGTCGACGAGCCCGGCGCCGAGTTCGTCGACGAGCGCGACGGCGCGGGCGTAGTGGTCGACGCCGTGCCGGACCCCGGAGATGCGGATGCCGTCGAGCGCGATCCGGCCGGGTTCGACGGTCTCGGTCTGTGCGGGGACGCCGACCAGGAGGCACAGGCCGCCGGGGCGCAGCCGGTCCAGCGCGGCGTTGAGGGTGCCGGGGGCGCCGGAGCACTCCACGACGGTGTCGTAGCCGGTGGGGGCCTCGCCGGTGCGGGTGAACCGGTCGCGGTAGCTGCCGGGCGGCAGGTGGCCGACGGTGCCGGGTTCGGCGATGTCGACGGTCACCGGGTAGCGGGCGAGGACGGCGGCGGCGAGGCTGCCCATGGTGCCCGCGCCGACGACCAGGATCCGGTCGCCGGGCCGGGGGTCGGCCGCGTCGACCGCCTCCAGGACGGTGACCAGGGGCTCGACCAGGACGTGCTCCGGGCGCGGGCGCTCGGTGCCCGGGCCGAACGGGACCAGGGCGTGGCGGGGCATCACCAGGTACTCGGCGGCGGCGCCGGTCCAGCCGTACAGGCCGACCTCGCGCAGGTCGGTGCAGAGGTTGCGGTGGCCGGAGGCGCAGGAGCGGCAGGCCTGGCAGGGGATCATGGTGGAGCCGGTGACCACCTCGCCCCGGCGCAGTCCGGTGACTCCGGGGCCGGACTCCTCGACGGTGCCGACCCATTCGTGGCCGAAGCGGTGCGGGAAGGCGGCCCGCCCGTCGACGAGGTACGCGGAGGTGCCGTGGAGGATCTCCAGGTCGCTGCCGCAGAGGCCGACGTAGGCGATCCTGACCAGGACCTCACCCGGCCCGGCGTCCGGGCGGGCGGTCTCCACCAGGCTCGCGGTGTGCGGCTTGTCGATGACGGCGGCCCGCATCATCGCCCCTCTCCGGCCGCCGGGGTGCGGCGGGTGCCCACGACCAGGGCGAGCACGGCCGCCAGGGCGAGCACGGCGCCGACCGTCGGCAGCGAGACCAGCGATCCGCCGAGGGAGAGGGTGAGGGAGCCGATCCAGGCGCCGGCGGCGTTGGCGAGCTGGAAGCCCGCGATGTTGACGGTGGCCGCCAGGTTGGGGGCCCCGCTCGCGGCGGTGATCAGCTTGGAGGCCAGCGGGGGGATGATCGAGAAGCCCGTGGCGCCCAGGACGAACAGCCAGGGTGCGGTGAACCAGGTGCTCGAACCGAAGAGCGCGAGCAGGCCGAGCGAGACGGCGAGGGCGCCGAGCGCGACGAGCAGGGTGCGGTCGATGGAGCGGTCGGCGAAGTGCCCGCCGAGCTGGTTGCCGGCCACCGAGCCGACGCCGAACACGAACAGCAGCACGGTGACGTGGCCGGCCGAGAAGCCGGTGTAGTCGCGCAGGAAGGGCGCGATGTAGGTGAAGACGACGAACAGGGCGGCCTGGCCGAGCGCCGTCAGGGCGAGGGCGGCCCACACCGCGGGGCGGGTGAAGACGGTGAGCTCGGCGGAGATCGACCCGGCCGGGCGGGCGGGGGCGCGCCGGGTGACGGCCACCAGGCCCACGGTCGCCAGGGTCTGGAACACCGCGACCACCAGGAAGGAGGTGCGCCAGCCGAACTGGCCGCCGATCAGGGTACCGAGCGGCACGCCGAGCACGGTGGCGAGGTTCAGGCCGAGCGAGACCCTCGCGATGACCCGGCCCTGGAACTCCGGCGGCACCAGCGAGGTGGCGAGGACCAGGCAGAGCGCGAAGAAGGTGGCGTGCGGCAGCGCGGTGACGATCCGGAAGACCACCAGCAGGGCGAAGTCGTCCGCCAGCGCGGTGCCGAGGGTGCCGACGACGAAGACCGCCATGGAGCCGATGATCAGGGCGGTGCGCGGCACCCGGGTGGTGACGATGGTGAGCAGGGGCCCGCCGATCATCACGGTGACCGCGTAGACGGTCACCAGGAGGCCGGCGGTGGCGTCGGACACCTTGACGTCGCTCGCGATGTCCGGCAGGACGCCGGCCGCGAGGTACTCGACGGTGCCGACGCCGAAGACGGCGAGCAGCATCCAGAGCACCGCCGCGTTGGCGTTCGCCGCCGGTGCGGGGGCGGGCGCGGCGGTCCCGGTCCTGATGGTGTCGGTCAACGGACAGCTCCCGTCGTCTCGTTCTTCTCGGTGGTGGGCGCGGTGGGCGCGGTGGTGGGCGCGCCGGTGGGCGCGGTGGTGGGCGCGCCGGTGGTGCGGGCGGGGGTGCCGGTGTACTCCACGACGGCGCAGCCCCAGGTGAACCCGACGCCTATACCGGTGAGCAGCACCAGGTCGCCCGGGGCGAGGGTGCCGGAGCGGCGCAGCAGGTCGAGGCCGATGACCGGGTCGGCGGCGCCGGTGTGCCCGATCTCCCAACCGCGTTCGGCGAGCGTCCGGTCGGCGTCGATCTTCAGCGGTACGAAGCACTGCTTGCGCAGCAGGACCCGGCCGAAGTTCGGCACCAGCCAGTGGGCGATGTCGGAGTGGCTCGCGCCGGCGTCGGCGAGCGCGGTCTCGGCGCAGCGCGACAGCGCGGCGGCGTTGCGGGTCCAGAACTCCTCGGTGCCGCGGTCCCCGACGAAGACGGAGACCCGCTGGGGCAGGTTCAGGGGCGTGGCGGAGCCGTACTGGGGCATCGTCATCGGGTCGTCGCCCCGGTGCATTCGTTCCAGCGCGGGGTCGCTGACCACGGAGGTGGACAGGACCCGGAAGGGGCCGCCGTCGTGGCCGAGGACCAGGGCGCCCGCGCCGTCGCCGTAGACCACCCCGCTGTCGGAGGACCAGCGGTCGAAGAGCGGCAGCTGCCAGGCGTCGGAGGCGGTGACCATGCCCTTGCCGGAGCCCGCGCACCAGCGGCCGACGAGTTCCATCCCGACGACGGCGCCCGCGCAGGCGGTGCGTATCTCGATCGGCAGGCAGTCCTCGATGCCGAGTTCGCCCTGGAGGTAGGCGCCGCAGTTCCAGGCCTCCAGCCCGTTGTGCAGCACCACCGCGTGGACCAGGAGGTCGATGTCGGAGGGGTCGGCGCCGGCGTCGGCGAGTGCGGCGCGTCCGGCGGTCACCGCCATCTCGGGGGCGCTCTCGCCGCGTTCGGGGCGCGCCACGGCGACGGACACCTGCCCGGTCTTCTGGTGCTCGATCTCGTCGTACCGTCCGGCCGCCACCATCTCGGCGGCCGACTCACGCTCCTCGGGCAGGTAGGAGCCGAATCCCTCGATGTAGAGGTCGTCCCACTTCACGCGGCCTCACCGGCTCCGACGAGTCCGGCGGCCGACCGCAGTGCCGCTCCGTTGCGCTGTGCGGCCCCGGTGCGCTGTGCGGCGTCGAGCTCCTTGAGGGCGATGCCCAGTTCCCCGGGGGTGACGTCGTTGACGAAGCGGTGGTGTCCGATGCCGACCGGCAGCGGCAGCCGCTGCTGTCCGTCGCGGTGGCGCACGGTGTCGGCGAGTGCGCCGTCCAGGATTCCGGGGCGGGCCAGGACGTCGGCCCACAGGGGCAGGCGCAGTCTGCCCATCAGGGTCAGGACGCGCTCGGCCTGGTGCTTGGTGACGTCGCCGCGCATCCGTCCCAGCACGGTGGTGAGCGCCATGTCGACGGCGACCGCCTCACCGTGCAGCAGCTCCGGGAGCGCCTCCATCTCGATGGTGGGGCTGAAGGTGTGCCCGTAGTCGACGCACCGTTCGAGGGTCTGCTCCCACAGGTTCGGCTGGAGCTCCTCCAGCATCAGGTGGATCGCCTCGGAGACCACCTGGCGGGCCGCGGTCTCCAGGGCGGGGGTGCTGCCCTGGAAGCGGTCCTCGATCAGTTGCGGCCCGAAGTCCTCCAGCAGGTCGAAGAGTTCGGCAGACTTGATCAGGGCCATCTTGAGGATCTCGGCCAGCCCGTTGGAGAGGTGGCGGGCGTCGAGGGTGCTCAGGAAGGAGCGGTCCACGAAGGTGGCCACCGGGGGCGCGTAGGTGCCGAGCCGGTTCTTGCCGTGCCCGTGGTTGACGCCGGTCTTGACGCCGACCCCGGCGTCGACCAGGCCCACCAGCGTGGTGGGTATCCGGACGTACGGGGTGCCGCGCCGGTAGAGGCTGGCGGCGAGTCCGACGACGTCGAGCAGGACGCCGCCGCCGATCGCGATCACCGGTTCGCGCCTGCGGTCGATGCCGAAGTCGTTCATCGCGTCGACCACGTCGGTCACCGACTCCCACCGCTTGACGCTCTCGTCCGCGCGGACGGGCAGCAGAGTGGCGGCGATGCCGTGGTGGGCGAAGTAGCGGGCGATCCGTTCGCCGTGGAGTTCCTGGACGGTGGAGTCGATCACGACGAGCCGGCGGTCGCCGGACCGTAACGGGGCGTCGGCGCAGCCGGAGAGCAGCAGGGTGCTGGCGGGCTCGAACAGTCCCGAGGCCTCGACGACGTGGTAGCGGACCTGTTTGACGGCCTCCACCGTCCAGGACGGGGCGGTGGAGCGTCGGCGGGTCAGACCTTCGGTGTAGTGCGGGGCGGTGGCATGCATGTGCGGTCCTCGGTGGTCGGGGGAGTCGGTGTGTCGCGGCCGGCGATCAGGTGAATCACCGTGCCACACAAGCGATATGACGGATCGTCAGGCCTTTTGGGCGTGACGGTTCCCGTCACCGGCCCGGCGATACTAACATTCGTGTAGTGCCCGCTACATGAATAGCGTGTTTCACTGGTGTGAAGCCGTCCTTCGGCGCGCACCCGCGACCGGGCGCGCCACCGACGACATGGGAGCTGCGATGGCAGGTGTACGCGGCCAGGGCCGCAAGTTCGATCTTGAGGACATCCTGGAGAAGGCGATGTTCGTCTTCTGGCGGCACGGCTACGACGGCACGTCGGTGGCCACGCTCACCCGGGAGATGGGGATCGGAGCCCCCAGCCTCTACGCCGCGTTCGGAAGCAAGGAGGGCCTGTTCCTCGCCGTCGTCGAGCACTACAACAACGGCTGGGGCGGCTTCATGCAGCGCGTCTTCGACGAGGAGCAGCGCGCCGCCGCCCTGGTCCGCCGCCTGCTGTACGAGGCGGCCGAGGCCTACGCCCACACCGACTGCCCCGGCGGCTGTCTGATCATCAGCTCCGCCACCCGGGTCTCCGAGGCCGGCCAGGAGGTCGCCGACCGCCTCCGCGAGCTGCGCAACGCCAACATCGACCGGCTGGAGGCCCGGATCGGGGCCGACGCCGACGCGGGCGTCCTGCCGGCCGGCACCGACGCCCGCGCGCTCGCCGAGTTCCTCGGGGCGGTCGTCCAGGGCATGTCGCACCGGGCCCGCGACGGCGCGACGGTCGCGACGCTGCGGACCGTCGCGGGGATGGCGTGGGACTCCGTACGGGTCCCGCTCGGGAAAGCGTGAGCCGACGGCCCTGACCGGGCGTCGGCTCACGTGGATCGGACGGGCGGCTGTCGCGGTTCGGACGGTCGGCTGTTGCGGTTCGGGCGGTTCGGGCGGTTCGGGCGGTTCGGGCGGTCGGCGCCGGGGCCCGGGCAGGCGGCGTCGAGGGGCGGTCGGCCCCTGCTGAGTCGGCCCTGGCGGTTCGGCCGGTCAGCCGCCGGCGCCCGGGCGGTGGACGGTGAGGTCGCCGTAGGCCGACAGCGCGCCGGCCAGGTCGCCGGGTTCCTGCCGCAGGGTGGCGTCCAGGAAGGCGAGCGTGGTCGCGGCGACGACGCGCGGGCCCCGGGTACGGCCCAGGGAGCCGACCAGCGAGGGCACCGGCGGCAGGTACAGGGGCGCGTCCGTGAAGGTGAGGTGGGCGGCACCGGGGACGGTGAGCCGGTAGCCCGTCGCGGTGCTGCGCCCGAGGACCTCGGTGAGGCGCGGGAGGTACCGCGGGTCGGTCGTCGGGCCGAGGGCCTGGGTGAGCGCCAGCGCCGGCTGGTGGAAGGGGAGCGGCTCGGGGTCGCGGGGGTAGCCGTCCAGGTCGATGACGGCGGCGAACCGGCGGTCCTGGCGGGCCGCCTGCAGGGCGGCGGCGCCGCCCAGCGAGTGGCCGGCCGCCGCGGCCCGGCCGGTGTCCAGCCGTCCGGCCAGCGGGCCGTCGATCTCGCCCCGGTCCAGCCGTCCCAGCTGGGTGAGGACGAAGCCGAGGTCCGCGGCCCGGATCCCGGTCGTCTCGGCGGCCCGCCGGTCGTCCTCGGCGTCGTCGCCGGTGGCGGCGAGGACGGTGCCGACCGTCCGGCCGTCGGCGAGCACGACGGCGGCGGAGTCGTACGGGTGGTCGAGCGCGGCGACCACGTAGCCGTGACTGGCCAGCTCCTCCGCCCAGGCGGTGTTCTGGGTGCGCACGCCGCCCAGTCCGGGGGAGAACAGCACGACCGGGAACCGTCCGCCGTCGCCGGCCACCGGGGCGTCGACCACCGCGTGGCCGTGGGCGCGCGGAACGCCGTCGACCAGGAACCCGGGGAGGCCGGAGTAGCGGGCGAGGGCGCCGGCGACGGTCCGCGCCTCCTGCTCCGTACGGCCGAGGTACCGGGCCCGCTGCGCACCCGCGGGGCCCCGCTGCGCGGGGTACCAGAGCTGGACCACGACCGTGCGCCGGTCACCGGGTTCGGGCGTGGCGGTCTCGGGGCGGTCCGGGTCGGTCCACTGCACCACCCGGGTGCCGACCGCGAAGCGGCCGGTCGGCTCGGGGAGGACGGGCACGGGGAAGGCCCAGGCGGCCGCCGGGCCCGCGGCGGTCAGGGCGGCGCAGACCAGCGAACCCGGCAGCGCCACCCACCAGCGGGCCCGCCTGACCGGTCGGCCGCCACGCCGGCGCAGCAGCGGCGAGACGGCGAACGGCAACGCCAGGGCGCCGCCCGCCAGGACCGGCAGCAGCTGCCAGCGGAGCCCCGACACGCCCAGTGCTGTCGCGGACAGCGCGAAGACCGGTCCCGCCGCGACGGTGACGGGCCGACGGGCGGCGGGCGGAAGCCAGCGCGCCACGACCAGTGCGAGGGCTGCCAGCAGGGCGAGGATTTCCAGGGGGGACATCTGCGGTCCCGTGATGATGTCGGTCACCCGGCCATCGTCGGCGCGCGGTGCGTGCCGCCACATCGATCCCGGGTCGCCACCGCGTGCGACCGGAGCCGGAACCGGCGGCACGTCCCCCGCCGACCACGGCAGCACCCGGGTGCGTCGCCCGTGCGACCGGAGTCGCAGCCCGACACGCCTGACCAGCGGTCCTTCTGCGACCCCGGGAGGTGGTGGGACTCCTCCTGCGGTCGTACTCCGGACCGTCGCCCTCCGACGGTGGACTCATGCGCTCCGCCCGCGCGCGGCCCTACGGTGGCAGGGCCGCGGTACGCGGAGGCGGGCCCGACCGGGCCGCCATGACGCCGGATCGACAGGAACGTGCGATGACCGAGGTGGCAGCGGGCACCGGCGGTGCCCGTCCGGTGCGGCGGGGCCGGGTGCCGGGCCGGGTACTTCGGGCGTGGGCGGTCGTACGGCCGGGGGAGTACGCCGACCCGGGCGCCGCGTCCTCCGCCTGGGCGGCGCGAGCGCTGAGCGCCGTGCGGCGCCGGGGCTCCCGGCTGCCGCCCACCGTGTGGGACTCGCTGCTGCCCGCGCTGCTCGTCCTCAACATCGCGACCACGCGCGGGCCGCAGGACCTGCCGGAGGCCGCCGCCTTCACGGCCGCACTCGCGCTGCCCCTGGTGTGGCGGCGCCGGGCGCCGCTCGCCGTGTTCGGCACCGTTGCGGCCGTGGCCTTCGTCCAATGGCTGATGGACGTCCAACTGCCCGCGGACATCGCCCTGTTGGTGGCGCTCTACACGGTGGCCGCGAACGCGGGGCGGCGCGCCACCCTCGTCGCCGGTGCCGTCGTGGAGGCGGGCGCCCTGCTGGCCTGCCTGCGCTGGACGGCGGACGGCGCGTTCCTGACCCCCTTCGTCGCGGCGAGCGCGATGGCCGTCGCCGCCGCCGTCCTCGGCGTGAACGTGCGGACCACGCGCGCCTACCTCGCGGCCGTGGAGGAACGGGCCGCCCGCCTGGAGCAGCAGCAGGAACAGCAGGCGCGGCTGGCCGTCGCCGAGGAGCGGGCCCGCATCACCCGCGAGATGCACGACATCGTCACCCACAACCTGTCCGTCATGGTCGCGCTCACCGACGCCGCCGTCTACGCGCAGCACCGGTCGCCCGAGAAGGCGACCGCCGCGATGCTCCAGATCTCCGAGACCGGCCGGCAGGCCCTGACCGACATGCGTCGCTCCCTGGGCCTGCTGCGCACCGACGAACCGGACGCCGAACCGGACGGGGAGCGCCACCCGCTGCCCGGCATCGCCCAACTGCGGGCCCTGGCCGACCAGATGTGCGCCGCCGGGCTGCCGACCCGCCTGGAGGTCCACGGCGGCCACACCCACGTCCCCGCCACCGCCCAACTGACCGTCTACCGCCTGGTACAGGAAGCCTTGACCAACGCCCTCAAGCACACACCCCCCGGCACCCGGGCGAACGTCCGGGTGCGGTGCTCGGCCGAGGACGTCACCGTCGACGTCACCGACAGCGGCCCGTGCCCGCCGTCCTCAGGCTCCACTCCCTCCGGCGCCACGCCCTCCGGCTCCACCCCCTCCGGCGCCACTCCCTCCGGCCACGGCATCCCCGGCATGCGCGAGCGCGCCGCCGCCTACGGGGGGACGTTGCGGGCCGGACCGCTCCCGGACGGCGGCTGGGGCGTCCGGACCCGCCTCGACCTCGGCGGCGGTACGGAGGCGCCCGCATGACGATCCGCATCCTGATCGCCGACGACGAGGCGCTGCTCCGGATGGCCTTCGGCACCGTCCTGGAGGCCCAGCCCGACATGGTCCCGGTCGGCGAGGCCGCGGACGGCGCCGAGGCCGTCCGCCTCGCCCGGGAACTGCGGCCCGACGTCGTCCTCATGGACGTCCGGATGCCCGGCACCGACGGGATCGAGGCGACCCGGCGGGTGGTCCGGGCCTCCCCGCAGAGCAGGGTGCTGATCCTCACCACCTTCGACCTCGACGAGTACGCCTTCGCCGGACTCGACGCCGGAGCCTCGGGCTTCCTGCTGAAGAACACCAGGCCCGAGGAACTGCTCACCGCGATCCGCAGCGTGGCCGCCGGTGACGCGGTGGTCTCCCCGCGGATCACCCGCCTCCTCCTGGAGAACTTCCGCCCCCACCTCCCCGGCAGCCGCGACACCGCCCGCGACAGCGCCCGCGACGAGCGCCTGCGACGGCTCACCCCCCGCGAACGCGAGGTGCTCGTCCAGGTCGGCCGCGGCCTGTCCAACACCGAGATCGCGGCCACCCTCCACCTCGCGGAGGCCACCGTCAAATCCCACCTCGGCCGCGTCCTGCAGAAGCTCGAACTCCGCGACCGCATCCAGGCCGTGGTCTTCGCCTACGAGTCCCGCCTCGTCCACCCGGCCTGACAGCCCCGCCCGCCCCTGCCCGGGGATGCGACCAGTTACTGCCGGTCCGCCGATCCGGTCTTCGGTGGCGCTCTGCAGAGGTCCCGGCAACTGCGTGGCTGAGCAAATAGCCCGAGCCGGCCGGTTGGCCTGGCGTCTGCTGCCAGGCCAACCGGGCTCATGTCCTCCTGCTGGTGGTCAGACCTGGTACCAGGAGCGGAAGGATTCTCCTGCGGCGGCCTGGTCGATGGCCCAGGTGGTTCCTGCGACGTCGGTGGTCATGACGATCATGGCTCCGTTGTCGAGGAGTGTCACGCGGGGGTCTCCGGCGAAGGTCATGCTCTGGTTGCCGAGATAGGCGCCGGTGCTGAATCCGGTGGTCGGATTGCCCTGGCCGAACAGGGCTATGTGTCCGTTGCTCGTACGGGCGACGATGTTGACGGTGCCGCCCGCTCCGGGGGACAGGGCGATGCTGGTGGCGCCGCCGGTGCCGCCGCTGACGCTGACCTTGTACCACTCGCGGAACGCCGTCCCGGGCGCGGCCTGGTCGATGGCCCAGACGTCGCCGTTGACGTCGATGGCAGCGACGACCATGGTGCCGTTGGAGGCCGTGGTGACGCTCGGGTCGCCGGCGAAGTCGGGTGAGGTGGTGCCGAGGTACGCACCGGTGCCGATTCCCGAGGTGGGGCTGCTCTGGCCGAAGTAGCCGATGTGTCCGTTCGTCGTGCGGGCGAACAGGTTGAGCGTGCCGCCCCCCGCGGGCGACAGCACGGTTGCGGCCCGGCCGGTGAGGCCACCGCTGGCGCTGACCTTGTACCAGGGGCCGAACGGGCCCCCGAGGGCGGTCTGGTTGGTGGCCCACAGGTCGCCCGCCGTGTCGACGGCGGTGACGAGCATGCTGCCGTTGGCGGCGAGGTTGACGGCGGGGTCCCGGGCGAACACCGGCGCGGAGCTTCCGACCGTGACCGCGGGGCTGAAGGACGAGGTGGCCCCGGTCTGGGCGTAGTCGACGATCTGGCCGGCACGGGTCCGGGCGAACACGTGCACGGCGTTGGTCGCCGGCTCCAGGATCGGTGCCGGGTCACCGGTGTGGACGCCGGAGCCGCTGAGCTGGTACCAGCTGCGGAAGGCGCCCGCGGTGCCTGTCTGGTTGGTGCCCCACAGGCTGCCGTCGGCGTTGACCTTGACCGCGACGAGAGTGCCGTTGGCGGCGCGCGTCATCGCCGTGGCCGGGCTGCGCAGGCTCTGCCCGCCGTCGAGCGCGGTGGTGACGTGCAGCAGGCCGCCCTGGGCGGCCAGGCGCGGCAACCCGAGCCCGGTGGGTGTTCCCGGGTACATCAGCAGGCAGCCGGTGGGGCAGGTGGTGGTCTGCGCGCTGCCGTCGGCGGCGGCGTAGGCCACCGGGGTGGCGGGGTCGGCAGGCGTGGTCGCGAGGATGTCACCGGTGGTCTGGCCGGGGGCCGGGGTGAACAGCCGGTAGCCCTTGCCGCTGTCGGCGACGCTGCCGTGCAGGTTGCCCGGCGCCGTGATCAGCGGCCGGTGCTGAGGGTCGAAGCCGGTGGCGTAGACCGTGCCGGCGGCGGGGGCGGCGGCCTGGAACCCGAGGCCGTCGGCGTTGCGGGCGCCGGGCACGAGGCGCACGCGCCCGTACTCGCCGTCGTTCGGGTCGGTGGTGTTGCGGCGGGCGAGCAGGTCGGGGATGCCGTCGCCGTTGACGTCACCGGGGGCGAGCACGTCGTAGTCGGCCCACCCGGAGGCGGACACGACGGTGCCGGGCTTCAACCTGTTGGTGCCGGTCCCAGTGGCGAGAGGCCCTTCCCCGGAGCCGCTGTAGAGGACGAGGGCGTCGCTGTCCTTGGTGATCAGGTCGTTCCCGGGGCGGTTATCGAGGTCGCCGACCGCGAGAATCTGGCTGGTGCCGGACCAGTCGCCACCGCTTGGGTGGAGCAGTTCGCTGCGCTTGGACTCGTCGGGGGCACCCAGGCCGTTGCCGGGGTAGAGGTAGAGCCGGGTGCCCTGTTTGACGAGGAAGTCCTCGTAGCCGTCCTCGGTCTGGCCCGGGTTCTGGGTGGTGAAGTTCCCCCGGTGGGTGATCTGGGCGCCGGACCAGCCAGGGCTGGCGACGGTCCGGGGCTGGTCGAAGGTGCCGTCGCCGTGTCCGGGGTAGAGGACGAGTTCGCCGGTGCTGGTGGCGGCTACCAGGTCGGCGTGCCCGTCACCGGTCAGGTCACCAGGGCGGTCGCGGGCCAGCGCCGGATCGGTGGCGTCGTGGACGAAATCGGGGAATGCGGTGGTGATCAGCGTGGTGCTGGAGTTCGGGCCGCCGTCCGAGCCGTCGTAGGGGGAGAGGTTGCCGGCCTTGTCCATGGCCTGGACGGTGAGCCGGTTGGTGGGATACACGGTGGGCGTGATGGATACTGTGGCTGTGCCGTCCGGGCCGGCGTTCACCCAGGTCCCGCCGCAGCCCTGGTTGACCACGGGCAGCGGCTTGTTGAGCGAGTAGCAGAAGCCCTTCAGGCCGAACTGGTCGCTGGAGGCGAACTTGACCGTGCGCGGGGCACGGGCGGGCACGTCCTCGACGTCGATGCTGTGGCCGTCCGCGGAGGTGACGGTCGGCTTGGACGGCGCAGTCCCGTCCACGTTGAAGCCGCACTCACGGCCGAAGCCCGAGCCGACGATGCCGTCCTCGGCCTGGACGTGCCACTTGTAGCGGCCGCCGTCACGCATCTTGGCCCAGCCGAGCCTCGTGATGGCCCACGTTCCATTGGGAGCGGAGGCCCGATCGACCTGGACGTACTGCCCGGTGTCGTGGTCCCAGACCTCGAACTTGGCGCTCAGGGCGACGTCGGTGTCCGGGTCGGAGATCCTCGCGGTCAGGACGACGTCATTGCGCCCGACGGTCGGCCAGGCGGCCGGGTCGCTGACGCACGGCACGTTGACGTTGCTACTGCTGCCGGGCGTCCACTGGCCCTCCCAGGCCGCGTAGTCGTGCAGGACCGGGGCCCGGTTGTAGGTGACCTCGAGCCACGGGTTGTTCTTGAACCGCTTGTAGCTGTTCTTGTTGCCGAGGTAGTTGTCCGGAGTGCGCAGCCCGAAGGTGACGCTGTCGTCACCCCGGTCGGCCGCGCCCTGGACGACGGCGCGCAGGTTCTCGGTGCTGAAGTCCACACCCTGCACGCCGGGGCAGTAGGTGGGATTGCCGTGGGCGAAGGCCTTGGCGTCGAGCTGCCAGATCCAGGGGGCCTGGCTGTTCCAGGTCGGCGTCGCGGTGTTGATGGGTCCGGTCGCCCAGAGCTCGGTGTTGCCCGCCGCGGCCGGGTCGCAGCCCCACGAGTGGGTCTCTTCCACGTGGAAGGTCGCCGACATGATGGTGGCCCCGGCCAGGCCGCGGGTGTTCATCTCGAAGTAGGAGCGGGTGTTGCCGCTGCCGTTGTAGCCGACGCGCGGCTCGTCCGGCGGGTTGTCCGAGTTCCAGCCGTTGCCGTCCGGGTAGCCGGCGTTGGGCGTGGCGGAGTACACCACCGCCCAGCGGTTGCGCCAGCCGTCGGTGAACGTCGGATCGATGACGACCGGGAAGACGGTGTCCGCGCCGTGCAGCAGACCGGCGTCCGGGGTCAGCCGCAGCGTGTCCGAATCGATCTCGGCGGCCATCGCCTTCGGAGCGTGCGGAGTGGAACCAGGAGCGACCGGGGGCGTCGGCGGGGCGTCGTCGGTGGACCGCGGCGCTGCCGCCAGCGCTGACTTGGCCAACAGCGAGGGGGCGGCGGTGGGCTGCTGCTGCGCAGCAGCGGCCGGGGTGTGGGAGTCCCACATCCGCGGGGCCTCCGCTGTGAAGACCGTGCCACCGGCGCCGTCGGTCGCGGCGATCCGGCCGTCCTTGCCGGAACTGAGGGTGATACCCGTGGTCTTGAGTCCGTAGGTGACCTGGGCCAGACGCGGATCGGCGGCGGCCTGACGGGTCTTGACGATCAGATGGTGGGAGAAACCGTCGGCCTCGGCGAGGACCTTCAGGTCCACCCCGGGCAGCACGTCGTGGTACAGCGCCGTACTGCCGTTCAACTCGGGCTGCGGCAACGGCGCCGGCCAGGTGAGGGCGAGGGACTTGCCGTCCTTCCGCATGGTGGCCAGTGCGGTGCTGCCGCCGGCGGAGAAGGCCATCGGGAACACGGCGGCCTTCGGGGCGATCGTCCCGTCGGGACGGCGCTCCAGCGTGGCATCGACGGGCTTCCACTGCCCGCCGACGTTGGCGCGGACCGGCCGCGCATGCCGACGCTGGGTGAAACTGCCGTCCGGATTCGCCAGGAGATCGGTCGACTCGTCCTGCCGGGCCGTGATCTCGACCGGCTTTCCAATCTGACGCGCCCTCAATAGAGCTACTTGTTCAGGAGCTTCCGATGGGGAAAGCGTGGATTGACCTCCGGCGTTCGCGCTAGCAGGGATCGGCCCCATGGCTGCGATTCCGACGGCGGCCGCCGCGACCAGCGCGGCTGCCGACTTGCGGGTCGTTTGCCCTATTCGGTGGGCAATGTGATGGTGCATCCCCTTCACTTTCTCTGTGGTTCGCGGGCGCCTCATCATGCAAGCAATCGGTGACGGTCCGGTGGGGGGTGAGATGGCCCTCGCTGAGGGGTGAGAGGGATTGGATGCCACATCGTGATCACCGGGCACGGAGAGTGAGTAAGCGGAGGGGACATTATGCGGCAAAGTGACTGTTTGTGGCATGACTCCGATACGGAGAAGTATTGCCGGGTGCGCGAAGGAGTTATAAAAGAGAGATAAATACCACCTGGGTGAGGTGTGTGGCGAACAATCAACCGACGTTCCGTCGGATGCCCTTGGTAGCGTCCCGCCGGGTGCGATCGCACCCGCACGACACGACCCAGAGGAATGAACGGATGCTTCCATCCGAAGCGGGCTCACCGCCCGGGCCGCGAAAGCGGCGGTCCGAATCAATAACACGCCCAGTGCTTCGTAGGATCGCGCCCATCGCGGTAACGGCTCTAATGGCCGCGGCCGTACAGATACCGGCCATCGCGGTAGCGGCCGACAGCGAGTTCAAGCTGCCGCCCGTCCAGCACACGGAGTCGGTCCCGCTAGCGAAGGTCGAGGCGGAACACCCGAAGACGCCTCAGCCCCCGACCGCACCTCCGGCCGCGGCCTGGCCCAAGCCGGGGAAGGCCGAACTCGACCTGCCGGCGGCCTCGGCGCAGAAGCATTCCCCGCAGGCGAAGGCACCAGGCCTCCCGCTGACCGTGGCCTCCACGGGGCAGGATCCGGCGGCGGGTGGGCAGTCCAAGGTCCGGGTGGGCCTGTCGGACCGGGCCGCCGCGGCGAGGGTCGGTCTCGACGGTGTCCTGGTCGACCTCGAACCGGTGGCGGGCAACGCCACGCCGGACACGGCGCGTGTCCAGTTGGACTACAAGGCCTTCCGTGAGTCGTTCGGGGCCGACTGGGGTTCGCGTCTGACCTTCGTCCAGCTCCCCGCGTGCGCGCTGACCACACCGGACCAGCCGCAGTGCCGCACGGCCACGCCGCTGGCCGCCTCGAACGACACCAAGGCCGGGACCCTCACGGCGGACGTCGCGGTGGCCGCTCCCGCCGGTCAAACTGCCTCCGGCAGCGCCGTCAAGGCGTCTCTCGCCCAGGCGGCGAGCACGTCGGTCGCCGGAGCGACGGTGCTGGCCGCCACGGCCGGGGCCTCGGGGCCGGAGGGCGACTACAAGGCGACCTCACTCGCCCCGTCCAGCACCTGGTCCGTGAGCGGCAACACCGGCTCCTTCAACTGGTCCTATCCCGTCCAGGTACCTCCGGTGCCCGGAGACCTGACTCCCCAGGTCGCTCTCGGCTACACCTCGGCGGCCGTCGACGGGCGCACTGCGTCCACCAACAACCAGTCCTCCTGGATCGGCGACGGCTGGGACTACAACCCCGGCTTCATCGAACGCAGCTACACCGCCTGCGCGGGCGACAAGGGTTCGGGCAGCAATGCTCCCGACACAGGAGGTGACCTGTGCTGGAAGTCCGACAACGCGACGGTCTCGCTGAACGGCGGTAGCTCCGCGCTGGTGCGTGACGATGCCAGCGGCACGTGGAAGCTCTCCAACGACGACGGCTCGCGCGTCGAGAAGCTCAACGGCAACGCTGCGGACACCGCCAACGGTGATACCGACAACGAGTACTGGAAGGTCACCACGACCGACGGGACCCAGTACTTCTTCGGAAAGAACCGTCTGCCCGGATGGAGTTCCGGCAAGCCCGAGACCGGTGCGGCGCTGACCGTGCCCGTGTTCGGAAACCAGCCCGGCGAGCCGGGCTATGCGCCGGCGTTCAAGGACTCCTCGCGCGACCGGGCCTGGCGCTGGCAGCTGGACTATGTCGTCGACCCGCACGGCAACGCGATCGCGTACTTCTACGACCAGGAGAAGAACGCCTACGCCAAGAACAGCGGTGCTTCTACCAGCACCCCCAAGGCCGACGCGGCCTACACCCGCGCTGTCACGCTGAACCGCATCGAGTACGGCCATCGGGCGGGCCAGGTCTACAACGCGTCACCCGCCAGCAAGGTCACCTTCTCCACCACCGACCGGTGCGTGGCGACCGACTGCTCCTTCACCAAGGCGAATGCCGCCAACTGGTACGACACCCCGGTCGACCAGTCCTGCGACAAGGACCAGGACTGCCGCAACGGTGCCCCGACCTTCTGGTCCAAGCGGCGACTGACCGGCATCAGCACCCAGGCCCTGCAGGGCAACGGCAGCTACCGGGACATCGACACCTGGGCCCTGGACCAGTACTTCCCCGCCACCGGCGACAGCGGCGGCCGGGCCCTGTGGCTGCAGTCCATCACCCGCACCGCCAAGGCAGGCGCCACCCAGCAGACGCTCCAGCCGGTGACCTTCGGCGGGGACCTGCGCCCCAACCGGGTCGACTCGGCCGAAGGCCGTCCGCCGATGAACCGGTACCGGGTCAACAGGGTCACCTCCGAGACCGGTTCCAACACCGACATCAAGTACACCGACCTCGACTGCGTCGCCGGCGCCCTGCCCGCCCCGGACAGCAACACCCGGCGCTGCTACCCGACCTGGTGGACCCCGGACGGCGCGGTCGACCCGGTCCTCGACTGGTTCCACAAGTACCTCGTGGAGAAGGTCACCGAGCACGACCTGGTCGCCGGCTCCGGATCCCCCGACAAGGTCACTGCTTATGAGTACCTCGACGGGGCCGCCTGGCGGCGCGACAACTCCGAGTTCACCGCGGACAAGGAGCGCACCTGGAACGACTTCCGCGGCTACCAGCGGGTCCGCACCCGCGTAGGCGACTCCAACAAGAGCCTGACCGAGACCGTCTACTTCCGCGGCCTCGACGGAGACACCCTCGCCAACGGCCAGCCCCGCCCCGTCAGCCTCCTCCAGGGAATCAAGGACAGCAACGAACTCGCCGGCTTCGCCCGCGAGAGCATTGTCTACGACCAGGACGGCGGAAAGCCCCTCACCAGCACGGTGAACACCCCCTGGCTGCACAGCACCGCGACCCGGGCGGCGAAAGCCCTGCCCAGCAAGGACGGCAAGCCCACCGCGACCCCGCCGGGTGAATCCGGCCGGCCCGAGGCCGCGGCTCTGCCCCCGGTGACCGCCACGATGGTCCGCACCGAGAGCGTGACCACCAACGCGTTCAAGCCGGACGGCAGTACGGCGCGCACGCTTCGCGAGAGCCGCACCTTCGACGGCTACGGCCAGACCACGACGGTCTCCGACGAGGGCGACACGAACGTCACCGGTGACGAACAGTGCACCCGCACCACCTATGTCACCCCGGACACCGCCAACTGGCTGATCTCCTACCCCCGGTCTGTGCAGACCACCAGCACGCTCTGCTCGGCGAACGCCACACCGGCGACCGTCACGAGCGAAGCCAGGACGGTCTATGACGGCAGGCCCCTCGGGTCTGCACCCGAACCGGGCAAGGGCTATGCCACCGCGACGGAGGCTCTGGACCGCTACGACGGCGCCACTGCGCACTACCTGACGGTCAGCACCACCGGGTACGACCAGTATGGTCGTGCCACCTCCGTCAAGGACGTCAACAACGCGGAAACGACGACGTCCTACACCCCGGCGAGCGGTTCCCAGGCCACCGTCGTCCAGTCCACCAACCCCAAGCAGTTCACGACCACCACCACCTACGACGGCCTGCGCGCACTCCCGGTGAAGGTCGTCGACGCCAACAACCGCACCACCCACGTCGACTACGACTCCCTCGGCCGCACCACGGCCGTGTGGAACCCGGGCCGGGACAAGAGCGCCTCACCCAACGCGACGTACACGTACACCATCGCACCCGGCAAGCAGCCCGCCGTCACGACCAGGACCCTGCTGGAAGGCGGCGACTACCGCACCAGCATCTCCCTGTACGACGGCCTCCTGCGCCCGCGCCAGGTCCAGGAGGAGGCGCACGGAGGAAGCACCGCCCACAACGGCGGTCGCAACATCACCGACAGCTTCTACGACAGCCACGGGCGGGTCTACCGCGCGAACGCGGCGTACCACGCCGACGGCGCGCCGGAAGCGGCGCTGTGGATCGGCCTGGACAACAAGGTCCCGTCCCAGACGGAGACCGAGTTCGACGGCCTCGACCGCCCCACCGCCAGCATCTTCAAGTCGCTGAACGTGGAGAAGTGGCGTTCCACCACGCGCTACGGCGTGAACTGGGGTGCGACGACCCCGCCCGACGGCGGCACCCCCACGCTCACGATCACTGATGCCCATGGCCGAACGTCCGAGGTGCGGCACTACAAGACCGGAAGCCCGGACTTCGACGCGTCCGCGTCGGCGTACGAGACCCTGAAGTACACCTACAACCCGGCTGGCAAGCTCACCAGGTTCACCGACGCCGCAGGCAACGCCTGGACCTGGGAGTACGACCTGCTCGGCCGCCAGACCAAGGCGGTCGATCCGGACAAGGGCACCACCACCAGCACCTACAACCCGGACGGCACGGTAGCAACTGTCACCGATGCCCGGGGCAGGACGCTCGCCTACACCTACGACATCCTCGGCCGAAAGACAGCGACGTTCGACGGTTCCACGAGTGGAACCAAGTTGGCCGAGTGGGCCTACGACACCCTGCCCGACAGCAACGGCATGGCCACCGGCAGCACGCGCTGGGAGAACGGCAAGGCGTACACCACCGCAGTCACCGGGTTCGACGGCGCGGCCCGGCCGCTGGGCAGCACCGTCACCATTCCGGACAGCGAAGGGCCCCTGGCCGGCACCTACACCACGACCCAGACCTACACGCCCATCACCGGCCTGGCGGACACCACGACCTACCCGGCCGGCGGCGGACTCCCGCAGGAGGGCATCCACCGCAACTACACCTTGCTGGGGTTGCCCACCACGGTCAGCGACGGCAGCTACCAGGTCTACTCCCGGGGCAACTCGTACTCACCGTTCGGCCAGCTCCAGCAGAGCACCATCGGCCGGTTCGGATCGGGTGCCGTTCAGACCTATGTCTATGAGGACGCGACCCAGCGACTCGCGCTGGTCCAGACCGACCGGGAGAAGAGCGGGCCGGGAACCCTCGACAAGAAGACCTACACCTACAACCCGATCGGCAACATCACCCGGGTCCGTGACGCCCGCGACAACGCCTCCGTCACGGACACCCAGTGCTACACGTACGACTTCGCCCAGCGTCTGACCAACGCGTGGTCGGCGACCGACGACTGCGTGGCCAAACCGACCCCGACCACCGACCCGTACGTCGGCGGGATCGACCCGTACTGGACCAGCTACGCCTATGACGCGGCCGGCAACCGCACCCAGGCGACCAACCGCTCCTTCGGTGCCGCCCCCGGTCCGCTGATGGACACCACCAAGGTGACCTCCGTCGCCATCGCCGGTGACGGCCAGACCAGCGCCGTGGCGATCTCCGACGGCCAGGTCTACCTGGCTCAGCAGCGCGCCGACGGCACGTGGGCCAACTTCGAGAACCTGCACAAGACCCAGGCAGGGCCCCTGCCCGCCCCTGTCGACTACGTCGCGGCGGCGTGGGCCGACAACACCCTGCAGATCATGGCCGTCGCCGGCGGCAAGGTCTGGCACACCCTGCGCGGCGCCGACGGCAGGTGGGGAGGGTGGGGTGATGTCACCGGTGTGGTCGGCCCCATCGCCAACCCCAGCCAGCTGTCCCTGTCCGCCACCGCCTCCGGGCTGGAGGTCCTCGCCCTCTCCGACGGCGTGCTCAAGCACACCCTGCGCAGGCCTGACGGCGTCTGGTCGGGCTGGGGCAACGTCTACGGCGAGACCGGCAGTCTCACCGGCGCCACCCGTGTCACCAGCGCGGCCACCGGCTCCGGCCTCGAGGTCATCGTGCTCGCGGGTGACCGGCTCTGGCACACCATCCGCTTCGGCAACGGCGTCTGGCAGAAGTGGGGCGACGTCTACGGCGCCACCGGCGCTCTCAGCTCGCCCACCGGTGTCACCGCAACCGCGACTGGTGCCGGCCTCGAAGTCGCCGCCATCGCCGGCGGGAGCATCTGGCACACCGTGCGCAAGCCCGACGCCACCTGGGCCGGCTGGGGCAACGTCAGCCAGGTCGTCGGCCCACTCAACCAGCCCACGTCCGCCGCGGTCGTCAGCTCAGGCGGTGATCTGAAGCTCATCGCCGCTGCCGGAGGAACGCTCAACTACACCAAGCGGGCCTACGCCACCGGCAGCTGGACCCCCTGGAGCCAACTCACCCAGACGCTCCAGAACCCACCGACCGACCAGAGCCAGCGCGCCTCCACCTACCCCGCCCCCGGAGGCACCCGACCCCACGCCCTCAGCCGTGTCGACATCACCGGCACCGGTGCCCGGACCGACATCTTCACCTACGACGAGGCCGGCAACACCGTCCGCCGGGTCACCGCCGACGGCGATCAGGCGCTGGAATGGGACACCGAGGGCCACCTCGCCAAGTCCACCATCGCGGGCAACAGCACGACCTTCCTCTACGACGCCAATGGCAACCGCCTCCTGCGCCGTGAGCCGGGCTCGGTGACCCTCTACCTGGACGGTCAGGAGCTCAAGCTCGACAAGACCACGAACAAGGTCACCGGCACCCGCTACATCACCGTAGCCGACGCCACCATCGTCAAGGCCTCCGACGGCAGCCTCAACTACCTCATCAACGACCACCAGGGAACCGCCCAACTCACCATCAGCGCCGACAACCTCGCCTACACCCGAGGCGACACCACCCCGTTCGGCACTCCCCGAGGCAAGAAGCCCGCCTCCTGGCCCACCGAACGAGGCTTCGTCGGCGGCACCAACGACGCCACCACCGGCCTCACCCACCTCGGAGCTCGCGAATACGACGCGGCCAACGGCCGCTTCATCTCCGTCGACCCGGTGCTCGACCTCACCGATCCGCAACAGGTCAACGGCTACGCCTACGGCAACAACAACCCCGTCAACCTCAGCGACCCGAGCGGACTGCGCCCCGAGGGAATCTGCGGTGGATTCGGCACTTGTTACGACTCCAAGGGCAACATCAACACCGAGACGTTCAAGCGCGAGGACGACGGCACCTATACGGAGAACTACTGGAACCACTGGAGCGGAAACAAGGAGCACCCCAATGTCGTAAGCCCGCACATGCACATCATCTACCGGGGTGGCTCGCTCAAGCAGAACGTCCACGGGATGTTCGACTCGATGCAATTCATCCCCGGTGTGAGTGCCATCGGCGCTGTCGGATCTGCCGTCATGGACGCTGCTGACGGCCACTACACGAGCGCGGCCCAGAACCTTGCAGGGGCTATCCCCGGCGAGCGACTCTTCGCACTGGCCGGAAAGGCCGGGAAAGCCGCCAAGGCAGCGGACAAGGCCCAAGACCTGGGCAATGCGACGTCCGACGCGCTGTCGATTCTCTCGTGTGATGACTCCCAGGCAGGTGCCACACACAGCTTCCCGCCCGGCACGCGTGTCCTCCTGGCTGACGGCACGACCCAGACGATCGAATCCCTCCAGCTCGGGGACCAGGTCCAGGCGACGGACCCGACAACGGGAGAAACCGAGTCCAAGTCAGTCATCCGCACCATCCGAACCCCGGATGACGAGCACTTCACCGACCTGCAACTCCAGGTCAGCGACCCCACCGGCGAACCCGGCACGGTAGAGACCCTTACCAGCACCCAGCACCACCCGTTCTGGGACGAGACCACCCGCCAGTGGACCAACGCCGCCGAACTCACCCCCGGCGACACGGTCCGCACCATAGACGGCCGCACTCCCACCGTCCTGGCAGTCAGGAACTACGACACCGCCCCTCAGGTCGCCTACGACCTCACCATCGCCGACCTCCACACGTACTATGTGCTCGCGGGGGCGACCCCGATTCTGGTCCACAATTGTGGCGAGGTGGCAGTTGATACGAATGCTGTGACGGATGCGCTGTCCGGCGCGAAGACTGCTGAAGTAGATGCGGCTTTGGCGGGACGATCGCCGGTACTTTCACCGACCGCTCATCGAGAATTGCTCGAAGGTGGGCACTCGGCAGACAGTATTGGCAGCTGGCTGTCGGAGCGAGGAGGTCGTATGGGACCTGCTTCCACTAGCGACGGTGTCACTTCTCTCCAGGGCCGCCTCAGGGCCATGTGGAAGGGTAAGTCCTTCACGCCAATGATTGCCGACGATGACGCTTCAGTCTTGCATTCGGCAATCCAGGACGGCTTGTCGATTATCACAAACGACAAGAGGTTCTATAAAAATATTGATAGGCTCGGATATTCGAGTGAACGATATTAGTTGACCATGCTTGGGGGTGGTCCGCTCGACAACTTGCGGACCACCCCCGGCGAGCGAAAGTGCTGGTAGAAGGCGGCCTGATGCGTGAAGATGAGCTTGATGAGATCGAGGAGCTGTGCTCTGCGGCCACTCCGGCGCCTTGGTTTGTCAGGACATTGGATGATGACCGTGCCATGAATCTTGTGGCAGTGAGTACCGTTCCCGACACTGGCCAGGCGGAGAGGTGGCCGAACTTTGATCACCGAGACATAGTTGCTGCGACATTGGTTCAGCATCCGCGCTATGTTGACTCTGGCGATGAGCGTTGGGATGAGAATGCGGCCTTCATTGCAATGGCGCGAGAGGCTGTACCGCGCCTTGTTGATGAAGTTAGGCGTCTTCGAGCCCTGCTCGCGGAAGGGGAAAATCGTTAAGGCGCATTGCCTGGGCTTAAAGATCCGTCGCTAACGAGTCTGTATTGGCCCCTCTTGTGAGGTTGGTACGCGCGGGAAACCATTCGGGTGTGCCCGTGACATAACAGCCCCGCCGGTGTTTTCCGGCGGGGCTGTGTTCCGCTCTCAGGGCAGTCTGACGGCAGTAGTTGACGGCAACGTCAGCGGACGGGGGCCGCACAAGACGGTGGGTCGTCGCCGTCGTCAGGATCGGCGGTGGCCTCGGAGGGCTTGCCGAGTGCGCGGCTGAGGAGGTCGATGGCGTCTCGCTGGAGGCGGAGCCGGACGTGGGCGTACACCGTCGCGGTGACGCCGATGTGGGCGTGTCCGAGGATCTCCTTGATAACGACGAGTTCGACGCCCTGCTCCAAAAGGAGGGTCGCGGTCGAGTGCCGCAGGTCGTGGAACCGGATCGCCCGGAGACGAGAGCGGCGAAGCAGCACCTTGAAGTGACGGGTGAGGGTGGCGGGTTCGATCGGGTGGCCATCGGGCCGGGTGAAGACGTGGCCGCTGTCCCTCCAGTTCGCTCCCGCGCTCTGCTTCTCCTGGGCCTGCTGGGTGCGGTGAGCGCGCAGCGAGGTGAGGCAGGCTGCGGGGAGAGCTATGCGGCGTTCGGAGCTGATGGTCTTGGTTGGCAGGGTGGTTAGGCCGGCGGAGCGGGTGCGTTGGAGGGTACGACGAATGGTGGCGGTGCCACTGTTGAAGTCGAGGTCTTCCCAGCGCAGGCCGAGGAGTTCGCCCTTGCGTAGGCCGGTGCGCAGCGCGAGCTCGAACAGCGCATGAAGGCGGTGGCTCTGTGCAACTGCGATGAACTGCTGGGCCTCGTCGGCAGTGAGGGGTTCGAAGCGGCGGGACCGGGGGGTGCCGGTGCGGACGTTGCGGGCGACGTTGCGCGGGATCTCCTCCTCACGCACGGCATGCTCCAGCGCCGACTTGAGCACAGAGTGGATGTAGGCCAGCGTCAGCGGCGAGAGGCGCTTGCGGCAGCACCTGCCGATAGCGCAGCAGCGCGGCTGGCGGCCAGCCCGGGCATCGGGATTCCGGCGGGCGTCGATGCCGCGCGCGCAGCACTGACAGACGGTCCGCAGCTCGTTCAGCCAGCTCCGGATGTCCTTGGCGGCGAGCTTCGCGAGCTTCTTCTTGCCGAGGCCGGGGATGAGGTACTGGTTGACGCAGGCGGTGTAGCGGGTGTGGGTGGTCTCGCGGAGCTGGTGGACGGCGACCGCCTCCAGCCAGTACGTCAGGTACGCGGCCAGGCTGCCCTGGGCGGAGACCATGGGGACGCCGCGGTTGCTCGTGGCGATCTTCTCCGTGAGCTTGGCGAGCGCTTCCTTGCGGGTGATGCCGTAGACGCGGATGCGCTTGCGGGAGTCGCCAGGGGCGAGGACGTATCCGGCGGCTTCCCAGCGGCCGTCCTTGCGCTGGTAGACGGTGCCGTCGCCGTTGGCGCGGCTGCGGCGGGAGGCGGGGGTGTCGCGGGGTGTGGTCATCAGGCGGCTTCCTGTTCGAGTCGGGTGCGGATGAAGTCGGTGAGGGCGTGGGTGGGTATGCGGCGGGCGCGGCCGAGGGTGATGGAGGCGAGTTGCCGGGTGCGGAGCAGGTCGTAGACGGCGGAGCGGCCGAGTTGGAGGCGGGCCATGACCTGGGGGACCGTCAGCAGGTCCTCGTTCGGGCTCCGCGCCGGGCGCAGCGTGCTCATCAGCAGCCGCCCTCTGCGGTGAACTGCCGTTCCAGGTCTCTGCGGTGCCACACGGCGGCGGCGAGGAGTTCCGCGCCGGGGCTGTAGCCCGAGCCGTGGTAGGTCCAGTGGCCGATGACGAGGGTCGTGCTCGGGTCGAGGTCGGGCAGGCCGGCGTGGGTGCGGGCCTGTTCGGTGCGCCAGGCGCGGCGGTCGTCGCGCAGTTGGCCGAGGGTGACGGAGTAGCAGCGGGACTTGGTGGAGAAGTGGCCCCGGAATCCGAGCATGTGCGCCCACTTCCAGAGCTTGAGGTCGGCGAACTCCGGGCGCTTGCCCAGTTCCCAGCAGGTGCGGATCATTTGCCGCACGTGGCGTTCGACGGCGAGGCGGGGCAGTGGCCGGGCCTGTCCGGTGCCGCCGCAGGCGGTGCACTGGAGCGGGGTTCCGTGTGCGGCCAGGGTCATGCCGCGTCCTTGGCAGGGTCGGCAGAACAGGGCGCGGTCGAGAGCGCCGGAGGAGTCGGCGGACTTGGTGGCGTACTTGGCCACGTAGGCGGCGACCGCGTGATCGGTGAGTTCGGCGTCGGTGCCGAAGGCGGCGATCTCGCGCACGTCGAGCTGTTCGCCCCAGGTGAGTTCGCGTTCCCCGACCGCGTCCGAGACGACGCTGACGGAGACGCGGGCGGCGGCGGCCCGGATGGCGTCGCCGAGCAGGGGCACGGTGGCGGACGGGGGCGGGGGCTGAGTGCTGCCGTCCGGGCCGTCGAGGCGGATCACGGCGTGGAAGTGGACCAGGCCGCGCTTCTGGTACTCGGCGACCTTGGCGAAGGAGACGCGCAGCGCGGCGCGGGCCGCCTTCTGGGTCAGGCCGAGCCGGGCGGCAATCTCACGGCGCAGGTAGATGGTGAAGCGGGCCCACAGGGCGGAGGCGTGGGCGTTGAAGAGGATCGCGCCCGGGTAGTCGTAGGTCTTCGGGTCCAGCGGTGTGCCGAGCAGCGCGTCGGCGGGTTCGTGGAGCTTGCCGCAGCGGCAGGGCCGCAGGACACCGCCCGCGTCGGTGGGGCGGTTGTGGACGGGGCCGAAGGAGGGCGCGGTGAGCGTGGCGAACACGCGGGGGTGGGTGCGGACGGTGTCCGGCACGCTCTTGCCACCGGTCAGGCCTGCCCGGATCAGTTGGAACGTGTCGGCGGCGTAGACGCGGGAGCAGGCCGGGCAGCGCGAGGCGCGGCGGGTTGCCGCAGGACGTCAGCAGGCTGCCCGTGGGCTCGTCGGCGGTGTTGTAGGAGCGCAGTACCTCACCGGTTGCCGTGTCGATGGTGGTGGTCTGGCCGAGTAGGCGCACGGGTTCGGTGCAGCCGCCGAGGCGGTCGATCTGCTGGTGTGCGCGGTCGAAGTCGGGCAGGTTGACCAGGTGGATCAGGTCCCGCACGGCGGGGCTTGCCACGTGGCGCAGGTCCAGGGCGACCATGTCGGGGCGCATCCCTTCTATGGGTGGGTAGCCCCGAGCAGCAACCAGCCAGTCAGAAAGGCGCGGTGGTGCTGCTTGGGGCATGGGAAGCCGAGCCCGGTCGGGCGGGGCCGGTCAGGTGGGGCAGGGGCCGGCGGGGCTCAGGCGGAGAGCTGAGCGTGTGCGGCGGTGGCCAGCGGCAGCGCGACGCCCAAGCGGTCCTTCAGCTGACCGGGCGTGATGTGCACGCCCTGTTCGGCGTGGTGCGTCTCGGCGATACGCCGGGCAGCGATCAGCAGGGCCTCAGGGACGGCCGGGAGCGTGGCGGACGCGGTCGTCTTGGCCGGCACGGGAGCAGGCTCAGGCTCAGCGGTGACGACCACAGCCGGGGCAGGCGTCGGCTTGGAGGGCGGTACGAGGACGGGCTCCGGTCCGGGGTCGAGCGATGCGGACGGGTCTGGAAAGTGATCCACAGCCGGAACCGGGACAGGGGCCTCCGCCGGGTTCGGGGCGCTCAGGGCGTGGAAGTGGCGGAGGAACTGCGGGCCGACCTGGCCCCAGCCGAGCAACAGCAGCGGGGCGACCGCATCGACGGCGGCACGGCCGTAGTGTCCAGCTACCAGGGGTTCGGCGATGTTCAGGGCCAGGGTCAGCAGGCCGCACAGGTGCATCAACCGCGTCGGGGCCCTCAGCTCCTCCTGCGGGATGCCGCGCAGGGACAGCAAGCGCAGACCGACGAGGAGCCCGATCACGGACAGGTCAACCATGGGGGCGATCAGCGGCGCGACCAGGTGGGGCACCCCCAGGCGCAGGGCCAGCGCCCAGACGTTGCCGAAGGAGAACACGAACGCCAGCAGGGCGATGACCGCCATGACCACGGTCACGGTGCGCTGTGTGAGGCGATCCTCGGCCATCAGGCCAACTCTCCTTTCTTGATAGCGAGTTACTGGATAAGTCAGGCCGCTTCGGTCATCAGGGTGTCGGCGTCGTCGTCCATGAAGGCGGGCTTCCAGTCGATGGGGCCCGGGTAGACGTCGAGGTACGCGGCCGGGTCTTCGGTCAGGTGGGCAGTGTCGTCGGCGATCCGGGCCGCGTCGGCGTCGGACACGTACGGCGTGCGCACGCGGGTGAAGCCCCGACGGCCCTGCACTCCCATGGAGGCCACCCCGACGTAGGCCGGGTCCTGGAGGTTGACCGGGTTCGCGTCCGGCCAGTTGCGAATGTCGTCCCCGAGTGCGGCCACGGAGGCTTCCGCAGTCTTCTGCGCGAACGACAGCCCCAGCGGGCACACGTCCCGGATAAACGTCGGGATCGCGTCGCCGGTCGCCTTCTGGGTGGCCAGGATGACCATGATCCCGACGCTTCGGCCCTTCTTCACCAGGTCCTCGACCAGTCGGGCGTTCTCCGCCGACAGGGCCGCCAGCTTCTTCGTCTCGGCGTCGTTGCCCCTGTACTCGCGGAAGTAGGTGTGCGCTTCGTCGATGATCAGGATCGTCAGCGGCCAGATGCGGGACGGACCGACGTGCCACATGTTCTTCACGCCCAGGACGGCGCGGATGGACGAGGAACGGCCCCGCCGCAGCTTCACCGTGCGCTTGAACAGCGCGTTGGCTTCCGCCGGGTCGTCACCCGCGAAGGCGAACAGGCGGGGTGTCAGATCGGCGTAGTCCCCTTCGTGGGCGGTGGAGACCTTGCCGTCCGCCACGGCGAACTGGACCGCGTCGGAGGGGGCCAGGTCGCAGATGAGCTTGTTGATCAGTGACGTCTTGCCGAAGCCGGGCAGGCCGGCCACGGTCACGCCGGGAACGTTCGCCAGCGGCAGGCTGACGTCGTCGGCGTACTCGTCCAGCCCAAGACCCCACGTGTCCAGGCTCCCCGGCACCGCTCCCGTGGGGACGTGCTCGGTCGGCGTGATGAGCGGGTCCAGGCGCACGGCACGGATCACCACCCGCCCGGGACCGTCCGGCAGCACGGAAACCCGTGTGCAGCGCCAGGCATCGGCGAGGAAGCGCGCCGAGCACTGGAACTCCTCCAGCCCGACCTTCGGCAGGCACTTGGCCCGCACCACCACCCCGAACCGGTCCGGCTTAACCTTGATACGCGGGACCAGGACCCGGGGCTTGGGTACCTCGCCCTCACGGCTGACCAGCTCGGCCAGGAACGTCGGCGTCTTGTCCGTCACTGACAGGCCAGCCATCTTGGCCAGCCGCTCCCACCCGAACCGGATGCGCATCCCCTGCCGGATGCTCGCCCGCGTTTCACGGTCCACCCGCAGGTAGCGGACGATGCTCACCACGGCCCACAGGGCCGTCAGGGCGAGGACTGCCCCGATCAGGACCGGGGCGGTCTCGTTCACGTCCTTCACTTCACGCCTTCCACGTCGTAGATGAACCCGAGGGTGAACCGGCTATCAGCGCCGGGCGGAACGGGCAGCGAATACGCCGACTGCCCTACAGTGCAGGTCACTTGATCGTCTCCAGGCGGCCCGCCCGGTAGGCGATGCCCTCCGAGAGCTGGCCGTTGAAGATTCGCGCCCATGGCGTGGCGAACAGGTCCACCGGGCGCACCATGACGCCCGGCTTGAGCCCGTCGGGAAGGCCAGACTGGGGGACGGTGAGCTTCATGATCTCCGCGCGCCCTTCCTCCATGAGCATCACCGTGACCGTGAACAGGTGCTCGCCCGTCTCGCGGTCGGTGGCGATTTCTCCGGTCTGCGGGTCCTTGATCTTCGGTGTCGCGTCGGTGCCCGTCATGCAGACGGCGGAGGGCAGCAGTCCGACGCGAATCCTGGTCATAGCCATGGCAGTTCCCTTGTTCGGGGGTCACGTGTTCGACCCGCCTGAACCATAGCGCGAGGGTCGCACACGCGCAACGGTCATACAGTCGAGCAGTTTGGCGATGCGATACGCACGTACTGTTGGGCCACTACGCCCGCTACAGAGGAGCGCACGGGCGTGTCATCCGTGCGGGACCGCCGCTACCCTCGGTGTATGACGTTGCCGCTCGAAGAGGACCCCAGGCCGCCGTACCTCCAGGCCGCCGATGTGCTGCGCGCCGAGATCCTCGAAGAGCGGATCCGTCCCGGAGAGAAGCTCCCGTCCACGCGCACGCTTCAGGAGAGGTACGGGATCGCCAGCTCCACCGTCCAGAACGCCTTGCGCGTACTCAAGGACGAAGGGCTCGTCTACTCGGTCCAAGGGCGCGGCAGCTACGTCCGGAGCCACGAGAAGGAGTACCGGGAGAAGGCCATCCTGGAGGAGATTCAGCAGATCGCCGACCAGGCCAAGGCGGAGCGGGAGCAGGCCAAGGGCAGCACACAAGATGCCTCCGCCGGCCCCGGAAACACTGAGCCGCCCGTCCTCCAAGCGATCTGGGCTATCCGCGAAGCGATCGTCGAAGGGCGCCTGAAGTTCGAGGACAGGCTTCCCGAGCCCATCAAGCTCCAGCTGATGTTCGCCACCGACAGCGAATCCGTCGAACGAGCGCTTTGGCACCTGGCACACGAGCACCTCGTCCACCGCACCCCCCGAGGCGTCCTCACAGTCGCCCACACTGGCGGCGGGCGCAACAACCTGCGGCGCACGATGCTCGCCCAAGCCCGAATCGAGTCCCTACGGCGCGCCGCCGAGCGCGAAGGTGAAACGCTGGCCGACGACTTCACGCTCGATGAGCCGGTGGAGGAGGATTCCCGGCCGCCCTACATCCAGGTCGCCGACATCCTCCGCAGGGAGATCCTTGACGGTGAGTTGAAGCCTGGCAGTCAACTGCCGGCCGCGCGCGCCCTCCAAGAGCGCTTCGGAGTCGCCAGTTCAACCGTCCAGAACGCTCTGCGTCTCCTCAAGGGCGAGGACCTGATCTACTCCGTCCTCGGCCGCGGCAGCTACGTCCGCAAGACACCGGCCGTCAGGGCTCCGGAGCAGGCCGCTGACGTGCCGCTGGAACGTGTCAAAGAACCCCGGACAGCGGAACACGACGCTGCGGAGCTTGTCCGCCTGCGGAAGCTGGTAGCGCAGCTCCAGAAGACGCGCAAGCAACTGGAAGCCGAAGTCAGCCGTCTGACCAAGGAACTTGAGAGACGCGGGTAGAGCAGAACAGGGACGAGCGAGGCTGGCGGGCCGTGCTGTTCAGATTTTCTTTACTGGATCAAGGTGGCCCGCTGTCGCGGGCCGCGCGCGCTCCGGCCCGGCGGGGCCGCCGCCCGCTCCTGTCTCCGCCCCGCTCAGCGGCGCCCCCGCCCGTCCGGGCGCGCAACACCAGCGAGAGAAGCGCGGTCCGCAGAGCTCTACGTTAACCCTTGCCCTCCCTCCGAGGGACCGGGGGCCGAGCACTGGTGCGGCACCGTCGGGGTGAATGGTCGCGGGTCGCGGGTCGTGCCCCTCGCCGGCCGGCCTCCGGAGGCGTACCAGGAACCCCCGGGGACCGCCAAGGCCGAGCGCAAGCGTCACCTGGTGAGCCTTGGCGGCCCCCGGAGAACCCTGGTCCGGCGAAGCTGCCCGACCGACGAGGGACCCGTCCCGCTCAGGCCCGCAGCCTGCCGGAGGCTCCGGCGCCGCGCGTGGCGGTGAGTCACCGTCTCGGGTGGGTATCTGCCCGGAGACCCCGGTCAGTTCGCCCACCAGGCGTACCGTGGCGCTGGAGGTGGTGAGCAAATGACGATGGAACTCGCGGACAACGTACGGAAGTACCGGCGCCGCGCCGGGATGAGCCAAGAGGAACTTGCCCACGCGGCCGGCCTGTCCCCGGCGACCGTCCGGAAGGTCGAGCAAGGCGGAACCGTCCGCATGGAGACCCTTCACGCTCTGGCCCGCGCTCTGGGCATCCCCACGGCGGCACTCATCGCGTCCGACGCACCGGAGCCCGTGGGACGGGCGGAGGAGCCGAACCGGCTCAACCTCATCCAGCTTCGCGCCGCACTCACCCCGGCGGTAGGGCTCGTGGACCAGGACGCCGAAGCCGTGGGCGAGGAACCGAACCTGCGGGCCTACACGCGAACGGTTCGAGACGCGCGGGTGCTGTACTTCGCCGACAGCTACAAGAGCGTCGCCGCCCAACTGCCCGGCCTGTTGCAGGACGCGGCGCGGGCCGTCGCCCACTACGACAGCGGCGAAGAGCACCGGCAGGCCCTGCTCGCCCGCGCCGAGGCGTTGCGTCTGGCCGGCACCTACCTCACGCAGGTGAGGCAGTACGACATCGCCTACACGGCCCTGCGAGGAGCCATCATGGACGCGCGGGAAGGCGGGGATATGCTCGCGGCCGGTTCCGGAGTCGGCTGCATGTGCTGGCTGCTGGTGCGGCAGGGCCGGCTGGGGGAGGCGGAGCGGATCGCGGCCCAGAGCATGGACGTGGTGGAGCCGAAGATCACCGGCGCCGAGCCGGACCACTACGCGGTGTGGGGCGGTCTGGCCATGGAGGCCGCAGCCGCGGCGGCACGCAACAACCGTCCGGACGAGGCCAAGGAGTACCGCAGGGCGGCGCGGGTGGCGGCAACCGCCGTCGGCACGGCGCACCGCAACGTCTCCCGGCACTGGTCCGTCTTCGGACCGGTGACCGCTGCCATCAAGGCGCTCGAAGACTCCATGGTCGTCGGGGACGCCCGCGCGGTGGTGCGCAAGGCGGCCGAGGAGGTCGAGCTGTCGCCGAAGGCGTGGAAGCGACTGGGCAGGCCCAGCACGAACGACGGGAACCGCTTCACGCTGGACATGGCGCGCGCCCACACGCGAACCGGAGACCTGTCGGCGGCCATGGACGAGCTGACCCGCGCTCGTGAGGCCGCCCCCGAGTGGCTGAGGCACCAGAACTCGGCGGCCGAGACCATGCAGGAGATCCTGAGCAAGCGCAAGCGCACGCTGACCAGCGACATGCGCGAGATGGCCAGCTACCTGGGCGTCGTCGGATAGCTGCTACGTAGCGTGGCAGTTCGCGGACCTTGTGTTGCGATCTGCCTTGCTGGCTCCGTGGATTGACGGATAGTCAGGTCGTTACGGTCGCCGTGTCCTGTTCCAGCGACCGAGGCCGGGGATTCACTGTGGGCATGCCGAGGAGCGACGCAGACCGTCTGCGTCGCAGGGAGTTGCACGAAGCGGCGTCGGGCATGGCGGGACCCCGCCTGCTGCCATGGACCACCGAGGACGGACGCCCCTGCTACCTGAGCACCGACGGCAAGGGCTACATCTCGACGCTCGCCGACGGCATCGAAACCGTTCAGCTCGGCATGGGCCAGGAACTGCTGGAGTACGCCCGGGGCATCCTGGCCCCCGGGGCCAAAGCGCAGTCGGCCATCGAGTACCGCTGGCTCGCCTGCCGGCTGACCGAGGCCCTGGCGGACGCGCTCAGGGTCGCCGAGTCGCGCGGAGGGCGTATCCCGGTGCCTCAGGAGGAGGCCGAGAAGGATGAGCCCGCGAACGCCAGCCCCCTTGCCGAACAGGGGGAAGGCTGATGGGCAAGGCCACCCGCTACCGCTTCCGCGAGTACCACGTGACCACCGTGACCGACCCCATGGCGCTGCCGACGTTCGAGGCGGTCTGCGTCACCGGCGACGAACGGGACTGTGCTGCCGCGTCCGGCGAGCTACACACCCCCGAGGAGCTGACGCGCTGGATCGCCGGACACTGCGCGCAGACCGGTCACCAGTCGTACCAGCAGACCACCCGCACCATCGTCCACGCCGAGCCCGGAGCTTGGCAGTAGGATCACGCCCGCCGCCGACGACAGCACGACTGGTCTACACCTCTGACGGCAGCGGCGACGGCAACAGCTACGGACTTCGGCGCACATCCACGGACACCGACGGACCGTCAAACCACCGCTGACCTGCGAAAAAGCAGGTGGAGATGGGCCGCGTAGCACACGTACTATGTGCTCGCGGGGGCCACGCCGATCTTGGTCCATAACTGCGACGGCAAGGCGACCGTTCGCTGGGATGCGGATATGGAGCACGCCACTATCCGTGTTGAAGGAAATGGCACTTCGCTTGAGACTGAACAAGTGATAAATGGCTGGGACGGAACTGGAAGCCCGAGCGGTCTAATGACTACCGGAGCGCACGCCGAACCCTTGGGGCCGAATGTGATCGAGCGCACGTTCCATGTTCCCAATGTTGAGGCGGCTATGAAGGCCCAGCGCGAATCAATTGGTGCCCCGATGGGCGGATATGACGGAATCCATAATAGCTGTGTCACATATTGCGTTTCTGTCCTCAGGGCTGGCGGAGTAGATATACCAGCGGGTGCGCGGGGCATGCTCGCGCTTCGAAAGACTCTAGGGTAGGGGTGATGGTGAGCTGGAACGATGAGCATCATGATGCGGTGCTGGCTGATATTCTCCTGAGTCGGAAGATTGGTGTCGCTCACATTCGGCACCTTGGTGATCTGATCTCAGTCAGGGCGCAGCTGAGTATGGGGATGCAGGGCCCGGTGGGCCTAACCTTTGCTCGGCGTGCAGAGATTATTGAGGAAGTTCTAGAGCTGGAAGATGCGTACCGTTCCGCATGGGCCGCCGTGGCCGCCGAGTCAAATATCGACCAGCTAATTCCGAAGTTGGAGGAATTGGAGCACTCCATGGAGAGCGTTGTAAGGGGTGTTCGGGAAGTTGCTCGCCGGAATGGAATCAAAATCGACTGTTACGCATCTGAATAATCAGGATAGTTGATCGCCGTAACCGGGGGGCCTCATCAAGGGGCCCTCCGGTTGCCCTGACGGCAGTAGTTGACGGCAGCGTCGGGGCTCCGCCGCTTGCGAAAGTCTCACTTGTCCACTGCTGCTGACCATGCCTTCGCGACCCCGTAGGACGGGCGGAGGAGTCGAACCGGCTCAACCTCATCGACCACGCAGTGGGCCACACGCAGGCGTCCCGTCTCGGTCAGCGGTGCGTTACGGTGGGGCATGAGGGCCTTTCTGGGTGCCGGTGCAGATGTCGCAATCCACACCGAGCCAGAAGGCCCTCACTCATTTCAAGATCACCAGGTCGTGAACCCCGTCACTAACCTCTGTGGTCAGTACAGCTAGGTTCCGTCCGGTCGATCATGTGCGGAGCCAGATGGCGAGGGCGGCTGCGGTGATGGTGCCGAGGTAGACGTATCCACGCTTGTCGTATCGGGTGGCGACGGCTCGGGCGTGCTTGAGCTTGTTGATGGCCCGTTCGACGGTGTTGCGTTTCTTGTACCGCTCCTCGTCGAAGCCCGGTGGCCGCCCGCCGCGTGAGCCCTTGCGCAGGCGGACGGCCCGGCTGTCGGTCTTCTCCGGGATCGTGTGCCGGATGCCGCGCCTGCGCAGGTAGGCGCGGACGGGTCCGTTGCTGTAGGCCTTGTCGGCGGCCACGCTGTCCGGCGTCTTGCGGGGCCTGCCCGGCCCGGTCCGCGGGATGCGGATCTTCTCCAGCACGGGCTCGAACCGGGTGCAGTCCGCCCGCTGCCCCGCGGTGACGACCAGGGACAGCGGGCGGCAGCGGCCGTCCGCGCTCAGGTGGACCTTGGTGGTGAACCCGCCCCGCGAGCGGCCAAGGCCCTCGCCTCCAGCACCACCTCCACCAGGCGGGCGAGGAGGCTCTGCCACGGCGTCCCGCCCTGGTGTTCGCCCGGCCCATCCCCCTTTGACGCAAGAGCCGGTGGCGGATCGGTGCGGGCACCCGCCGCGTGCTGGTGGGCCCGCACGATCGTGGAGTCGACGGAGATGTCCCAGTCGATGTCGCCGGCCGCGTCCGCTTCGGCCTGGACCTGCTGGAGCAGGCGCTCCCACGTCCCGTCGGCCGACCACAGCCGGTGGCGTTCGTAGACCGTCTTCCACGGCCCGAACCGCTCCGGCAGGTCACGCCAGTGCACACCGGACCGAACCCGGTGCAATATCCCGTCGATGACCTGTCGATGGTCGCGCCACCGGCCACAACGCCTGTTGCTGACCGGCAGGAACGGCCGCAGCCGTTCCCACTCGGCATCCGTGAGATCACCCCGCCCCATGCCCGAACTAACGACCAAGGCCGGGGATAGTCACATGATCGGGCGGACAAGTCCTAGCCAGCTTCACGGGCAAGTGCGACAGCTTCCTATTCTGCCCCAGAAGCCCAACTGCCATCAAACGTCGCTGCTTTGGGTGGCGTCGTTGGCGTTGTCGGCGCGGATCGGTTGGTGCTTGCAGCTGCTCTTGCGGAGGTCGGCGGGGGACAGGCCGGTCGCAAGTCCGCACGTGGGAGGCGTCAAGGCATGCGTGGTTCCAGGAATGATCTCCGACCGCGTGTAGCTCCGATGGGAGGTTCGGTGGAGCTCGTCGAAGACGCGTGCACCCAGTCGGCGCCACCGGGTCTGCATGGAGTCGAAGGTCAGCACTATGAGCACTGCCTCCAAGGGGGCCCGCTGTAGTGCACGAAGACTGCCCCTTATAGACACCGTCGCTCCGACGCTGGCCGAGAACTGGCCTGACGCATAGGTCGGGGTGGTAGTGCCAGCTCGTTCACTGCCCATAGCACTGTTGGTCACACAGCGTAGCGGATCTAGTGATCCGCCAACTATGCCTTCCAGCCGCCAACTACGACTTCCAGTCGCATTCCCGTTCCGGAGGGCGGGAAACGGGTGCCCGGAAACAAGCAAGCATGATTGCTTTTTTCTCCGGGCGGTGCCACGCTGCTGCCCGGCGGCGCCCGTCCGAGGGTGCCGTCAACTCACCGGCAGGGGAGGCGCATTGGCGCGCGACGGCACGGTACTGCGGATCGGCAACGCCTCGGGGTTCTACGGGGACCGCTTCGCCGCGGTGCGGGAGATGCTCACCGGCGGGCCGCTGGACGTGCTCACCGGGGACTACCTGGCCGAGCTGACCATGCTGATCCTCGCCCGGGACCGGCTGAAGGACCCGTCGCTCGGCTACGCCCGGACCTTCCTGCGGCAGATGGAGGAGTGCCTCGGCCTGGCCCGCGAGCGGGACGTGAAGATCGTGGTCAACGCCGGCGGCCTCAACCCGGCCCGGCTCGCCGAGGAGCTGCGCGCGCTGGCCCGGCGGCTGGGCGTGGAGGCCGCCGTCGCCCATGTCGAGGGTGACGACCTGCTGCCGCGCCGGGCCGAACTCGGGCTGCCCGACGGCTTGTTGGCCGCCAACGCCTACCTCGGCGGGTTCGGCGTCGCCGCCTGCCTGGCCGGGGGCGCCGACGTGGTGGTGACCGGCCGGGTGACGGACGCGGCGCTGGTCGTCGGCCCCGGGATCGCCCACTTCGGCTGGACCCACGAGGACCTGGACGCCCTGGCCGGCGCGGTGGTGGCCGGGCACGTCCTGGAGTGCGGCGCCCAGGCGACCGGCGGCAACTACGCCTTCTTCCAGGAGCACGACGTCACCCGCCCCGGCTTCCCGCTCGCCGAACTCCACGCCGACGGCTCCAGCGTGATCACCAAGCACCCGGGCACCGGCGGAGCCGTCACCACCGGCACCGTCACCGCCCAACTCCTGTACGAGACCGGCGGACCGCACTACCTCGGCCCGGACGTCACGGCCAGGCTGGACACCGTGCGGCTCACCGAGGAGGGCCCGGACCGGATCCGGATCGACGGCGTGCGCGGCGAGGCCCCGCCGCCCACCCTGAAGGCGGGCCTCAACCGGCTCGGCGGCCACCTCAACGAGGTGGTGTTCCTGCTGACCGGCCTGGACATCGAGGCCAAGGCCGCCCTGGCGCGGCGGCAGTTCGCCGAGGCGCTGCCGCCCGGCGCCCGCCCCGCCGAACTGCGCTGGACGCTGGCCCGTACCGACCACCCGGACGCGCCGACCGAGGAGGCCGCCTCCGCCCTGCTCCGGCTGGCCGCCCGCGACCCGGACCCGGCCCGGGTCGGGCGCGAACTCGGCAGGGCCGCCGTGGAGTCGGGGCTGTCCGGGTACCCCGGCTTCCACCTCGCCGCTCCGCCCGGGCCGGGTGCGCCGTACGGGGTGTTCAGCGCCGCGTACGTCGACGCCAAGGCCGTCGAGCACACCGCCGTTCTGCCGGACGGCCGCCGGATCGCCGTACCGCCGGCGCCCGTCACCACCGCCCGACCGGAGCCGGTGGAAGCCGAGTTGCCCGAACCGCCGGCGGCCGGACCCACCCGGCGGGCCCCGCTCGGTCTGGTGGCCGGCGCCCGCAGCGGCGACAAGGGCGGGGACGCCAACCTCGGCGTCTGGGCCCGCTCGGCGGACGGCTGGCGCTGGCTGGCGCACACCCTCACCGTCGAGAGGCTTCGCGAACTCCTCCCCGAGACGGCCGACCTGCCCGTCACCCGGCACCTGCTGCCGAACCTGCGCGCGGTCAACTTCACCCTCACCGGCCTGCTCGGCGAGGGCGTCGCCGCCCGGCACCGCTTCGACCCGCAGGCCAAGGCCCTCGGGGAGTGGCTGCGCTCCCGCCACCTCGACATCCCGGAGGCCCTGCTGTGACCGCCCTGACCACCCGCGTCGACCCGGCCGGGCCCGAGTACGCCGAGCACCGCGCCGCGATGCTCGCCAGGCTCGCCGAGCTCGACGCCGAGCACGCCAAGGCGCTGGCCGGCGGCGGCCCCGCGTACGTGGAGCGCCACCGCAGGCGCGGCAAGCTGCTGGCCCGCGAGCGGATCGAGCTGCTGGTCGACCCGGACTCCCCGTTCCTGGAGCTGTCCCCGCTGGCCGCCTGGGGGAGCGACCACCCGGTGGGCGCGGCCCTGGTCACCGGCATCGGCGTGATCGAGGGGGTGGAGTGCGTGATCACCGCCAACGACCCGACGGTGCGCGGCGGCGCCAGCAACCCGTGGACCCTCCGCAAGGCCCTGCGGGCCAACGAGATCGCGCTGGTCAACCGCCTCCCGCTGGTCAACCTGGTCGAGTCCGGCGGCGCCGACCTGCCCAGCCAGAAGGAGATCTTCATCCCCGGCGGCGCCCTCTTCCGCGACCTCACTCGGCTCTCCGCCGCCGGAGTCCCCACCGTGGCCGTGGTGTTCGGCAACTCGACGGCCGGCGGCGCCTACGTGCCGGGCATGTCCGACCACACCGTGCTGGTCAAGGAGCGCGCCAAGGTGTTCCTCGGCGGCCCGCCGCTGGTGCGGATGGCCACCGGTGAGGAGGCCGACGACGAGTCGCTGGGCGGCGCCGAGATGCACGCCCGGGTCTCCGGCCTGGCCGACCACTTCGCCGTGGACGAGGCGGACGCGCTGCGGACCGCCCGCCGGATCGTCGCCCGGCTCGACCACCGCAAGCCCGGCCCCGACCCGGACCCGCTGGCCGAGCCGCCCAGGTACGACGAGGAGGAGCTGCTCGGCATCGTCCCGGGGGACCTCAAGGTGCCCTTCGACCCGCGCGAGGTGATCGCCCGGATCGTCGACGGCTCCGACTTCGACGAGTTCAAACCGCTCTACGGCACCAGCCTGGCCACCGGCTGGGCCCGCCTGCACGGCTACCCGATGGGCGTGCTGGCCAACGCCCAGGGCGTGCTGTTCAGCCAGGAGTCCCAGAAGGCCGCCCAGTTCATCCAGCTGGCCAACCAGCGGAACACCCCGCTGCTGTTCCTGCACAACACCACCGGCTACATGGTCGGCAAGGACTACGAGCAGGGCGGCATCATCAAGCACGGCGCGATGATGATCAACGCCGTCGCCAACTCCACCGTGCCGCACCTGTCCGTGCTGATGGGCGCCTCCTACGGGGCCGGCCACTACGGCATGTGCGGCCGCGCCTTCGAGCCGCGCTTCCTGTTCGCCTGGCCGAGCGCCAAGTCCGCGGTGATGGGCCCCCAGCAGCTCGCCGGGGTGCTGTCGATCGTCGCCCGGCAGTCCGCCGCGGCCAAGGGGCGGCCGTACGACGAGGACGCGGACGCGGCGATCCGGGCGATGGTCGAGCAGCAGATCGAGGCCGAGTCCCTGCCGGCGTTCCTCTCCGGCCGGCTCTACGACGACGGCGTCATCGACCCGCGCGACACCCGGACGGTGCTCGGCCTGTGCCTGTCCGCGATCCACAACGCGCCGGTCGAGGGCGCGCGCGGCTACGGCGTCTTCCGACTGTAAGGGACTCCCGAGACATGATCACCAACCTGCTGGTCGCCAACCGGGGTGAGATCGCCCGCCGGGTCTTCCGCACCTGCCGGGAGCTCGGCATCGCGACCACCGCCGTCCACTCCGACCCGGACGCGGGCGCCCCGCACGTGCGCGAGGCCGACGCCGCCGTCCGGCTGCCCGGCGCCGCGCCCGCCGACACCTACCTGCGCGCCGACCTGATCGTCCGGGCCGCGCTGGCCGCCGGGGCCGACGCCGTCCACCCCGGGTACGGATTCCTGTCCGAGAGCGCCGGGTTCGCCCGGGCCGTGCTGGACGCCGGCCTGGTCTGGGTCGGCCCGCCGCCGGCCGCGATCGCCGCGATGGGCTCCAAGACCGCCGCCAAGCGGCTGATGGCCGGGGCCGGGGTGCCGGTGCTGGGCGCCCTCACCGAGCCCACCGGGGCCGACCTGCCGCTGCTGGTCAAGGCCGCCGCGGGCGGCGGCGGCCGCGGCATGCGGGTCGTCCGGAGCCTGGCCGACCTCCCCGCCGAACTGGCGGCCGCCCGCGCCGAGGCGGCCAAGGCCTTCGGCTCGGACGAGGTGTTCTGCGAGCGCTACCTGCCCGCCGGCCGGCACGTCGAGGTCCAACTGCTGGCCGACGCCCACGGCACCGTCTGGGCGGTCGGCGACCGCGACTGCTCGCTGCAGCGGCGGCACCAGAAGGTGATCGAGGAGGCCCCGGCCCCCGGCCTGCCGGCGGAGGTCCGCACCGCACTGCACGCGGCGGCCCGCGACGCGGCCGGGGCGATCGGCTACACGGGCGCCGGCACCGCCGAGTTCCTGCTCGCCGAGGACGGCCGGTTCTTCTTCCTGGAGATGAACACCCGACTCCAGGTCGAACACCCGGTCACCGAGGCGGTCACCGGCCTGGACCTGGTGGCCCTGCAACTCGCCGTCGCCGAGGGCGAGCGGCTGCCGCCCGAGCCCCCCGCCCCCAGCGGCCACGCGATCGAGGCCCGGCTCTACGCCGAGGACCCGGCCCAGGACTGGCGGCCCGCCACCGGCACCCTGCACCGGCTCGAACTCACACTCCCGTACCAGGAGTTCACCGGCACCGGGCTCCGGCTGGACGCCGGCGTGGAGGCCGGCAGCGAGATCACCCCGCACTACGACGCGATGCTCGCCAAGGTGATCGCCTGGGCGCCCACCCGCGCGGCCGCCGCCCGCCGGCTCGCCGACGCGCTCGCCCGCGCCCGGATCCACGGCCCGGCCACCAACCGGGAGCTGCTGGTCCGTGCGCTGCGCCACCCGGCCTTCCTGGCCGCCGAGTTGCACACCGGCTTCCTGGCCGAGCACTCGGCCGACCTCACCGCCCCGGACACCGGGGGCGTCGAACGCGCCGCGCTGGCCGCCGCCCTGGCCGTCGCGGCCGGCCGCCGGGGCGCGCTGCCCTCCGGCTGGCGCAACCTGCCCTCCCAGCCGCAGCTCAGGCGCTACCGGGCCGAGGGCGGCACCAAGGACGGCACCGGGGACGGCACCGAGCTGGCCGTCCGCTACCGGTTCACCCGCACCGGCCTGCTGGCCGAAGACCACCCGGAGGTCGAACTCGTGGAGGCCGCGCCGGACCGGGTGGTGCTGTCGGAGGGCGGGCTCCGGCGCACCTACCGGATCGCCCGGTACGGCGACCGGGTGCACGTCGACACCCCGGCCGGCGGCACCGCGCTCACCGCCCTGCCGCGCTTCCCCGACCCCGCCGTCCGCACCGACCCCGGCGCGCTGCTCGCCCCGATGCCCGGCACCGTCGTCCGGGTCGTCGCCGCCGTCGGGGAGGCCGTCGCCGCGGGGCAGCCGCTGCTGGTCCTGGAGGCGATGAAGATGGAGCACCGCGTCGCCGCCCCGGCCGACGGCACCCTCGTCGAACTGCTCGCCGCCCCCGGCCGGCAGGTCGAGACCGGCACCCTGCTGGCCGTCGTCCAGCCCGCCCCGGCTGTGCAGCCCGTGCCGGCCGTCCAGCCCGCCCCGGCCGCCGTCCGGCCCGCCCCGGCCGTCGTCCAGCCCACCGAAGCCTGAGGAAGGACCCGCATGTCCACCATCGGCAGCCAGCTCCTGGAGACCCCCGAACGCCGGACCCTGCGCCAGGCCGTCGGCGACCTCGGCCGCCGCTACGGCTCCGCCTACTACCTCGCCAAGGCCCGGGCCGGCGAGCCCGCCGACGAACTGTGGGCGGAGGCCGGCAAGGCCGGCTACCTCGGCGTCAACCTGCCCGCCGAGTACGGCGGCGGGGGCGGCGGCGTCACCGACCTCGCCATCGTCCTGGAGGAGCTCGGCACCGCCGGCTGCCCGCTGCTGCTGCTGATCGTCTCCCCGGCGATCTGCGGCACCGTGATCGCCCGCTACGGCACCGAGGAGCAGAAGCGCCGCTGGCTGCCCGGCCTGGCCGACGGCAGCCGCAGGATGGCCTTCGGCATCACCGAGCCGGACGCCGGCTCCAACTCCCACCGGATATCCACCGTCGCGCGCCGGGACGGCGAGGACTGGCTGCTGACCGGCCGCAAGGTCTTCGTCTCCGGCATCGACCACTGCGACGCGGTGCTGTTCGTCGCCCGTACGGAGGACGCCCGCACCGGCCGGCTCAAGCCCTGCCTGTTCGTCGTCCCGCGCGAGACCCCCGGCTTCGAGTACCGGGCGATCCCGATGGAGCTGGTCGCCCCGGAGAAGCAGTTCCAGGTCTTCCTGGACGACGTCCGGCTGCCCGCCGACGCCCTGGTCGGCGACGAGGACGCGGGTCTGCTCCAGCTGTTCGCGGGCCTCAACCCCGAGCGCATCCTCACCGCCGCCTTCTCGCTCGGCCTCGCCCGCCAGGCGCTCGGCAAGGCCGTCGAGTACGCCAGGACCCGCACCGTCTGGTCCACCCCGATCGGCGCCCACCAGGGCCTGGCCCACCCGCTCGCCCAGTGCGCGGTGGAGATCGAGCTGGCCCGGCTGATGACCCAGAAGGCCGGGCTGCTCTACGACGCGGGCGAGGACGTCGCCGCCGGGGAGGCGGCCAACATGGCCAAGTACGCCGCCGGCGAGGCCGCCGCCCGCACGGTCGACCAGGCGGTGCAGACCCTCGGCGGCAACGGCCTGACCCAGGAGTACGGGCTGGGCGCGCTGCTGGCCGCCACCCGGGTGGGCCGGGTCGCCCCGGTCAGCCGGGAGATGGTGCTCAACTACGTGGCCCAGCACACCCTCGGGCTGCCCAAGTCGTACTGAGCCACCGGCCGTCGCACGGATGCGCGAACACCACGGTGCCGTCCTCGCGGCCGGTGCGGCGTCCACGGTCGGGGTCCGGGCCGGCGGCGGGGGAGGGGGTCACCCGGTGGGGGAGCGCCAGGGGGCGGGTGGACGAGGTGTGCACCGCCCGGTCGGGCGCCCCCCGGGAGCAACCGCGCCCCGCATCCCCCGCCCCCGGTTCCCCACAATGGCCGAGCCGGACCCCTGACTGTCCGTATGCTCCTGAACGCGCACCGCACCGAAACGCTCACCGGTTTTGTTGCTACGTCAACTTCCTTACTGGAGGCTCACCTTGGTGTTCCGAAGCGAGTTCCCCGACGTCCCCGTGGTCGACCTGCCGATCCACGAGGCGGTGCTCGGCGCCGCACGGAGGTACGGCGACCGTCCGGCCCTGATCGACGGCATCACCGGCGAGAGCACCAGCTACGCCCAACTCGCCACCGCCGTCGAGCGGGTGGCCGCCGGGCTGGCCGAGACAGGCGTGCGCCGCGGTGACGTCGTCGCCCTCTTCAGCCCCAACTCGACCGCCTACCCGATGGCCTACTTCGGCGCGACCAGGGCCGGCGCCACCGTCACCACGGTCTCGTCCTTCGCCACGCCCCCCGAGCTGGCCGGCCAGCTGCGCGACAGCGGCACCCGCTGGCTGGTCACCGTCTCCCGCTTCCTGCCGACCGCCCGTGCGGCCGCCGAACTGCTCGCCGAACAGGGCCACCCGCTGGCCGAGATCGTCGTCCTGGACGGCGCCGAGGACCACCGCTCGCTCACCGACCTGCTGGCCTCCGCCGGCCCCGCCCCCGAGGTCGCCATCGACCCGGGCGAGGACATCGCCGTGCTGCCGTACTCCAGCGGCACCACCGGCCTGCCCAAGGGCGTGATGCTCACCCACCGCTCGATCGCCACCAACCTCGCCCAGTGCGACGCCCTCTACCGCCCCGCCGAGGGCGAACGGGTGCTCGCCGTCCTGCCGTTCTTCCACATCTACGGACTGGCCGCGCTGCTCAACCAGCCGCTGCGCTGCGGCGCCACCGTGGTCGTGCTGCCCCGCTTCGACCTGGAGCAGTTCTGCCGCACGATCCAGGAGCACCGGGTGCAGGCCCTGGTGGTCGCTCCGCCGATCGCCCTCGCGCTGGCCCGCCACCCCGTCGTGGAACAGTACGACCTCTCCTCGGTCGAGTACCTGCTGTGCGCCGCCGCCCCGCTGGACCACGAACTCGCCGACGCCTGCGCCAAGCGGCTCGGCCTGCCGCACCTGCTCCAGGGCTACGGCATGACCGAGCTCTCCCCGGTCACCCACGTCGTCTCCCCGCGCGAGGGCGACCCCCCGCCCGGCTCGGTCGGCCGGATGGTCCCCTCCACCGAGCTGCGGATCGCCGCCCTGGACGGCTCCGACGGCGACCTCGGGCCCGGTGAGCGCGGCGAGCTGCTGATCCGCGGCCCCCAGGTGATGAAGGGCTACTTCGGCCGCCCGTCCGAGACCGCCGCGGTGGTCGACGCCGAGGGCTGGCTGCACACCGGCGACGTCGGCTTCGTGGACGAGCGCGGCTACCTGCACATCGTCGACCGGGTCAAGGAGCTGATCAAGTACAAGGGCTACCAGGTCGCCCCCGCCGAGCTGGAGGCCGTCCTGCTCGGCCACCCGCAGATCACCGACGCCGCCGTGATCGGGGTCCCGGACGCCGAGGGCACCGAGTGCCCCAAGGCCTTCGTGGTCCGCGCCCCGGGCAGCGCCCTCACCGAGGAGGAGGTCACCGGCTACGTCGCCCGGCAGGTCGCCCCGTACAAGAAGGTCCGCGTGGTGGAGTTCGTGGACGCCGTCCCCAAGTCCGCCGCCGGGAAGATCCTCCGCCGCGAACTGCGCGCCCGCGAGGCCGGTCGCGCCGCCGCCCGCTGACCGGCCCGGGCCGCCCCGGCGGCCGAAGACCGGCGCCCGTCTGTGAGGATCTTCCTGCCGCGCCCCGACCGGGACCCGCCGCGCCCCGACCGGAACAGGAACCGCCCGCCGCCATGACCAGCCACCCCGCCGTGCGCACCCCGCAGCAGGACCGCAGCCGAGCGACCAGGGCCCGGCTGCTCGCGGCGGCCGTGGACTGCCTGGCCGAGCTCGGCTGGCACGGCTCCACCGTCGCCGTCGTCGCCGAGCGGGCCGGAGTCTCCCGGGGTGCGGCCCAGCACCACTTCCCGACCCGCGAGGACCTCTTCACCGCGGCCGTCGAGCACGTCACCGCCGAGCGGCTGGCCGCCGTCCGCGCCCACGCGGACGAGCTGCCGGCCGCCGGGCCGGACCGCACCGGGGCCGTGGTCGACATGATCGTGCGGCTCTACACCGGCCCGCTGTTCCGCGCCGCCCTGCACCTGTGGACCGCCGCCGCCACCGAGGAGGCGCTACGTGAGCGGATCATCGCCCTGGAGGGCCACGTCGGCCGGGAGGCCCACCGGGCCGCCGTGGAGTTCCTGGACGCCGACGAGAGCCGCCCCGGAGTGCGCGAATCGGTGCAGGCCACGCTGGACCTCGCCCGCGGACTGGGCCTCGCCAACCTGCTCACCGACGACAGCCACCGACGTTCCGGAGTGATCCGGCAGTGGGCGGGCGTTCTGGAGAGTACGCTGCGGCCGGTACGCCCATGACGCCCGTACACCCGGAGCGGCCGGACGCCCCCTGACCAAGGGGTCGCCGGGCGGCCGATGTCCGTGCAGTCTGGAGAAGAACCCCGGCCGGCGCGGACCGCGAGGCCCATCCGGCCGGGCACGAGCCGAACCGGGGTGCTGCCTGATCATGCACGGACACGAGTGGGACGCGACCGACGCCGCCGACCCGGCACCGGGCGGCACCCCGGTGCGCCCCGAGGAGGCCCGCTCCGGGGGCGAACGGCCCACCGGCCACCGGCTCGTCCCGCTCGCGACGGCGCTGCTCCAGGACGACGGACTGATCCTGCACTGGAGCGAGGACGCCGAGGCCCTGCTCGGGTACCCCGCCGAGGAGGCCGTCGGCAGCTACGCCGCCCAGCTGCTCACCGACGAGTCCGACCGCGCCGAGGTGCTCGGCCTCTTCCAGCGGATCATGAGCGGCACCGGGTGGTCCGGCGTCTTCCCGGTGCGCCACCGCGACGGCCACACGGTCGACCTGGAGTTCCGCACCTACCCGATCGCCGGGCCGGCCGGCACCCTGCTGCTGCTCGCCACCGCCTCCGACACCCGCGCCCTGCACGCCGTCGAGGCCGACCTCGCGGTGCTGGACGGCATCTTCGGCCGCTCGCCGATCGGCATGGCCGTCTACGACACCGAGCTGCGCTACATCCGGATCAACGAGGCGCTGGCCCGGATGAACGGGGTGCCCGTCGCCGCCCACCTCGGCCGCCGGATATCCGCGGTACTGCCCGGCATCAACAGCGCCGAGATCGAGCAGATCATGCGCCAGGTGCTGAAGACCGGCAAGCCGGTGGTGGACGCCCGCTCGCACGGCAGGGTCCCCGGCGACCCCAAGCGGGACCGCGCCTGGTCCGCCTCCTACTTCCGGCTGGAGGACTCCACCGGCCGGATCTTCGGGGTCTGCTCCTCGATCATCGACGTGACCGAGCGCTTCCAGGCCGAGGCCCGCGCCGCCCGCGCCCAGGAGCGGCTCGCCACCATCGCCGAGGCGACCGCCCGGATCGGCACCACCCTCGACCTCCAGCGCACCGCCGAGGAGCTGATCGAGGCCGTCGTCCCCCGGTTCGCCGACTTCGCCACCGTCGACCTCCTGGAGCCGGTGCTGCGCGGCGCCGAGCCCGCCGCGATCCCCTCCGACCGCAACATCAAGCTGCGCGCCGTCGCCGTCGGGGAGTCCTACGAGAGCGGCCTCGCGCACGCCGTGGACGTGGTGGGCGAGACCTCCGAGTACGCCCCCGACCGCAGCTACGTCCAGTGCCTGCGCAGCGGGAAGCCGCTGCTGCGCGCCCACGTGGACGAGGAGGCGCTGCGCGGACTGGTGGCCAGCGAGGACCGGGTGGCCCCCGGGGTGGCGGCGGGCATCCACTCGTACCTGATGGTGCCGATCACCGCCCGGGGCATGGTGCTCGGCGGCTCCGAGTTCATCCGGATGCGCAACCCGGAGCCGTTCACCGCCGCCGACGTCGCCCTCGCCGAGGAACTCGTCGCCCGCACCGCGCTGGCGCTCGACAACGCCCGGCTCTACCGCCGCGAGCGGGAGACCGCGCTCACCCTCCAGCGCAGCCTGCTGCCGCAGGAGGTGCACCGCACCCTCGGCCTGGAGATCGCCTACCGCTACCTGCCCAGCAGCGTGGTCAGCGAGGTGGGCGGCGACTGGTTCGACGTGGTGCCGCTGTCCTGCGGGCGGGTCGCCCTGGTGGTGGGGGACGTGATGGGCCACGGCATCCGGGCCGCCGCCACGATGGGCCAGCTGCGCACCGTCGCCCGGACCCTCGCCACCCTCGACATGCCGCCCGAGCAGGTCCTCACCCGGCTGGACGAGACCGCCTCCGGGATCGGCGAGGGCCAGTTCGCCACCTGCATCTGCGCGGTGTACGACCCGCTGGAGCGCACCGTCCAGGTCGCCTCGGCCGGGCACCTGCCGCCGGTCCGGGTCGCCCCCGACGGCACCGCGTCCGTCGTGGAGGTGCCGCCCGGGGTGCCGCTGGGCGTCGGCGGGGTGGCCTTCGAGTCGATCGAGTTCGGCATCCCCGAGGGCGGCATGGTCGCGCTCTACACCGACGGCCTGGTCGAGCGGCGCGGCCAGGACCTGGACGCCGGGATCGACCTGCTCGCCCGCACCCTGGCCGGCCCCGGCCGGACCCTGGAGGAGAGCTGCGACGCCGTCCTCGGGGCGCTGGTCACCGACGGCACCGAGGACGACATCGCGATGATCATGGCCCGGGTGCTGCCGCTGCCCGCCGACCGGATAGCCACCCTGCCGCTGTCCGGCGGCGGCCGGGTGCCCGGCAAGGCCCGCCGCTTCACCCGCGCCACCCTGGAGGCCTGGGGCCTGTCGACGCTCACCGACTACGCCGAGCTGCTGGTCAGCGAACTGGTCACGAACGCCCTGCTGCACGCCGACGCCCCGCGCCGGCTGCGGCTGTTCCGCGACCGGGTGCTCACCGTGGAGGTCTCCGACGCGGGCGGGCAGGCCCCGCAGCTGCGCCCGTTCGCCGAGCAGGACGAGGGCGGGCGCGGGATGTTCCTGGTCAGCGAGCTGGCGCAGCGCTGGGGCAGCCGGCTGACCCGGGACGGCAAGGTGGTCTGGGCGGAGCTGGAACTGCCCTTCGGGACCCTGTAGGGAACGCTCGCCGCACGGACGAGAACGGCCCTCGCAGGTACGAGAACAGCTCTCGCAGGCACGAGAACGGCCGTTCCCCTGGGGGAAACGGCCGTTCTCGTTGTTCTCGCCGACGCGTCCGAGCCGCTACGCGTCGACCTTCGGCCGGGCGGCCGGCCCGGCGACCGCGTCCGCCGCGCCCGTTCCCGCGCCGGTCCCCGTCCCGGCCTTCGGGTCGGACAGCCCGCGCAGCAGCCGCCAGGCCATCGCGGCCGCACCGACCAGCAGCGCGGCGGCCAGCAGCCCGGCGCTGTTCATGCCGTGGACGAAGGACTCCCGGGCGCTCGCCAGCAGCGGCTGGGCGAGCTCCGGAGCCAGCCCATGCGCCGTCTCGACGGCCGATCCCAGCGATTCGCCGGCCCGGGCGGCGGCCGCCGGGTCCGTCCCGGCCGGGACCGCCAGCCCGTTCGCGTAGACCGAGCCGACCACCGAGCCCACCAGTGCGATGCCGAGCGCGGTGCCCAGCTCGTACGCCGTCTCCGAGACCGCCGAGGCGGCGCCGGCCCGGTCGGCGGGCGCGGCGCCCAGCACGAGGTCGGCGCCGAGCGTGTAGACCACGCCCTCGGCCGTCCCGACCAGCAGGAAGGAGGCGGCCAGCAGCAGGTAGGTGGTGTCCTGCGCCAGCCAGCCGAGCGCGCCCACGCCCAGCCCCATCGCCAGCAGGCAGACCGTCAGCGCCCTGCGGGCGCCGAAGCGCCTGGCGATCCGGGCGGTCAGCAGACCGCCGACCACGGACCCCGCGAAGGCCGGCAGCTCGGCCAGGCCCGCCTGGAGCGGCTGGTAGCCGCGGACCAGCTGGACGTACTGCGAGACCACGAAGATCACGCCGGACAGCCCGACCAGGGAGATCAGCGACGCCGAGACGGCCGCCGTGAACCGCCGGTCGCGGAACAGCCGGACGTCGAGCAGCGGGGACTCCAGCCGCAGCTGGCGGCGGACGAACACGAACAGCGCGGCGGCGCCCAGCAGGAAGGCGGCCGGTACGTCCCAGCGGTCCACGCCGTGCGCGGCGGCCTCCTTGACGGCGTACACCACGCCGATCACCCCGGCCATCGACAGCAGCACGCTGAGCACGTCCCAGCGGCCAGGCGCCGGGTCCTTGGACTCCGGCAGCAGCCAGGCGCCGGACACCAGCAGCAGGACCAGCACCGGGATGTTCAGCAGGAACACCGAACCCCACCAGAAGTGCTCCAGCAGCACCCCGCCGACCACCGGCCCGAGGGCGGCGCCGGCGGTGGCGGCCGCGCCCCAGATGCCGATCGCGGTGGCCCGCTCCCGGTCGTCCGGGAAGAGGCCGCGGATCAGCGAGAGCGTGGAGGGCATGATGGTCGCCCCCGCCACGCCGAGCAGTGCGCGGGCCAGGATCAGCCAGCCGGCGCTGGGCGCGTAGGCGGCCAGCAGCGAGGCGGCGCCGAAGGCGGCGGACCCGACCAGCAGCAGCTTCTTGCGGCCGATCCGGTCGCTCAGGGCGCCCATGCTGACCAGCAGGCCGGCCAGTACGAAGGAGTAGGAGTCGCCGATCCAGAGCAGCTGGGTGCCGCTGGGGCGCAGCGTCTCGCTGATCGACGGGATGGCGAGGGAGAGGACGGTCGCGTCCAGGGCGACCACGGTCACGGCCAGGACGAGGACGGCGAGGCCGGTCCAGCGCTGGCGGGCGGTCAGGGTGCTCATGGTTTATCGGTGTCCGGCCTGTGGTCGGCGGTACTGGGGGAGGTGGTGCCGTACGGGGTGGTGCCGTGGGCGGTGGTGCCGTGCGGCGTGGCGCCGGGGGCGGTCGTGCTGCCGGCGGAGGCGGCAGCGGCGGTGCGGGCGTCCGGTCTGCGCAGCGCGCCGCCGAGGAACAGCTCGGCGAGCGAGAACGCGGCGTCGCGCGGGGCGAGCCTGCCGTCCTGGATGGCCCAGCCGACGCCGGCCACCAGGTCGAAGAAGGCCTCGCTCAGCCAGGCGGCGCTCAGCTCGATCCGGAACGCGCCCTGCTGCTGGCCGCGCAGGAAGAGCGCGTGCAGCCGGGCGATCTGGACCTCCCAGAGGTCGTTGATGTCGTCGTTCTCGTAGAGCTGGTTCTCGCCGGCCAGGAAGGCGCAGAGCATGGCGTCCGGGACGGAGGCGTCCACGAGGCGGCGCAGCGCGGCCTCGGCGTCGCCCTGCTCGACCTCGGCGGTGTCCAGCGCGGCGGCGAACCGGCGCAGTCCGAGCAGGCCGACCTCGCGGATCAGCGCCTCGCGGCCCGGGAAGAGCCGGTGCAGCGTGGCACGGCTGATGCCGGCGGCGCGCGCGATCTCGTCCAGGTGGGCGGAGGGGCGGCGGGAGAGCACGCCGACGGCGGCTTCCAGGACGGTGTCGCGATCGGTGGCCATGAGTCGAGTCTAGTTCACATGAGACATGGATGTCTCATTCTTTTGTTCGATCTCTCATGCGAGACGCGACGCCCCGGCCGCCGGGCACGCAAAAACCGGGGACGGTGGGTACCGTCCCCGGTCTCGGCCGGGCTCCGGGCCTGTCGGCTCAGCTCTGGTTGTAGAAGCCGGTGTCGTCCATCGGGCGGTCGATCACCATGACCTCGACGTCGGCCGGGGTGAGCAGGAAGACCCTCCGGGCGATCCGCTCGATGCCGCCCCGGGTGCCGAAGATCAGCCCGGAGGCGAAGTCGACCATGCGCTTGGCCTCGGCCTCCTCCATCTCGGTGAGGTCCATGACCACCGGGATGCTCGCCCGGATGTGCTCACCGACCGTCCGGGCCGCCTCGAAGCCCGTCGGCCGCAGGGAGACGATCTTCGTGGGCGCCGGGGCGGTCGGAACCGTCTCCTGGTCGACCCACTCGTCGTCGTACACCGCGGCCGGGTAGTTCCCCGAGGGCATCAGCCACCCGTTGTGGTGCTCGTCGCGAAGTGCTCCCATGCCGCGCCTCCCTGCCTCGTCCCGTCCTGGTCCCCCGGGGTCGCGTGCCGTTCTTGACACGTCATCCACTCGTCGGAACTGTCCGAGTATCGCACTGTTCACCGGTCCCGTGCCCGCTCGCAACCCCCGTACGAGTCGTGCCGCGCCGGAAACCCGGGCGAACCCGGGCACTCCCATGGACGCGGCACAGCGCCGTACGGTTGCGCGCGTTGACCTTATCGGTCGCGGTCACTGCGCAATTGACCTTCTGTCAACAATGCGGAAACGATTTCACCCGTCGCGTCACTCGCCGGTCGAACCGTCGATCAATTCGCGCAGAAGATCCGCGTGGCCGTTGTGTCGCGCGTACTCCTCGATCATGTGGGTGAGGATCCAGCGGAGCGTCACCGGCTCGCCGTGGCGCAGCTTCTTGGCGACGGTGTCCAGCGGCAGGCCGGCGGTGGCCCGGCGGGCCGCCTCGACCTCGGCGCGCCAGGTGGCGAAGTCGGCCGCCACGTCGGCGGTGTCGACGCCGTCGAAGTCGCCGTCCTCGCTCTCGTCGGTCCAGAAGTGCCAGGCGGTGATCTCCCGGCCGGGCAGCATGGACCGGAACCAGTGCTGCTCCACGTCGGCCATGTGCCGGACCAGGCCGAGCAGCGAGAGCTTGGACGGCGGGGCGGAGCGCAGCCGCAGCTGGTCGTCGGTCAGGCCCTCGCACTTCCGCGCGAGGGTGTCGCGGTGGTAGTCGAGGAAGGCGATCAGGGTGGCGGCCTCGTCGGCCGTCGTCGGCGGGTCCACCCGCGGGTCGAGTTCGGTCATGGCGCCATCCTGGCGTCCGGCGGTGCACGGGCGCGAATGATTTAGGCCGGACCCGCCCGTTTCCGCCCTTTCCGGCTCCGCCTCGCCCGTCTCCGCCCCGCCCGTCCCTGCCCGGCGGGCGGTTCAGCCGGTTCGGGCGGCTCAGCCGGCCGTCGCCCGGCGGCGGGTCCGGGCCGTCCGCCAGAGCCCCACCACGCTGCCCAGCACCAGCAGCGCGATCACCCCCGCCGACAGCAGGAAGGCCGCCGAGCCCGGCCGGCCCGCGCTGGCCGCCGCCGTGACGTACACCGCGGTGGTCGGCACCACGCCGATCGCGGTGGCCAGGACGAAGGGCAGGAAGCGGACCCCGGAGAAGGCCGCGCCGTAGTTGGCCGCCTGGAACGGCATGCCGGGCAGCAGCCGCAGCACCAGCACGCTGCGGAAACCCTGCTCGGTGAACCGCCGGTCCAACGCCCCGAGCACCTTCCCGCGCAGGTACGGGCGCAGCGCCTCGCGGCCGAGGCCCCGGCCGAGCCCGAAGGCCAGGGCGGCGCCCACCGTGGTGCCGAGCACCGACAGCAGCACGCCCTGCTGGATGCCGAGCAGCAGCCCGGCCACCGCGTTCAGCGCGGGGCGGGGCACGAAGGCGAGCGTGCCCACCGCGTAGACCAGGGCGAACAGCGGGCCGAACCAGTACCCGGGCATCCGGTCCGCCAGGCCGCCGGAGAGCAGTTCCGTCGGGCTCCACAGCAGCAGCGACCCGGCCGCCGCCGCGAGCACCGCCACCAGCAGCGCGAACCGCCACCACGGAGAGCGCGGCGCGGTGGCGGGTCGCGGCGCGGCGACGGGGGCCTGCGGCGGCGCGGGGACGGCGGCATCGGGCACGAACACCGCCCGAGCCTAACCGGTGCCCGGCCGCGCCCTGCTTCCCGGCCCCGTCCGGGGCGGGGGTACGGGTTCCGGTGCGGGTCGTCGCACCGGGTACCGGCCGGGCGCGCCAACTGCTCCCCGGCTGATGCCCCCCGAGGGTCAGGCGCGAGCCGTGTCCGCCGCCGACCGCGTCGCGCGGTGGCGGCGGACCGCGTCGCGGTTGGCGCAGCGTTGGGAGCAGTAGCGCTGGCGGCCGGTGCGCGTGGTGTCGGCGTAGATCGTGGTGCACCCGGCGACGGCGCACCGGCCGAGCCGGTGCATGCCGCGCCCCACCAGGTGGAACGCCGTGCCCACGGCGATCAGTGAGGACAGCACGGCGGCGAACGGTAGCCGGTCGTCGCGGTAGTGGAGGTGCCAGCCGCCGGAGTGGTCGGTCAGCCGAGGGTGGGACGCTCCGGCGGCCAGCATCCGGTTGAGTCGCTCGGCCCGCTCGCGTTCGGTGGCCGCGTCGACGACACCCTCCCAGGTGTCCAGGAGGGCGAGGGTGTGCGCCAAGTCGGCCTGCGGCACCGGTTCGTCGATCACCAGCCCGGCGGCTCGGCAGCGGTCCGTCAGGTCCTCGACGGTCCGCGGACGTCGGTTGGCCAGCTCGGCGGCGAGCTTCACGGCGTCCCCGCCGTAAGGGTTGAGATGCATAAGACCATGACACCAGGCTGGGCGGCATGAGTCACCACCCCCGTCACCGCCGGAGGTCCGGCGCGGCCTGCCGGCCGCTCCCCGCCCGGGCGCGTCCCCGAACCGATCGACCGACTGCCGTGCGTGCCAAGGACGTTGACGATCTACCGGTACTCGGGACGCGGGTTCCCGCCCTCGACGGCGCGGCCCCGGTCCCGTCCCCGGCGTCCCCGGCGTCCTCGGCGTCCCCGGCCCCGGGCCGGCGCCGGTGAGCGGCCGCACCGCGACCAGGGCCCGGAACGACCGCAGGCCGGCCGCTCCCGTCGGGCGGTACCGCTGGACGGTCCTCGGCATCGCCACCTTCGCCCAGGCGACCTCCTGCTTCTTCGTGCAGGGCATCGGAGCGATGGCCGTCGACCTGCAACGCTCACTGGACATCGGGACCGGCCAGCTCGGACTGCTCCTGTCCTCCTCCCAACTCGTCCCCCTGGTCGGCCTGTTGGTGGCCGGCGAGCTGCTGGACCGGCACAACGAGCGCTGGGTCGTCGGCATCGGCGCAGCCGTGGTCGCCGGAGGCCTGCTCCTCGGCAGCCTGGCGCAGGGGTACGCCTCCCTGCTGGCCGTCCTGCTGGTCGTCGGCGCCGGGTACAGCACGGCGCAGCCCGGGGGCAGCAAGTCGGTCGCCGCCTGGTTCGCCCCCGCGCAGCGCGGGCTGGCGATGGGCGTGCGGCAGGCCGGACTGCCGCTGGGTGCGGCGGTCGCCGCCGCCGTCCTGCCGGCCGTGGCCGCGGCGTACGGGTGGCGGATGGCCCTGGTGGTGGGCGGGCTCGCGGCACTCACGGGAGCCGTGGTCTTCATGGCCCTCTACCGGCGGCCGCCCGTCGTCGTCGCGGTCGTTCCGGTCGCCGACCCCGGCCGGACGCGGTCCGACCTCCGGGAGGGGGCCCCGTCCGCCGCGCCGCGGGCCCGGCTGCGGATGCTGCGGGAACCGGCCATGGTGAGGATCCTGCTGTCCGGCACGAGCATGGTGGCGGTGCACGGCGGCGTCGGCCTCCTGGGCGCGCTGTACCTGCACGACGTGACGCACCTGGGCGCCGGTCCGACGGCCGCCGTCCTGGTGGCGGCTCAGGTGGCGGGCGCGACCGGCCGGATCGGCCTGGCCGCCTGGAGCGACCGCAGCCGCGGCGGACGGTACCGGCCCGTCCTGGTCAGCATGGGCGCGGTGGTGGCGGGCCTGACGGTGCTGATGACGCCGGCGGGCCAGTCCCCACCGGTGGCCGCCCTGGTGTTCACCTGGCTCGGTTTCTTCGGGATCGGCTGGTACGGCCCCTGGGTCGCCCACCTGGCGGAGTCCGCCCCACCGGGCCGGACCGGGTTCGCGCTCGGCCTGGTCATGGCCGTCAACCAGCTGGCCGTCATCCTGGTCCCGCCCGCACTCGGGCTGCTCCGCGACACCACGCACAGCTTCACCCCGGCCTGGGCGGTCCTCGCGGGCACCACGGCCCTGACCTTCGTGGCGACCGCGAGCGGTGACCGGCACCGGCACCGGCGCGGGAGCGGTTCGCCGTGAGCCTCCGGCCTCCGCCGTCCAGGGTCCGCCGTCCGGCGTTCGACGTCCGGCGGCTCTCGGCGGGCCCGGGCGCCCCGCGTCCGTGCCCGTCACGTCGAGGCGTCGATGAGCGGGGCCGTCCCGCTCGTACGTTCGTCGGTGCGGGCGGCGACGGCGTCCGCCGCGGCGCGGGCGAACGCGGTGACCAGCGGCGTCTCGGCGGCGGTGCGCCACACCAGTGCCCACCGGCAGGCGGGGGCGTCCCGCACCGGGACGAACGCCAGGCTCGGCCACGGGTAGAAGCCGGCCGTTTCGGCGGACACGCCGGCGACCCCGTGGCCGGAAGCGACCAGGTGGAGGACCTCGTGCCAGGTGGCGGCCGTCGGTCCGCGTCGGACGGGCCGTCCGGAGGGGGTCCGCAGCGGGTTGAGGGCCGCGTCCATGGTGTCGGAGACCGCCTGCGCCCGGACGAACACGCAGTCCCCGAGGTCCTCCAGGCCGACCGACGACCGGTCGGCCAAGGGGTGTGCGGCGGGGAGCATCAGCAGGACGGGGGCGGTGCGGAGCAGTGGGCCGACGGTGAGGTCCGGCCCGTCGACGGGCAGCCAGACCAGGGCGACGTCCACCCCGCCGGCGCGGACGGCCTCCAGCGGCGCCGGGGGTTGGATCCCGCGGATCCGCACCTCCGCGCCCGGGTGGCGGGCGCGGAACAGCCCGACCGCGTCGGCCACCGCCCACGGGTGCGGGCCCATGCAGCCCAGGGTCAGCGTCCCGGTGATCCCGCGGGCACCGGCCGAGACGGTCTCGATCCCGTCCATGATCCGCCGGTAGCCGGCGTCCAGCTCCCGGTGCAGCTGCCGCCCGGCCGGGGTCAGCCGGACCGTGCGGCTGGTGCGGTCGAACAGCGGGGCTCCGATCCGGCGCTCCTGCTTCTTGATCGACTGGGTGACCCTGGCCGGGGAGACGTGCAACCGCTCGGCCGTCCGGGCGAAGTGCAGCTCCTGGGCGAGCGTCAGGAATATCTCGATGTCCCGCAGTTCCACTCGCCAGGCCCCCGTGATCCTTCGTGTCCGGTGAACGGAACGTTATCGAGGCGGTCGTTGATCGGCCTCCCGCCGAGGAGGGAGCCTGGCATCCCTCTCCCGACCCGTCGCAACCACGAGGAGCCGTCATGTCGTTCCTGTCGCCCGACTACCCCGAGATCGTCTACGACCGGGACGAGGGCGAGGTCAGTGCCTCGTTCCGCCCGGCGGGAACGCCGCCCGACTACGTCGCGCCGAACGGGGCGACGTTCCACTACCTGTCGACGCGGCTCAGCACGGACGGGCTGTACGGGCTCTACCAGAACCGGCTGACCGGGCAGATCGGGGGCACCAGCCCGCACTTCCACAAGACGATGTCCGAGGCGTTCTACGTCCTGTCCGGTGAGATCCACGTCTTCGACGGCGAGCGCTGGTTCGACGCCTCCCGGGGGGACTACCTCTACATCCCGCCGGGTGGTGTCCACTCCTTCGGCAACATCTCGGGGGAGCCGGCCGAGTTCCTGATGCTCTTCGCCCCGGGAGCCGCGCGGGAGGGCTACTTCGAGGGGCTGGCCGACGTCGCGGCCATGACCGACGAGGAGCGGGCCGCCTTCTTCGTCCGCCATGACAGCTTCTTCACCGACATGGCCAAGGGGCCGGGCGCCGACTCGTGGCAGGACCGGGCGGCCCTGCGCAAGTCCTTCAAGACCCGCTGAACAGCGCCGCCCGGGTTCGGCGCGGCGGGGTTCGGCGCCGCCCGGGTTCAGCGCGGCCCGGCGAGGAACGCCAGCAGGCGCCGCCACGAGTCCCGGGCCGCGTCGGCGTGCTCGACGGCGGCGCTCTCGAAGAAGTTGTGCGGTGCGCCCGGGTAGCGGACGAACTCGTGCGGGCAGCCGGCCGCGGTGAGCGCCGCGTCGAAGGCGTCGACGGTGGGGGCCGGGATGTGCTCGTCGGCGCCGCCCCAGAAGGCGAGGACCGGGGCGGTCAGCTCTCCGGCCAGCTGGGTGGGGCCCGGGGCGCCGTGGAGGGCGTCCGGGTAGCCGTAGTAGCCGACCGCGCCGGCCAGGCCGAAGCGCGGGGCGGCGGTGCGGAAGGCCTGCCGGCCGCCGAAGCAGAAGCCTAGCGCGACCACCTCGGCGGGCCCGACCGCGCGCAGCCGTTCCAGTGCGGCGGTGATGTCGGCGTCCAGTCCCCCGGGGGTGAGCGCGAGCAGGTGGGGGAGCAGGCCCGGCATTTCGCCGAATTCCGCCGGGCGCCTTTCCGGGAAGGCCCCGGCGGTGCGCCCGTAATAGTCGAGGACGAGGGCCGGGTGGCCCTGTTCGGCGAGCCGGGCGGCGGTCTGCCGGTAGAACGCGGAAAGGCCCTTGTTGTCCGGCAGGACGAGCACGCCGGGCCCGGTGGCGACCTCGGGGCGGGCCAGGAAGGCGCCGAAGCGGGTGCCGTCGGCCGAGGTCAGGGTGAGCGGGGCGGCCTCGGCCAGCGGCCACCGGGCGGGGCTGAAGGCGGGCGGGGCGGCGTCCGGGTCGTAGCACACGGGGAATCCCTCTCGTGGAACGCGAGAACCGCCGGGCGCGGTGTGCGCCCGGCGGTTCGAGACCTTAGCGGGGAATTCCCTCGGGAATTCACCATCATATCGCGGAGAGATCTTTTCCGGAAGGCTTTTCCGGTGACATTGCGGTCACGTTCCCGTCGCCGGAATTCCGTTCGGCCAGCTTCAGTGCCCCGGCGCTCAGCAGCAGGGCGCAGGCGAGCACGGTGACCAGGGCGAAGGAGACGGTCAGCGAGGTGGCCTGGGCGAGGGCGCCGATGACCGCGGGGGCGATCAGGCCGGAGGTGTAGGTGACGGTGGCGACGCCCGCGATGGCCTGGCTGGGGTTGGTGCCGATCCGGCCGGCCGCGGCGAAGGCGAGCGGGACGATCACCGCGATGCCGACGCCGATGAGGGCGAACCCGGGGATGGCCAGCGCGGGGCTGTCCGCGGCGACCACCAGCAGGCCGCCGGCGGTGGCGACGGCGCCGCCGATGCGGGTGGTGCGGACGGCGCCGAGGCGGCGGATCGCGGCGTCCCCGGCGAGCCGGCTGACCGCCATGGTGAGCGAGAAGGCGGTGTACGAGGCGGCGGCGACGGTGGCCGAGGCGCCGGTGACGTCCCGCAGGTAGACGCCGCTCCAGTCCATCGAGGCGCCCTCGGCGAAGACCGCGCAGAAGCCGACCAGCCCGATCACCAGCGAGCTGCGCGGCGGCAGTGCGAACCGGGGCGGCTCCTCCGCGCCCTCGTGCGCCCGGATGTCGGGCAGGGCGCGGCAGACGGGCTGGGCGAGGGCGAGCAGGATCAGCGCGGTGACGGCCAGCTGGAGCCGGGCGTCCAGCTCCAGGTGGGCGGCGAGGATGCCGAAGGGGGAGGCCAGCAGGCCGCCGGCGCTCCACATCCCGTGCAGTCCGGACATGATCGAGCGCCCGAGCCGTTCCTCGATCTCCACGCCCTGGGCGTTCATCGCGACGTCCGCCATCCCGGCCGTGGCGCCGTACACCAGCAGCGCGGCGCACAGCGCGGGCAGCGAGGGGGCGAGCGCGGGCAGGGCGAGGGCCAGGCACCAGAGCGAGATCAGCCCGCGCACCGCCGCCCGGCCGCCGTAGCGGTGCACGAAGCGGCCGGCCAGCGGCATGGCGAGGGAGGAGCCGATGGCGGGCATGACCAGGGCCAGGCCGAGCTGGCCGGCGGAGAGGTCGAGGCGGTCCTGGATCCACGGGATGCGGGTGACGAAGCTGCCGCTGACGGCCCCGTGCACGCAGAAGACCAGGGCGATGCCCGCTCGGGCCCGGCGCGGGGCGGTCAGCGGCTCCGGCGGTGGTGCGGTGGTCCCGCTCATTCGGTGTTCCCTCCCGGTCGCGCGACGAGGGGCGCGACAGTGCCCTGTGACGGTGGATAAATTATCAGGAAGGGACCCTGATAGAAATGCTCTGGAAGGATGATCTGCCATGACCATCGCGCGTACGGCCACGCCGAGCACCGCCCGGGCGATCAACGACCGGCTGGCACTCAACCTGCTGCTCGAACAGGGCCCCCTGACCGCGACCGAGCTGCGCGACCTCACCGGCCTGTCCCGGCCGACCGTCGCCGACCTGCTCGAACGCCTCCAGCGCACCGGCCTGGTGGCCGTCGTCGGCGAGCGCGGCGAACAGCGGCGCGGCCCCAACGCCCGGCTCTACGCGCTGGTCGCGTCCCGGGCCCACCTGGCCGCCTTCGACGTCCGATCCGGCGGCGTCAGCCTGGTCGTCGCCGACCTGGCCGGGCGCAGCCTCGCCACCGCCGAGGTCCCGGTCGAGGGCGACGGCGGCCCGGACACCGCCGGCGCCGTCGTCGCCGCCCTGCGGGAGACCGCCCGCGGCGCCGGCGTCGAACGGCTGCACACCGTCGCCGTCGGCGCCCCCGGGCTGGTCGACCCGGCCACCGGACGGCTGCAGAGCACCGGCAAGCTCCCCGCCTGGCACGCCGAACTCCTCGCCGCGCTGCGGGACCTCCCCGGCACCGAGGTGATCCTGGAGAACGAGGTCAACCTGGCCGGGCGGGCCGAGTACCGGGTCGGCGCCGCGCGCGACCGCGACACCTTCGTCCTGATGTGGCTCGGCCACAGCGTCGGCGCCGCCGTGATCCTGGACGGGCGGCTGCGCCGGGGCTTCTCCGGCGGCACCGGCGAGATCTGCTTCCTGCCCGTCCCGGGCACCGTCGGCCTGCCCAGCGCCGACAGCTGCGAGGGCGGCTTCCACGGACTGGTCGGCAGCGCCGCGATCTGCGCGCTGGCCCGCGCCCACGGACTGCCGGCGGACCCGGCGGACGACGCCCCCGCCGCCGAGGCCGCCGTCCGGGCCGCGCTGTCGGCCGGCGCCGCGGGCGACGGCTTCCTGGACGAGCTGGCCGAGCGGATCGCGATCGGCGCGGCCGGCGTCTGCGTGGTGCTGGACCCCGGCTGCGTGGTGCTCGGCGGCGAGACCGGCCGGGCCGGCGGACCGGAGCTGGCCCGCCGGGTCGAACGGCGGCTGGCCCGGCTCTCCCCGCTCAGCACCGAGGTGCGGGCCGGCGCGGCGGGCGGCGGCGCGGTGCTCGCCGGGGCGGTGCTCACCGCCGGGGACGCGGTGCGGCGCGACCTCTTCGGCGAGCCGTAGCGCCGCTCCGCCGCCCTCGGGTGATCACCCGCGCCGCCGGTACGGCAGGATGGCGCGGGGGCACCCGTCCCCGGATCCCGAACCACGGTCAGGAGACGCACATGGGCCAGCCCGAGGTGCCGGCCAACCCGTACCGCATCGGCGAGGCCGCGGCGCTGCTCGGCGTCAGCGCGGACACCATGCGGCGCTGGGTGGACGCCGGGCGGGTCGCCGCCGCGCGGGACGAGAACGGGCACCGGATCATCCCGGGCGCCGAGCTCGCCGCCTTCGCCCGGGAGCTGGCCCGGCCGGAGAACGCCGAGGCGGAGGGCCGGCCGTCCTCGGCCCGCAACCGCTTCCCGGGGATCGTCACCCACGTGGTGCTCGGCGACGTGGCCGCGCAGGTGGAGATCCAGGCCGGGCCGTTCCGGGTGGTGTCGCTGATCAGCCGGGAGTCGGCGGAGGAGCTGAAGCTGGTCCCCGGCGCACCCGCCACGGCGGTCGTCAAGTCCACCAACGTGATGGTCGAACTGCGCTAGGGCGGGTCTGACGATTCGCGTCGCGCACCCGGCGGGAATCGTCAGACCAGCCCTAGCCCTCCCCGCACCAGCCGCCCGAGTCCCGGAACCGAAGGAGAGGCCCGGATGCCGCCCCCGCACCTGCCGACCACCCAGAGCGCCGTGCTCGCGATCGAGGCCGTGGCCGGGCGGCACGGCCGCTCCGTCCGCGCCGAGCACGACATCGGCCGCGACCGGACCTTCGCCGGGCTGGTCGGCCCGGACGGCCCGGCGGACGAGCCGGCCGGCCTCCCGCACGAGGCGCTGCTGGAGTTCGACGGTCGCCCCGCCGTCACCGTCCGGCTGTTCACCCACGACGAGGTCACCGTGACCGTCGAGGGCATCCCCTTCGACGTCGACCGCGACCGCGTCCCCGGCTTCCTGAACGCCGTCTGGTCCGACCTGGTGCACGTCCGGGCGCGCACCTTCCCGCCGTCCACCACGCTGATCGTCACCGTCCCCGGGGAGCCGGGCTACCGCGAGGACGTCGGCGTCCACAGCCTCACCCCCTGGCTCACCGGAAGGATCCGTTGAACACCGCAGCCAAGCCGCTCGCCGTCGCCCACCGCGGGGACCCGTACCGCTTCCGCGAGAACACCCTGCCCTCCGTCGAGTCCGCGCTCGCCGCCGGGGCCGACGCCGTCGAGGTGGACGTCCGGCTCACCCGCGACCGGGTGCCCGTGCTGCTGCACGACCGCACCCTGGAGCGGCTCTGGGGCGACCCGCGCCCGATCGACCGGATCACCGCCGACCAGCTGGCGGAGCTGCGGCACGGCCCGCTGGCCGTCCCCACCCTCGCCGAGGCGGTCAAGGCGGTGGCCGCCGTCGACGGCCGCCGGCTGCTGATCGACCTGGACGACGCCGCGCCGGCCGCCGCCACCTGGTCGGTGGTCACCGCGCTCGGCGCCGAACGGGCGGTCGCCTTCTGCGGCCCCGCCGCCGCCATGCTCGCCGTGCGCGAGCTGAGCCCGGACGCCGAGCTCGCCCTCACCTGGAAGCAGCCCCGGATGCCCGTGCGCGCCCTGCTGGACGACCTGCGCCCGCGCTACCTCAACCCGCCGTTCGGGCTGGTCACCCCCGAGTTCACCGCCGCCGCGACGGACGAGGGACTCGCCGTCTCCACCTGGACCGCCGACCTGCGCCGCACCATGCGCCGACTGCGCGGGAGCGGCGTCGCCTCCATCACCTCGAACCGGATCGGCGTCCTGCGCTCGGTGCTGGACGGCCGCCGGTGACCGGCCCGGTCCTCGGGCGGCGGGCGCTCGGCCGGGCCCTGCTGGCCCGCCAGCACCTGCTCGCCCGCACCGAGCAGCCGCCCGCCGCCGTCGTCCACCACCTCGGCGGACTCCAGGCCCAGGCCGCCCCCCAGCCGCCCTACCTCGGCCTGCTCGCCCGGCTCGACGGCTTCACGCCCGAGCGGCTGAGCACGCTGCTGGAGCAGCGGGCCGCGGTCCGGATCGCCCTCCACCGCGGCACCATCCACCTGGTCACCGCCGAGGACTGCCTGACGCTGCGCCCGCTCCTCCAGCCGATGCTGGACCAGGCGCTGCGCACCACCTACGGCAAGCGGCTCGCCGGGCTGGACCTGGACGCGCTCGCGGCCGAGGCCCGCGCCCTGGTCGAGGCGGAGCCGCGCACCTTCCAGCAGCTCGGCGCGCTGCTCGCGCAGAGCCGGCCGGACCGCGACCCGGCCGCCCTCGCCCAGGCCGCCCGCTGCCGGCTGCCGCTGGTGCAGGTCCCGCCGCGCGGGCTGTGGGGGCGAGGCGGCCCGGCCGCCCACACCACCGCCGAAGCCTGGCTCGGCCGCCCGCTCGACCCGTCGCCCGACCCGGACGACCTGGTGCTGCGCCATCTCGCCGCCTTCGGCCCGGCCTCCGCGGCGGACCTGCGCCAGTGGTGCGGCCTGGCCGGCCTCGCCCCGGTGCTGCGGCGGCTCGCTCCGCGGCTCCTGGCCTTCCGCGACGAGCGGGGCCGGCAGCTGTACGACCTGCCCGAGGCGCCCCGCCCCGACCCGGACACCCCGGCGCCGGTACGGCTGGTCGCGCCCTTCGACAACCTGCTGCTCTCGCACGCCGACCGCACCCGGGTGCTGCCCGAGGAGCACCGCGGCCGGGTGATGACCCGCAACGGCATCGTGCCCGGGACGCTGCTGGTGGACGGGCTGGTCGCCGGCACCTGGCGGCTGACCGGCGAACGCGAGGTGGACGTCGTACCGTTCGCGCCGCTGGGGCGGGCCGACCGGCAGGCGGCGGAGGCCGAGGCGCGGCGGGTGCTGGCCTTCGCGGGGGCGGGCGAGGACGGCGTGGTGCGGTTCCAGGCGCCCGGGTAGCCCGTTCGGGTACTCCCGGCCGGTCCGCCGCGCGGGCCGTCGGAACCTCTGCTGAGCTGGGGCGGTCCGGAATCCCCGACGACCCCGGCGGAGGTGGCCGTGTCCGTGGAGCGCGAGCCCGGCGAGCAGCGGCCGCCGGACCACCGCAGGCCGTACCTGATGCTGCCGCCCGCGCTGCGGCAGGCGGCGGCCTGGTCGGTGGCGGTGATCCTGCTGATCGCCGTCGCCTCGCTGGCGGTCTTCGCGCTGGTCGAACTGCGGGCCGCGACCGTGCCGTTCGTCCTGGCGCTGCTCGGCGCCTCGCTGCTCCACCCGGTGGTGCCCTGGCTGGTGCGCCGGGGCGTCGGGCGTGGCCTGGCCGCTGGACTGACCTGCACCGTGCTGGTCTGCGCGGTCGGCGGGGTGCTGGCGCTGCTGGTCAACTCCCTGGTGCACAGCGCCCCGCAGATCGCCTCCTCGCTCCAGGAGGCCGGGGCGCGGCTGGCCGACTGGCTCGGCCCGTTCGGGGCGAAGATCCAGCACGCCCTCAGCAACGCCAAGGGCGAGACCAACTCGCTGGTCTCCACCCTCACCAGCGGGGTGCTCTCCGGGCTCGGCCTGCTCACCCAGCTGATCGCCGGCGCGGTGCTGTCGCTCGCCCTGGTGTTCTTCTTCCTCCGGGACGGCCACCGCACCGGCGACGCCATCCGCTCCTACCTGCCCGAGCGCAGCGCCACGACCGTGATCGCCTGCGCCGAGCGGGCCTTCGCCGCGATGGCCGGGTTCATGCGCGGCACCACCCTGATCGCCCTGATCGACGCGGGGTTCATCACCGTCGGCCTGGTCGCCCTCGGCGTTCCGGGTGCGCCGGGGCTCGGGGCGCTGGTCTTCATGGGGGCCTACATCCCCTTCGTCGGCGCCTTCCTGTCCGGCACGGTGGCGGTGCTGGTGGCCCTCGCCGACGGCGGCCTCGGCACGGCCCTGTGGGCGCTCGGCGTGGTGCTCGCGGTGCAGATGATCGAGGGCAACATCCTCCAACCGGTCATCCAGAGCCGGACGGTGGAGCTGCACCCGGCCACCATCATGGTCGCCGTGGTGGCCGGCTCCGGCATCGCGGGCATCATCGGCGCCCTGCTCGCCGTCCCGGTCTGCGCCGCGGGCATGGGCGTCGTCTCGGTCCTGCGGGGCGACCCGGGACCGGCGGCGGAGAAGTCGGTTGCCGGGGCCTGACCCGCTGTGCGAAGATCGCTAATGCGACGAGAGTCGCGATAGTGCTTGGAGGGGTCGCATGGAACTGATCGAGGTCGCCGAGGCGGGGGCCGGGCCGTACGGAGTCGCGGTGGCGCCGGACGGGGGCGTCTGGTTCACGCTGGTGCACGGCGGGCGGGTCGGGCGGCTCGACGCGGGCGGCGGTGTCGAGCTCCACGGCCTCGGGGCGCCCGGGTGCGGGCCTTCGGTGATCACGGCGGGGCCGGACGGGGCGATGTGGTTCTGCCGGATGCGGGACCACCGGATCGGGCGGATCGGCGCGGACGGGACGGCGCGCTCGTACGGGGTGCCGACGGCGGACGCCGGGCCGTACGGCATCGCGGCCGGGCCCGACGGGGCGCTCTGGTTCACCGAGCTGAACGCGAACCGGGTCGGGCGGATCACCGTGGACGGCGAGGTGACGGAGTACCCGCTGCCGGTCGAAGGGGCGTTCCCGTCGCTGATCACCGCCGGGCCGGACGGGGCGCTGTGGTGCACGCTCAACCAGGCGGACGCGGTGGCGAGGGTCGCCACCGACGGCGAGGTGACCGTCCATCGGCTGCCCACCGCGGGCACCGCGCCGGTCGGGATCACCGCCGGGGCGGACGGGGCGCTCTGGTACGTCGGGATCGGCGGCGGGCTGGTCGGGCGGATCACCGTGGACGGCGAGGTGACCGAGTACCCGCTGGCCGACCGCTCGGCCCGGCCGCACGCGATCGCGGCCGGGCCGGACGGCCGGCTCTGGTTCACCGAGTGGGGCGCCGGGCGGATCGGCGTGCTCACCCCGGACGGGCGGCTCGACGGACACCCGGTCCCGGGTGGCGGCGCCGAGCCGCACGGCATCGCGGTCGCCCCGGACGGCACCGTGTACGCGGCGCTGGAGCGCGGGCAGATCGCCCGCCTGGCGCCGGCGCGGCCGGGAGTCTGACGGCCGGTCGGGAGGTCCCGCGCGGGCGGTGCGGAGGCCCCGGGCGCGTGGCCGTCGAGCTCCCGGACACGCGGTCGGTGAGGGCCCGGGCACGCGGTCGGGAGGTCCCGGTCGGGGCCCGGGAACTCGGGCCCAGCGGCCCCGGGCGGCCGGGCCCAAGGGCCCTGGGGTGCGGAGGCGGTCTGTTCGGATCATGGATCGCCACCCATCCGCACCACGTTCCGAAGGAGCGCGTCCTTGAGCGCCACCCAGGCACAGGGCGACCCCACCTCACCGCCGACGGCCCTCCCCGCCGGGGCGGTCAGGCCCAGCAGGCCCGGTTCGGCCCTGGTCAGACTGCTGACCACCACCGACCACAAGACGATCGGCACCATGTACCTGGTGTCCTCGTTCGCGTTCTTCCTGATCGGCGGCGTCCTCGCCCTGGTCATGCGCGCCGAACTCGCCCGGCCCGGAACGCAGATCCTCTCCAACGAGCAGTTCAACCAGGCCTTCACCATGCACGGCTCGGTGATGCTGCTGCTGTTCGCGATGCCGCTGTTCACCGGCTTCGCCAACTGGATCATGCCGCTGCAGATCGGCGCCCCGGACGTCGCCTTCCCGCGGCTGAACATGCTGTCCTACTGGCTGTTCATGTTCGGCTCGCTGATCGCCGCGGCCGGTTTCGCGACCCCGCAGGGCGCCGCCGACTTCGGCTGGTTCCTCTACGCGCCGCTGTCCGACGCGATCCACTCGCCCGGCGTCGGCGCCGACATGTGGATCATGGGCGTGACGCTGTCCGGCTTCGGCAGCATCTTCGGCGCCGTCAACTTCATCACCACCATCATCTGCATGCGCGCCCCGGGCATGACGATGTTCCGGATGTCGATCTTCTGCTGGAACGTGCTGCTGACCTCGGTGCTGGTGCTGCTGGTCTTCCCGGTGCTGGCCGCCGCGCTGCTGGCGCTGGAGTGCGACCGCAAGTTCGGCTCGCACGTCTTCGACCCGGCCAACGGCGGGGCGATGCTCTGGCAGCACCTGTTCTGGTTCTTCGGGCACCCCGAGGTGTACATCCTGGCGCTGCCGTTCTTCGGGATCGTCTCCGAGGTCATCCCGGTGTTCAGCCGCAAGCCGATGTTCGGCTACTCCGGCCTGATCGCCGCGACGGTGGCCATCGCGGGCCTGTCGGTGACGGTGTGGGCGCACCACATGTACGTCACCGGGCAGGTCCTGCTGCCGTTCTTCTCCTTCATGACCTTCCTGATCGCCGTGCCGACGGGCGTGAAGTTCTTCAACTGGGTCGGCACCATGTGGAAGGGCTCGCTGAGCTTCGAGACCCCGATGCTCTGGACGGTCGGCTTCCTGGTCACCTTCCTGTTCGGCGGCCTGACCGGCGTGCTGCTCGCGGCCCCGCCGATCGACTTCCACGTCTCCGACTCGTACTTCGTCGTCGCGCACTTCCACTACACGCTGTTCGGCACCGTGGTCTACGCGATGTTCGCCGGCTTCCACTTCTGGTGGCCGAAGATGACCGGCAGGAAGCTCGACGAGCGCCTGGGCCGGATCACCTTCTGGACCCTCACCGTCGGCTTCCACTCGACCTTCCTGGTCCAGCACTGGCTGGGCGCCGAGGGCATGCCCCGACGGTACGCCGACTACCTGGCGTCGGACGGCTTCACCACCCTGAACACCGTCTCCACCATCGGCTCGTTCCTGCTGGGCCTGTCGATCCTGCCGTTCCTCTACAACGTCTGGAAGACCGCCAAGTACGGCGAGAAGGTCACCGTGGACGACCCGTGGGGCTGGGGCCGCTCGCTGGAGTGGGCCACCTCCTGCCCGCCGCCGCGGCACAACTTCGTGAAGCTGCCGCGGGTCCGCTCCGAGTCCCCGGCCTTCGACCTCCACCACCCGGACATCGCGGCCCGGGACGTGCTGGAGCACAGCGGGGAGCCCGCCAAACACCTGGAGGGCGTGGAGCCGGCGAAGTACGACCGGCCGCTGAGCCGGGCGGACCGGGCGGCCGCCGCCCTCGCCGCCGAGGCCCCGGCCGCCGGGCCCGCCGACCCGCCGTCGGGCGGCTGAGTCCCGCCGCCCCGAACGCCGTCCCCGCCCGCTCCGCCGCCGCCGGGCGGGCGGGGACGGCCCGTCCACTCTCGCCACCCCTTCGTGACCAGGAAGGCCGGGTCGTGAACCACACCGTTCTCGCCATCGGCACCGCCGCCCTCACCGCGAGCGGCTGTGTCTGGTACCTGCCCGCCATCGCCGACCTCCAGGCCGGCGCCGACCGACCGCGCTCCACCCGTACGGCCGCCGCGGCCTGCGTGCTGTGGTGGGCCGGGCTCGCGCTGGCGGGCGGGCTGCTGCTCGTCCTGCCGGACTGGCGGCCCGCCGCGCAGATCGCACTCGCCGGCCTGGTCGGCGGCGCGGCGCTGCGGCTGCGGGCCCTGGGCGACCGCCGCCGGGAGGTGCGGGAGTCGGCCGCCCGCTGGGCCGCCCTGGACGCCGGGCCCGTCCCGCGCTCCGACCGGCCGCCGGCGGTGGTCCTGGCCGGGTGGCTGGTGGTCGGCGCGGCCGTCGCCTCGCTGGGGGCGGCGGCCATCCTGCTGTCCGGCGGCGGCGCGGTGGTGCCCCGGGTGGTGCTCGCGGCGGTCAGCGGCGCGGGCGTCGCGCTCGCCTTCCTGCTGATGGGGCTGGGCAACGTACGGCGGCAGGGGCGCTGAGGCGCCGTCGCCGACGGCCCGGTGCCCGCGCCGGGGGGCGGGGGAGGGGGCGGCGGGCCAGGGCTCCGGGCCGAGGGCACCGCGGCCCGGTCCGAATGGGGCCGTTGGGCCCTGGGACGGCGGCCGGATCCGGGGGAGGATGCCCTGGGCCCCGCTGGGAGTGTGCGGGGGTGTGACGAAGACGGAGCCGCATCATGATGGCGACCAAGACGGAGGGTGCCGAGGCCTCGGCACCGGTCCGGGTGTTCCTGCTGGACGACCACGAGGTGGTGCGCCGCGGCGTGCACGACCTGCTGGACAGCGAGCCGGACCTGGAGGTGGTCGGCGAGGCGGCGACGGCCGAGCAGGCGCTCGTCCGGGTGCCCGCCCTGCGGCCCGACGTGGCCGTGCTGGACGTCCGGCTGGGCGACGGCGACGGCGTCTCGGTCTGCCGTGAGCTGCGCTCGCGGATGCCCGGGCTGGCCTGCCTGATGCTGACCTCCTTCGACGACGAGGAGGCGCTGCTGGACGCCGTGATGGCGGGCGCCGCCGGCTACGTGCTCAAGCAGATCAGCGGGACCGACCTGGTCGCCGCCGTCCGCACCGTCGCCTCCGGGCGCTCGATGCTGGACCCGGGCGCCGCGACCCGCCTGCTCAACCGGCTGCGCAGCGACGCCGAGCCGGCCCAGCCGGTCACCACCGGGCCGGGCCTGACCGCGCGCGAGCAGGAGGTCCTGGAACTCATCGGCGAGGGCCTGACCAACCGGCAGATCGGCGAGCGGCTCTACCTCGCCGAGAAGACCGTCAAGAACCACGTCTCGCGGCTGCTCGCCAAGCTCGGCGTCGAGCGGCGGGTGCAGGCCGCCCTGATCGCCACCGAGCTGCGCCAGGCCTCCGCCGCCCCGCAGTCCTCCGTGCTGCGCTCCGGCCGGTTCTGACCCGGCAGCCCGGCTCCCTCCGGGGCGGTTCGCTCCCCTCACAGGCCGAGCAACCCCCGGGCGGTCCGCAGGAGTTCGGTGTCCGCAGAGGTGTCCGGAGCGCCGGCCAGGCCGGAGCGGAAGAGCGAGGCGCCCTCGATCAGCATGATGAACACCTGGGCGCGGGCCCGGCGTTCGTCCGCCCCGAGGGCCGGGCGGCGTTCGGCGAGGAAGCAGACGACCAGGTCCCGGTAGCGGGCGTAGAAGGCCTGGACGGCGGTGGCCACCGAGGCGTCGCGGGCGGCCAGTGCCCACAGCTCGGCGAACAGCCGGACCAGGCGGGCGTCCTGCTGCTCGGCGAGGAGGGCGCGGATCAGGTCGTCCTCGTCGCGGCCCGGGTCGAGCAGCGGGGCGAGCCGTTCCGCCGAGCGGCCGAGGACGCGTTCCAGTACGGCGCCCACCAGCTCGGCGTGGGTCGGGAAGTAGTGCTGGAGGTGGCCGAGGCGCACGCCCGCGGCGGCCGCCACCGCCCGCATGGACAGCTCGCTGCCGCCGGCGGTGACCAGCAACTCCTCGGCCGTTTCCAGCAGTTGTTCGCGGCGCTGGGCGCCCTTGCCGCTCAGGCCCCGGGTGTTGCTCATGCCGCCGCCTCCGTACCGAGCCGCCCGTCGGCCGCGGAGACCGTGACGGTGACGTCCAGTGCCGCGAGGTCCCCCAGCACCCGCCCGGGCAGGGGGGTCTGCTCCGGGAAGGCCACCCCGGCGGGCGGCGGGGCGCCGTCGGTGCCGAGCGCCCGGCGCAGCGCGAGCAGGGCGCCGACGGCGGTGAGCCGGGCCTGTCCGGCCCGGTCCTCGACGGTGGCGGTGAGGGCGCGCCCGCCGGAGCCGACGTCGACGCGCAGCCGGGCGGTGCCGCCCTCGCCGGGGGAGTGCAGCAGGGCGCGGCGGGCGCCCTGCCAGCGCTCGCCGCGCCCCCAGCGGAAGAACCCGGCGCGGCGGACGGCCAGCAGGGCGGTGGTGGAGGAGCGGGAGCTGAAGCCGATCCGGGTGGTGGCGGTGGTGGCGCCCAGGGTGAGCGGGAGGGTGAACTGCTCGGGGGTGTCGATCCCGGCGACCAGGGTCGGGGTGTCCCCGATCCGGACGGTGCCGGGGCGGCTGAGCGGGGTGACGGAGCGGCGCAGGCCGTCCTGCACCACCTCGTAGTCGAGCCCGAGGCGGTCCATGAACTCCACCGAGTCGGCGCCGGCCCGGTCCGCGAGGTCCCAGCGGACGGCGGTCTCGATCCGCTCGGCGCCGCCCAGCCGGTCCGCCAGGGCGGCGGCGACCAGGCTGGTCACCCCGCCCATCCAGGCGGAGGAGAGCAGCACCGGGGCGGTCGGGCGCAGCAGGGCGGCGAGCGTGGCCGCGCGCTGCAGCCGGGCGGTCCAGCGGGTGACGTCCACGTACGGGACGCCGGCGCGGACGGCGGCCCGCAGCACCCGGTCGTCCGGGTCGTTGACCACCCCGACCACCGCCCGGACGGCGGCGCCGAACGGCTCGGGGTCGGCGAGGTCCCAGCGCCGGACGGTGGCGTCGTCCAGTTCGGCGGCCAGGGCGGCGCCGCGCCGCTCGGAGCGGCCGGTGAGCAGCAGCGGCCAGTCGGGGGAGGCGAGTCGGGCGAGTTCGGCGCCCACGGTGCCGTAGCCGCCGACCAGCAGGACGGGGCCGTCGGGGTTGTGGCTGAGGCGGTCTGAGGGGAAGGTGGGGTGTACGGGCAGGCCGTCGCCCACGGGGTCGGTGCTCATGGGAGACAAATATAGGTCGTCCGACCTAAAATTCTCGTCATGACGTACTCCGCTGCCCCCGGATCGACCTTCGACCTGCATTCGTTCGACAGCGGCCACGGCCGCCTCGCCTACCTCGACGCCGGTTCGGGCGAGCCGCTGGTGCTCCTGCACGGCGGCCTGCTGGACCACCGGAGCTGGGCGGACCAGCTCCCCGCCCTGCTGCCCGAACACCGGGTGATCGCACCGGACACCCGCGGCCACGGCGCCTCCGACAACGCGAGCCGGCCGTTCCGCCCCGCCGACGACCTGGCGGACCTGCTGCGCCACCTCGGCCTCGGCCCGGTCACCGTGGTCGGGCTCTCCATGGGCGGGACGATCGCCCTCGACCTGGCGCTCGAACACCCCGAGCTGGTCCGCGCGTTGGTGATCAGCGGCAACGGCACCGGCGAGTCCGAGTTCAACGACCCGTGGCTGCGCGAACTCGCCGCCGAGCAGGGCGCCGCGCTCGCCGAGGGGGACGGCGAGCGCTGGCTCGACTCGTTCACCCGGCTCGCCTCCGGTCCGTACCGCGGCCTGGACGAGGTCGATCCCGAAGTGGTCCGCCGGCTCAAGGAGATGACCCGGCACACCGTCGCCAAGCACACCCCCGACGAGCCCCAGTACCTGGTGCCGGTGACCGACACCTGGAAGCGGCTGACGGGCATCACCGTCCCGCTGCTGGCGATCAACGGCGGCATCGACTCGGTGGACCACATCGGCCTGGCCGAACGGGTCTGCCGCACCGTCGTCGACGGCCGCGCGGTGACGGTCGAGGGCACCGCGCACTACCCGAACATGGAACGGCCCGCCGAGTTCAACGCCCACCTCCTGGGCTTCCTGCGCGCCCTGCGGGGCTGACGGCTGACGGCCCCGGCGCCCGGCCGGGAGATCGAGTGCCGCCCGCCCGGCGGGACCGCCCGGCGGCGCCATCGTGTCGGCGGTGGGGACGGCGGGGTCGGCCGTAGGCTCCGTCGGGCGGGCCTTTCGTCCCGTCGCGGAGGGTCCTGCGGCCTCTGCCGCCGGGCCGTGCACCGCTGCCAGGGTAGGGGAGGAGCGGACGGGGCGTCAGAGCGCACCGCGGCCCGCACCGAACCGCCGAGCGTCGACAGCGTGTCGACAGTGTGGAGGAGGACTCATGACGTCAACCGTGCTGGCCGGGGTCGACGGATCGCCGCAGAGCACCGCGGCCGCCCGCTGGGCCGCCACCGAGGCGGTGCGCCGGGGCGCCTCGCTGCGCCTGGTGCACGCCTGGCCGTGGCTGACCGACGGCGTGTCGTCCTTCGCCGAGCCGGACACGCTGCCCGACGCCGTCCGCCGCATCCTGGCCGAGGCCGCCGAGGACGTCCGCGGTCCGCACCCGGAGCTGGCCGTGGAGACCGACGCCGTGCTGGACGCACCGGTGGACGGTCTGGTGGCCGCCGCCGAGGAGGCGGAACTGCTGGTGCTCGGCTCGCGGGGCCGCGGCGGCTTCACCGGGCTGCTGCTGGGCTCGGTGAGCAGGTCGGTGGCCGGGCGCAGCCCCGTGCCGGTGGTCGTGGTGCGCGAGGCCGGCGCGGAGGCCGCGGGCGAGGTGGTGGTGGGCGTCGACGCCCACGCCCCGGAGGCCGAGGTGCTCGACTTCGCCTTCCGCGAGGCGGCCCTGCGCGGCGCCCGGGTCCGGGCGGTGCACGGCTGGGAGCTGCCGCCGGTGTTCGGCTACGCGGGCGGCGCCGTCCCGGCGGCCGAGCTCACCCAGCTGGAGGCGCTGGAGGCCGAGCTGCTGACGCTCGCCCTGGCCGGGCCGCGCGAGCGGCACCAGGGCGTCGAGGTGGTCGAGGACGTGCAGCTCGGCGCCGCCCGCGCCCTGGTCGAGGCCTCGGCCGGCGCCGCGCTGGTCGTGGTCGGCCGGGGCCGCCGCCCGATCGAGCTCGGCCCCCGGCTCGGCCGGGTCGCGCACGCCGTCCTGCACCACACCGAGGCCCCCGTCGCGGTCGTTCCGCACGGGTGACGGGCGGCCCGTCCGGTGGATCCGTCCCCGTCCCGATCCACCGGACGGGCCCTCCCCAGGCCTGCGCACGCCTGGGGACGGCCGGAGGAACAGGCCCAAGGGCCCTTTCGCCGGCCCGTGCCGGGCGCGCACGCTCGGAAGCAGCGGGACCTCCGGGCACGCGCGCGGACCCGGCGGTCGAAGCCGAAGCCCCGCGGTTGAAGGAGTGCATCGCCATGACGCTCGACCCGGCCCTCACCCCGATGCTCAGCGACGCCGACCTGCGCCTGCTCGCCGCGGCCGGCGGCGCCGCGCCGTCGCTGCACAACAGCCAGCCCTGGCGCTTCACGCCGACCCCGGACGGGCGCGGGCTGGCCGTGTACGCCGACACCGGACGCTCCGTACCGCTGGCCGACCCGGTCGGCGCCGCGGTGCACATCGCGGTCGGCGCGGCCGTGTTCAACCTGCGGGTGGCGGCCGGACGGCTGGACCGCGAACCGCTGGTCCGGCTGCTGCCGGACGCCGCCGAGCCCGGGCTGCTCGCCGTGCTGGACCTCTCCCGCCCGGCCGCCGAGCAGACGCCGTTCGGCCGCGACCTCTACCCCGCCGTCGCCGCCCGGCACTCCAGCCGCCTGCCCTTCACCCAGCGCGACGTGCCCGAGGCGGTGGTCGGCGAGCTCATCGACGCCGCCCGCGAGGAGGGCGTCGTACTGACCGTGCTGGAGGAGGAGGGCGTACGGCGGGTGCAGGCGCTCACCGCCGAGGCCGAGCGCCGCAACGCCGCCGACCCGGCCCGCACGGCCGAGTCCCGCGCCTGGCTGCGGCCCGACGACGGCACCGCCGGGGACGGCATCCCGCGGGCCGCGCTCGGCCCGCAGGACCACGACGCGCGGGTGCCGATGCGCGGGTTCGCGGGCCGCCCGCCGGAGGCCCCCGGGCAGCAGCCGTCCCAACGCTTCGAGGCGCTGCCCCAGCTGTGCACGCTCAGCACCCCCGGCGACGGCCCGCTGGACTGGCTGCGCACCGGGCAGGCGCTGGAGCGGGTCTGGCTGCTGGCCACGGTGCACGGGGTGCGGCTCACCGTCTGGCACCAGGCGATCGAGTGGCCGGACACCCGCTGGGCGCTGCGCGACCCGGCCGCAGGGCCGGGCCACGTCCAGCTGGTGCTGCGGGCCGGCTACGGCCCGCCCGGTGCGGCCACCCCTCGGCGGTCCGCCGAGGAGACCCTCGGGGAGTCCTGAGCAGCCGTTCCCCAGCAGCCGTTCCCACCGGCCGTCGCCCAGCAGCCGGCTCGGCCCCCTGCCCCGTGCCCCCGCTCAGCGCGGCCGCTCGGCCGCGGGCAGCACCTGGGCGGCGAGCCGCAGCGGCGGGCTGTGACGGAAGGTGAGGGTGAACTCCACCCACTGGCCGGCCCGCAGCGGCGGCGGGTCGGCGATCATCAGGTCGGCGTCCTCCGGGGTCATCCGCAGCTCGCCGCGGCCCGGCACCGGGAGCGCCGGGGCCGCCTCCCAGCGGCCCGCCGCGCCCTGGTGCAGGTGCCGCTTCGGGGTGATCCGGCCGCCGAACTGCCAACTGGCACCGGTCAGTTCGTCCGGTACGTCGCCCGGGTTGCGGACCGTGAAGAAGGCCGCGGTGGCGGAGGCCGCGCCCGCCGGGGGCAGCAGCACCCAGCCCGGCCCGGCCTCCACCGGGCGGGCGCGGCCGGCCCCGCCGACCGCCGTCCACCCGGAGAGCAGGACCAGTGCGAGCGCCGCCGCGCCGACCGGCGGGCCGACCGCCCCGAGCCGTCCGACCGCCTTCACCGACGGCCTCCCCGGCGCCGCCCGTGCCCGGGCTCCCAGGTGCGCAGCCGCAGGCTGTTGCCCACCACGAGCAGCGAGCTGAGCGACATCGCGACCGCCGCCAGCATCGGGTTGAGCAGCCCGACCGCCGCCAGCGGGATCAGCACCAGGTTGTAGCCGAAGGCCCAGAGCAGGTTGGCCCGGATGGTCGCCAGGGTCTGCCGCGCCAGCCGTACGGCGTCCACCACCGCCTCGATGTCGCCGCGCACCAGGGTCAGCCCGGCCGCACCGATCGCGGCGTCGCTGCCGGAGGCCAGGGCCACCCCGAGGTCCGCCGAGGCCAGTGCCACCGCGTCGTTGACGCCGTCGCCGACCACCGCCACCGTCCGGCCGGAGGCGCGCAGCTCGGCCACCACCTCGGCCTTGCGCTCGGGGGAGGCGCAGGCGTGCACCCGTCCGATGCCCAGTTCGGCCGCCACCGCGCGGGCGGCGCCGGGGCCGTCCCCGGTCAGCAGGACGGTCTCCAGGCCCAGCCCGCGCAGCCGGTGGAGCGCCCGCCAGCTGCCCGACCGCACGGTGTCGCCCACCTCCAGGACGGCCGCCGGCCGCCCGTCCAGCTCGACCGCGACGGCCGTGCGGCCCGTCTCCCCGGCCCGCGCGACCGCCTCGGCCAGGGCCGGCGGCAGGACGGTGTCGTCCGGCCGCACCACCCGGACGGCCCGGCCCCCGACCGTCCCGGACACCCCGAGCCCGGTGGTGGCCGCGAAGCCGTCCACGGCCGGCGGCGGCCCGCAGCGCTCCCGGGCGGCCGCCGCGACCGCCCGGCCGATCGGGTGCTCCGAGCGGTGCTCGACCGCGCCGGCCAGCCGCAGCGCCTCGTCCTCGGCGAGCCCGCCCGCGGTGGTGACGGCGGCCAGCTCCATCCGGCCGGTGGTCAGCGTCCCGGTCTTGTCCATCACCACCGTGTCCACCCGGCGCAGGCTCTCCAGCACCTCCGGGCCGCGCACCAGCACGCCCAGCTCCGCGCCCCGTCCGGTCGCCGCCAGCAGCGCCGTCGGCGTGGCCAGCCCGAGCGCGCACGGGCAGGCCACCACCAGCACCGCGACCGCCGCCGTCACCGCCGCCTGCGGCTCGGCGCCCGCCCCCAGCCAGAAGCCCAGCACGCTCGCCGCGACCGCCAGTACGCAGGGCACGAACACCCCGGCCACCGCGTCCGCGAGCCGCTGCGCCCGTGCCTTGCCGGCCTGGGCCTGCGCCACCAGCGCGGTGACCCGGGCCAGTTGGGTGTCCGCGCCGACCGCCGTGGCCCGGACCACCAGCGCGCCGCCGACGTTCACCGTCGCCCCCGCCACCAGGGCCCCGGGGCCGACCTCGACCGGCACGCTCTCCCCGGTCAGCAGGCTCAGGTCGAGCGCCGAACCGCCCTCGACCACCACCCCGTCGGTGGCCACCCGCTCGCCCGGCCGCACCACGAACTCCTGCCCGGGCAGCAGCAGTTCGATCGGCACCAGGCGCTCCTCGCCGTCCGCGTCCCGCAGGCACACCTGCTTGGCGCCCAGCTCGGCCAGCGCCCGCAGCGCGGAGCCGCTGCGCCGGCGCACCCGGCCCTCCAGCAGCCGCCCGGCCAGCACGAACAGCGGCACGCCGACCGCCGCCTCCAGGTACACGTGCGCGGTGCCGCCGCCGTCGGCGGTCAGCGAGAACGGCATCCGCATGCCCGGATCCCCGGCCCCGCCGAGGAACAGCGCGTACGCCGACCAGCCGAAGGACGCCACCACACCCAGGCTGACCAGGGTGTCCATGGTCGCCGCCGCGTGCCGCAGGCCCCGCAGGGCCCGGCGGTGGAAGCCGGCCGACCCCCAGGTCACCACCGGCACGGCGAGCCCGAAGCAGACCCACTGCCAGGCGGTGAACTGCGCCGACGGCACCATCGACAGCACCAGCACCGGGACGGCCAGCAGGGCGGTGACCAGCAGCCGCCACCGCTCGTCCGGCTCCTCGGCCGCCACCCCGGCCGGCGCCCCCGCGGGCAGCGGCGCGGCGGTGTAGCCCGCCCGCTCGACCGCCGCCACCAGCTCGCCGACCGGCACCCCGGCCGGGTGCAGCACCCGGGCCCGCCCGGTCGCCAGGTTCACCCCGGCCGTCACGCCCTCGATCCGGGCCAGCCGCTTCTCGACCCGGCCCACGCAGGCGGCGCAGGTCATCCCGCCGACCGCCAGATCGGTGGCGACCACGGGTTCCGCGACGGCGCTCACCGCATGCCGCCCATGTCGTGCCCACCCGCCCCGGGCGGCGCGCCGCCCCCGTCGGCGGGCCGCAGCCCGGGCGACACCGGCCCCACCTGCCGCCCCACCCCGTAGGCCACCACGAACACCACCACCAGCAGCAGGAGGAACCCCGCCAGCACACTCAACGGCCGGACACCCGGCGACTTCGCACTCACGCCCCACCAGTCGGACGGCCACCCCGGCCGGTTCCCGGACGATCGGAAATCGCGGTGCGGACAACTCCGTGCCTCGGGAGCGGCCGGGGACGGTGTGGCGCCGCCGTCGGCCCTGCCCGCCTTTTCTCCCGCATTTGCCCGTCTGCTGACGGATCATCACCTCGACATCAGGTTGATGGCGAAGGGATTTCGGCCAACTTGTCGCCGCACGGGGTGACGCGTTCCCACCAAAGCTGGCACTGTACCGTCCCATCGCGGCAGAGGCCCTTGCCGTCGCACGCGCACCACCCGACGCGGCGATCGCGTCGGGTCGGACACACCGTTCCACCCGTTCGGACCACCAGCTCTACCGGGCGGCACCACGCTCGCCGCCCGGCTGACTCCGGCCGCCCCGAACCCGGCCGTCGCAGAAGGAGTTCCGTGTGACTCGATCCTTCCGAAAGGCCACCGCCGCAGGCGCGTTGATAGCCAGCGCCGCGATGGTGGTGACCGCTCTGACGTCCGGCGTCGCCGCCGCCGACGAGACTCCCGCCATGGCCTCCGCCGAGGCCCGGGCCTTCGCCGGCGCGCTGCCGGTGGAGCTTTCGCCGGAGCAGCGCGGTGATCTGCTGGCCTCCGCCGACGCGTCGCTGGCGAAGACCGCCGCCTCGCTGAACCTGGAGTCGAAGGAGGCGCTGGTCGTCCGGGGCGTCACCAAGGACGCGGACGGCACCGTGCACACCCGCTACGAGCGGACCTTCGACGGACTGCCGGTGCTCGGTGGCGACCTGGTCGTCCACACCGCGCCGGACGGCTCCACGAAGGGCGTCGACAAGGCCACCGAGGCGAGCATCGCCGTCGACACCGCGCCCAAGGAGAGCGCGGAGGCGGCGAAGGGCCTCGCGCTGGAGAGCGCCGGGGAGGCGAAGGTCGCGGAGCCGGCCGCCGACGACGCCCGCAAGGTGGTCTGGGCCGCCTCCGGCACCCCGCGCCTGGCGTGGGAGACGGTCGTGACGGGCACCCAGGAGGACGGCACGCCGTCCGAACTGCACGTCATCACCGACGCCGCATCCGGCAAGAAGATCTTCGAGTACCAGGGCATCGAGACCGGTGTCGGCCACAGCAAGTACTCCGGCCAGGTCGACATCGGCACCACGGCGGCCGGCGGCGGCTTCGCGATGACCGACAACACCCGCGGCGGCCACAGCACCTACGACCTGAACGGCACCACCGGCACCAGGACGCTGTTCACCAACCCGACCGACACCTGGGGCGACGGCACCGTCGCCAACCGGCAGACCGCCGCCGTCGACGCCGCCTACGGCGCCCAACTCACCTGGGACTACTACAAGAACGTCCACGGCCGCAACGGCATCAAGGACGACGGCGTCGCCGCGTACACCCGGGTCCACTACGGCAAGAACTACGTCAACGCGTTCTGGTCCAACGCCTGCTTCTGCATGACGTACGGCGACGGCGCGGGCAACGTCAAGCCGCTGACCTCGATCGACGTCGGCGGCCACGAGATGACCCACGGTGTCACCTCCGCCACCGCGAACCTGGTCTACAGCGGCGAGTCCGGCGGCCTGAACGAGGCCACCTCCGACATCATGGCCACCGCGATCGAGTTCTGGGCGAACAACCCCCAGGACCAGGGCGACTACCTGATCGGCGAGAAGATCGACATCAGGGGCGACGGCAGCCCGCTGCGCTACATGGACAAGCCCTCCAAGGACGGCAAGTCGCGGGACTCCTGGTCGGCGGACCTCGGATCCGTCGACGTGCACTACTCCTCCGGGCCGGCCAACCACTGGTTCTACCTGGCCTCCGAGGGCAGCGGCGCCAAGACCGTCAACGGCGTCGCCTACGACTCCGCGACCTCCGACGGCCTGCCGGTGACCGGCATCGGCCGGGACGCCGCCACCAAGATCTGGTACCGGGCGCTCACCACCTACATGACCTCGTCCACCAACTACGCGGCCGCCCGGGTCGCCACCCTGAAGGCCACCGCCGACCTCTACGGGCCGACCAGTGCGACCTACCAGAACGTCGCCAACGCCTGGGCGGCCATCAACGTCGGCCCGCGCGTCGTCGACGGCCTCCTGCTGGACCCCGTCGACAGCCAGATCACCGCGATCGGCACCGCCGCCGACCTCCAGGTGAAGGCCGTCAACTTCAACCCCGGCGTCGTCACCTACCACGCGACCGGCCTCCCGCTGGGCCTGACGCTCCACCCGGTCACCGGCCGCGTCACCGGCGTCCCGGCCCTTCCCGGCACGTACCCGGTCACCCTCACCGCCAAGGCCTCCCACCACAGCAGCCTGACGACGACGTTCTCCTGGAAGGTCTCCGCGGGCATCTTCGCGAACACCACCCCCCTGCCGATCCCGGACGGGGGCCCGGCGGTCTTCTCGGACATCGCCGTCGACCGGCTCCCCGGCCAGGCGCCGAGCGACCTCAGGGTGTCCGTGGACATCAAGCACACCTGGCGCGGTGACCTGGCCATCGACCTGGTCGGCCCGGACGGCACCGTGTACCCGCTGAAGAAGAGCAACCTCGGCGACTCGGCCGAGAACGTCGTCGCGACCTACACGGTGGACGCCTCCGCCCAGCCCGCCAAGGGCACCTGGCGGCTCCGGGTGCAGGACGTGTACCGCGGCGACTCGGGCCGCCTCGACGGCTGGAAGCTCGTCTTCTGACCGCCGCGCCTCATCGAGGTGGTCCGGCCGGCGAAGCGCCCGCTTCGCCGGCCGGACCGTTCCCCGGACGCGCGGTACGGCTCCTCGCCGGGCTCCGGGCCACCTGGTCGGGGCCCGGCGCTACGGCCGCACAGTGCGCGGCCCGGTCACGGCGGCGCCGAGGGCGCCGACCCGGGACCGCAGTCCGCGGTCGGCGGTGGCCACCAGGCAGGCCCGCTCCGGGTGCTCGGCGCGCGCCGCCCGGACCAGTTCCACGATCCGGTCGTCCCCGCTGCCGTCCGCCTCGACCACCCGGACTCCGGGCAGCCCGGCGACGCCCCGGGCGGCGCCCTCCACCACCAGGACCACCTCCAGCGGGCCGGGCAGCTCCGGCAGGCCCCGGGCGGCGAGCGGGACGAGGGCGTCCCGCAGCCGCCCGGCGGCGCCCCGCCGGTCCCGCCACCAGCCGTCCGGGACGGAGCCGACCACGTTCGCGCCGTCGACCACCAGCAGGGGCGGCGGCGCGGCCTCGTTCTGTTCCATGGCCGCCAGCCTGCCACGCCCGGAGGGCCGCGCAGCGGCGGTCGGCCTGCCGGGGGGGGGCTTCCGGGCGGCGGTGGGCGTTCCGGCGGCGGATGGCGTCCGGGCAGCCGTCAGTCCGTCAGCGTGATCCGGATGCCGACGGTCCCGCGCTCGCCGCGCCGCAGCCGGCTGCCGAGCAGGGTGAGCACGCCCAGCAGGCCGTACTTCTGGCGCAGCAGCGTGCGGTAGGCGCCGGTGCGCTCGGGGCCGAGGATCTCGGCGGTGGCGGGGTACTGCTCGCCGGTCGGGCGGCCCTTGACGTCACAGGGGCCGACCAGCACGTCGGCGCGGTTGCGGATCCGCTTGACCTTCCAGGAGTCCGCGACGGTCCAGACACCGAGCGCCTCCCCGTCGCGCACCACCCACACCGGGGTCGGCACGGCGGTGCCGTCCTTCTTGTACGTGGTGACGAGCAGGTAGCTCCCGGAGGAGAGCCGCACGATCCGGGCGAGCCGGTCCGCGGCGGAGGGGTCGGGCGTGGTCATGGCCGGAAGTCTAGGGCCTGTCTCCCGGGCCTCCCACGCGCCGGAGCTGGTCAGGCGAACGACGGCCACCGGTGGGCGGCCCACCGCCGCCAGTCCGTCGAGCCGGGGGGCGGGCCGACCGGTTCGCGGCCTTCCAGCTCCGCCGCGTCGGGCTCCTCGAAGTGCGCCCGCCCGTGCCGGATGTCGGCCTCGGTCATCGGGAACGTCTCCGCGGGGGAAGTCGCCCAGCGGTGGGCGATCCGGGCGCGCTGGGTGGTGTCGTCCACCGGCAGGTAGACCATGCGGAAGCACGCACCCTCCGCCTCCACCAGCCAGCGGATCGCGGACCGCTCGTCCCGGGACCAACAGCCGTAGTCCACCACGACGTCGGTGCCCAGCCGGACCGCCTCCAGGGCGAGCCAGAGCAGGCGACCCTCCAGTACGTCGCGCTTCCCGTCCGCCTCCGCCGTGCCGAACAGGGGGAGCATCCAGTCGTCGGGCGTCAGGCGCAGCGCGCCGTGCTCCGCCGCGAGCCGCCGGGCCTCCGTGGTCTTGCCGGCGCCCGGCAGGCCGACCATCAGGAACAATGTCGTCACCCCTGGATGGTGCCCGCGGAGCCGGGCGTCCGGCCACCGATTTCCCCGGCCGGCCACGGCGGGGCGGCTGCCCGACCCGCTCCCGCGCGGGGCCGGCCGGCGCTCAGTGCGGCGGGCGGTGCCGGTGGGTCCGGGCGGAGTGGACCAGGGCGCGGGCGCGACGGGTGAGGCGGCGCCGGCCGCGCCCGCCGACGCCGGTGGCGCCCCCGAGGGCGGTCGCGCCGCCCCCGCCGTACGCCGGGGCGGCCACGGCCCGGGCCCGGGCGGGGGCGGTGCGGCGGCGGGCGGCGGTACGGGCGGTGGCCCAGGCGGCGAGGGCGGTGCCGAGGGCGGCGGCGGTCCAGGCGGCGGGGGCGAGGCCGGTGCCGGAGCCGCCGGTCACCGGCGGGCGGGACCAGGGCGGCACCTGCTCGACGGCGTCGGCCTCGGCCCCGGGCTGGGCCCCGGCCTGCGCGGTGGGGGAGGGCGCGGCGACCTCGTCGACCAGTCGGCCGACCGGCTGGACCTTCCCGGCGGCGGCGAAGCCCCAGTCCAGCAGGCTGGCGGCCTCGTCGTAGACCTTGCTCTGCACCTCCGGGTGCATCACCGTCACCAGCAGGGTTCGCCCGCCGCGTTCGGCGGCGCCGGTGAAGGTGGCGCCCGCGTTGGTGGTGTAGCCGTTCTTCACGCCGATCAGGCCGGGGTACTTGCCCAGCAGCCGGTCGGTGTTGGCGATGTCGAAGCTGGCGCGCTGGCCGGTGAGCTTGTCCAGCCCGCCCGGGAAGCGCGCGGTGCGGGTGGCGCAGTAGGCGCGGAAGTCGGCGTTGCGCAGCCCGGCCCGGGCGAAGAGCGTGAGGTCGTAGGCGGAGGAGACCTGGCCGTCCATGTCGTAGCCGTCCGGGGATACCACCCTGGTGTCGCGGGCCTGGAGCGCCCGGGCGCGCTCCTGCATCTCGGCGACGGTCCGCTGGAGGCCGCCGTTCATGTGGGCGAGGACGTGGACGGCGTCGTTGCCGGAGCTGAGGAAGACACCCCGCCAGAGGTCCTCGACCCGGTACGGCAGGTCCTCCTTGACGCCGACCAGGCTGCTGCCCGCGCCGAGGCCGGCGAGCTCGGCGGTGGTGACCCGGTGCTCCAGCGCCCGGTCGAACTTGGGCAGCACGGTGTCCGCGAACAGCATCTTGAGGGTGCTGGCCGGGGGCAGCGGCAGGTGGGCGTCGCGGGCGGCGAGGACCTCGCCGGTGGCCGCGTCGGCTATCAGCCAGGAGCGGCCGGTCAGTGCCGACGGCAGCGCGGGGGCCCCGGCCAGCGGCGCGACCTGGACGGCGGGGAGGCCGAGCCGCTCGCCGCCGACGGCGGGGACGGCGTCCTGGGCGAGGGCCGACGGGGCGACGACGGCGAGTACCAGGGCGGTACCGGCGGTGGCCGCGGCCCTGGCGACGTACGGCGGCTTCGGCGGTATGCGGGTGGGGAGCACACGGCGAACGTACCCGGGCCGCCGCCGGGCCGCCGGGCCTGCTGCTCCGTCCGGAGCCGTTCGCGGCCGTGCGGAGCCGCGGGGAAACCACGACTTTGGTGGTGCCCGGCCGCGCCGAAAGTCGGATGCCCGGCCGAGGGGCGGCTTCCTAGGCTCGGGATCATGAAGACCCTGCTCGGCTACCTCGGTTCCGTGTTGATCGTCGGCGGCACCTCCGGCCTGCTGTCCACCTGGATCGACGGCTTCCGGCTGTTCGGCTTCGTCCGGGTCCTGGTGCCGGTCGGCCACGAGGTCGCCGGGTACGCGACCCTGGTGGTGCTCGGCGTCGTGCTGGCCCTCCCCGCCGCCCACCGCGGTTAGTCGGTTTCGTTCGGATCATCTGGCAGACCAGAGGAAGATCCCCGCGACGTGCAGCACGGCCAAGTGGACGGCCGCGGTTTTCTCGTGCGGGCTGGCCGCTACCTGTGCCGTTGCCCGGGGTGACGAGTTCGGTGAAGGCGGCGATCGAGCCGCATAGTCGAGCTCGGCCGTCTTGACTGACCCCTGACCTGATGGCGAAACGCCGCGGCTTGCCGGGGCGGTTCCTCAGTTCAGCGCAAGCCGTCTGTGTCGTCGTGCTCTTCGCCGACTGGGAGTGGCCGACGGTCCTCCGCCGGGTCATCGCTGTGGATGGCCGCGGAGACCGCCCTGTTGTAGGCATCGTCGAGGTCGTCACCGCTTGCGCCGAGTATGTTCTCCCAGTCAATTCCCATACCTACGAGCCTACCCGTAGGGTTCGAGGAACCGAGCGATGTGGGCGTTGAGCCCGTACTCGACGGGCACGTCCCGCCACGGAACCCCAGTACGGACCCGAGACCGTATGCCATCGATCAACCGCCGCGGAGGCCGGACAGGTGGCCGGCCCGCCTTCGTGCCCTTCGGCAACAACGGCACCGCCCTGATCGTCCGTGAGATCTCCCCGACCCATGAACCGTGATCATCCACAGCACCAGATCCACTTTCGCCACAGCCTAGACGCAGCTGGTGCCATCAGCCCTGCCGACAGTTGCCCACCAGCCGATCACTCGGGCTGCCATCGCCTCAGGTCGCAGGCCCAGAGGGTCGAGACCGAAGTGATCCTCCAGCTCTTGCCGCAGAAGCGCACCAATCTCCACCTGGTCCGCGCCACCACGGAGGCGCTGGAGGAGAGGGGCGAGCATGCAGTCATACTCGTCCCGCACCTCGTCGGCGACGCCGATCGGATCCCACTCGTCGAGCAGCTGCCGCAGGTCGTTCTCGGTGGCGTCGGTTCCAGGTCGCATCGCACCAGGGTGCCACCCGGGAACCGCCGTCATCACTCGCCCTCGCCATGATCCAAGCGAAACGCCCAGGCGCCCGGGTCACCGTCCGCTGCTGAAGCCTCCCGGGCCCGGTGCGTCGCGGACGCCTCCTTCCGCCGCGATGCCGTCGAGCAGGACGGCGAGCCCGGTGCGGAAGGCCTCCCGGTGGGGGTCCTCCGGGGTGCCGCCGGCGGTGGTCTGCAGGGCGGCCAGCAGCGGGAAGCGCTGCGCGAAGTCCGGGGCCAGTTCGGCGAGTCGGGCCGAGCGGGCGGCCCACCAGTCCTCGTCGGCGACCCCGGTCGCGGCCGCCGCGCCGCGGGCGTCGGCGGCGGTGGCGGCCAGGCCGCGGACGAACTGCCAGAGCGCGGCGACCGCCCCGCGCAGTCGCGGTGGCGTCAGGCCGGCCGGCCGCAGCGCGCGCAACAGCGCCTCCATCGCGGCGAGTTCGGCGGGGCCGAGCACCGGGCGGGCCTGCGAGACCTGGAGCACCCAGGGGTGGCGCAGGTAGCAGGCGTACAGTTCCTCGGCCCAGCCGGTGACGGCCTGCCGCCAGCCGTCGGGCGCGGGCGCTCCGGCGGGGACGGCGGTGGGGAGTTCGGCGAGCGCCCGGTCGTGCATCAGGTCGAGGAGTTCGGCCTTGCCGGGCACGTAGGTGTAGAGCGCCATCGCGGTGCGGCCGAGCCGTTCGCCGACGGCGCGCATCGACAGGGCGGCCATGCCCTCGGCGTCGGCGACCGCGATGCCGGCGGACACGATCGCGTCCACACTCAGGCCGGGTTTGGGGCCGCTGCGCCCGGTGCGCGGCTCCTCGGGCGCGCCCCAGAGCAGGGCGAGCGAGCGGTGGGCGTCGCCCTGCCCGGCGTAGACGGTCATCCGGCATCTCCTTATGGCGTAAAGTATCTCTCCGAAGCAATTCTTTATGCCGTAAGGCTATCAATCGGAGGGGTTTCGCGATGACATTGCCCGTCACCTTCGTCGAGGTCGTCGAGGTCCGCCGGATCACGCCGCGCACCGCCCGGATCACCTTCGCCGCCGACGATCTGCCCGACACCGTCGGCACCGCCCCCGACCAGCAGCTCAAGCTCTGCTTCCCGCGCCCGGGGCAGCGCGAGCCGGTGCTGCCCGCCCGGCAGGACGACCCGATGGGCTGGTACCAGGCCTACCTGGCGATCCCGGAGGAGCGGCGCCCGCTGCTGCGCAGCTTCACCCTGCGCGGCCGGCGCCCCGGCACCCGACTGGTGGAGATCGACTTCGTGCTGCACGGCGACACCGGCCCGGCCGCCGCCTGGGCGCTGCGGGCCGCGCCGGGGGACCGGCTCGGGATGGTCGGCCCGTCCGCGCTGTACGCCCCGCCGGTCCCGTTCGCCGAGGCGGCGGCGGCCGCCGACTGGGTGCTGCTGGCCGGTGACGAGACCGCGCTGCCGGCGCTCGCGACGCTGTTCGGGGCGCTGCCCGAGGGGGTGCGGGCGTACGCCTGGATCGAGGTCGCCGACCGGGCGGAGAGCCAAGGCCTGGAATCCCGTGCCGAGTTGGAGGTGGAGTGGCTGTACCGCGACGGCGCGGCCCCGGGGGCGGTGCTGACCGAGGCGTTCCGGGACGGTGTGCTGCCGGCAGGCGAGCCCTTCGTCTGGCTGGCCGGGGAGGCGGGGGCGGTCCGGGCGATCCGGCGGTGCCTGGTCGAGGAGCAGGGGGTGCCGAAGGAGAACATCGACTTCACCGGCTACTGGCGCCACCGGCTGACCCAGGACGACGCACCCACCCCCGAGGACCTGGCGGACGCCCGGGAGCGGCTGGCCGGCCACTGAGCGGGGCTCGGAAAGGGCCGATCGGCTGAAAGCGGGGGGTTCGGCCCGATTTCCGCTCCGAATTTTACTGATCGATGGTCAACTTTACTTTCTGATGGGGATTTACCCCCTTGTCGTGATCCTCTCAGGTGCGTTGAAATGCGTCAGCTGTCCATCTGACGAGAGGATTTATATGATCAGCTGGCGGAAAGCCCAGCTAACAGCCGCCGTCGCGGTCACCGCCGCGTCCATGGTCCTGAGCCTCGGGACGGTCGCCGGAGCGGCCCCGGCGGCCCCCGCCCCGCAGAACGCCCAGGCGGCGCCCGCGGACGGGGCCCCGGTGCCGGTGATCGTGGTCCTGAAGGACCAGATCGCGGACGCCCCGGCCGACCACCGCCACCTGGGCGCCCGGCAGCAGAAGGCCGCCGACGCGCAGGCGCCGCTGCTGGACAGGGTCAGGGCGGGCGGCGGAACCGACATCAAGACCTTCGTGGTCGGCAACGCCTTCTCCGCCACGGTCGGTCCCGCCCTGCGGGCCCGGCTCCAGGCAGACCCGGCGGTCGCCGCCGTGGTGGCGGACGGCCAGGTCCAGGTCGCCCCGCCGACCGCGGCCAAGGCGAAGGCCGCCGCTGCCGCCGCGGGTGCCAAGGCGCCCAGGGCCGACGCCTCCCCACAGGCCGACGCCGCTCCGCAGGCCGTTCCGGGCAGCAACGGTCAGGACAGCAAGGCTCAGGACGGCAAGGCTCAGGACGGCAAGGCTCAGGGCGGCAAGGGTGAGGGCGGCAAGGCTCAGGCGGTCGAGGAGAACGCGACCAACACGGTCTGCCCCTCCGACCCGGGCAAGCCGCTCCTGGAGCCCGAGGCCCTGTACTCGACCCGGGCCGTCACCGGCAACGGCAAGCCCGGTGTGGAGGACCTGGCCACCGGCAAGGGCGTCAAGGTCGCCTACATTGCGGACGGCCTCGACCCGGACAACCCGGACTTCATCCGGGCCGACGGCTCGCACGCCGTGGTCGACCACCAGGACTTCGCGGGCGACGGCTGGGACGCGCCGACCGGCGCCGCCGAGGCCTTCGGCGACGCCTCGGCGGTCATCGCCCAGGGCCGCCAGGTCTACGACGTCTCCGCTTTCGTCAACGCCTCGCACCCGCTGCCGACCGGCTGCACCATCCGCATCCGCGGCCTCGCCCCGGACGCCGACCTGGTCGCGCTGAAGGCCGGCGGCGAGATGATGTCCAACTCGTCGATCCTCCAGGCGATCGACTACGCGGTGCGGGTCGCCCACGTGGACGTGCTGAACGAGTCCTTCGGCGGCAACGTCACTCCGGACAGTGGCGCGCACGACACCATCTCGCTCTTCAACGAGCAGGCCGTCAAGGCCGGTGTCACCGTCGCCGTCTCCAGTGGTGACGCCGGCATCAGCGGCACGATCGGCACCCCGGCCACCGACCCGTACGTGATCGCGGTCGGCGCCTCCACCGACAACCAGAACTACCAGCAGACCGGTTACGCGGCCTCCCAGTTCTCCAACCGGACCTGGAGCGACAACCGGATCTCCGCGCTCTCCTCGGGCGGCTTCACCCAGGCCGGCCGGACCGTCGACCTGGTCGCGCCCGGCGAGTCGGACTGGGCGCTGTGCACGCCCGACACCAGCAGGTACACCGACTGCAAGGGCTACAACGGCCGGCCCTCGCCGATCCAGCCGTTCGGCGGCACCAGCCAGTCCGCCCCCTTCGTGACCGGCGCCGCGGCCCTGGTCATCCAGGCCTACCGGGACACCCACGGCGGCGACTCGCCGTCCCCGGCCCTGGTGAAGAAGCTCCTCACCGGCACCGCCACCGACCTCGGCGTGCCGGCCGAGGAGCAGGGTGCCGGCCTGCTGAACGTCCGCGCCGCCGTCGAGGCCGCCCGCGGCTACGACGACGGGGACGGCACCGAGGGCGCGCGGACCGTGGTGGTCGGCACCGGCCAGGTCGACATCGCCGGCGCCCCCGGCTCGACCCACACCGCCGAGGTGTCCGTCACCAACACCGGCGACAGCACCCAGACGGTGAGCGCCGCGACCCGCACCTTCGCCCCGCAGTCGAGCGAGCGGCAGACCGTCCAGCTGGACCCGTCCTCGACGGACACCTTCAAGTACGCGACCAACGGCGCGGACTGGGTGCGCAAGCAGGTCACGTTCACCGTCCCGGCCGGCGCCGACCGCCTCGCGGCCTCGATCGCCTGGCAGGGCGCGCCCGACCCGGTCACCAACGGGCCGGTGGTCCGCATGACGCTGCTCGACCCCTCGGGCCGCTTCGAGACCAACACCCGTCCGCAGGGCGGCGCCACCCCGGCGGACTTCGGCCTGGTCGACGTCCCGCACCCGGTGGCCGGCGAGTGGACCGCCGTCCTCTACACCCCGGCCGGCCCCGCCGGTTACAAGGGCGACGTCCAACTGGGCACCGCCACCCAGCGCGCGGTGCCGGCCGGCGCCGTGAGCCCGAGCACCACCGACCTGAAGCCGGGCCAGACCAGGACCCTCAAGGTCCAGCTCACCACCCCGGCCACCAGCGGCGACTCCAGCCAGGCCGTGCTGGTCTCCAGCTCCGACGGCCGCACCACCAGCGTCCCGGTCGTGCTGCGCAGCCTCGTCCCGGTCGACCACGGCAAGGGCACCTTCACCGCCACCGTCACCGGTGGCAACGCCCGCAGCGCCTCGCCGACGCAGAGCTTCTCGTACGCCTTCGACGTCCCGAAGGGGCAGCGGGACCTGCGGGTCGGCGTGACCGTCGGCAAGGACCCGAAGCTGCTCATGCAGGGCGCGCTGATCAGCCCGAACGGCACCCCGGTCGACATCGAGGGCAACGGGCTGTTCGACGCCCAGGGCAACCTGGCCGGCACCGGTGACGGCGTCTCGGCCACCGCCGTCGCCCCGGCCGCCGGCCGCTGGCGGTTCGTCCTGAACGTGCTCGGCCCGGTCAGCGGGCAGGAACTCGCCCAGGACTTCACCGGCACCGTGGCGTTCGACCGGAACCAGGCCACCGCGGCCGGGCTGCCGAACGACACCCGCACCAGGCTGGCGGCCGGCAAGCCGGTCACCGTCCAGGTGGACTACGCCAACAACACCGTCGCGACCCAGCGGATCGCGGCCGACGGCCGGCTGGACCGCCGGGTGGACCTGCCGCTGGTGCCGCGGGGCGCCTCGGCGACCGTCAGCCTGCCGCTCAGCCTCGACTCCGCGGTGCCGTCCTTCCTGGTGCCGCCGGGCACCGACCGGCTCCAGGCCGTGGCGGCGTCCTCGACGCCGGCGCAGATCGAGCTGAGCGCCACCGCCGGCTCGCCGGACCTGTTCGGCGACCTGAAGAAGGCCCAGGACGGCTCGGCCGTCTCGGTCGTGACCGACCACGGCACCGCCGAGCAGCCGGTCGTCCCCGGCAACTGGGGCACCTTCGTCCAGCAGATCGGCCCGTTCGGCACCGGCGGCGCGCCGGCCGGCACCTCCACCGTCACGGCCACCGCGCACACCCTGGCCTTCGACCCGGCACTGACCTCCAGCACCGGTGACCCGTACGCCGCCTCGGTGGACGCCTCGGCCGCGGCAGCCGTCCCGGTGACCGTCGCCCCCGGTGCCACCGGCTCGCTCCAGGTGACGCTGACCCCGGCCGGCCCCAGGGGCAGCACCGTCAGGGGCGTGCTGTACCTGGTGTCCGGCCCGACCGGCGTGGCCACCGCCAACAACGTCCTGAACACCACCGGTTCGGTGCTCGCGGCGATCCCGTACAGCTACACGGTGGGCTGACCCCACACCGGTTCCACCGGAGTCGAGACCGAGGCCGTCCCGGATCGCCGGGGCGGCCTCGGCCGCGTCCGGCGGGTCGACACCTTGCGGGTCGGGCACGTTGCGGGCGGGACCGTGCGGGCACCAACGCGGCACCGGCGCGGCACCGGCGGGGTTCCGGGGCCGGTCGGCTGGGCAGGGTCGGGAGTGAACGGATGTCGTCACCGGATGGGGAGTCTTCGAGTTGAACCAGGCGATCAAGCACGGCGAGGCCGAGGTGAACGGCGTACGGCTGCACTTCGCGGAGCAGGGCGAAGGGCCGCTGGTCCTGCTGCTGCACGGCTTCCCGGAGAGCTGGTACTCCTGGCGGCACCAGTTCGGGCCGCTCGCCGAGGCCGGCTACCGGGTCGTCGCGCCGGACCAGCGCGGGTACGCCCGCAGCGCGCAGCCGGAGCGGGCGGACGCCTACAGCCTGCTGCACCTGGTAGGCGACGTGACCGCGCTGATCGGCGCGCTGGGCGAGGAGCGGGCGGTCGTGGTCGGGCACGACTGGGGCGCGCCGGTGGCCTGGACGACCGCCGCGCTGCGCCCCGACCTGGTGCGCGGGGTGGCCGGGCTGAGCGTGCCGCCGCTGCCGGTGGGCGGGCCGCCACCGCTGGAGGCGGCCCGGGCGGCCTTCGGCGAGGGCTTCTACCAGGTCTACTTCCAGGAGCCCGGCAAGGCCGACGCCGAACTGGCCGCGGACGTGAAGTCCAGCCTGCGCCGCATCCTCTGCGGCAGGCAGCCGGACGGCGTGCCCCGGCCGTGGATCATCCCCGAGGGCAAGGGGCTGCTGGACACCGTCCCGGAGCCGGAGCGGCTGCCGGACTGGCTCACCGACGCGGACCTGGACGTCTTCACGGCCGACTACGCCACCCACGGCGCGAAGGCCTTCACCGGCGGCCTCAACTGGTACCGCAACCTCGACCGCAACGCCGAACTGCTGGCCGCCTTCAGCGGGGTGACGGTCGACGTGCCCGCGCTGTTCGTGGTCGGCGAGCAGGACCTGGTCAACGCGATGGTCCCGCCCCCGGTGCTGGACCACCTGCTGGGGCGGCTGCCCAGGCTGCACCGCCACGTCCGGCTGCCGGACACCGGGCACTGGACGCAGCAGGAACGCCCGGCCGAGGTGACCGAGGCGCTGCTGGACTTCCTGGCGCACCTGGACAAGTGATCGGCCGACGGGACGCCGGTCGCGGCCGCCCGCCCGGGCCCGGCGTTCCGACCCGGCGCCGACCAGGGGCCCCGGTCGGCGTCAGACCGGCAGCAGGCGGGCGATCAGCTCGCCGAGGCGGCGGGCGTTGCGGCAGGAGTGCATCTCCACCACGCCCGCGTAGGCCAGGGCGGCGGAGTCGCCGGTCGGCCAGAGCGAGGGCTGCTCGGGGTTGAGCCAGAACACCCGGCGGGCCCGGGCGGCGATCCGGCGCAGCGCCTCCAGGTTGGGGTCGCGCTGGTTGTTCCTGGCGTCGCCGAGGACCAGGACGCAGGTGCGCGGGCCGACCGCGTCCAGGTGGTGCTCGGCGAACCCGCCCAGCGCGGAGCCGTAGTCGCTGTTGCCGTGGTAGCCCGTGACCTCGGCCTCGGCGAGGATCCGGGCGGCCAGGCGGGCCGGGTCGTCGCCGCCGCGGAGCAGGCCGGTGACCTCGGCGGTGCGGTTGACGAAGGCGAACACCCGGACCTTGCTGAACTGTTCGCTCATCGCCTGCACCAGCAGCATGGTGAAGTCGGCGAAGCCGGCCACCGAGCCGGAGACGTCGCACAGCAGCACCAGCTCCGGGCGGGCCGGGCGGCGCAGCCGGTACGCGGGGCGCAGTGGTACCCCGCCGGTGGACAGCGAGCGGCGCAGGGTGCGGCGCAGGTCGATCTCGCCGCGGGCGGCGCGGCGGCGCCGGGCGGCCAGCCGGGTGGCGAGCTTGCGGGCCAACGGGTGGACGGTGCGGCGCAGTTCGGCGAGCTGGTCGCGGCCGGCGTAGAGGAAGTCGACCTGGTCGGGGGTGGGGGCGACGGCGCGTTCGGCGATCCGCTCGGGGCCGCGCAGCTCGGCGACCCGGCGGCGGGCCTCGCCGGCGGTCAGCGCGCGGAAGTCCCGGATGCGGCGGCGGATCTCGTCGGCGAGCACCAGGTCGGAGAGGTCCGGGGTGCCCTGGCCCTCGCGCAGGGCGGCCAGGACGCGGGCCAGCAGCGTCTCGGGGGCGAGCCGGCCGAGCGCCTGCTGGGCGGACCAGCCGCCGGTGCCGGGCGAGCCGCCGGTGCCGTACCGGCCGAAGGCCTCCACCACCTCGCCGGCCAGCCGGGCCTGGGCGGCGCGGTCGTCGGCGGCCAATGCGGCGGCGAGGCGGTCGCGCAGCTGCTCGCGCAGCGGGTCGGGGCGGCCGAAGCGCGGCGGCTCGGGGTCGTCGGGGACGGGCGGCGGGTCCGCCCGGACGGCCTCCGGGGTGCCGACGCCGAGCGGGAAGAACAGGTCGAAGGCGGCGTCGAAGACCGTCCGCTGGCCCTCCGAGCGCAGCAGGGCGGCGGCCAGGCCGGCCCGCATCCGCTCGCGGTCGGTGAAGCCGAGGACGTCCAGCACGGCGGCGGCGTCCACCGTCTCGGCCGGGCCGATCCGCAGGCCGTGGCCGCGCAGGGCGCGGACCAGGCCGGTGAGGCGGGCGGCGGTGTCGGCCGGCTGCGGCGCCGTCACGCCGGGGTGAGCTTCTGGGCGGCCTTGCGGACGTCGTCCTGGTGCTTGAGGATCACCCCGAGGGTGTCCCGGACGACCGCCTCGTCCAGGGTGTCGGCGCCGAGGGCGAGCAGGGTGCGGGCCCAGTCGATGGTCTCGGCGACGGACGGCGCCTTGCGCAGCTCCATCGCCCGCAGCGCGCCGACGATCCGGACCAGCGACCCGGCCAGCGTCTCGTCCAGGCCGGGCACCTTGAGCCGGACGATCCGGCGCTCCAGCTCGGCGTCGGGGTAGTCGAGGTGGAGGAAGAGGCAGCGGCGGCGCAGCGCCTCGGAGAGCTCGCGGGTGGCGTTCGAGGTGAGCAGGACGAAGGGGCGGCGGGTCGCGGTGATGGTGCCCAGCTCGGGGACGGTGACCTGGAAGTCGCTGAGCACCTCCAGCAGCAGCGCCTCCACCTCGACGTCGGCCTTGTCCATCTCGTCGATCAGCAGCACGGTCGGCTCCTCGCCGCGGATCGCGGTGAGCAGCGGGCGGGTGAGTAGGAACTCCTCGCCGAAGATGTCGGTGCGGGCCTCCTGCCAGCCCTCGTCGCGGCCGGCGGTGATCCGCAGCAGCTGCTTGGCGTGGTTCCACTCGTAGAGGGCGCGGGCCTCGTCGATGCCCTCGTAGCACTGGAGCCGGACCAGCCGGGCGCGGCCGATCTCGGCGACCGCCTTGGCGAGTTCGGTCTTGCCGACCCCGGCGGGGCCCTCGACCAGCAGCGGCTTGCCGAGGCGGTCGGCGAGGAAGACGGTGGTGGCCACGGCGGCGGAGGCCAGGTAGCCGGTGGCGGCCAACTGCTCGGCGGCGTCCGCCACCGAGGTGAAGAAGCCCGTGCTGTCCCCGCTGCTGCCTTTGCTGCTGTCCCCGCTCATCCGCCTGCCCCGTTCCGGTTGGCCGTCTGCGTGCGGCGCCACCCTACCGGCCGGTCACTTCGCTGTCGCGGGGTCCGGGGCTGGGGTCCGGTCAGGGCGCGGGTACGGCGGAGCGGCGTACGGCCCGGTGAAGGTGCCGTACGCCGCCGTCGTCAGGACGGGCCGGTGGGCCCTGGCGTCAGTTGACGAAGAGGACCGGGCTGCCGGCGACGGAGGTGTCGACGACCGGGCCGTAGGTGGCGGTGAAGTAGCCCGTCGCGAAGCACAGGCTCGGCCCGGAGGCCAGGGTGAAGGGCTGGGCCTTGAAGCCGATGGTGTTGCCGGTGTTCGAGGCGTTGCCGTTGATCCCGGTGGAGTTCTGGTAGTTGCAGCTGATGCTGCCCAGGATGGTGTTGAGCACCACGGTGGTGCCCATCACGCCGGCCGCGCCGGGGGTGAGCTTGACCGGGTAGCCGGCGGCGTCGCTGACGGTGTTGGTGAACGGCAGGCTGGTGACCGTGACGCTCTTGACGCCGGTGACACCGACGACGTTGGAGGTGCAGGACCCGAAGGTCTGGGTGTCGAGCCGCTCGACGGCGCTGCCCGGCGCGGCCGGGTTGGAGGTGACGGTCGCCGAGAAGGAGGAGGCGGCGCACTTGACGCCGGTCGTCCCGGTGGCGCTGTTGTAGAAGGTCGCGGAGGTGCCGGAGACCAGGTTGGCGGTCAGCACGTCACCGACGGCGACGGCCGGGCCGGTCGGACCGCCGGTGGTCAGGACCGCGCCGGCGGCCTGGGCGGGGGAGACGGCCGCGCCGGTGAGGGCGAGCGCGGCGAGGGCGGTGGTGGCGAGGGTGCGGCGGATGCGCATGAGGGTACCTCTCTCCGTCCGGAGGACGGGTGGGGGAATCCCGGCGTGCGGGTGTGGTGGTGAGCACGACGGGGGAGGTGCATGGCGTGCCGGAGGCTTGGTACCGGCGGCTTCGTGCCGAAGGCTTCGTCGAGCCGGTTCGTCCCGCAGGATGTGTCGCGCAGGATGCGTCGCGAGGGCTTCGGCCGGTGCCGAGGGCGGGCGGGCCCGGCGCCACGGGCCCGCCCGTACGGTACGGCGGTGCGGACGTACGCGAGGGTGGGCGTACGGAGGTGCGGTGGTGCGCGGTGCTGCGGTGCGGGTGGTGCTGTGGTACCGGCGTGCGGTGGTGCTGCCGTGCGGCCCTGCGTACGGACGGCGGCGTGGACCACCAGCGGCACCGCGCCGTTCGGTCGGGGACGTGCGGTGCCGTGGGGGCACGTCGACGGCTGCCACCGTCGCGGTCCCGCCTCCGCCGTGGTCCCGACGGCCCGGGCGTTCGCCTCGGGCCGATCGGGGCCCCCGGAGGTTCGGCCGGTGGGGGCCTGCTCGCCCACCGGTTGGAAACCTGTCAGTGTTGTAAACCCGGTGTTCCGTCAATGTCAATACAGGACACAGGAGTTGGTGATGGATCGGAAACACCTCCGCGGAGCCGACGTGGTCCTGCTGCCGGGCGCCCGGACCGGCCGCGATCCGGCCCGTTCGATCAAGCCCGGCCCGCGCCGACTGCCCGCCGGCGTGGTCGCCGCCACCCAGCGCGACCGGCTGCTGGACGGCCTGGTGCGGACCGTCGCCGAGCGCGGCTACCAGCACGCCACGGTCAGCGACATCTGCCGGGCGGCCGGCGTGACCAGGCCGGTCTTCTACGAGCTGTTCAGCGGCAAGGAGGACGCCTTCCTGGCCGCGCACCGGCACGGCACCGGCGTGGTGATCCGGCGGATGGCGGAGGCCTTCACGGCCGAATCCGACTGGTGCCGGGGCATCCGGAAGGCCCTCGGTGTGATGCTCCAACTGCTCGCCGGAACACCGGCGTTCGCCACCATGGCGGTGATCGAGGTCGAGGCCGTCGGCCCGGCCGGCCGGCACGAGCGGGCCCAACTGCTCACCAGGTTCCGGGGGTTCTTCGCCGAGGTGCCCCAACTTCCGGGCGGCGTCGAGGCGAAGGAGATGGTGGACGCCGTGGTGGGCGGCGTCTACAGCGCGATCTACCGGCGGATCGACTCCGGCCGGACAGAACAACTGTTGGAACTGCTACCGGTGTTGAGCATGTTCTGCCTGTCGCCGTTCCTCGGCCCGGCGGAGGCGGCCGAGCGGCTGGGAGTGCGGGACTGGCCGAAGCGGGTCGCGGACTGGTGAAGATCCTTCGTGCACCCGTATTGACCCGGCCAATACCGGGCAGTAGCTTCCCAGTTACTCACCGAGCGCCGACCGGGCCCGCCCCGCTGCCAAGGGGCGGACGGCCCGGTCGGGCCGGGTAACGCTGTCCGCGCCAGGACAACGTGCCAGTGCCTGCACACCCATTCCATCCACAGGGAGCACACATGGCCATGTCCGAGGACGCCGCCACGGCGGCCGAGACCCCGCAGACGCCGAGCGCGCCGAGAAGAGGCCGGGTTCGGATGAAGCGCACCGCCCTGATGGCCGTGCCGGCCGTCGCGGCCGGGGGCGTCCTGATGGCGCTCACCGCGCAGGGCGTGCTCGCCGCCCAGTTCTCCATCTCCGGCATGCCGTTCACCATCACCGCCGACAAGCTGGACGGCGAGGGCTTCGCGCAGTTCGGCGCGCTGGACTCGATGATCCCCGACAGCCCCAACGCCGGGTCCACCGGCGGCCAGGTGCTGGTCGCGGTGTCGGCGATCAAGAAGGCCGAGATCACCAACCTCTGCCAGAGCGTCGACCTCGGCGGCATCAACCTGGTGATCCACGCGGGCGACGGCGGCACCCCCGTCACCGCCTCCGACCTCACCACCGACTCCGACCTGCTCTCCGGCAACGCGGAGTTCAGGAACATCGAGATCGGCGGCGACGCCAGCACGTACACCAAGGCCGGACCGATCGGCAAGGGCAACCCCGGCGTGTTCGGCCAGCAGGCCGACCACGTCACGCTGACCAACCTGAACCAGCACAACTACGCGAGCACCGCCGTCGGGTTCAAGCTGCCCAACCTGCGGCTGAGCTTCAGCTCCACGGGCTGCTGACCATGACGGAGTCCGTACCGGAGCCGGCCCGCACCGGCGGGGACACCGCGGCACGGGCCGAGGGGGTGGCCGCCGAGGGGACGGCGGCCGCGCCCGCCCAGGCCGTGGCGGCCCCCGCCGCCGAGCCCGCCGCACGCCCGGCCAAGCGCGACTGGCGGGGCGGGCGACCGTTCTGGGGCGGGCTGCTGGTGACACTCGGCGGCGCCCAGATCCTGTTCACCCTGAAGGCCCCGCTGCCCGTCATCCTGCACATCGGGATGCAGGGGCTGGCGGGGTACCTGGTGCCGGCGGTGATGGTGCTGTGCGGGCTGCTGATCCTGTTCAACCCGGCGCAGCGGCTGTTCTACTCCATCCTCGCCCTGCTGGCCTCGCTGGGCAGCTGGATCACCTCCAACCTGGGCGGCTTCGTGATCGGGATGCTGCTCGGGGTGGTCGGCGCCTGCCTCACCTTCGGATGGCTGCCCGACCAGCCGCTGCGCCAGGGCCGGCAGCGGCGGCTGGACCGCCGGGAGGCGCGCCGGGCGGGGGCCTGACGGGATCCTCACACGGCCTGACGGGCGGCGCCCCGGGTCCTGGTGGTGGGAGAGCACCAGGGCGCGGGGCGCCGGGGCACGGGGGCACCCTCCGGTCGTGCCCGCCCCGTTCCGGGCGGGCCCGGTCCCGGTCACCGTCAACCCTCCCGGTCCGTCGGCACCGAAGCAAGGGGTCGATGGTCCCGGGTCCGCCCGGGGCGATCGGCCCTTCTCGCGTTCGGCGGGCGGGCAGTTGACTGAACAGGACATGGACAACAGCAGCAGCACGAGCACCGGCACCGCCACCGCCGAGTACGACCGCCTGATCGCCCGCCATCACGCGATGCGCCTGCGACGCCGACTCCTGGCCCCGTCCTCCTCGGGCGGCGGCGACCTCGGGTACGGCGCCCACGGCGGGGACAGCGGCTACGACGGCGCCGCCGACCAGTACCTGATCCGGCGCGACCTCGATCTGATCTCCCCGCTCGCGGACCTGATCGACCACCTCTACGCGGTGATGTTCGACCACCGCCCGTACCTGCGGCCGCTCTTCCCCGACTCCATGGAGTTCCAGCAGCTCCACCTCGAACGGATCTTCCACCACCTGATCGACCACCTCGACCGGCCGGCCGAACTGGAGCGGACGCTGCGACAACTCGGCCGCGACCACCGGAAACTGGGCGTCCGGCCGGTGCACTACGAGGCCTTCGAGGAGGCCCTGTGCGCGGCCGTCCGGCACCGGGCCGGCGAGCACTGGACGGAGGAACTGGAGGGCGCCTGGGTGCGGATGCTGCGCTTCGCCGTCGGCGCGATGGTCGCCGGCGCCGACTCCGCGCTCACCGAACCCCCGTACTGGCACGCCGTGGTCACCGGCCACGAGCGCCGCCGCCCCGACCTCGCCGTGCTGCGGGTGCGCACCGGCGAACCGTACCCGTACCGGGCCGGGCAGTACGGCACCGTGGAGCACCCGGCGCTGCCGCGCACCTGGCGGCAGTACTCGATGGGCTGCGCCCCGCGCGCCGACAACGAGGTGGAGTTCCACGTCCGCCGCACCGGCCCCGGCGGGGTCAGTGCCGCCCTGGTCGAGCACACCGCCGTCGGCGACCGGCTGCGCCTCGGCCCGCCGCGCGGCAGCCTGCTGCCCGACGACGACGCCCGGGACCTACTGCTGGTCGCGGGAGGCACCGGCCTCGCCCCGATGAAGGCGATCGTCGAGCAGCAGGCCGCCCACCGGCCGGCCGGCCGCCTGGTCCACCTGTTCGTCGGCGCCCGGGACCGCGCGGACCTCTACGACTGGCAGTCGCTGGCCGAACTCGGCCTGCACAAGCCGTGGTTGACCGTCACCCCGGTCACCGTCGGCGAACTCGCCGACACCGTCGCGGCGGCCGGCGACTGGCGCGAGCACCTGGCCTGCGTCACCGGGCCGGTCGGCATGGTCGGCTCCGTCCGCACCCGGCTGGCGGCGGCCGGGCTGCCGCCGGCGCGGGTACGGTTCGACCAGGCGCTGTTCCGGTGACGCCGGCGGTGCGGACGGCTCAGCGGTAGCAGTAGGAGTCGGAGGAGGCGTCGCCGCCCGCCAGGTGGGTCTGGTGGACGCGCAGGCCCCGGAAGTCGGCGCCGTGCGGGAAGAAGCGTTCGTCGACGCTCAGCCCGCCGGCCTCCGGGTCCGCGTCCAGCTTGACCATCCACGGCTCGATGCCGTCCGGGTAGAACTGGTCGTCCCAGGCGCCGTACAGCGAGTTGGTGAGGTAGAGCCGTCGGCCGTCCCGGCTGATCTCCACCATCTGCGGCGCCCCGCTCAGTGGACGGCCCGGCTCGGCCGGGTGCGGGGTGCGGGCGGCGATCCCGCCGAGCCGGACCGAACCGGCCAGCCGGGGGTGGAACGGGTCCGACACGTCGTACTGGAACAACTCGCCGGTGCCCCAGGCGGACACGTACAGCCAGCGGTCGTCCACCGACAGGTTGATGTCCGTCACCAGCGGCGGCACCGCGCCGAACGGCCGCAGCGCCGGCGGCAGGTCCTCGGCCTTCGCCGGCTCGGCAGGGATCTCGATCACCTTGCGCGCGGTGAAGGCCGGCCCCTCCCGGTACCAGAGCCAGACCGAGGAGGAGAGGTCCTCGACGTTGGTGACCACCCCGGCGAAGCCCCACTCCGCCTGCGGGTCGTGCGCCGGGCGCAGCTCCAGCACCATCTGGTACTGGTCGCCGAGGTCCACCCGCTGGAGGTGGCGGCCGGAGTCCAGCTCCCAGAAGTGCAGCGCGTGCCCGTACTTCCGTCCCAGCAGGAGGTCCGGCACCACGCCGTCCTCGACCATCCACGGGGTGCCCCACTCGCTGGTGACGGCCACGTTGGTGCCCAGGTGCCACCAGACGTCGTAGGCGAAGTGCTGCGGCCCGCGCTCGGTCTCCCAGGCGCGCAGCACCTCGAAGGTGGTGTGGTCGAGCAGCGCCACCCCGCCCGGGCCGTCGTCGCCCTCGCCGCTGCCGAGGCAGGACAGGAAGACGCCGTCGGGGCCGCAGTGCAGGGTGTGCGGGCGCGAGTAGCCCGCCCGGGCGGCCAGTTCCCCGGCCTCGACCGTCTTGACCAGGCGCGGACGGACCGGGTCGGGGCGGGTGTCCAGCACGTACAGCCGGGAGGAGCGCAGCCCGGGCAGCAGCAGGTAGCGCCGCTCCGGGTTCTCGTGGCAGGCGTGGGCGAGGGCACTGGAGCAGGCGTTCCACCCGAAGTGATGCAACTCGTCGCCGAACGTGGGAAGTTCGGCGAAGTTCAGGACCTTCCCGTAGCTCGCGGAGTCCGGATCGGTGTCGACGCTCAGCAGCGCGTCCGGCCGCCGCCCCGACCGGTCGAAGCCGGCCACGTACGCCAGCTTCTCCGGCGGAGCGGCGATCGCCTCGGCGGCCGACCGGTAGAGCGACGGATCGATGTGCCCGTGCCGCATGCAGACTCCCCAACTCGCCTTGTCCGTCCGGGAAGCGTTCCACACGACCACCGGCGCACAGCAGGCGCACGAGGGGCGGACGGCTACCCTGGCGGCGTGCACAACAGCGTTCGGGGCGGCAACCTCCACGCCCCGGCCGTCCGGGCGCACACGGCGCAGCCGGCCCTCCCCGCCCGGCCCCCGACCAAGTCCGCCTCCGCCGGCCCCGTCCGCCCGCCGCCGCCTCCTGGTCACCTCCCGGGAGACCCTCCCCAGCCACGGCGCCCGGCGGTCCTCGTTCCTCCGTCCGGATGGTCGCCCTGTCCAACCGTGGCGAGGTGGAATCCCGGCCCCGTCCGCGGGGCCGGGGAGCGGACCGGCGCGTGACACCCCCGGCCGCCGAGCGCTCCGCGGCTACCGGCCGGTATGGTCAGGGGCGGAAACGGGTGGTCGCCTGCCGATCCGGGCAGGCGGAGCAGAGGACGGGTGCGGCGAGCTGATGGATTTCCGCGAAGACATCCTGGGTGCCCCCTACGAGGCGGCCGAGCTGACGATGCGGCCGGACGGCGAGGGGCCGGTGTGCGCGACGCTCGTCCGCCGGCTGGTGCCCGGGTCGGAGCGGGCCGTGCTGTACATCCACGGCTACAACGACTACTTCTTCCAGACCAACCTCGCGGACCACTACACCGCGCTCGGGTTCTCCTTCTACGCCCTCGACCTGCGCAAGTACGGCCGCTCGCTGCGCCCGCACCAGTCGCCGAACTTCGTCCGCCACCTCGCCGAGTACGACGAGGAGATCGACGAGGCGGTCCGGATCATCCGCGAGGTGGACGGCCACCGGCAGCTGCTGCTGAACGGGCACTCCACCGGCGGGCTCGTCGCCGCGCTGTGGGCCGGCCGGCGGGCCGGGCGCGGGGTGGTGGACGGGCTGTTCCTCAACTCGCCGTTCCTGTCGATGCCGACCGGGCCGGCCGTCCGCGCGCTCGGCGGGCCGCCCCTGACGGCGCTCGGGCGGATGGCGCCGACCCGCGTCCTGCCGTCCGCGCTCAACCCGCACTACACCCACAGCCTGCACAAGGACCACCGGGGCGAGTGGGACTTCGACCTCACCCTCAAGCGCCCCGAGAGCTTCCCGCTGTTCGCGGGGTGGCTGTCGGCGATCCACCAGGGCCACCGGCGGCTGCGGCAGGGGCTGGGGATCGACGTGCCGGTGCTGCTGATGGCCTCGACCCGGTCCATCTCCACCACCAAGTGGCACAACGCGCTGCACCACGCCGACGCCGTGCTGCGCGCCGACGACATCGCCGCGCAGGGGCCCCGGCTGGGCCGGCACGTCACCATCGTGCGGATCGAGGGCGGCATGCACGACCTGGTGCTCTCCGGCGAGGCGGCCCGCACCGAGGTGTTCGCCGAGCTGGACCACTGGCTCGCGGCCTACCTGGACGTCGAGCCCGTGGCCGCGCGGCCCGTCGGAGAGCACGCGTGACCTCCGAGCAGCACGAGCACGACTCGCGCGACCCGCACGACCCGCACGACTCGCCCGACGGGCGTGACCCGCGTGACTCGTACGACTCGGACGACTCGGACGACTCGCACGACGAGCCGTTGCCGGTCGGGCGGCAGACCGACCTGGGCTTCGCCAAGCTCATGCCCGACCTCGACCGCGACGGCGGCTGGCTGCTCACCCTCGACGGCACCCCGCAGTCGTACGTGGACCTCGCCGACCCCACCCACCTGGAGTTCGAGTACACCCGGCGCCTCGGCCACCTCGCCGACGCACTGGCCCCCGCCGGACGGCCGCTGGACGCGCTGCACCTCGGCGGCGGCGCCCTCACCCTGCCCCGCTACCTGGCAGCCACCCGGCCCGGCTCGCGGCAGCGCGTGGTGGAGGTCGACGGACCGCTGCTGGAACTGGTCACCGAGCGACTGCCCTGGCAGAGCCCCGGCGCGGACATCACCGCGAGCGTCGGCGACGCCCGCGCGGCCCTGGCCGAGGTGCCGGCCGGCTCCCAGGACCTGGTGATCGCCGACGTCTTCCACGGCTCGCGCACCCCCGCCCACCTCACCTCGGTCGAGTTCCTGCGGCTGGCGGCGGCCGCGCTGCGCCCCGGCGGCTGCTACGCGGCGAACCTGGCGGACGGCCCGCCGCTGGCCTTCGCCAAGGCCCAGGCGGCGACGGTACGGGCGGTGTTCCCGTACGTCTGCCTGGTGGCGGAGGCGCCGGTGCTGCGCGGCCGCCGGTACGGCAACATCCTGCTGGCCGGTTCGACGGCGCCGCTGCCGGTCGCCGAGCTGACCAGGCTGCTCGCGGGCGACATCTTCCCGGCCCGGCTCACCGAGGGGGAGGACCTGGCGGCCCTGGTCGGCCGGACCGCCCCGGTCACCGACGCCGAGGCCACCGACTCCCCGCCCCCGCCGGACGGCGCCTTCAGCATCGGCTGAGGCCCCGAGACCCCGAGGCCCCGAGGCCCGCCGTCCCACCGTCCCGCCGTCCCGAGGCCCCGCCGTCCCGGGCCCGGAAATCCGTTGGGCCTCCCCGGTCCCCGCCGATAGCGTGCGGGGACGAACCCGGAGGAGGCGAGACGATGCGGCCACTGCTGCTGGTGGACGTCGACGGACCACTGAACCCGCACGCGGCGAAGCCGTACCGGCGGCCCGAGGGCTACGAGACCCACCGCCTGATGACCCCGCGCTGGGCGGCGGCCGAGCGCCGCCGGCTCACCGCGTGGGGCCTTCCCCACAAACCCCCGAAGCCGCTGCGGGTCTGGCTCAACCCGGCCCACGGGCCGGCCCTCGCCGCGCTGCCCTTCGACCTGGTCTGGGCGACGACCTGGGAAGAGGAAGCCAACACCTTCATCGCGCCCCTCCTGGGGCTGCCCGCCCTGCCGTACCTCGCCTGGCCCGAACCCCGGCCCGAGCCGGACGGCGGAGTGTTCTGGAAGACCCCGGAGATCGTCGCCTGGGCGCAGGGCCGTCCGTTCGCCTGGGTCGACGACCTGATCACTGACGCCGACCGCACCTGGGTCGCCGCCCACCACGACGGCCCGGCCCTCCTCCACCACGTCGACCCGAAGACCGGCCTGACGACGAGGGACTTCGCCCGGCTGACGGACTGGTCGAACGGGCTCGGCTGAGCGGAAGGGCCGGGCCGCTCCCCGCCTTCGTCAGAACATCCCGGGGACCGCTACGCGGCGTGGAAGAGCCTCGTGGCGTCCTCGATCTCCGAGACGGCCCTGGCGAAGTCCTTCAGCTCGGCGCCCTACGGGTCCGTGATGCCGCTGCCGAGGATGAGCACGGGGCGGTCCGGCCCGACGAGGGCCCGGACGGCCCCGGCGGTCTCGTCGTCGACCGCGAGCAGGTCGTCCGCCCAGTCGAGCTGTTCCTCGTCCAGGAACGCCCCCCGGTGGTCGGTGAGGTCGTAGCCGAAGCCGGCGGCGGCCTGGATCATGAGAGGGTGCGCGGGCTTGCCGACGCGCCAGTCCCGGATGCCGGCCGAGCGGACGTCGAGGGCGCCTCCGGACCGCTCGGCGATGATCAGCGCGGCGATCGGGGATCGGCAGTGGTTGCCCTTGCAGATCACCAGGACCTTGCGGCGTGCCGGGCTCACGCGGGGTCCACCCTCTCGATCTCGCAGGTGAGCACGCCGAGGGCTTCCTTGTGGGGCGGGAAGATGGCACGGATCGCTTCGAGGTGGGCTCTGGTGCCCGCCCTCCGATCTCCACTCCATGGGCGGGCAACTGCCGGACGACGGCCTCGGCCTGGTGGCGGTAGGGGTGGCGGGAGTGGAAGTGGCCGTTCTCCCGGATCTCGTACACGTCCGATGCGAAGTCGCGGTCGTCGAGAACCACGTCGAGCCGGCGGTCGCAGCCGCTGCCGGTGACGCTCCAGCGGTCGGCGCCCGCCGCGGACCACGTGAGGTCGATGTCCGCGCCGGTGCGGGCCAGGTGGGCGCGCTCGCGTTCGGCCTGCTCGTTGGCTGTGCGCCGGCGCTCGGCCGCCGGCTCGGCCTGGTGGTGCCGATCGGCCTGCTCGCGCAATCGCAGGAACGAGGCCCGGCTCTCGGCGGTTTGGCGCTCCAGCTCCAGGGCGGTGGTGCTGCCAGATGGTGAGCATGACGCGGCCGTCCAGGGTGGCCGCGACGTCGCCGGCCACCCTGGTGGAGGAACCCGGCGGCGATGACCAGCTCGACCACGCGGCAGCGCGCCCGGCGGCCCTTGGCCCCTTAGCTGGCGAAGCCGCCCTGGGGGCGGATGATCTCCAGGTTGGTGCCGTCCGGGTCGTTGAAGTAGGCGACCCGGGTGCCGAGGGCCGCGTTCGGGATGACCTCGCCCTCGATGAAGGTGTGGTCCTCGCCGAGGAATTCGTAGCCGGCCTCCTTCATCCGCCGGTACACGGCGTCGAAGTCGTCGACCCGCAGGCACAGGTGCATCGAGTCGGGCCGGTTGGCCACCCCGTTGGTCCGCTCGGCGACCGGCTCCTGGAACTGGATGAGGTCGATGCCGAGGCTGTTGTCCAGGTTGATCGTGGCCTACCGCGGCTTCGCGACGGGCAGCCCCTGCGACCGGCCGAACGGCGCGCTGTGCATGGTCCCCTCCGCGACGGGCTCCCGTCCGGTGAGGCCGTGTAGAACGCGATCGACGCGTCCAGGTCGGAGACCGAGATGCCGACATGGGCGGCCCGGGTGAGGTTCATCGGGGTGGTGGAAACGGCCATGGCCATCCCTCTCGTTCACGCCCCGCGGCCCGGTGGTCGGGGCAGCGGGGGGCGGGGGTACTGGAGAACCGGTCCGCTCCCGTTCTCCCGGCGTCCGCCGATGGCGCACCTCGGACGACTGCGGTGCCGGAGCCGGGGGCGCGGCGGTGCTTGGACTCTGGACAGGGCGTAGACGGGCTTCGGCGGGGACGAGGCGGCAGCCACCCTGGTGGACGAGTTCCAGGGCATCGACACCCGCCTGGCCGCGATGGAGCGCACCGCCAGCGCCCTCGGCGCGGTCCTGCCGATGACCCCCTACCGCCCCGGCCTGGACGTCGCCACCATCCCCGCGGCCGGCATCGCCCACCCCGTCCCCAGAGCAGCGCCGCCGTGGACCAGACCCTCAAGGACCACGAGGACCGCGTCCGGGCCCTGGAACGCTGGCGCTACGGCATCGTCGCCTCCGGACTCGCCCGGAGGCACCGCACTGATCGACGCGGTTGTACGCCCTGAAGGGCTGAGCACCGAGGCGCGGCCGCGACGCCCGCGACGCCATCGCTGCTGCTGGGGTAACCGCGTGTGGGACGCGGCGTCCGTGTCGCCTACGTCGCGTGGAATCTGTCGCACGTGGTAACTCACGTGGTAACTCACTTGTTATTTCCGCGAGTTAGAACGATGGGTGACCGCGTTCCCGCCGGGGCACAATGAGGACATGTGGAGCAAGTTCCGAGTGCCACGCACGCTCTTGCTCGTCGTGTTCACGGTGATCGCCACGGCCCTCATCCTCCACTTGCCCGGACCTACTGGTCATGGTCGATCGAATCCTCCGCGTCACCATGAGGGGCCTGTCTACCAGCCCCCGCCGCTCCCGCAGCCCCTTCCACCCCCACCTCCACCCTGGCCGGGGTGGCCGGGGCCGCCGTCGTGGCAGGTGTATCGGTAGTCATCGGGTGTCGGAAGCCGGTACCGCCCGGCGTGGTGGCGTCCGAGCCGAGGGCATGCGGGTGCGGCTCCGAGTGCCACGGTGGCGGTGCGGTCGGTCATGTCAGTGGCGGGGCGTATGGTCCGCGCCATGAACAGTCTTCACCTCGCACCATGGTCCGAGAAGGGTCTGCAGATCCTGCACCGCCAGAACACTCCCGAGATGACCGAGCACCTCGGCGGACCGGAGACCGAGCAGGCGATCGCCGATCGTCATGCGCGCTACCTGCGCCTTGACGGCGGCGAGATGCTGATCGTCCACCTCGGTGAGGTGGCGATCGGTTCGGTCGGGTACTGGGAGCGGGAGTGGAACGGCGAGGACGTGTACGAGACCGGGTACGGGATCCTTCCGGAGTTCGGCGGTAACGGATACGCGGTCGAGGCCCTGCGGTTGGCTGCGGACCGGGCGGCGGCGCGTGGCGACCGGCGCTACCTGCACGCGTTTCCCCATGTGGAACACGCGGCGTCGAACGCGGTGTGCCGCAAGGCCGGGTTCGACCTGGTCGGCACGGTCTCCTTCGAATACCCCAAGGGCACGTGGTCGGAGTCCAACGACTGGCGGCTCGACCTGACTGCCCGGGGAGCCTGACCGTACCGCTCGGACAGGTGCGTGAAGCCGCTTCTTCGACTCCAAGTCCCTGGTACGGGGACGCGCCAGCCGCGATGACATGCGGCTCGCCGCCTGGGAAGCCCGCTGTGCTCGGCAGAAGGCGCATCGATCCTCCGCCACGACACCACCTACGACCTGTACAGCCGGACCCTGAGTACACCGCCGCCCGGTCAACACCGGACGGCGGCGGCCACCCGCCCGTGCGATACCCGCGGCGAAATCCCTCCGGAACGATAGGCCTACGAACTGCCCGTACAGACAGGGAGGCCCGCATGGCCCGCTTCGTGAACCGCCGCCTGGCCCAGATCGCGCTGGCCGCGACCTGCACCGCCGTCCTCGCCGCCACCCAGACCTCCCAGGCCTTCGCCGCCAGCCGCACCGTCAGCTTCGAGTACACGCACCTGTGGGTTACCCCCGAGTTCGAGACCGGCGACGGTACCATCGCGCTCACTGTCAAGAGCTGCAACCGCCCCAAGTCCGACATGACGATCGCGCTGCGCAGCACCGACGGCATCAACACGGACATCGGTCACGAGCGCATCAGGTGTGCGGAAGGCAGCAGGGTCTCGTTCGACGGACTGAAGGGCGGAACGTTCGAGTTCGAACTCGGGAAGCTCGACGACGGCACCACTTTCAAGGGGACCGCCACCTACTCCTACCCCGCCCCCAAGTAACACAGTTCAACCGACGCATTGCGGCCGGTCGATCCGACAGTTTGTCGGTTTGACCGGCCGCTCTGCTGCTCGGTGATGTAGAGGGGTCCTCACGGTTGGCGATGGGGTTCTGCGGGATGGACGCAATGAAAATCCCGCGGCCCATAACTCGCAAGGCATCCTTCTTTGCTCTAGTTCATGGATTCACCAGATGCGTGAAGAGAACGCAAACGACTTTTTGCCGCAGCCCGGATTCGCTTCGAGGACCCACTTTCACTGAGCGCCTCGAGGACCGGCCCGTTTCTAGCCGAATTAGCCGCCCGTAGCTGCAGCCAGGTCGACCAACTCCGAGTACTGGACTCCACCTCATCTGGCGTCTCGGTCCCCGCAGAGATCCTTTCAAGGATCGATAGCTCCCGAGCCCGGGTCGCCGCATATTCACGAGACTTCCCCGGGGGGAGTGCTGTGACATATTCCAGTCTCCGGTGATCTGGCACAACCTCCATGATCTTCACAACCATGGATGAGGCGATCGAATCGTCTGGCTCCTGCCTGACCAGCTCCAGCAGCTCCGGCCACTCCCCGGCGGTTGGGATTGCTTGGGAATAGATAGCCCAACGAGCGTGCCCGCTCTCAAGGGCCCCGTAATTGCTGCCGACCCTTCCCGCCAGGTCTCTCAGCCTTTCCTCGAATGACTGTGGCATCACTTGCATCCGCCTTGCTGGTTAAGCCGATGGGCGACCATGCTCTTGCGAATGGCGCTGCGAATGTCGCCCAGGTTGTTGTCGATTACCTGCTGCTGGGCCCGCGAAAGCTTGATATTTGAGTCGAGCGGCTTCCCATTCTGGCCAATCTGAATCCCATCACCCTTGATTCCGGGGCCGAGGAGATGGCCATGCGCCGGCCCGTGATCGTTCGAGTAGATCTGGAAGCGATATGCACCGTCCCTGAAGACAGTTCCGCTGAATCCATCGTCATTATGGACCAGGACCGGTATGGCACCAGCGAGTACATAGTACGCATGGATGGTGTCGACGGTGAGGTTGTAGGCGGGCTGGAGGGTCGTCCAGTGCCTGGTCGCGGCGATGTCCAGGGGCCGGCCGTTTGCGGTGCGGAGGGTGTCGTCGGCGGTGAGGTCGGCGGCGTAACGCCAGGCACGTTGGTTCTCGGCCCAGAAGGGGTGATGGTCGGTGGAGGTGATGGTGCCGGTTGCGCCGCTTTCGGAGGTGATGGCGAGGTCGGTGAATTCGCGATCGTCGGGTGTGTGGATGGTGGCGTCCACGCGGCGCCCGCCGGCCTCACCTGACTCGGGGTTGGTTGCCCATACCTGGTCGCCGACGCGGATCCGCTCGATCGCGAGGGTGGTTCCGTCTGCCATGAGGACGCGCGTGCCGGCAGGGAAACTGTTCAGCCGCCGGCAGTCTGCCAGGACTTTCCTGAGTCGCGATGCTTGTGCGGCCTCTTCAACGTTCTTGGCCTTCTTTGCCAGTTCGACGAGCCTCGCTGCTTTTCCAGCGGGAAAGAAGCTGACCGCTAGTTCTGCGCAGGAGGCGGCATTCTTCTGCTTGATGCATTCCTCGGCGCTGTCCACACCGAGGACACTCTTCATGACCGCCTTGAGAAGCCTGGCCTTGTCATAGACCCCATCGAAGAAGAACGACAGATCGCCGAGGAAATTTAGAAGGCTGCTCTGGTTGACCCCGATTTGAACGCGGTTTCTGAGGAGCATGCATTTCCAGGCCCCCTCTCCCCACTGCCCGACCACGTAGGGGCAGGGTGGGTTCTTGGCGCGCCAGTACTCATACTCGGCCTTGTTGATCTCTTCCTGGATTAGTGCGTCCAGTTCCTTCTTCAGGTCCTCCTCGATCCGGGCGGCCTGGGCCTGAACGTTTGCCTCTTCGGCAGCCAGTTCGTCCCGGCGTTCCCGAATCACCTTCTCTGCGGTGATGGTCCAAGCTTCGTCGGCGGCCTGCTGAGCAGCGTCGGCGTCCTGGCCTGCAGCCCGCGCGGAGGCATAGGCGCTGTTCGCGGCCTCACGGGCGGATTCGGCGGACCAACGGGCCTGCTGGGCCGAGAAACGGGCACGGCTGGCGGAGACGGTGGCCTTGCCGGCGTCGCGTGCGGCGGTCTGGGCGGCGTTGCGGGCGGTGGCGGCGGACTGGTCGGCGCGGGTGGCGGAGGCTTCGGCGTTCTGGGCGAAGGTCTTGGCGTCCGCGGCGTAGCGGCCGGCCTGGGCGGCGTAGGAGCTTGCTTGTTTGCGGGCGGTCTCGGCCTCGCCGGCCGCGTCGTTCGCCACGGCGGCGGCCTCGGTCGCTTCCCAGGCGTCCTGCTGGGCCGTGGCCGCGACCTGGGCGGCCTCGGCGATCAGGTGGCGCATCTGTTCGGCGTGGGTGGCGGCGAGCTGGTCCTTTCGGTCGGCCGTGTACCGGCCAGTCTGCAGGAAGGAAGTGACGGACTCGGGTGTCCCGGCGAGGGCGAACGTGGCCTCGGCCTTAACCTCCGGGCCACCGACAGCCAGCAGCTGGGTGGCCTGGACGCGTTCGTCGACCTGGCGGGCGGTGTACTGGCCCGTCATCAGGAAGGCGGCGACGGCCTTCGGCGAGCCGTCCCGCAGGGCCTTCTCACCGGCTTCCTTGACGCTGGTGTCACCAATGGCGATCAGCCGGTATACGCGGATGCGGTTGTCGGCAGCCGCGGCCTCGTGCTGACCGGTGGTGAAGAAGACCTCGACCTGCTGGGCGCCGCCCTCCAATGCTGCGGTGGCGGCGGTGCGTACCGCCTCGTCCGGGCTGTCCTCAGCGATCTCTCGAACGCTCTGGCGCATGTCGTCCAGCTCGGCCTTCTGCCTCCCGGCACGTGCCCACTCCACAACAGCCGCGTCCGTGCCGGACAGGGCGAGTTCGGCGGCCTCCTGACTCCAAGGGCCTCCGGTCTTCGCCGTCTGGAGTGCGACCTTGCGGCCCTTGGCCGCGAGAACCTTGGGGTCGGCGTCGGGGCGGGCGGCCTCGGTGGCCAGGTCGGCGGCCTCCTGGTCGTGGGCCTTCCAGTCGGTGAGGAAGGTGCCGATGCCACCGGTGGCCTCGTCCTCCTCCGCTTTCAGGACCCGGGCTTCCTCGACGGCCGCAGCGGTGCGGGCGGTGAGTTCCTCGGCCTCGGTCCTGCGGGCGAGTTCGTAGACGTTGCCCGCCGTGGTCACCGCTGTGCTCGCCGTCGCGGCGGCGGTGCGTGCCGCCTCGGCCTGGCGGGTGGCCTCGGCGGCCGACGTCGCGGATTCGCCGGCGTGTTCGGCTGCCCGGTCGGCGGCCGTGGCCGCGTTCTGGGCGTGGGTGGCGGCGGATCGGGCGGCGTCGCGGGCCTGGTAGGACGCCTGGGCCGCCTGGCGTGCCAGGGCGCCGGAGGCGGTGGCGGCCCGGTCGGCCTCCTTGGCCTGGCGGCGGGCCTGGTTGGCCGCGGCCTCGGCGCGCTGGGAGCTGGCGCCCGCGGCGCTCGCCAGGCGGCCGGCCTTGTCGGCGGACCCGGCGGCCGCGTTCGCGTTGACGCTGGCGCTCTTGGCCGCGTCCGACGCCTCGCCCGCCGCGTCCGAGGCGGCGCCCGCGTGATCCGCGGCCTCGGCGGCGCGCTGGGCGTCCCTGGCGGCGTTGCGGGACTCTTCGGCCCGCTGACGGGCCTCGGCGGCCCGGCCTTGGTCGGAGGCGGCCGCGTTGGCTGCCTTGCGGGCGTTGGCCGAGGCGAGGGCCGCGCCGCTGGCGGCGCTTGCGGCGCTGGCGGCCGCACCGGCGGCGGTGCGGGAGGCCTGGTTGGCGGCGCCTGCGGCCGCGACCGCCTGGCTGGCGGCGGCCGCGGCGCCCTGGGCCGCGTCGGCGGCCCGTGCGGCGGCGGCTGAGGCGCGGGCCCGGTCCTGGCCGGCCGCCTCCGTCTCCTTGGCCGCGGTCTCGGCGGACTCCTTGGCCAGCCGGGAGGCCTCGACCGCGCGTGCGGAGGCCGCCTTGGCGGCGTCCTTGGCGATCTGGGCCTGCGTGCCGGCCTGTTCGGCCTGGTCGGCCAGTTGGGAGATGGTGGCGCGTTCCTGGTCCCTGGCCAAGGCGGTGAACTGGCCGACCGACAGGAACTCGGCGATGTCGGCGGGCGTGCCCCGCAGGGCGACCTTGGCCGCCTCCTTCATGGCGGGGCCGCCGGCCGCGAGGAGTTGCATCACGCGGGCGCGGTCGTCGACCGCGGCGGCATCGAAGCGGCCTTGCTCAAGGAAGTTCTTCAGCTCCTCCGGAGTGCCTTGCAGCGCGGCGGTGGCCTGCTCCTTGACGCTCACTCCGCCGGTGGCGACGAGGTGGAACGCGTCGACCCGGCGGTCCGCCTCCAGCGGCGCCTGCCAGCCGTCCTTGAGGAAGGTGCGCAGCTCTTCCTGCGTGCCTTTCAGGGCCTTGGTGGCGGCTTCGCGTACTCCGGGGCCGCCGAGGCTGAAGATCTGGAGCGTGGAGACGCGTTCGTCGTGGTACTCCGCGATGTCCGCCTCTACATCGAGGAAGCGTTTGACGTCCTCGTCGGTGCCGGCCAGTGCCGTCTCGGCGGCCGCCTTCACGCCGGGGCCGCCGTTCAGCCAGAGGCTCACGGCACGACTGCGGTCCGTCGCCGTCGGTGCACTCGGTCCGGGCCCGGGGTCCGTCGCGGACGCGGGAGCCGTGCCGAGCAGGCCGGCCGTGAGGGCCACGGGCAGCATGCCGGCGCATATTCGACCGAGAACCGATAAGCGGATGCCGTGACGCCGTTTCCTCCCGGCTTCAGGTACTCCCAGTGACCGGATGGGATGATTCACGATAAATACCCCCCAAATGGTGCATCTGTATTTCCATGGCAGATCGCCGAACGCGTAAAGCGGAATTCGGTGTGCGAACTCGCAAGGCGTGGCCGAAATTCGACCCGAAACTCTTCCTTGAACGACTCCAGGAGCCTCCTAGGAGAGGAGATTGCTGGTACTTTACGCTGGCTCCACCGTCGCTCAACACCCCTTCTCGCATTGCGGATTCATTTTGACGCCGCCAAGACCGAAGGAACTGCCTTGATCAAATCCCGCACCCGGACGATTCTCCTGGCCGGCGCCTCCGGAACCCTGCTGGCATGTATCGGGCTCGCGTCCCTGTCGACCGCGCAGGCCACCGCCGGAGCGGCAGCGACAGCGGCGGAGACGGACATGCCCACCGCTGTCGAGGACTTCCAGTACCCGGAGGCCGACCGCATCCTGACGGAACGCAAGATCACATTGAAGCGGGGTGACGGGCGCATCCTGCTCAAGGAAGGACCCGGCCACACGGTTCCGACCAGTTGCCAGGCGGGGAACGAGATCTTCGTCGAATCGCGCCTCGACAGGCTCGGCTACTGCTTCACCGTTTCCGGCACGACCGGCTATCTCACCATGGAACTGCCGGACGCGTACGGCATCTGGACCGAGGACCGCTCCGTCAGCGCCAAGCTGGTCGCGGCGGGCCAGGAGAAGCAGGTGAATATCGGCCCTAACTCGGTCGAACCGGTCGGCGAGAGCCTGCCCGGCGGAAAGCGTTCCGTCCTGGTCGAACTCCGCATCACCGGATGATTCGGGCACGCAAGGCCACTGTCACGCGATACCGCCACCGCCCAAATCCATTCGATCCGGCCGAAACGGCAAGGAAAGGACAGTGCTCCGTGTTTCGCTCACGATCACATTCGGCCTGGACGACCGGGGCGGTCACGGCCGCCGTGCTGACCGCGACCCTGCTGACCGGCACGCCCGCGCCGGCCGTCAGTGGTGACACCTCACCGGCGGGCTCCTACGCCTTCACCGCCAAGCTGGACATCGGCAACGGCAAACGTGCCTGCACCGGCGCCCTGGTCGACCCGTTCTGGGTCGTCACCGCCTCCTCCTGCTTCGCCGACGACCCCGCCCAGCCGACCACCGTCCCCGCCGGACCACCCGCCCTCAAGACCACCGCCACCATCGGCCGCACCGACCCGACCACCACCGGACAGGTCCGCGACATCGCCGAACTCGTCCCCCGCACCGACCGCGACCTCGTCCTGGCCCGGCTCGCCACGCCCGTCACCGACATCACCCCGGTGGCCGTGGCCACCACCGCCCCCGACACCGGCGAGGAGCTGACGGTGGCGGGCTTCGGCCGCACCAAGGCCGAGTGGGTGCCCGACAAGCTCCACAGTGCCGCCTTCACCGTCGGCACCCTCCAGCCGACCGGCCTCGGCATCGCCGCCAAGGCCCCCGCGGACGCCGCCCTCTGCAAGGGCGACACCGGCGGCCCCGCCCTGCGCAAGGTCGGCGACCGCTACGAGCTCGCCGCCGTCAACAGCCGCTCCTGGCAGAACGGCTGCCTCGGCTCCACCGAGACCACCCGCACCGGCGCGTACGAGACCCGCACCGACGACCTCGGCGACTGGATCCAGCAGACCGTCTCCGCCTGGTCCGCCGTGGTCGCAGCCCGCTCCGGGGGCCGCTCCACGGTCTACAACCCGGACACCAGGACCGCCGAGACCTTCGCCTTACGGAGCGACGGCGCCATGATCCACGCCTACAACACCAACGGCGAGGGCTGGTCCGGCTGGCACGTCCTCGGCGACGGCGCGCGGTTCACCGGTCCCCCGGCCGTCGTCCACAATCCGGTCACCAACACCCTCGACGTGTTCTCCATCGGCACCGACGCCTCCATGTACCGCGCGACCTGGAGCCGCACCACCGGCTGGCAGCCGTGGACCATGACCGGCGACTGGAAGTTCAACGGCACCCCCACCACCGTGTACAACCCGGACACCAGAACCGCCGAGGTCTTCGCCCTGCGCACCGACGGCACCATGGCCCACCTCTACAACACCGACGGCGCCGGCTGGCACGGCTGGTTCACCCTCAACCCCTCAGGTCAGTTCGTCGGCGTCCCCGCCGTCGTCCACAACCCCGTCACCAACACCCTCGACGTGTTCGTCACCGGCACCGACGCCTCCATGTACCGCGCGACCTGGAGCCGCACCACCGGCTGGCAGCCGTGGACCATGACCGGCGACTGGAAGTTCAACGGCACCC
>NZ_JBIVSD010000005.1:0-61583 GCF_044756065.1 Kitasatospora sp. NPDC092039 | reverse complement strand
CTTCGCCCTGCGCACCGACGGCACCATGGCCCACCTCTACAACACCGACGGCGCCGGCTGGCACGGCTGGTTCACCCTCAACCCCTCAGGTCAGTTCACCGGCGTCCCCGCCGTCCTCCACAACCCCGTCACCAACACCCTCGACGTGTTCGCCACCGGCACCGACGCCTCCATGTACCGCGCAACCTGGAGCCACACCACCGGCTGGAGCCCGTGGACCATGACCGGCAACTGGAAGTTCAGCGGCTCCCCCGCCGTGGTCTACAACCCGGACACCAGGACCGCCGAGGTCTTCGGCCAGGGCACCGACGGCGTCATGGCCCACGCCACCAAGGCCGCCGACGGGGCCTGGTCCGGCTGGTCCGTCGTCGGCCAGATCCCCACGACGAGCTGACCGCGACCGCTCCAACGCACCCGGCCGACCGCACCGCGACGCACCGGCCCGAGACACCACCAGGTCCAGGTCCAGGTCCAGGAACGGAGAACCACTCCCATGCCTCACCCACGCCCGCACCCGCGCACCGCACGGACGGCCGGAACGCTCACCGCCGCCGCCCTCGCCACCGCCCTCCTGACCGGCACGCCCGCACCCGCCGTCAGCGGCGACACCGCGCCCGCCGACTCCTACGCCTTCACCGCCAAACTGGACATCGGCGACGGCAGGCGCGCCTGCACCGGCGCCCTGGTCGACCCGTTCTGGGTCGTCACCGCCTCCTCCTGCTTCGCCGACGACCCCGCCCAACCGACGACCGTCCCCACCGGCCCACCCGCGCTCAGGACCACCGTCACCATCGGCCGAACCGACCTCACCACCACCACCGGCCAGGTCCGGGACGTCGTCGAACTGATCCCCCGCACCGACCGCGACCTGGTCATGCTGCGCCTGGTCAACCCCGTCATCGACGTCGACCCGCTCGCCGTGTCCACCACCGCCCCCACCCCGGGCGAGGAACTGCGGGTGACGGGCTTCGGCCGCACCAAGGCCGAGTGGGTGCCCGACAAGCTCCACAGTGCCGCCTTCACGGTCGGCACCGTCCAGCCGACCGGCCTCGGCATCGCCGCCAAGGCCCCCGCGGACGCCGCCGTCTGCAAGGGCGACACCGGCGGCCCCGCCCTGCGCAAGGTCGGCGACCGCTACGAGCTCGCCGCCGTCAACAGCCGCTCCTGGCAGAACGGTTGCCTCGGCTCCACCGAGACCACCCGCACCGGCGCGTACGAGACCCGCACCGACGACCTCGGCGACTGGATCCAGCAGACCGCCGCCCTCGACTGGACGACCCCGCTCGTCAACACCAACAGCGGCAAGTGCCTGGAGATCGAGGACTCCCTCCTGACCGACGGCGCCCGCGCCCAACAGTGGACCTGCCACGGCCTGCCCACCGCCCGCTGGACCTTCCACTGGGCCGACGACGCCTGGGAGGTGCGCAACGCCAACAGCGGCAAGGCCCTGGAGATCGAGAACTCCCTCCTGGCCGAGGGCGCCCCCGCCCAGCAGTGGACCTTCCAGGGCCTCCCCACCCAGAAGTGGGACCTCGTCAAGGCCCCCGGCGGCTACGCCCTCAAGAACCGCAACAGCGGCAAGGCCCTGGAGATCGACGACTCGCTCAAGACCGACGGCGCCCGCGCCCAACAGTGGACCTTCTACGACCTCCCCACCCAGAAGTGGGCCTTCTCGTACTGACCCTCGGAGGCGTTCAGCGCGGCGGGCGCGAACGGCGGGGTGACCTACTGTCCGGTGCGACTGCAAAACCAGCGGGGCGGGCCACCTGCGGCGCCGGACCAGCCCTCGCCCGCGGTGCTGTCCGAACCGGCCCTGGGGAGCGGGCCCGTGCCGCCCACGCCCGGGTGAACTCCATGGCAACAAGCCCCTACTGGCATCCAGTCACAGCAACGGCAGCTGAGTCACCCCCGAGTACCTCGACCTCACCGCCATCCCCGGCGATCACACCGGCACCTCGATCAACGCCTTGATCACTGCACCGTCGAGGAAGGCTCCGGTGGGGACGGCTCCGGCCCTCTCCACCGGAGCCCCGACTTCCCGCACCTGCGACTGAGGCCGACGCCAGCCGCCGGACGCGAGAGAAGAAGAAGCCCGCCACGCTGCTGCTGAGCTGCGCGACGTGCGACCGCACCTCGAAGGTGCCCGTCCACGAGCGCGCCCACGTCTCGACGCTGGAACCGGTTCGGCTGGTGGCGTACGAGATCAACGACCCGGCTGAGCCGGGCCGAGGTGCGCCGCGGTCGCCGACGGGTTCCCGGCAGGTAGCTGCCGGCTCCGGGCAGACGGCGAAGGCCCGGCCGACGCCGGGGAGCGAAAAGGTTGGTATGCGGGGTCGACGAACCCGGTAACGTTCCTGTCGTGTTCTTCCAGGCACCGATTTACGAGTGAGAGCGTGACGGGCTCGTAACCGACGTCCTACGACGTCGCCGACCGCCCCTTACCGATGAATCCGTAGATCACTTCACACATTGACCGGAGACCCTGACCGTGAGCAAGAACATCAACAACCCCGTGGGCATGGGTGGCGGCCAGCGCAAGAGGCTGTCTCGCGCCGAACGGCAGAACAACGGTCCGCACCGCAACCTCGACCGCCAGGGTGCGGCCGCCCAAAAGGCGGAGCTGGTGCGCAGGATGCGCGACAAGACGGGCACAGCCGAAGGTGCCGCGCAGGTGGGCGACGACACCGCACAGAGCTGACGCACCGCCGCCGCATGGGCACGGGGCAGGGTCCGTTCGACCGGGGGCGCCATTGCCGGTAGGCCTCCTGCCTTGTCGGCGTCCCGCACAGTGATTGGCCGGTCGGTCCTCGGACCCGACCGGCCGTTCCGGCTTTCGGACCTGAGGATCGCGCCTCTGCGCGGGTAGGGCGAGCCGGTGGGCCGTCAGCGTTCGAGGAGGGCGGTGCGAACGGCGTGTTCCACGAGGGGGCGGCGTTGGCGTGTTCCCTGGCGTTGGGATGCAGGAGCGGGGCGCGTTTGCCGATGGCGGCGCAGTCGAACGGCAGGCCGGGGATCGTGGCCGGCCAGAAGGGGTCGGCGTCGCCGCAGATGCCTTCGATCCACCGGGTGTCCTCGGGTGTGCACACGTCGTGGCCCACGCTGGAGGTGTAGAGGTCGACGTATCTGTCGCCGTGCTTCGCCGTCTTCGTTCGAATGATTGTGTTCATCGCCTTCAGCGCGTCCTCGGGCCGACAATCGGATTCATCGGGTCGCCGTCGGCGCTGCCCGGCGCACGTTCGGAACGGCGAGGGTATCCGTCGACCCGACAAGGCCCCTCGGTCGAGTGCACTCGACCGAGGGGCCTCCGATGCTGCCCGTGAACCGTCAGGCGGCCGTGGTCGTCGATCTCCTCTGGGAAGTGATCGTCGCGGCGAGGGGGAAGAGTGCCCCCATAAGCGCGTCGAACCCGCACGTCAGCGCATTCTGTCGGTTGGCCAAGTAGCGCGGGGGCACCTTTCCGTCCTGTCACCGCCCCGACAGGCCGGACAGGACACACTCGGGTTCCCGGAAGAGGGGACACCGGCCAAGTCGGCCGTCCGTGAGCCCGGCACCCACCAACGCCCGATCGTGCCGGTCGTCAACGAGCGCTGGTACCAGCTGTTGGACGGGCTGCATCGTGTGAGGCGCGGGCAGCTGGCCGCTCTCTGTCCCGGCGGCAGCGCACATGGTGATCAGCATCTGGACGGCAGCCGCACCACTCTCAACGTCTCGTCGGTTTCCTCCCCTACCAGGCGGGCCGCCGGGACATCGGTCCTCCACGGTCGCCGTGCTGCCCGACACCACGAGCTTCCCCGCCGACAGCATCACGGCCGGCCCGGACCAGGCCGTGTGGTTCTCCCAGCTCGCCAGGACGACCGGCAGCCCCGACCTCATCGGTCGCGTCAACGCCGATGGCCTGTACACGAGTTGGCCCTTGCCGCCAACCACCACCCCGCAGCGCATCCCCGCCGGTCCGGACGGGGCGCTCTGGTTCACCCAGCGGGGCGGCATCGGACGCATCACCGTCGACGGTCGGGTTTCGTCCTTCCCGGTGGAGGGGGCCAAGCATCCCAGTTGCGTGGTCGCGGGCCTCCACGGGGCGGTGTGGTTCACCACCGACACCAGGCTGGGGCGCGTGTCGGCGACCGGCCAGCTCGCCCTCTGGCCGGTGCCGGGCGCGAAGGCCCTGACCGCGCTGGTGCCCGTACCCGGCGGCGGGTTCTGGCTTGCCGACGGCGAGGCCGACGTGGTGCGGCGGTTCACGCCGCCATCCTGAGCGGTGACCGGCGGACGGGGTCCGACCGGCCCGGCGGCCCGTCGGTCGGGCTCGGCCCGGGTCAGTCCGGCGGCTCGGGGGCGCGGGGTTCGCCCGGCTCCGGCGGGGCCGGTTCGGGGTTCGGTGGGGCCGGGGTGCGCGGCTGCGGTTCCGGGGGCGGCACGGGGGCGCCGGGTGGCGGCGGCGGGTCCGGCACCAGCGGGGGGCGGGAGGGGCCGCCGGGGTCGGGAGGTGGTACGGCCTCGACGGGCCGGGTCTGCTCGGTCACGGCGGGTTGCTCCCTTCGTCGTCGGGCCGGGCCCTGGATGTGCCGGCCGCTCTCCGCGTCCGTCTGCCCCTGATCTGCGGTTTCATGCGTGAGCGGCCGGTGCGCGCGGGCGCCCGGCGCGAGGGAACGCCGGTCGCCCGCAGCGGGCGCCCCGTCGCCGGCGGAAAGTGCGGATTGCGGAGGAATGTTCCGCCGGGACGGGGGAAACCGGCAGCCACACCAGGAAGACCGGCACCCCGTTCGACGAGGAGGCAGTTGTGACCAGTGGACTGTGGGGCTACGGCAACGCCGAGGGTTACGCCCCGGGCACCGACCTGACGGGTTACCGGGTCGAGGCCGAGGACGGCCACATCGGCAAGGTCGACCGGCACACCGAGGAGGTGGACTCCGCGCACATCGTGGTCGACACCGGCCCGTGGATCTTCGGCCGTGAAGTGCTGCTGCCCGCCGGCACCATCCGGCGCGTGGACACCGCCGAGCGGACGGTGTGGGTGAACCGGACGAAGGACGAGGTGAAGAACTCGCCCGAGTTCCACAAGGACCGGCACACCGCGGACCCGGACTACCACCGGGCGATCGGCGGGTACTACGGCGGAACCTTCTGACCGCCCCTCACCGGCGCACCCCGCAGGGCCCCGACCACCAGGTCGGGGCCCTGCGGCGCTCCCGCCGAACGGTGGGAACACCGGTGCGTCTGACCGGTCGCCGGCCGATGGACCGTGAGGTGCGTCGGCATGCGGTCACCGGATGCGGGCAGGCGCTGGACGTACGCATCCGGAGGTTCTCGAAGGCATCCGAAGGTTGGAGGGAGGTCTGCATGGCCAGGATCCACGGAGTGGGGTGGGCCCGACGCCTTCCGCTCGGCGCGGGAGTACGGGCCGGCCGGGAATGGGCGCGGGCGCATCTGGAGGCCCTGGGCTGGAACCGGGACGCGCCGGCGGTCGCGGACGCGGTGGTGCTGGCCGTGTCCGAACTGACCACCAACGCCCACGTCCACGCCGGCAGTGACGCGGAGCTGGTGCTGACGTGGGACGGGCGCTGCCTGCACCTGAGCGTCCACGACCACAGCCCTAGGCTCCCCCGTCCGCGATCGGCCGCCCCCGACGCCGTCGGCGGGCGTGGCCTGAAGCTGGTCGACGCGCTCGCCGACCACTGGCACACCCGCCGGCAGAAGAACGGCAAGACGGTCACCGCCTGTTTCCACCCGCCGGGCGCGGGGCCGTCCCACTGAGCGCCGGCGGGCCAGGTGAGCGCCGGCCGTCCCGGGAGGGTGAATCCCGGACCGGTTCGGGCCATGCGGGTCCGGACACCGGGTAGACGCTGGGGGCCGCGCGGCGGCCCCGAGCCGTTCCCGGCGACCTCACCGACCCGACCGGCCCTCTGGGAGGACACCCGTGACACCCCCCGACAAGCACCCCGCGAGCCGCCACCAGTCGCTGGCCGACCCCGTCGCCGCGCAGGCGGGCTGGGACGCCGTGGACGTCCGGGCCGTGGACACCGCCCGGCTGCTCGCGGCCGACGCCGTGCAGCGCACCGGCAACGGCCACCCCGGGACGGCGATGAGCCTCGCACCGCTGGCCCACCTGCTGTTCCAGAACGTCCTGCGCCACGACCCCGCCGACGACCAGTGGCTGGGACGGGACCGGTTCGTGCTGTCCTGCGGCCACACCAGCCTCACCCTCTACATCCAGCTCTACCTCACCGGCTACGGCCTGGAGCTCGACGACCTGAAGGCCCTTCGGACCTGGGGCTCCGCCACGCCGGGCCACCCCGAGTACCGGCACACCCGAGGGGTGGAGATCACCACCGGTCCGCTCGGCCAGGGCCTGGGCTCGACCGTCGGGATCGCGATGGCGGCCCGCCGTGAACGCGGCCTGCTGGACCCGGACGCCCCGGCCGGCGAGAGCCCCTTCGACCACCACGTCTACGTCCTGGCCTCGGACGGCGACCTGATGGAGGGCGTCACCGCGGAGGCGAGTTCGCTCGCCGGCCACCAGCAGCTGGGCAACCTGATCATGGTCTACGACCAGAACCACATCTCGATCGAGGACGACACCGACGTCTCGTTCAGCGAGGACGTCGCCGCCCGCTACCGCGCGTACGGCTGGCACGTGCAGACCGTCGACTGGACCCGCACCGGCCGCTACGTGGAGGACGTCGACGCCGTCCTCGAAGCGCTCCGGGTCGCCCGCGCGGAGACCACCCGGCCCTCGCTGCTGGTCCTGCGGACGGTCATCGGGTGGCCGGCCCCCAACCTCCAGAACTCCGGCAAGGCCCACGGCTCCGCGCTCGGCGACGACGAAGTCGCCGCCACCAAGGAACTCCTCGGCTTCGACCCCGCAGCCGGCTTCACGGTCGAGGACGAGGTCCTCGCCCGGACCCGCGAGGCACGGGTGCGCGGCCGCGAGCTCCACGAGGCGTGGACCCCGCGCTACGAGCGCTGGCGCGCCGAACACCCCGAGCGTGCCGCGCTGCTGGACCGGCTGACGGAGCGCCGGCTGCCGGACGGCTGGGCGGACCGCCTCCCGGACTTCCCCGCGGACCCGAAGGGGCTGGCCACCCGCGCCGCCTCGGGCCGGGTGCTGACCGCGCTCGCCCCGGTGCTGCCCGAACTGTGGGGCGGCTCCGCCGACCTCGCGGGCAGCAACAACACCACGATGGAGGGCGAGCCCTCGTTCCTCCCCGAAGGCGTGGAGACCGCGCAGTGGAAGGGCGGCCCGTACGGCCGCACCCTCCACTTCGGCATCCGGGAGCACGCCATGGGGGCGATCCTGAACGGGATCGCCCTGCAGAGCCTGACCCGCCCGTACGGCGGCACCTTCCTCGCCTTCAGCGACTACATGAGGCCGGCGGTGCGGCTCGCCGCGCTGATGAAGCTCCCGACGATCTACGTCTGGACCCACGACTCGATCGGCCTCGGCGAGGACGGCCCCACCCACCAGCCGGTGGAGCACCTCGCGGCGCTGCGCGCGATCCCCGGCCTCGACGTGGTGCGCCCCTGCGACGCCAACGAGACGGCCGCCTGCTGGCGGGCGTTGCTGGAGCAGCACGACCGGCCGACCGGCCTCGTCCTCACCCGGCAGAAGGTGCCCGTCCTCGACCGCGGCACGGCCGGGTACGCACCGGCGGACGGCGCCGCCCGCGGCGGCTACGTCCTGCGCGACCCGGCCGACGGCGCCGCGCCGCGGGTGCTGCTCCTCGCCACCGGCTCGGAGGTCCACCTCGCGTCGGCGGCCCAGGACCTGCTGGCCGCCGAGGGCGTGGCGAGCCGGGTGGTGTCGCTGCCGTGCCTGGAGTGGTTCGCCGCCCAGCCCCGGGAGTACCGCGACGAGGTCATCCCGCCCGCGGTGACGGCGCGGGTGAGCGTGGAGGCGGGCGTGGCGCTCGGCTGGCGCGAGCTGGTTGGGCAGCACGGCCGGATCGTCAGCCTCGACCACTTCGGCGCCTCCGCCGACTACGAGCGGCTGTACCGGGAGTTCGGGCTCACCGCCGAGGCCGTGGCCGGGGCCGCCCGGGAGAGCCTCGCCGCCGCGGCCGGCTGACCCGCGGGCCGGCCCGGGCCGACCTTCGCGGTCGTCGAGGGCACGGACCGCCGAGTCGGTCGGGCCCGTTACCGCTCCGACTCCGGGTAGTAGCCATGCTGGTAAGGGGACAGCTGGGAGACGGCGAGCTCCGCCGCGCCCCGGCAGATCACGCAGACACGGCTCCGGTGGCAGGCGGGACAGTTGATCCGCCCGCGGGTCGGGTCGGGCAGTCGGCCGCGCCCCTCGCAGCCATGGCACCAGCCCAGGCCGTCGCACTCGTAGCACAGCACGTACCCGGGTGTGACGGTCTCGGCCGTGCGGACCGGCCGCGGCCGCCGGAACTCCTGTGGCTCGTGCAGGGCCACCGCCGGTGTCCGGCCGGCGAACCGGATGGTGGGCGCGTGGTCGGTCGTACGGATCTCGATGCCGCAGCCGTCGTGGCGGGCGGTGACGACGATGTGGGGCGTCCCGTCGGTGTCCTCGCGGGAGGTCGTGACCTCCCAGCCCGCCGCGTCGAGCAGGTCGGCCGCGCGGGACGCGGTGTCGGCGGCGCTGACGTGGGCGGGGCGCTTCCCCGTGAAGGCGTCGACCGAGTACCGGTGGCGGAGCGGCTCGTGCCCGTGGACGGTCTCCGGCTCGCCGAGCGGCGGCAGGCTCGGATCACTGTCGGGCGCCAAGTCGTCGACCAGGTCGACCAGTTGCCTCCGGAGGGCCCGGCCCAGCCGGTCGAGTTCCTCCCGTGCTCCCGGTACGGCCCCCATGACGCCCCCTGTCCGCCCGGGCCCGACACCGCCGGGCATTCCGTTCGCTGGTGGGGATTCTATTCGGTGCCCCGGTCAGCGGATCCGTGGTCGGCCCGCCTCACCTGCGCGACCACGTGCAACGGCGTGTGCCGGGCGGTGGGCGCCCCGGTCGCGGTGGATGCGCCCCCTCGTGGTGGTCGGCGCGTCGGCGGGAGGGGAGGGGCGGAGGGGGTGTGAGAATCGGCGGGTTCATGCCCATGACGGGACCACGTCCGAAGGAGTGAGCGATGAGTGGCGGCGGGGTGCGGCCGGAGCTGGGGCAGGTGCCGGAGACGGCGCTGTGGACGCTGTGGCACCGGGCTCTGGAGGCGCGGCGGGCGGACACCGTGCTGCCGGACCCGAAGGCGGTCGAGCTGGTGGACCGGATCGACTACCCGTTCGCGGAGCGGTTCGGCCGGAACGCGTTGGTGAGCCAGCTCCAGGCACTGCGGGCGGCCTGCTTCGACCGCGAGGTGGCCGACTTCCTGATCCGCTGCCCGCGCGGCACCGTGGTCGGGCTCGGGGACGGGCTGGAGACCCAGGCCTGGCGGGTGGACAACGGGCGGGCGGACTGGCTGTCGGTGGACCTGCCGGAGACCGCCGCGCTGCGACGGCGGCTGCTGCCGCCGGACGAGCGGCACCGGATCGTCGCGCACTCGGTCACCGACCCGGGCTGGATGGACGAGGTGGACCCGGCGAACGGTGTGCTGCTGAGCGCCGAGGGGCTGCTGATGTACCTGCGGCCGCAGGAGGTCCGCGACCTGATCGCGGCCTGCGCCGAGCGCTTCCCCGGCGGGGCCATGGTGCTGGACGCGGTGCCGCGCTGGTTCAGCCGGCGGGCCGTCGAGGGCAAGCTGCGGGACCGGCAGTACCAGGCCCCGCCGATGCCGTTCGGGATGGACGCGGACGAGCGCGGTCGGCTGGCCACCGCGCACCCCGGGGTCACCGACCTGCGCGAGGTGTACCCGGAGGGCGGACGCTGGCCGGTGAGCGCCCTGCTGCCGCTCGCGCGCCGGATCAAGCAGCGCCCGTCCGTGGTCGCACTGCGTTTTGCCGAATCTTGAAGAAACGCCGGCCGACCTGGAACCATGGCCTCGGGGCGTACGTCGTAACCACGGGTGATCGGCCGGGGGGACAGGCCGCCCGGCACGTTAGGCTCGCTCTGGGGGAGCGGCCTGGGTGCCGCCATCGGACGAACTGCCGGGACGGGCACGCTGCTCCAGGGGGAGCGCTGCCGGTCCCGTCCTGCCACGGAGGGACTGGCCTTGCACATCGACGCCTGGATCGAGGGGATTCCGCCCACGGCGGTGTACGCCGTGGTCGGTCTGATCATCGGCCTGGAATCGCTGGGCATTCCCTTGCCCGGCGAGATCGCCCTGGTCACGGCGTCCCTCATGGCCGTCAAGGGTGTGGTGAGCCCGTGGGGCGTCGCGATCTGTGCGATCGCCGGCGCGATCATCGGTGACTCGATCGGCTACTCGATCGGACGCAAGGGGGGCAAGCCGCTCTTCGAGAAGCTGGGACGCAAGTTCCCCAAGCACTTCGGGCCCTCGCACCTGGCCACCGCCGAGCGCTCGTTCCAGAAGTGGGGCATGTGGGCGGTCTTCTTCGGCCGGTTCATCGCCCTGCTGCGCATCTTCGCCGGTCCGCTGGCGGGCGCGCTGAAGATGCCGTACTGGAAGTTCCTGATCGCCAACGTGCTGGGCGGCATCGTCTGGGCCGGCGGTACGACGCTGCTGGTCTACAAGGTCGGCAAGAGCATCGAGCCCTGGCTGGCCCGGTTCTCCTGGGCGGGTCTGGGAGCGGCGCTGGTGATCGGCCTGCTCTCGGCCTGGTTCATGAAGCGCCGTGCCGCCAAGACCCACGCCAGGATCGAGGCCGAGGAGGCGGCGGAGGCGGCCAGGGCCGGCGCCGCCGCCGAGTAGCGGGTCGGACAGCCGGCCGGGTAGCCGGTCGAGGACCGGTCGCCCGTCCGACCGTTCGTCCGACCGCTCGTCCGACCGCTCGTCCGGTCGGTCGGTCCTCGACCGGTCGTCCACAACCGTCGTCGTGGTGCCCTCGGGCCCTCGGAGTAGCATCGGCCGGGTACCTGCCGATCTTGCACTCCGGAGGGCCCGATGTCTTTGCAGCCGACCTGGGACGCCGTGGACGCGTACTTCACCGAGCAGCTGGTCGGGCCCGACGCGGTGTTGGAGCGGGCCACGGCCGCCGCCGACGCGGCCGGGCTGCCGAAGATCGCGGTGGCCCCCAACCAGGGCAAGCTGCTCCACCTGCTGGCACTGACCCAGGGCGCGAAGCGGATCCTGGAGGTCGGCACGCTCGGCGGCTACAGCGCGATCTGGCTGGCCCGGGCACTGCCCGCGGACGGCACCCTGCTGACCCTGGAGCTGAACCCCCACCACGCCGAGGTCGCCCGGGACAACCTGGCGGCCGCCGGGCTGGCCGGGGTCGCCGAGGTCCGGGCGGGCCGGGCCGCCGACTCGCTGGCCGCGCTGGTGGAACAGGGCGTGGAGCCCTTCGACCTGGTCTTCATCGACGCCGACAAGCCGAGCAACCCGGAGTACTTCCGCCGGGCGCTCCAGCTGACCCGGCCCGGCTCGCTGATCATCGTCGACAACGTGGTGCGCGGCGGCGCGGTCGCCGACCCGGCCAGCACCGACCCGACGGTGCTCGGCACCCGGGCGCTGCACGAGCTGATCGCGGCCGAGCCGACGGTCACCGCGACCTCGGTGCAGACGGTCGGCAGCAAGGGCTACGACGGCTTCACCCTGGCCCGCGTCCTGGGCTGAAGCCTCGCCGGGGGACCCTCAGGTGGGACGCCCGCCAGGAACACGCGGACACGCGGACACGCGAACAGACGAACACGCGGACACTCGAACAACGGAGAACGGAGACATCGTGCGGATCGGACTGCTGGGAACCGGCCCCTGGGCGGAGCGGGTGCACGCGCCCGTCCTGGCCGAGCACCCCGGGCTGGAGTTCACCGGCGTCTGGGGCCGCCGACCGGAGGCGGCCGAGGCGCTGGGCGCCGGGTACGGCGTGCCGGGGTACGCGGACCTCGACCGGCTGCTGGCCGAGGTGGACGCGGTCTCCATCGCGCTGCCCCCGACCGTCCAGGCGGGCCTCGCGGTGCGGGCCGCCGAGGCCGGCTGCCACCTGCTGCTGGACAAGCCGGTCGCGCTGACCGTGCCGGACGCCGAGGCCGTGGCCGCGGCGGTGCGCGAGCACAAGGTCGCCTCGGTGGTCTTCTTCACCGTGCGCTTCGGCGGCGAGCAGATCCCGTGGATCGAGCGGCAGGCGGAGCTCGGCGGCTGGTTCACCGGCCGCTCGGACTGGCTCGGCTCGGTGTTCGCCCCCGGCAGCACCAGCCCGTACGCGGCCTCGCCGTGGCGGGAGGAGAAGGGCGCGCTGTGGGACGTCGGCCCGCACGCGCTGTCCGTGCTGCTGCCGGTGCTGGGCGACGCCACCCGGGTGACGGCGGCGGCCGGACCGCTGGACACCGTGCACCTGGTGGTGCGGCACGCCGGCGGCGCCTCCAGCACGCTCGCGCTCAGCCTGACCGCGCCGCTCGCGGCGGGCGGGACGGGCATGGAGCTGCGCGGCGAGCACGGCGTGGTGCAGCTGCCCGCGCGGGGCGAGGGCCCGGTCGCGGCGCTGCACCGGGCGCTGGACGCCCTGCAGGCCTCGGCGGCCTCCGGCGAGCCGCACCCCTGCGGGGCCGACTTCGGCCTGCGGGTGGTGGAGATCCTGGCCGCCGCCGAGCGTTCGCTGGCGAGCGGCGCCACGGTGGACGTCTGAGCTGCCGAACGGCTGAGCAGCTGAACGGCTGAGCGGCTCACCGATTGAACGGTTGAGCGCCTGAGACGGCGGGGCCCGGTGCGGAGGTGGTCCGCACCGGGCCCCGCCGCGTCCCGCCCCTCAGGACGGCGGCAGCTGCGGCGGAGCCGAGGAGGGCCGGCGGTCCGGGGGCCGGGCCGGAGGGATGACCGGGGCGTGGAAGTCGCGCGGGCCGGTCCACAGCGCGGGGACGGCGTCGCTGCGGCGGGCCAGCTCGTACGCCAGCGCCTCGTAGTTGACCCGCCAGCCGTGGAAGTGCGCCCAGGCGTCCTCGACCGGGCGCTCGCGCGGGAAGCCGGCCGCGGTGATCATCGCGACCGCGCCCAGGTACTCGGCGTAGGTCAGCCGGATCGGGAGGTCCGGGTCCGGGTCCGGGTCGAAGCCGATCCGCAGCGAGCGGGCGATGTCGCGCATCGCGGTGAAGCCGGCCCGGAGCACCAGTCGGGCCTCGGGCGGGGCCGAGCGCGGGCAGAGCGCGAGGTGCAGGGCGGCGGCGTCCATCACGGCGATCAGCCCGACCACCCAGCTGCGGTTGGGCTGCGGGGAGCGGAAGGAGAGCAGCACCGGGTAGTTGGAGTGGCTCTCGCCGATGTCGGCGGCCAGCCGCTCCCAGTCCCGGTAGAGCTGGGGCAGGGCGGTCTCGGTGTCCACCAGGGACTGGCGGGCCAGCAGCTCGGGGCCCCAGGCGGGCTCGCCGGCCCGGGACTGGAGCAGCGTCACCTCGGTCTCGCGGCGCTGGTAGGCGGCGTAGAGGGTCGGCAGGTAGGAGATCTGCAGGGCGATCACCAGCGGACCGCTGGCGGCGGCCAGGAAGTCGATCGCGGAGAGGTGCAGCCGCTCGCCGCTGGCGAAGCCGAGGGTGAACAGGCTGGATCCGGCCTCGCGCACGGCCACCGACCAGCTGAGTTCGGAGGTGCCGTGCAGCAGCAGGGTGTAGGCGGTCAGCATGCAGCCGAGCCACACCCCGAGCATGCCGAGCAGGACCAGCGGCGCCAGCCAGGTGAGCGCCCGGTCCTGGGCGTGGTACCCGCGGGCCGGTACGGCGGACAGCCGAAGCAGGGTGCGCAGCACCCGCCAGAGCCGCATCACCAGCGCCGAGTAGAGCCCGCGCGGAACGACCAGCGTGCGCAGGATGCTGCCGACGACCAGTAGGAGCAGCAGCGCGCCGAGCGCGGTCTGGATCATCCTCATGGCGCCATTCTGGCGGTAGGCCGGGGATGCGGCGGACCGCCTTCCGCAGGGCCGCCCGCCCCGCCGCCGGGCGCCCGGCCGCCGCTGGCCGCCCCGCCGCCGGATGCCCGCCCGCCGTCGGCCAGCCCCGTCCCAGGGCGCCCGTCCGCCACGCGCCCCGCCCGTCCCCCGTGTCAGGGGCTCGGGGTATGACCATGATCACACCGCGGCCAGGCCTACGTACTGATGTTCTCATCGCGTCTTGAGTGCGGAGGATCAGTCCCACGAGCGAATCGGAGACCGGACTGTGCGTGCTCAGCAGGACGACGGGCCCGAGGACGAGAAGCCCGGACGCCGCCGGTGGCGCTTACCGCGGCGACGCAGGCCGCTCCGGGAGGCGCGTCCGCGGAAGGGGCGGCGCCCCTCGCTGCGGATCGACTACCCGCGCCGCGGACGGCGCGGGATCCGCCGCTGGCTCCCGTCCTGGCGGCAGCTGCTGCTGGTGGCCGGGACCGGAACGGCGGCGCTGGTCGGCTGGCTGGTCTGGTTCTACGTGAACACCGCCGTCCCGGAGGACCTGAACTCCTTCGCCACCCAGCAGAACAACGTCTACTACTGGGCGGACGGCACCGAGATGGCGCGGATCGGCCCGACCAACCGGCAGGAGGTGCCGCTCGGCCAGGTGCCGGAGCACGTCCAGTGGGCGGTGCTCGCCGCCGAGAACGAGACCTTCTACACCGACCCGGGCATCTCCCTGACCGGCATCGGCCGCGCCGTCTCCCAGATGGTCATGGGCGGTGACACCCAGGGCGGTTCCACCATCACCCAGCAGTACGTCAAGAACATCTACCTGAACCAGCGGCAGGACATCTCCCGCAAACTCAGCGAGATCGTCATCGCGGTCAAGCTGGACGACCGGATGACCAAGCAGGACATCCTGGCCGGCTACCTCAACACCAGCTGGTTCGGGCGCGGCAGTTACGGCATCGAGCGCGCCGCGGCGGCCTACTACGGCAAGGACGTCTCCCAGCTCGACCCGAGCGAAGGCGCCCTGCTGGCAGCCGTGTTGAAGGGCGCCGGGCAGTACGACCCGGCGGTGGGCCCGCAGAACCACGAGCGGGCCGAGGAGCGCTGGTCCTGGATCCTGGACCGGATGGTGAAGGTCGGAAAGCTGTCCGCGGCCGAGCGCGCCCGGTACACCGTCTTCCCCGAGCCCAGGCCGCAGCCGAAGTCGGCGGGGCTGAGCGGCCAGATCGGGTACCTGGTGGACATGGCCCGCGCCTACGTGGAGAGCCACAGCGACATCACTCCGGCCCAGTTCGACCTCGGCGGCCACCAGATCCGCACCACCTTCGAGAAGCCGAAGGTCGACGCGCTGGCCGCCGCCGTGCGGGACGCCACCGCGGGGATCGACCCGGACAACCGGGAGGCCGACAGGTTCCTCAAGGTCGGCGCCGCTTCGGTGGCCCCGGACGGCAGGATCGTCGCGCTCCACGGCGGCCCCGACTACCTGAAACAGGGCTTCAACAACGCCAACACCACCACCGTGCCCATCGGTTCGGCCTTCACCCCGGTGGTGTACGCGGCCGGTCTCGGCGAGGGGGCGCAGCGTCGGCGGGGCGGCGACCGCACCCCGGTGACGCCCGCCACCCCCTACAACGGCGACGACGGGGTGAACGTGATGACCCCGGAGGGGCCGTACTGGGGGAGGGACGGGAAGATCGTCAAGACCGTCAACGAGGGCAGGCGGAGCTGGGGCACGATCACCCTGCGGAACGCGGTCGAGCAGTCCGTCAACGGGCCGCTGATGCAGCTCGGCATGGACGTCGGCCTGGACCGGGTGCAGCGGACCGCCACCGACCTCGGCCTGCTCCCCACCAGCCTGGGCGAACTCGTCCCGGCCCTCGGCGTCGGCAACTCCACCCCCAGCGCCGTCCGCACCGCCGACGCGTACGCCACCTTCGCGGCGGGCGGCCGGCACACCGACCCGTACTCGGTGCTCAAGGTGTCCCGCAACGGCGTCCAGCTGCCCCTGCGCCTGCCGCCCGCCGTCCAGGTGCTGGCCCCGGCGGTCGCGGCCGAGGTGGACGCGGCGCTCAAGGGCTCGGTCCGCGACGGCGCCGCCAAGGCCGCGGCGGACGCGGGCCCGAACCTGGCCGCCAAGCCGGGCACCATCGCGGACCGTACGGCCGGGTGGTTCGTCGGCTACGACGGGCAGTCGTCGACGGCGGTCACCGTGTTCCGGGCGGACCTGAAGGACATGAAGCTGCTCTCCCTGGAAGGCCTCGGCGGCGCCGCCCCGGACACCTCCGACGCCGCCCTTCCGGCCCGCGTCTGGTCCGCCTACATGAAGGCGACGGCCGCCCGGTAACCCGCTGCGGGGCCCGTGGAGCGGCGGGCCCCGCGGTGTCGGGTCGGCGGGCCGCGGGGTATCGGGCGGCGGGCCGCGCGGTACTAGGCTGAAGCGGATGAAGATGACGTTCGGGCTGTTGGGGCCCCTGACGGTCGCCGTGGACTCGGTGCCGCAGACGCTGCCGCGGGCCACCGTGCTGCGTGGGCTCCTGGGCGCGCTGCTGCTCGCGGAGGGCGAGCGGCTGCCCGTCGGGCGGCTGCTGGACCTCGTCTGGGCGGGGCAGGCGGACCGGGTCGGGCGGGGCGCGGTGCACACCGGGATGTCCCGGCTGCGCACCTGGCTCGGGCGTTTCGGGGACGAGGCGGTGGCGCTGGAGTCCGACGCGCAGGGCTACCGGCTGGTGACCGGGCCGGACGCGGTGGACCTCGGACGGTTCCGCAGGCTCGCCGCCGACGGGGACCCGGCCGGGGCGATCGGCCTGCGGCGCGGCCCGGTGCTGGCCGGGGTGGAGCGGATCAACCGCGAGGACCCGCTGGTGACGTCCGTGGCGGACGAGGTGCGCGCCACCGTCCTGGCGCTGGCCCGCGCCGCACCGGCCGCCGGGGTGGCCCGGACCGCCGTTCCCGCCCTGACGGCGCTCGCCGAGGAGCACCCGTTCGACGAACCCGTGCAGGCCGCCCTGCTGGAGCTGCTGGCGGCGGACGGGCGGGCGGCCGAGGCGCTGCGCCGCTTCCAGGCGCTGCGCCGGCGGCTGTCCGAGGAGCTCGGGATCGAGCCGGGCGAGCAGGTGCAGAACGTCTTCCTGGCGCTGCTGGCGCACGACCGGGAGGGCGCCCGCACGGACCTCGGCCCGGCCCGCGTTCCCTCCCAACTCCCCCGGGACATCCCGGACTTCACCGGGCGCGACGAACAGGTGCGGATCGTCCTGGACGCCCTGGCGGCCGGCCGGGTGCCGGTGATCGCCGGCATGGGCGGCATCGGCAAGACGGCGCTGGCCGTCCACGCCGCGCACCGCGCCGCCGCCGACTACCCCGACGGCCGGCTGTACGCCGACCTGCGCGGGGCCGACGAGACGCCCGCCGACCCGGCCGGCGTCCTAGCCGCCTTCCTGCGCGCCCTCGGCGCCGACCCCCGGGAGATCCCGGCCTCCCTGGAGGAGCGGTCCGCGCTGTACCGCACCCTGCTCGCCGGCCGCCGTACGCTCGTCCTCCTCGACAACGCCGCCGGGGAGCAGCAGATCGGGCCGCTGCTCCCGGGGACCCCGGGGGACGCGGCCGGTACGGCGGACGCGGTGGGCGCGGGCGACCGCCCCGGGCCCCGCCCGGCCGTCCTGGTCACCAGCCGCGCCGCGCTCACGGCCCTGCCCGGCTCCCGGCTCGTCGACCTGCACGAGCTCGACGCCCCCCACGCGCGGACGCTGCTGCGTCGCATCCTCGGGGACCACCGGGTCGCCGCCGAACCGGTGGCCGCCGCCCAGATCGTCGAGCTGTGCGGCGGCATGCCGCTGGCCGTCCGCATCGCCGGGGCCCGGCTGGCCGCCCGGCCGCGCTGGACCCTGGCCCGGCTCACGCACCTGCTGCGCGACGAACGGCGGCGGCTCGACGAGCTGTCGGCCGGGAACCTGGCCGTGCGGGCCGGCTTCGCGGTCGGCTACGCCCGGCTGTCGGAGCCGACCCGGCGGACGTTCCGGCTGCTCGGGCTGCTCGACGCGCCCGACTTCGCGCCGTGGGCCGCGGCCGCGCTGGCCGGCATCCCGCCGGAGCAGGCCGAGCGGCAGCTGGAAGAACTGATCGACGCCCAACTGCTGCAGGAGACCGGCGCGGAGCCGCACCTGCGCTACCGCTTCCACGACCTGGTCCGGCTGTACGCGCGCGAGCACGCCGAGGCCGCGGACGAGCCGGCGGTACGCGCCGCCGCGCTCGAACGGGCCTTCGGCGCCTGGCTCTGGCTGGCCGAGCAGGCCGCCGACCAGGTGCCCGGGCCGTGCTTCGCGCCGATCCACGGCGCCGCGCCGCGCCACCCGATGCCGTCCGGCCTCGCGGCGGCGCTGCTGGACGACCCGATGGCCTGGTTCGACGCCGAGCAGCCGGCCCTGAACGCGAGCGCCCGGCAGGCCGCCGCGCTGCGCATGGTGCCGATGGCCTGGGACCTGGCCGCCTGCCAGGAGAAGTACTGCGACGTGCGCGGCCTGTACGACGAGTGGCGCACCACCCACCTGGCCGTCCTCCAGGCCTGCCGCTCGGCCGGCGACGGCCTGGGCACGGCCGTGCTCACCCGCGGCCTGATCGAGGTGACGACCTGGACCACCCCGGCCGACGGCGCCGGGACGGCCGTCGACCTGGCGGACGGCTCCCAGACGATGGTCGCGCTGGCGGACCGCGCCCGGCAGCTCCAGCACCTGTTCGAGCAGGTGGGCGAACCGCGCGGGACCGCCGACGCCCTGGTGCTGACCGCCTGGAGCCTGGTGGCCCAGGGCCGCGAGCAGGAGGCCCTGGACGCCGGCCGCCGCGCACTGGACCTCGCCGCCGCCCACGACCACCCGGGCGGCGAGGCCCGGGCCCACCAGATCATCGCCATCGCCTACGGGGAGTCGGACCTCGACCGCACGATCGAGCACCTCACCGAGACGCTGCGGCTGGCGCGGCTGATCGGCAACACCCGCTTCGAGGCGACCGCGATCCAGTTCCTGGGAGCCGCCCACGGCCGGGCCGGCCAGGTGGAGCGCGGCGGCGAACTGCTGCTCCGCTCGCTCGCCATGGCCCGTTCCCTCAAGGACCGCTACGTGGAGGCGTTCTCGCTGCTCTACCTGGCCATGCTGTACGCGGCCACCGGCGACGGCCGGGCCCGCGGGACGGCCGAGGCCGCGCTGGCCATCGCCCGCCGCTTCGACCTGGGGCACCACCTCGCCCAGGCGCTCGGCATCCTCGGGGAACTGGACCTGGCGGCGGGGGACCACGCCTCGGCGGTCGCGCACCTGGAGGAGTCGGTCCTGGTGTGGCGGGCCCGCGGCTGGCGCTCCTTCCTCGCGGAGGCGCTGCGCGCGCTCGGCCGGGCGTACGGGGCGGCCGGGCTGCCCGAGTCGGCGGCGCGGGTGCTGGCGGAGGCGCGGGAGCTGAGCGACATCCGGTAGCGGCCGGGGCGCCGGCGGTCCCGCTCACCGTGCTACGGCCTTGCCGCTTCACGGCCTTACCGCCTTACCGTCGTCGTACCGGTCGCCGGGCAATCGGTAAGCATTCGGTAAGACGCCCCTGCCTAGGATCGATCCCCACGGCAAAGGACAGGCACACGAACCAGGCCCCAGGCCCGGTCGACGCGCCCGTCCGGTACCCGCCGCACGAGCAGCCGGTCGGGTCCGCGCAGGGGACGGACCCGGCCGGAGGCGCGTCCAGCGGCCCCGCGAGCGCGGGGCGGATCGGATCCGGATCCGACGGATCGACGGATCGACGGGTCTGCCCCGGAGCGGTCGACCGAAAGCCGTCGGGTCGGCCGTCCGGACCACACCGGCCGGGCTACCCGGCTACGGGCAGGCCTCGCCGAACTTCACGGCCGTGACGCTGACCGGCCGGCCCGTGAGGGCGGCGCCAGGCGCCGGCTCCTGGCCGCACACCTCGTTCGGAGATGGCCGTGGGGGTCGGGGTCCCAGGGTCCAGGGCGCCTGCGGGTCCGCCGTGTCACTTGACCAGGCGGGACCAGTCGGCGGGCTGGGCGGGGTCGAGTTGACGCAGCTTGTCGAGGACCTTCGGGTCCTGGGCGTCCAGCCAGTCGGCGACCTGACGGAAGGAGACGCAGCGGACACCGTCGCGCTTGCAGACGTTCTTCATCACGTCCTCGATGGCCTGCATGTAGATGCCGCCGTTCCAGGACTCGAAGTGGTTGCCGATGAAGAGCGGGGCGCGGCTGCCGTTGTAGACGCGTTCGAAGCCGGCGAGGTAGCTGTCCCGGGTCTCCTTCTCCCAGGTGTCGTACTTCTTGGGGTCGCCGTTGGTGGTGTTCCCGGACTGGTTGGCCAGGAAGTTGAAGTCCATCGAGAGGCTCTGGGTCGACTTGCCGGAGTAGGGGAGCATCTGCAGCGGGAAGTTCCAGACGCCGTCCTTCTTGACGGGCCAGACCTGGAACTCGCCCGGGGAGCTGGCGTCGTACCGGAAGCCGGCCGCCTTCTCGGCCGCCAGCAGGTTCTTCTGGCCCTCCAGGCAGGGGGCGCGGCCGCCGACCAGCTCCTTGGTGTAGTCGAAGGGGAGCGGCGGGAGGTCCTTGAGCCCGGTGTTGGTCTTCCAGTTGGTGACGAAGGAGACCGACTGGTCGAGCTCGCTCTTCCACTCCTCGGTGCTCCAGTCGCCGCCGCCCTTGGGGCCGCAGAAGTGCCCGTTGAAGTGGGTGCCGATCTCGTTGCCGTCCAGCCAGGCGAGGCGCACCTGCTCCAGGGTGTCCTTGATGTGGGGGTCGGTGGCGAAGTCGATGGAGGCTTCGCCGGCCTTGTGCTGCGGTGGTTGGTAGAGCGTGCTCTTGGACTTGGGGAGGGTGTAGAGGCCGGTCAGGAAGAAGGTCATCTGGGCGTCGTTCTCCACACCGAGCTTGCGGAAGCGGGAGAACAGGCGCTCGTCGCCCTCCAGGCCGCCGTCCCAGGAGAAGACGACGAACTGCGGCGGCTTCTCGCCCGGCTTGAGCCGCTCGGGCACGGGTTGCTTGGGCTGCGGGCCGGTGTCGGAGGTGGAGCCGTCGCCGAGGACCTTGACCTGGCCGTCCCAGGTGGGCGTGGGAGCGGGCGGCGGGGGCGGGGCGGGGGCCTCGGTCGTGGTGCTCGCGGCGGGCGTGGAAGGTGTGGTGCCGGTTGCGGCGGAGGAGGGTCTGCTCTGCGTGCCGGAGCATCCCGTCGCGAGGGCGGAGGCCCCGAGGACCCCCATTGCCAGCAGGATGGCCGAGCTGCGAGCAGTCCGCACCGGACCCCATTTCTCTGATCTTCGATCAGGCGGTGTTCTGAAGACGATCGATGGATGTGATCATCAGAACACTTTTGATCGACCTCTGTCGAGGCGGGTCCGGCCCGGTTGCGGAGGGTGCGGGGGAGGAAGCAACTGCTCTACGTCACAAGGCGGATGCTCCGCCGGAACCGCGCCGGCCTGACGGTCCAGGACGCGCTGGAGGGCGGCGCGGAGCACCGGCCGGTGGTCGGGTTCGAGGACGGACGTCTCGTCGTCCAGTTCGGCGACATCCGTCCCCAGGGGGGCGCGCCGCACAGCTTTCCGGCCAAGTTCGTGGCATGGCCACGGCGCTCCGCACCCAATCGTTCCGGTCCCGGCTAGGGTCGCATCAGCCCCATGAACCTCCGTGGACCTTCCCGATTGGACTGGTGTGCCATGAACAGGACGTACTACCGCCCGCTGGACCGTCCGGCGACCACGACCCGCCGGAGTCGGCTCGCCTCCGCCGCAGGAGCCGCCGCGGTGCTCGCCTGCGTCGTCACCGGCATCGCCGTCGGCGCCGCCGGTGCCGCGACCGCCGCTCCCGGTTCGGTCCCCGCGCCCGCCATCACCATCTACGGCGTGGCCGGGGCCACGCAGCCCGCCGAACCCCGCTGAGCCGGGGGCGGCGCCCTCGACGGAGCGGCCCCCTCGACTCACACGTGGCAGCGGACGTTGACCAGCAGGGTGTCGCCGGGAAGGCCGATGAGATAGGCCAGGAGGTCCTGGTGCCTGCCGGCGACCTCCGGCTCGTGGCCGCACGTGGCCCGACTCCGGCAGGCCCCGTGCAGCGGCTCCTCGTCCCCGTCGCACCACCATCCGCCGAGGGTGAGCACACCGCGCGGCGACAGCAGGCTGAGAGCGTAGGCCAGCGTGAACTCCTCGCGGCTGCGCTCACCGATGCCGACCGGGTCCCAGCCGAAGGTGAACTGGTCGCCGAGGTCGCGCCGTTCGAGGGCCGGCGCGACCTCGGCCCAGGCGCGTACGGCCGGCTGCGCCCGGTAGGCGACAGCCTCCCGCGAGCCCGGGTAGGACGCCCGGGTTCCACCGTCAGTGAGGTGGCGCCCGTAGAACACGGACTCGCCGTCCGCGACGGGGTGTTCGGCGGCCACCTCCCGCCAGCGGTCCCACACCAGGCCGGCGTGTTCGGCGGCCTCCGTCCGCTGCCGGTCGCGGAAGTCGATCAGCTCGCGCGGTCCACCCGCGCACAGGCCGGGTTCCGCTCCGTCCGGCGTCCCGTCGGGGAACGGCCGCCCGGCGACCAGGCGCGGGTCGTCCTCGTGGCCGGGCAGGACGGGCAGCCCTCCACCGCCGGTGATCCGGTAGCTGTCCCACACGTCCCGCTCCACGGCGCCCACGCCGTCCGACGCGAAGGGCCGCATCGCCTCCGCGACCGCCTCGTCCACCCTGGTCGCGTCCGCGCCGGGCAGGCACACGATGATCCTCATTCCAGCCACCCCGGCAGGGTAGGGGATGTTCCGCGGATCTCTCAGCGGAAAAATGATCTTCCGGCCTGACCGATTCCGTCGACCTCCACGCGTGAACGGAACAGGCCGGTACCGGTGGCGCACCAGAATCCGAGGCCACCCTCCGTGGTGGGTTCGGGCTCGCGCTGGACGCCGAGGACACCGCCGCGCTCGTCGAGCGGTTCCGGGTACGGCATGGATATGCGGTCTTGAGCGACCTCGGGCGACTTCGACATGTGGCATTGACAGCGGACGCCCGCGGCTGAATGCTAAGCAAGCGCTTAGTCAACGAGACCCCGCCTGGAGGAGCCGCCCGATGGCCGAGACCCCCGCCGACCCGCCCGGCCTGGACCTGGCCCGCCTCCGGTCCCACCTGGAGCGCGAGCTGCCCGGCACCCTCCAGGGGACGCTGCGGGCCGACCTCATCGAGGGGGGCCGCTCCAACCTCACGTACCTCCTGGGCGACGGCGTCTCCCGCTGGGTGCTGCGCCGGCCCCCGCTCGGGCACGTCCTCGCCACCGCCCACGACATGGGCCGCGAGTACCGGGTGATGACCGCGCTGCGCGACACCGGCGTCCCCGTCCCCCGGACGCTCCTGCTCGACCAGGGCGAGGAGGTGCTCGGCGCGCCCTGGTACCTCATGGAGTACGTCCCCGGCACCGCCCACCGCGACGCCGCCCCGCTCGCCGCCCTCGGCGAGCAGCGGGTGCACGCGCTCGGACGCAGGCTGGTCGACACCCTCGCCACCCTGCACCGGATCGACCCCGCCGCCGTCGGCCTCGCCGACTTCGGGCACCCGGACGGCTACCTGGAGCGCCAGCTGCGCCGCTGGGCCAAGCAGCTCGCCGCCTCCCGCAGCCGCGACCTGCCGGACCTGGACCGGCTGGGCGACCTCCTCGGCCGACGGCTGCCGGCCTCACCCGCGCCCGCCCTGGTGCACGGCGACTACCGCCTGGACAACGTGCTGGTCGACGCGGACGACGGCATCGCCGCCGTCCTGGACTGGGAGATGTCCACCCTCGGCGACCCGCTCACCGACGTCGGCCTCCTGGTGATGTACACCGAACTCGCGGGCGTCGGCGGCGGCATCATCCCCTCCGCCATGACCGCCCCCGGCTTCCCCGGGCCGGACGAGATCGTCTCCCGCTACGCCGACGCGACCGGCCGCCGGGCGGAGGACCTCGACTGGTACGTCGCCTTCGCCTCCTTCAAGCTCGCCGCCGTCGCCGAGGGCATCCACTTCCGCTTCCAGCAGGGCCGGACCCTGGGCGCCGGCTTCGAGCGCGCCGGCGAGATGGCCCCGATCCTCGCCCGGCACGGGCTGGGCACCCTCAAGGCCTGATCACCCCTCACCGCCTGAGCTCCCCAAGGCCCGAGCACCCTCAAGGAGAACCGAACACCGATGGACTTCGCCTACGACGCCCGGACGAACGAACTCCGCGAGCAGCTGCTCGCCTTCATGGACGAGCACGTGTACCCCGCCGAGCCCGTCCTCGCCGCCCAACTCGCCGACCGGGACCGCGATCCCTGGGCCGTCCCCCCGGTCGTCGCCGACCTCCAGGCCGAGGCCCGCAAGCAGAACCTCTGGAACCTCTTCCTGCCCGGCGAGCTCGGTGCCGGCCTCAACAACCTCCAGTACGCCCCGCTCGCCGAAATCACCGGCCGCAGCATCCAGCTGGCGCCGCCCGCGCTCAACTGCGCGGCGCCCGACACCGGCAACATGGAACTGCTCGCCCAGTTCGGCAGCCCCGAGCAGCGCGAGCGCTGGCTGCGCCCGCTCCTCGACGGCGGGATCCGCTCCGCCTTCGCGATGACCGAGCCCGAGGTCGCCTCCTCGGACGCCACCAACATCGCCACCCGCATCGAACGGGACGGCGACGAGTACGTGGTCAACGGCCGCAAGTGGTACATCACCGGCGCGATGAACCCCGACTGCCGGATCCTCATCGTGATGGGCAAGACCGACCCGGCCGCCGAGCCGCACCGCCAGCAGAGCATGGTGCTCGTCCCGCGCGACACCCCGGGCGTGACGGTGAAGCGCGGCATGACGGTCTTCGGCTACGACGACGCCGACCACGGCGGCCACGCCGAGGTGCTGTTCGAGGACGTCCGCGTCCCGGCGGAGAACCTGATCGGCGAGGAGGGGACGGGCTTCGCCATCGCCCAGGCCCGGCTCGGCCCCGGCCGGATCCACCACTGCATGCGCGCCATCGGCATCGCCGAGCGGGCGCTGGAGCTGATGTGCCGCCGGGCCGGCGAGCGGGTGGCGTTCGGCAGGCCGCTGGCCGAGCAGGGCGTGGTGCAGGACTGGATCGCCGAGTCCCGGGTGCGGATCGAGCAGTTGCGGCTGCTGGTGCTGAAGACCGCCTGGCTGATGGACACCGTCGGCAACCGGGGTGCGCACACCGAGATCCAGGCGATCAAGATCGCCACCCCGCGCACCGTCGAGTGGATCCTCGACAAGGCCGTCCAGGCCCACGGCGCCGCCGGCGTCAGCCAGGACACCCCGCTCGCCCAGCTCTGGGCCGGCAACCGCACCCTGCGCCTGGCCGACGGCCCGGACGAGGTGCACAAGCGCTCCCTGGCCCGCCGGGAGCTGCGGAAGTACCGCCAGTGACCTGAGCCGGAGATCCGGCGCCGGCCGGGTGCGACCTGGTCCGAAGCTCCCGGCGTCACCGGGACCTGTTCGGCACCCCGACACCCGACCCGGTCACGGCCGACGGCAATCCGGACATCCTGCTCACGTACGACGACCCGTTCTGGTCGCACTGAAGCGCCGTCGGCTGACGGTTCGCCAGGACGGGGCGCTGTGCACCCTGCTGCCGCGCCGCCTGTACGGAAGTGCCGTGGGAGACCGTCGCGGGGGCCCCCGAGTCTGCCCTGGAGGACCTTCCGCCGCGCGGTGGTCGTCGGGTTGAGTGGGAGGTTGCCGACGATCCCAGGAGGGGCTGAGCCCAATGCGCAAGCGGGAGAACGAGGAAGCCACGGGGGCCAGGGCAGGCCAGGAAGCGAGGCGCGCGCCCGCCCGGGCCGGGCAGCCGCGGTCGGGGCTGCTCGCCCTCCAGGGCACCGTGGGCAACGCGGCGGTGGTCCAGATGCTCCGCCGGGCCGGCCACGGCCTGGACGAGGAGCAGCACCGGCACGGTGACGGCTGCGGTCACGAGGGCTTCGACGGCCCCGCCGTCCAGCGTGCCGCGGCCCCGGCCGTTCAGCGTTCCTCCGTCCACGATGTCCTGCGCGGCCCCGGCCGGCCCCTGGACCAGGCCACCCGTGCGGACATGGAGTCCCGCCTCGGCGCCGACTTCTCCGACGTGCGCGTCCACACCGGCGGCGCCGCGAAGGCCTCCGCCGCCGAGGTCGGCGCGCGTGCCTACACCTCCGGCAACCACGTCGTCATCGGCGAGGGCGGGGGCGACGCCCACACCCTCGCCCACGAGCTCACCCATGTCATCCAGCAGCGCCAGGGGCCGGTCAGCGGTACTGACAACGGCGCCGGGCTGAAGGTCTCCGACCCCTCCGACCGCTTCGAACGCGAGGCCGAGGCCAACGCCCGCGCGGTGATGAGCCGTCCGGCCCCGCGCGCCGCCTCCGACGTGCAGCGTTCGGCCGGCCCCGGGACGGGGACGGCCGGTGCGGCGGAGGCACCCGTGCAGCGCACCCTCGCGGAGAAGCTCCCGAAGGGGACCCAGGTCGTCAAGCACACGGACGAGAGGGACATCGAGGGGCAGACGATCCTCGGTTTCAGCCTCGGGTCCTATCTGATCTCCGAAGGCGCGGACGGCAAGAAGGCCCGGGCGTCCCTCAAGGACAAGTCGTGGGGGACGGTCGCCGGTCGGGAGGCGTCCCGCGCGGAGTACGAGGCGGCTCGCGCCCAGGAGTTGGACCCGGCGGTCCTCGCGGCCAAGCAGAAGCAGAAGGACCTCGACCTCGGCGAGAACTACCTCAGCGCCGACTACCGCCGGATCAACCCGCTCCTCGCGGCCCTCGGGCAGGTCGGCTTCTCCCCCGGCGAGATCGCCGCCCCCGGCTTCTCCTACAAGTCGAAGGAGCGCGAGGTGCTGGAGACGTGGCGCAGCGTCGCCATGGCGCGGGGCTACGCGGACGAGCAGACCACGGGGGCGTGGGACGAGCGGAGCCTCGCGGACACCTTCGACATCTTCGCCCGGATCAACGGCGTGTGGGACGACTTCGCGACGCCCCGCGCGAACGCGGACGGCAACGTGGTGCGGGGCGACAGCAAGCACCTGTACGAGTCGTTCGGCGGCATCCTCAAGCAGCAGGAGAGCCACCCGGACGGTGGCTACGTCCCGGTCGACCAGACGATCGAGTGGCCGGCGATCCTGTCGACCACGTACGGCGATCCGTTGACCCACACGTACGTCGCCGGCAAGGAGATCGTCTGGGAGTTCGGCCTCCCGGAGGGCCACCGGGGAAGGGCGCTCGGCAGGAACAACCAGTCCGAGGAGGAGATGACCTTCCCCATCGGTACCAAGATCCACATCAACCGGATCCTGGTGCGCAGCGGCGACTTCCGGGGAGAGCTGACGGCGAAGTACGGCGAGAGCGCGCTCGTGATCGTCTTCGCCGACATCCTGGCGGGACAGGGACCGGACGGCGGAGCCTGAGGTGACACGCCGAGGCCGGTGCCGCGGTGCCGGGAGGCGTGCCGCGGCACCGGCCCGAGGGCGGGGAGCCCGCTGCTACAGGAAGGCGAGGATGTCGATCTGCCCGTCGGGCCGGGTGGTGATGGTGGCCTCACCCGGGCCCTGGGCGGGGTCGGTGTTGAGGTAGGCGGCCGCGGCGTCCGCGTCCGCCCTCACGACGTGATGCCACGTCTTCGTTCCCGCGGCCTCCCGCACCAGCGACTTCTTGTGGTCCGCGTCGGACGCTCCGGCCTGGGTCATGGATCGCTCCTTCGAGTGGCGACTGAGAGTGCCGCCCGACCGGGCGGCAGCTGGAAGCTAGCACCGGCGGTGGCCCGGACCGCCGTGTACCGGCGGTGGTTCGGCGCCGAACCACCGCGCGTTCCCCCGGACGGCCGACGCGGCCCCGGGCGGGTACCCGTAGGGGAGTGATACCCGGGTACTCAGGGGCGGGTTGGCCCCGTGGTATGACGGCCGCGCCCCCTCCCCGACCGTAGTGTCCTGGGTGTTCGATGATCGGAAGACGGAGGAACACCATGGGCATTCCGGGACGGGCCGTGGCAGCGGTGGTACTGGCGGCGGCAGCGGCCGTGGGCACGATCGGCGCGACCGGAGCGGCGGCGGCGGTGCCGGGGGAGGCAGGCACCGGGCGGCAGGCGCGGGCCTGGCTGCCGGAGCCCAGCGGGCCGTACCCGATCGGCACCACCGCGCTGCACCTCACCGACGCCGGACGGGAGGACCCGTGGCACCCCGGGCAGCGGCGCGAGCTGATGATCAGCCTCTGGTACCCGACCTCCCACCCGGCCGCCGGCGACGACCGCGCCCCGTACATGGAGCCCGCCGCCGGCAAGCACTTCGACGGCCCGGACGGCGTCGGCCTGCTCAACTACGGCACCGCGCCCGGCCGCACCGACTGGTCGGCGATCCGCACCCACGCCCGCAGGGACGCCCCGGCGCTGTCCGCCGGCCCGCGCCCGGTGGTGCTGTACTCGCCCGGCCTCGGCGACCCGCGCACCTGGGGGACGGCGCTGGTCGAGGACCTCGCCTCGCGCGGCTACGTGGTGGTCACCGTCGACCACACCTACGAGGCCTCCGAAGTCGCCTTCCCCGGCGGCGACCTGGCCCCCTCGGTGCTCCCCGGCATGCTCGGGCAGCCCGGCCTGGACATCGGCGCGGTGCTGCGCAAGGCCATGGACACCCGGGTCGCCGACACCCGCTTCGTGCTGGACCAGCTCGCCGCGCTGGGCGAACGGCCGGGCCTGCCCGCCGGGGTGGCCGGGGCCCTGGACCTCGGCCGGATCGGCATGGTCGGCCAGTCGGCGGGCGGCTTCACCGCGCTCCAGACCATGCACGACGACCCGCGGATCACGGCCGGCGTCAATATGGACGGCCAGCTGCACTTCCCCGGCCCCGACGGCCACACCGGCGTCGTCCTTCCCAGCGTCGCCGAGGACGGCCTGAACCGGCCGTTCCTGCTGATGGGCACCGGGAGCGACGACTCCGGGAGCTACCGGAACCAGCCCGGCTGGAACGCCCTGTGGCAGCACAGCACCGGCTGGCACGCCGACGTCACCCTCACCGGCTCCCGCCACGGCTCGTACACCGACGCCCAGCCACTGCTGCCGCAGCTCGCCCGGCAGGGCGTGCTCGACGCCGAACAGCTGCGCAAGGACGTCGGCGACATCCGCCCCGGCCGGGCCGAACTCGCCACCCGCTCGTACGTGGCGTCCTTCTTCGACCGCTGGCTGCGCGGCCAGGACGACCACCTGCTGGACGGGCCCTCGGCGCGCTTCCCGGAGATGGCGTACGAGCGGTAGCCGCCCCGGCCGCCCCCGGGCCGCCCCCCGGCTGCCACCTGGCCGCCCCCGGGCCCTCCCCGGCCGCAGCGTGCAGCATCCGCCGGCCGCCCCGGCCGCGAGCCGGCTAGCGACCGCCGGCCGCCCGGACCGCGGCCGTGATCAGCCGGTGGTTCTCCGGCCCCGCGCCGTACCCCGACGGCAGGCCGAAGCGGCGGCGGGTGTACGCGTAGGCGAGGCCGCTGTCCGGGTCGGCGAGGGCGAGGGAGCCCGTCGCCCCGCTGTGGCCGAACGCGGTCGGACCGAGGGCACGGAAGCGGCCGCTCAACTCCTCGAAGCCCAGGCCGAAGACGTCCTGCTGCCCGATGACCAGGTCGGTGCCGCGGGAGTGGACCCGGGAGAACTCGGCGACGGTCTCCGGCTTCAGCAGCGGCGCCCGGCCGCCGACCGCGGAGATCGCCGCGGCGTACATCCCGGCGACGCCCCGGGCGGTGCCGACCCCGCCGGAGGAAGTGGGCCCGAGGGCCCGCACGGCCCGGGTGTTCACGAAGGCCACCATGTCCTGCGGCCCGGGCGCGTTCAGGTTGAACGCGATGCCGGTGATGCTGTCCGGCGCCACCGCGTCGGCGGCGAGCCGCTCGGCCTCCTCCGGCGTCGGCAGCATCGGCAGCACCTCCGCGTAGCGCGGTTCGAGGGCCTCCGGCAGGCCGAGGTGGAAGTCGAGGCCGTACGGCGCCCGGATCCGCTCCTCGAAGACCTCCTGGATCGAACGGCCCGTCACCCGCCGCACCACCTCGCCGGTCAGCGCGCCGATCACGAAGGCGTGGTAGCCGTACGCCGTTCCCGGCTCCCAGAACGGCCGCTGGCCGGCCAGCCGGGCGGCGATCAGCCGGTCGTCGGCCAGCTCGGCGGCGGTGAAGCCGCCGTCGACGCCGACCAGGCCGGCCCGGTGGGCGAGCAGCTCGCGCAGGGTGAGCCGGCCTTTGCCCTCGGCCCCGAACTCCGGCCAGTAGGCGGCCACTTCCCGGTCGAGGTCGAGCACGCCGTCCTGGACCAGCAGCGCCACCACCAGGTGGGCCGCCCCCTTGGTGATGGAGTAGACGGCGGTCAGCGTGTCCGCGGTGGTACCGGGGCCGGCCCACAGGTCGACCACCCGGCGGCCGTCCCGGTGGACCACGAGCTGCGCCTCCGGTGCGACGCGCTGCTCGCCGAGCACCGCGGCGAACTCCTCCCGCACGCCCTCGAACCCCGCCGCCACCGTCCCGTGAACGCCGCTGCCGTCGTGCGCCACCGCCTGCCCCCACCGTCCGTCGTCTGCCGGTCGGAGAGCCACAACAGCCGTACGGGGGCGGTCATTCCCGCGGTCGCCGGAGTCCGCCCGAACGGGTCAGCGGAGCTCCGAGCCCGGGTTGGCCTCGTCCCACGCGCGGCGGGAGGAGACGATCGCGTCGTGATGGTCGTACGACCAGTCCGCCATCGCCCGCACCAGGTGGGTCAGGCTGTGGCCGAGCGCGGTCAGCTCGTACTCCACCTGCGGCGGGACGGTCGGGTGGACGGTCCGCGAGACCACGCCGTCGCGCTCCAGACGGCGCACGGTCAGCGTGAGCATCCGCTGCGAGATGCCCGGCAGGGCGCGCTGCAGCTCGCGGAACCGCCGTACGCCCTGGGCGAGTTCGACGACGGTGAGGACGGACCACTTGTCGCCCAGGCGGTCCAGCAGATCGCGGATCCCGCAGTCCACGCCGTCCTCGCACCAGACCACCGGGCGAGGGGTGGTTACCGCGGTGTGCCCTGCTGACATGAATGTGCCTCCTTACGCCGGACGCCCAGGCTATCGAGGATGGTCGCGTAGCCGACGACCGATCACCCCTGGAGGAACCCCATGCTGCTCGTCACCGGAGTCAACGGAGGCCTGGGCGCGCTGGTACTGGAGCGGCTCGCCGGGCGGGACGGCGTCGCGGCCGGCTCCCGGACGCCGGAGAAGGTGCCCGGAGGCGTTCCGGCCCGGCTGGTGGACTTCGACCGGCCGGACACCCTGGCGCGGGCCTTCGCCGGGGTGCGGACCCTGCTGCTGATCTCGGCCGGCGCCGCCGAGGACGACGTGGTGATCGCCCGGCACGGCGCCGCGATCGAGGCGGCGGAGCGGGCGGGCGTCGAGCACGTGGTCTACACCAGCCTGTCCGGCGACGGCGACCACCTGCCCTACGCCCTCGCCCACCGCTGGACGGAGCGGCGGCTGCGCGCGTCCGCCACGCTGCGCTGGACGGTGCTGCGCAACGGCCTGTACGCCGAGTTCCTGGGGGCGATCGTTGCACCGGGCCCGGACGGGGTGATCGGCGCCCCGCTGGGGGACGGGAAGCTGGCGGCGGTGGCCCGGGCGGACCTGGCGGAGGCGGCGGTGAACGTCACCCTGGCGCCCGCCGGGCACGCGGGCCGGACCTACGAGCTGGTGGGGGAGCGGGCGTTGGGCGGCGCGGAGCTGGCCGAGGCGCTCGGCGCCGAGTACCGGCCGGGACGGCTCGCCGACACCCGGGCGGCGGTGGGGGCCACGGGCGCGCCGGCCTTCCAGGTGCCGATGCTGGTGGGCACCTACTCGGCGATCGCCCACGGCTTCCTCACCGGCCCGGGCGGGCCGGGCGATCTGGCGGCCCTGCTCGGCCGCGAGCCCCGCCCGGCCCTGGAGGTCATCGCCGGGGGCCGGTGAGGCGTCGCACGGTGCGGGCGGGTGGTGCGGGCTCCCGCACCACCCGCCCGCGTACGGGCTACGGGCAGAGGCGGTGCGGGGTCGGGGTGCACTCGGGGTCGGGGTCGACCGGTCCGCTGCCGCCGGGGCGGAAGTTGGACCACCACAGCGGCGTGCTGCCGTAGTAGACGACCATGTTCCCGGAGTTCTGGATGGCGAGGTAGGCGCCCGGGTGGCCCCAGGTCTGGGCGTTCCACACCGCGCGCATGGCGGCGTCGTACGCGACCAGGTTGCCGTCGGCCTGGATGTAGAAGTAGCTGCCGATGCCGTACGTGCCCTGGGCGGTCCAGATCGCGGCCCCGTTGTGGTACAGCACCACGTGCCCGTCCCCCTGCTGGTACAGCACGGTGCCGCCGTCGGGCGAGGACCAGCTCTGCCCCCGGCTCAGGCCCGCGGTGCCCTGGACGACCGTCTGGTCGGCGTCCGACACCGCGGCGGTCGCGCTCACCGCGGGGGCCCCGGCGGCGGTTCCGGCCGGTGCGGCCTGGGCGGCGGTCGCGCCCAGCAGTCCGGCCGCCATCAGCGCGGCGGCCAGCACGGCGCCGGCCCGGGGAGCGAGGGTGCGCGGGTTTCGCATGGGGGTCACTCTCCTGAAATCGCCCGTACCGCGGGCAGGTTGCCGCGGTCCCTGGGAGCCGCGGCGGTGTGACGGCCGCGGCCTGGCCAGTCTCACCGGGAGCGGTGCGTACGGGCCATCCTTTCGATGCACCTCGAAGCCGGGCCCGGCCACCGCCCTCACTGCGCCGGCTCCGGATCGCCGTCGAGGAGCGCGGTGCCGAGCCGGCTGCGCCGGTGGCACACCGCCCTGCCCTCCCGGCAGGTGGTGATCAGCCCGGCGTCGCGGAGGATGGCGGTGTGCCAGCTCGCGGTGGCGGGTGAGACGCCGAGCGCCGCCGCCAGCCGGGAGGTGCTCAGCCCGTCGTCCAGCAGCAGGAGGATCCGCGCCCGGGCGGGGCCGACGAGCTGGGCCAGCGCCGCGCGGGAGCCGTCCGTCGACGGCGGCGCGAGCCAGCTCAGCGGCCGGGCCACCGGGTAGGTGAGGGTCAGCGGCAGGTCCTCGTCGACGACGGCGGCCGGGTGCGCGCTGAAGAACGACGGGACCAGGGTGAGCGGACGCCCGCCGGTGTGCACCTCCCAGTCGACCGCGCAGGAGGCCGAGAGCGTCCCGTCCTGCCAGCGCAGCACGTCCTCGTCGAAGCTGGACAGCAGCCCCTCGGCACCCCCGGAGAGCACGGCCCGGATCCGCTGCCTGCGGTCGGTGTCGGCGGCCTGCTCGGTGCGCGGCCGGTAGGGCGCGATGGCGATCCGGTGGTACTGCCGGATCGCGGCGCCGAGAGCCTTCAGGGCGCCGAGCTCGCCCTCGGCCAACTTCCTCGTCCACAGCGGAACCTGCGGTCGGTGCCCGGCGAACCTGGTCAGCTGGGCGGCGATCTGCCGGCGGGGCGTGGACAGGACCTGGTCGATCCCCTCCTCCAGCGAGGTGCCGCCCTGGCGCGGGATCAGGAAGTCCGGGGCGTAGCCGTCGACGGGGAACAGCCGGGCCAGTGCGGCCACGGTGCGCTCCAGACCGCCGCGCCTGATGCGCTCGGTGACCTGGCGGCGCCACGCGTCGAAGGCGAGGTTCACCCCGCGGTTCTGGTACAGGTACAGGCTGGTGGTGACCTCCCAGAGGGGGTCGAGCCCCTCGGCCATGCGGACGCGGCCGATATCGCCGCTGGAAAGGTGGAAAGTGAGCACGACGCCCCCCCGGGCTTCCGTCGTTCGGTCAAGGTGCGGTGACTACGACGTCCCGGCCTTCCCGCGCGTCGCGGACGCCGGAGCGGGCGCCGGTGCGAACGCCCGAGCGAGCGCCGGAGTGGAGCTCGGAGTCGGCGCCGGAGCGAGCGCCGGTGCAGGCGCCGGTGCGGGCGGCTGAAACGGTGTCATCCCCGCATCCTGACAGTGCTCCCGCCCCCGCCGCAGCCGTATCGGCGACCGGGGCGACGCACCGAAGGCCGCTCCCCGTCACGCGAAATTCACGGACCGGGGTCTACCCGCATAGACGGCGCTGCGCCATCCTGGTGCGGCGCCGGTCCTCGGAGCCTGCTCGGAGAAACGCCATCCTCACCGGGAGATGCAGATGAAGCCACGCACCGCAGCCACCGTCGTCGCCCTGGCCGTGGCCGGCCTCGCCCTCGCGGCGCCCCCGGCCGTCGCCAGCGGTACCAAGCTGTCGCAGGCGACGGCCGCCGCCCAGTTCAGCAGCGCCGGCATCACCTGGAGTTCCAGCGGGGGCTGCACCACCAGGTCCAACTCCACCTGCACCTCGTTCGAGCAGATCAACTCGGGCACGGTCGACGCCGTCATCACCCTCAAGCGCGCCAGCGGCTGCGCCATCAACATCACGGGCGGGACCGAGGTGGGCCACGCCTCCGGCACCTACAGCCACTACAACGGCTACAAGGTGGACATCAGCCGCAACTCCTGCATCGACGGCTACATCCAGAACAGCTTCACCTACATCGGCTACCGGGGCGACGGCTACCCGCAGTGGAAGGCCGCCTCGGGCAACCTGTACTGCAACGAAGGCAGCCACTGGGACATCCTGGTCTACTGACGCCGAGCCGGGGCGGGTGACGCCGAACCGGGGCGGGGCCGTCGCGGCCCCGCCCCGGCCGCGCTCCGGGCGGCGCGGCGGGTCAGTCGCCCAGGACGGCGATCCGGCCGGTGCTGAGCCCGGCGGCGACGCGGTGGACGGCGTCCGCGGCGGCGGCCAGCGGCACCCGGGCGCTGACCAGGGGTCGTACGGCGCCCCCGGCGGCGAGCTCGGTGAGTCCGTCGTGGGCGGCGTGGACGGCGCGCGGGTCACGGGTGTTGTAGAGGCCCCAGTGCAGGCCCAGGATCGAGTAGTTCTTCACCAGGGCGTGGTTGAGCGCCGGGGCGGGGATCTGCCCGGCCGCGAAGCCGACCACCACGATCCGGCCCTCGAAGGCGACGCACCGGGTGGAGCCGGTGTAGGCCTCGCCGCCGACCGGGTCGAAGACCACGTCCGCGCCGCGCCCGTCGGTGGCCTCCTTGACGGCGGCGACGAAGTCCCGTTCCCGGCGGTCCACCACCAGGTCGGCGCCGAGCGCCCGTGCCGCCCGTGCCTTCTCCGGCCCGCCGACCACGGCGATCACCCGCGCCCCGGCGGCCCGGCCGAGCTGGACCGCCGCGCTGCCGACCCCGCCGGCCGCCGCGTGCACCAGCAGGGTCTCGCCGGCCCGCAGCCGGGCCCGCCGGTGCAGCGCGAACCAGGCGGTCTGGTAGCCGATGTGCAGGGCGGCGGCCTCGGCGTCGTCCAGCGCCTCGGGCGCCGGGAACGCGGCGGCGGCGTCCAGCAGCGCGTACTCGGCGAAGGCGCCGTGCGGCAGCACCGGGTTGCCGATCAGCCGTTCGCCGCGCCGGGCGCCGTCCACCACCTCGCCGCACAGTTCCACCCCGGGCGTGAACGGCAGCGGCGGGCGGACCTGGTACTGCCCGCGCACCATCAGCGCGTCCGGGAAGTTGACGGCCGCCGCCCGGACCCGGACCAGCAGCTGCCCCGGGCCGGGCACCGGCCGCGCGACGTCCTCGGCCAGCCGCATCACCTCGGCCGGCTCGCCCAGCTCGCCGACCTGCCAGGCCCTCACAGCGCCTCGCTCCTCTCCAGCTCCCGCTGGAGCCGGTTCATCCCGGCGATCCAGCGGTCCGGGTCGGCGGCCCGCACGCGGTAGTAGTCGGCGACCTCGGGGTGCGGCAGGAGCAGGAAGCGCTCCGCGCGCATCCCCTCCAGCGCCGCCTCGGCGACGTCCGCCGGGTCGAGCGCGGTCGGAGCGAGCAGCGCCTCGCCGACGGCGCCGGTGGAGGCGAGCATGTCGGTGCGCACGCCTTGCGGGCAGAGCGCGTGCACCCGGACGCCGCGGTGCCGGTAGGTCGCGGAGAGCCACTCGGCGAAGGCCAGCGCGCCGTGCTTGCTGACCGCGTACGGGGCCGAGCCGAGCATGGTGAGCAGTCCGGCGGCGGAGACGGTGGCCAGGAAGCGCCCCTCGCCGCGCTCCAGCCAGCGGGGGAGCAGCAGTTCGGCGGCCCGGACGTGGGCGAGGACGTTGACCTCCCAGGCGCTCGCCCAGGCCGCGGCGGGCGCGTCGGCCCCGCCAACCGGGGCGACGCCGGCGTTGGCGCACCAGACGTCGATCTCGCCGAGTTCGGCGCGGGCCCGGCCGACCAGGTCGGCCAGCCCCTCGGCGGAGGCGGCGTCCCCGGGCAGCGCGGCGCCCGCGCACTCCGCCGCCACCGCCCGCGCCGCCGCGGCGTCCAGGTCGTTGACCACCACCCGGGCGCCGGCCGCGGAGAGGGCCCGGGCCAGCGCGGCGCCGATGCCCCGGCCGCCGCCGGTCACCACCACGCCCCGGCCGTCGAACGCCGAGGTGGTCACATCCCACCGCCCAGGGTGACCCCGCCGTCGACGACCAGGGTCTGTCCGGTGATCCAGCCGGCGTCCGCGGAGAGCAGGAAGGCGACCGCGCCGGCGACGTCCTCGGGGACGCCGAGCCGGCCGAGCGGGTAGGCCTGGGCGACCTCCTCCTCGCGGCCCTCGAACAGCGCCTGGGCGAACTTCGTCTTGACCACGGCGGGGGCGACGGCGTTGACCCGGATGCCCTGGGGGCCCAGCTCGGCGGCGAGTTCGGTGGTGAGCCGGATCAGCGCGGCCTTGCTGACGCCGTACATGCCGATCCCGAGCGAGGAGCGGATGCCCGCGATGGAGGCGACGTTGACGACCGAGCCGCCGTGCTCGCCCATCCAGGCGGCGTGGGCCCGGCGGGTCCAGGCCAGCGGGGCCAGCACGTTGACGGCGAGGATCTTGGCGGCGGCGGCCTCGTCGGTGTCGAGGACCGGCCCGTAGACCGGGTTGATGCCGGTGTTGTTGACCAGGTGGTCGAGCCGGCCGAAGGCCTCCAGGGTGCGGGCGACGGCCTCCTCCTGGTGCGCCGGGTCGTCGGCCTTGCCCGCGACGGCGATCGCGTTGTCCGGCCCGCCCAGGTCGCGGACGGCCTCGGCCAGCGGCTCCGGGTTGCGGGCGGTGAGGCAGACCCTGGCCCCGCGGTCGACCAGCTCGCGTGCGATGCCGAGGCCGATGCCCCGGCTCGATCCGGTGACGACGGCCACCCGGCCCTTGAAGGAGTGCACCACGGAGCGTCCTGCCTTTCGTGCGAGGATCTCTACCAGCTGCTGACTAAGCGCTTGCTCAGCATGCTGTCGGTGCGGGAGCCTGTCAACAGCCGGTCGGACGTCCGCCCGCGCCCGGTCCGCACGGCGGTCCGGCAGGGCGGTCGGCGGGAAAGCCTGTACGAGTTCTCTGGGAGGATGACGCCATGACCAGCACCCCGCTCGCCGACCTCTGGCCGCCCCTGCCCGGCGCCGACGCCCGTCCCGAAGCGGCGTACCGGCTGCTCCAGGCCGCCGTCGAGTCGTTCGCGGAGCGCGGCTTCCACGCCACCACGACCCGGGACATCGCCACCGCGGCGGGGATGAGCCCGGCCGCGCTGTACATCCACTACCAGTCCAAGGCCGCGCTGCTGGCCGAGATCAGCCGGGCCGGGCACGCCGCCACGCTGACCCTGGTCCGGGACGCGGTGGCCGGCCCGGGCGGCCCTGCCGAGCGGATGCGGCACCTGGTCGAGCAGTTCACCGCCTGGCACGCCCGGGCCCGGAGGGTCGGCCGGGTGGTCAACTACGAGCTGCACGCGCTGCCCGAGGACGACTACGCGGTGGTCGCCGCACTGCGGCTGGACATCGAGCGCGAGGTCAGCGCGCTGATCGAGGCGGGCGTGGCGGCGGGGGACTTCCAGGTGGCGGAGGTGCGGACGGCGGCCCGCGCGGTCACCTCGCTGGGCATCGACGTCTCCCGCTGGTACACCGACAACTCCTCCGAGGCGCCGGAGGAACTCGGGCGCCGCTACGGGGACCTGGTGCTGCGGATGCTGGGTGCCCGGGTCTGACCGCCGAGGCGGCCGGCGGGCCGCGGGAGGGGTCCGCGCGACCCTTGACCTGCTCACGGAGGGCGAGCAGACTCGTATACGAAGTACGTGTGCCTCGTAGGCGTACAGCGTAGGGCGGACCGGCACGCAGGGTGACACCGCGAGCCCCTCCCCGCGCACTCCCACCGCAGCCCCGACGCTGCGGATCGAAGCAACCACCTCCCGCGGCGACCACGCCTCCGACCGGCGGCGCCGAACGGGAGCGACCCCCGCCCCGGGCCGGACCGGCCGGGTCGTGCCGCCGCCACGGCGCGGCGGCACGGGAACGGCGCGCACCGCGTCGCGCGCGGCCCGGGCGGTCGGAGAGAAGGGGGAGGCGCAGTGATGCCCTTCCGGCAATCGCATCCGGTCCGGCCCCGCTTCTGGCTGGAGACGGCCGTCGGCGGGCTGTCCGGACTGCTGTTCCTACTCACGCTGGTGTGGCCGCAGTGGATCGAGACGCTCCTCGGCATCGACCCGGACGCCGGCAGCGGTGCGGCGGAGTGGCTGGTGGTCGCGCTGGCGGCCGCCGTCACCGCCGCCTGCCTGCTCGGTGCGCGGATCGAGTGGCGTCGGGCGCACCCGTCCTCGGTCCGCGCCGCGCGCTGACGGTGTAAGGAGGACCGTCATGAACGACCCAACACCGGACGTCGGCCGCGAGCGGCTGACCGAACTCGTCCGGCAGGCCCCGCTCAGTTTCCGCGGCACCGTGACCCGGGTCGGCGGCACCTCGCTGGCGGCGGTCCCGGCCGAGGACCGCGACGAACGGACGGCCGTGGTGAAGGTGGACGAGGTGCTGCACGCACCCGACGCCTTCAGACAGCTCGCGGGCAGCGAGGTCACCGTCCAACTGGCCGCCGACGCCGACCTGCTGCAGGTCGGCGACTCGGCGGCGTTCTTCACCCAGGGCCTGGTCTACGGCGAGGGCCTGGGCGTCCGGGAGATCGGCCGGCTGCCCGCCGAGGCCGTCCAGACCCACGTCGCGCTCGCCGCGACCACCGCCGACGAGCTGCCCTTCTCGTCGGTGCAGCGCCGGATCCGCGACCAGGACATCGCCGAGCACGCCGCGACGGCGGACGCCGTGGTGGTGGGCACGGTGGTCGCTCTGGAGGACCTCGGCCTGCCGGCGTACTCCGAGCACGCCCCGCAGTGGTGGCGTGCCGTGATCGACGTCTCGCACGTCGAGTCCGGCCAGGTCGAACCCGGCCGGACCACCGTCGTCTACCCGAGCAGCACGGACATCCGCTGGCGCCAGGTGCCCAAGCCGGTCGCCGGGCAGCTGGGCCTGTGGCTGCTGCACGCCACCCGGGGCGACCTGGCCGAGCGGGCGCCGTTCCAGCTGCTCGACGCCGACGACCACCAGCCGGCGCAGAAGCTCGCCGTGCTGCAGGAACGGAGGTGAGCCGACATGCCCACCATCAAGGTCGTCAACATCACCCCGAAGGCGCTGAGCGGCGACCGGCTCCTGGACAGTGAGCCCAATCTGGCCGTCAACCCGGAGAACCCGGACCAGATGGTCGCGACCGCCTTCACCCCCGATCCGATGGGCGGCCCGCTCGCCCCGGTGTACGTCTCCGCCGACGGAGGGAACACCTGGGTGCTGAACAGCGTCGTCCCGGGCAACGGGAGCCTCGGCACCGGGGACATCAGTATCGGTTTCGGCTCGCGGGGCGGCCGGCTCTACACCGGCATCCTCAACGGCCGGACCGGCGACATGCAGATCCTGCGCGCGCCGAACATCGCCTCGCCCACCCCGATGGGCGTGCTCGTCGACCGGACCGACGAGGACCAGCCGTGGGTCGTCGCCGTCAGCGTCACGGCGGACGGCCACAGCAACGACCGGGTGTACGTCGGCAGCAACGACTTCGCCTCGCCGGCCAACACCGCCACCGTGGACGTCTCGGGCGACGCCGGGACCGGGCCCGCCCCGGCCGGCTTCGCTCCCGTCCGGCTCGACCGGCGGGCCGGGGTGGTCTTCGACGGCCCGCCGGTACGGATCGCCGCGCACCCGGACGGCACGGTCTACATCGTGTTCATGAGCATCACCGCCGAAGCCCCGCTGGACCGGTCCCGCAAGACCTTCGACGTCGTGGTGACCCGCGACGACAAGGGCGGCGTCGGGCCGAGCCCCTTCGAGGACCTCCTGGACTCGGCGGACGGCGAGGTCGGCCAACGCGCGGTCAGCGGCCGCAAGGTGCGGTTCAACCCGCAGCAGCGGACGCTGGGCCAGGAACGCACCGGTGCGGACCTGTCGATCGCGGTGGACCCCACGGACTCCAACAGCGTCTGGGTCGCCTACTGCGACAACCTCGGCGGAGCCGTCCCCACCGACTACGTGCTGCACACCCTGCACTCGGCGGACCGCGGGCAGACCTGGTCCACGGCCCGGGCGGACGTGGTCAACGGCAAGAACCCGTCCTTCGCCGTCAACTCCGACGGCCTGGTCGGGCTGGTCTACCAGCAGCTGGCCCACAACCAGTGGTCGACGGTGCTGGAGCTGAGCGACGACGGCTTCCGGACCGTGGAGAGCCAGGTGCTGCACCAGGCCCCGGGCGACGTCCCGCCGGCCGGGAACCAACTGCCCTACCTCGGCGACTACATCCGGATGGTCACGGTCGGGAAGGACTTCTACGGCATCTTCGCCGGCAACAACACCCCCGACCGGGCCAACTTCCCGGTGGGCGTGACGTACCAGCGCAACGCCAACTTCACCACCCGTCAACTGCTCAGCACGGACGGCGTGACCAGGATCGCGCCGTCGATCGACCCGTTCTTCTTCCACCGGGCCGCGTGAACTCCGCCGGGCGGCCCGAGCACCCGCACGGGCCGCCCGGCACCCGCAAGCCCAGGGCGCCCGCCACGATCGGTCGTGGCGGGCGCCCTGCTGTCGGGCACTGCGGTCCGGGGGCCGGTCAGGTGGTGCCGGCGTCAGGTGGTGGCCAGGCAGAACTGCACCAGCCCGGCGTCCACGTCGCGGATGATCTCCTCCATCTCCGCCCACCGCGGGTGGAACTCGGTGCCCCACTCGACGGTGAAGCCGAGCACCTTGCCCTGGTCGGGCTCGGCGAAGTGGCGGGCGTAGACGTAGTCGTCGCTGGTCCCGCTGGTCGGGTAGAGGTGGAAACCGGTGATCGGCTTGTACGCCAGGCCGCGGACGCCCTTGAGGCCCTGGCAGAAGGCCTCGGCGAGCAGCACGGCGGCGTCCTCGTCCTCCTTGGGGATGTACTCGGCGTACGCGAGGTCGTCGGGCCGGCCGCGCTTGCCGTCGAAGTCGGCGTTGCGGAAGTTCATGTCGGGGTTGTCCGACTGGTTCTCGTCGTCGCCCCAGTTGTAGAGGATGTCCTGCGAGTAGCTGTGCACGTCGACGAACCACGCGGTCCGAGGGAAGTTCTCCAGCAGGGCGAGGACGTTCTGGGTCTCCGGTTCGGAGAACGCGCTCGGGCCGCAGTAGACCTGCGGGTCGCAGGGGTCGTTGGACACCCGGGCGTCGGCGGCCGGGTCGAACGCGGTGACGAAGTCGAAGAGGAAGTCGTAGTTGCGGTTGAGGTCCACGCCCACGCAGTCGGGGTTGTGGCTGCCGCCGGTGTAGGCGGTGTTGCGGTTCTTGCGCCACATCGGCCGGACGGTCTGGCTGTAGTGCCGGCCGTCGGGGTTGACCAGCGGGAAGAGCACCAGGTCGATCCGGTGGAACAGGTCGCTGACCTGGCCCGCGGTGAAGGTGGTGCCGCCGTAGCCGAGGCCGGTGCCGTCGCGGTGGGCCTCCAGCAGGTCGGCGGCGAGGTGGACGAGGATCTCGCAGCTGCCCCACTCACGGGCGTGGACGCCGCCGATCATCATCACGCACGGCTTCGGGAGCGCCGCGGGGGCGCCGATCAGCAGGGCGTGGGAGGTGCGGCCCTCGCACGAGGGCTCGGGCAGGGTCAGGAGCTGGGTGACGTCGGGGTAGGCGGTGGCCAGGCTGGTCACGGCGGACTCGACCTCGGTGACGTTCAGGTACGGCATGGCGGGCCTCCCGGGTCAGCCGGTGGTCTTGGCGGCCAGGCCGTGCGGGACGGCGTCGTCGGGGGCGAACCGGTCGCCGGACCCGATGTCGGCCTGGGCGGCGCGCCCGGCCTCACTGGCGTTGCCGGTCCAGGTGACGGTGACGCCCTCGCGTTCGAGGGCCGGCACCTGGGCGGCCGTGGCATAGACGTCGATGCCGACGCTGCCGTCCGCCTCGACGCGCGGCCGACCGCCGACGTCGGAGCGGGTTTCGCGCAGCAGCGCGCGCAGGGTCTCCGGGTCCTTGGCGGTCACGCGCAGGCGCAGGATGTCTTCGTACGGTTCGTTCGGAACGGCGGACATGGGGAGCTTCTTCCGGGTGCCGTCGGAGCGGGCCGGAACGGTGTCCGGCAAGTGGCCCGGCGGCGCCGATATGAGGGTGTATGTCCGACGTGTACCTCGTATACCTCAGGATGCGTCGCCGCCGTAGAAGTCGTCAAGGGCGGGCTCCGGCATCCCGTCGAGCAGGCTGTCCAGGCCGCTCAGCATCTCCGCCTCGTCGTCGAACTCGGCGAACCGGGGCACCAGGGCGCGCAGTCGCGGGTAGTCGGTGGCGGACAGCCGGTGCAGGCCGAGCCGCAGGGCCGGGTCCGGCTCGCTCGGGTTGTCGACCACCTGGCGCTTGTCCACCAGCAGGCAGCCGAGGTTCCAGGCGACGAAGGTGCGGTAGACGGTCAGCGCGCCGGCGTCGTCGAAACCGGCCCGGCCGAGCACGGCCAGGATGTGCTCGGTGAGCTCCAGCACCGAGACCGGGCGGCGGGTCACCGGGACGGCCAGCGGGCGGGTCGCGACCAGCGGCAGGATCTCCGGGTGGGCGTGCGCGGTGGCGGCGAACGCCCGGGCGATCCGGCGCAGTTCGGTGCGCCAGCCGGCCTCGTGGGAGCCGCGCCCGGCGCCGGCCCGCAGCCGGGCGTTGATCTCGTCGAAGTAGGCCTCGACCAGGCCGTCGATCAGCGCCTCCTTGCCCGGGGTGTAGCGGTACAGCGCCATCGACTCCACGCCGAGGTCGGCCGCCAGCCTGCGCATCGTCAGCGCGGCCAGGCCCTCGCGGTCGACCAGGGCCACGGCTGCGCCCAGCACCAGCGGGCGGCTCAGCCGGCCCCGCTTCTCGGGGGCGTCCTGCTCGACCATCTCCGCACTCCTCCGGGTCGGTGGCAGCGTCGTCGGTCGTGCCCGGGCCGGACGGGCGGCTCGGTGGACCGGCGGTGGCGCGGGGCCGCTGCCGGGGCGGTCTTCGGCGGACGTCACTCAGCGGATACAGACCAGGATACAAGGTAGGAATCAGACGTAAACGGGTGAACCGCTTTTGCCGCCACATTTCGCCGATCCCGCTGGTCAGCCGACCGACGGCGGCTCGGCGCGGGCGGCGGGAACGGCGACCGGGGCGGCGGGGTCGGTGACGGTGAGTGACGGACCGCGCCATGACGGTCGGTCGAGGCGCCGGGCGGCGCGGCGGGAGCGGTGACCGGGACGACCGGACCGGTCGCGGTGCGTAGTCGTCGGCCGTCCGGGGCGGGCGGCCGGGCAGCGCTCAGTCGAGCAGCAGCCGGACGGCGAGGACGGCGACCAGGGCGGCGGAGCCCAGGGCGGTGAGCAGTCGGCCGCGCGGGCCGGTCAGCGCCCGGCCGAGCAGCGCGCCGCCGGAGGCCAGCAGCAGTTGCCAGGCCGCGGAGGCGGCGAAGGCGCCGAGGGTGAAGGCGGCCCGGGCCGTGACGCCGTCCCGGCCGCCGCCACCGAGCACCAGGGCGGCGAAGTAGAGCACGGTGAGCGGGTTCAGCAGGGTGATGCCCAGCAGGGTGAGGAAGGCCCGGGCCGGGGTGGGCGGCGCGGCCCGCGGCCCGGCACCGCCGTCGGGCCGGACGCGCAGCGCGGCGACGGCCGTCCGGGCGGCCAGCGCCAGCAGCACCAGGGCGGAGGCGATCCGCAGCGGGCGGGCGACCGGTTCGAGCAGCGGCGCGAGACCGGCGCCGCCGGCCGCCGCGAGCAGCGCGTACAGCCCGTCCGCGGTGGCCACGCCGAGCGCGGCGCAGGCGCCGGTGCGCAGCGAGGTGCGCGCGGTGAGCGACACCAGGTAGGCCCCGACGGCCCCCACCGGGACGGCCACGCCGAGCCCGGCGAGCAGCCCCGCGGCCAGCGCGGTGCTCATGTGTGCGCGGCGTCGGGCCTCCGGGGGCGGCCGGACCGCTGTCGGACCGCGGCCGGGCGGGCGGCGGAGGTCACGGGCAGCGGGCGGGCGGCGGAGTCGGTCATGGGCCGATGGTGGCGGCCCGGGCCCGGGGGCGGCAAACGGTTTTCCCGGGCCCCGGGGTAGCGTGGGCCCGACCCCGTGATCACCGTCCCGAGGAGAGCCGATGAGAAGTCAGAACGACCCGGTGCGAGCGATGTTGGCGCAGGCCTGGGCCTCCTGGGCGGAGCGGGGAGCGGCCCTGTCCGCCGAGGACTGGGACCGTCCCACCCGGCTGCCCGGGTGGACGGTACGGGAGCTGTTCGCCCATGCCGCGCCGGAGCCGGAGATGTTCGGCGGGCTGCGCGGGGCGCTGCTGGACGGGCCGGCCGGGATCACCACCGGCGCCGGGATCCTGCGCGCCTACAACCGGCCCGGCGGCCTCGCGCACACCGCCGCCGAGCAGATCGCCGAGACGGCCAGGCAGGCCGCCGGGCGGACCGAACCCGCTGTGCTGATCGCCCGGTTCGGGGTCGAGGGGCCGGCCGCCCTGGCCGGGCTCGCGGACCTGCCGCCGGACACCACGGTGGCGCACCCGCTGCTCGGCAGCGTGGCGCTGGGCGCGCTCGGCGAGGTGGCGCTGATGGAGGCGACGGTCCACCTGCTCGACCTGATCGCGGCCGTCGGCGGCCCGCCGCCCGCCGACGGGGCGCTGCGCTTCACCCGTGCGCTGCTGGCGGAGGTCGCCGAGCCGGTGGCCTTCATCGAGGCGGCGACCGGGCGGGACGCGGCGGCGGTGCTGCCGGTGATCCGATGAGGCGGTCGTCGGGTGAGACGGTCGTCGGATGACGCGGTCGTCCGACGAGCCGGTCGCCCGGTGAGGTGGCCGTTCGGCGAGCCGGTCGTCGGATGAGGCGTATGCGTCTCATGTCATGAGCCTTTCAAAGGTGCGGGTTTGCTGTCACGCTGCTGCTCCCGACCCGCTCCCACGAGAGGCTCCGATGAGAAGAATCCTGCCCGCCCTGACCGGCGCCGCCCTGTTCGCGGCGACCGGCCTCGCGGTGCTCGCCACCCCCAATGTGGCGAGCGCCGCGGCCTGCACACCCGCCCAGGTGGTGGCCAACGGCGGCTTCGAGTCCGGCAGTTCACCCTGGACGGCACCGAGCGGCGCGATCACCGGCGACAGCGGCCAGAGCGCGCACTCCGGCAGCTCCTACGCCTGGCTCGACGGCTACGGCTCCAGCCACACCGACACGCTCTCGCAGTCCCTCACCCTCCCCACCGGGTGCGGCACCGCGACGCTCGGGTTCTGGCTGCACGTCGACACCGCCGAGACGACCGGCAGCACCGCCTACGACAAGCTGAGCGTGAAGGTCGGCTCCACCACCGTGGCCACCTACTCCAACCTGGACGCCCAGGCCGGGTACGTGCACCGGACCGTCGACGTCTCCGCCTTCGCCGGCCAGGCCGTGACGCTCGCCTTCACCGGCGTCGAGGACTCCAGCCTGCAGACCAGCTTCGTGCTGGACGACGTCACCCTGGACGTCTCCGGCGGCACCACCCCGCCCCAGCCCGGCGACCCGACCCGCACCCCGGTCGCGCCGGCGTACACCGTCGACCTCAGCAGCGACGCCTCCGGCGGCAGTTGGACCGGGCACGAGAGCGTGACCTTCACCAACGCCTCGCCCACCGCGCTGAACGAGGTGTACCTGCGGCTGTGGGACAACGCCCACGGCAGCTGCCCCAGCACCCCGATCACGGTGACCAACGTGACCGGCGGCACGCCGTCCCCGCTCACCGTGAACTGCACCGCGCTCAGGATCACCCTCCCGGCCCCGCTCGGCCAGGGCCAGAGCGGCACCGTCGGCTTCGACCTCGGCATCACCGTGCCGAGCGGCGCGGACCGCTTCGGCCACGACGGCGCGTACAACTTCCTCGGCAACGCCCTGCCCGTCCTGGCGATACGGGACGCGGCCGGCTGGCACCTCGACCCGTACACCAACAACGGCGAGTCCTTCTACTCGGTGGCCTCGGACTTCACCGTCACCCTGGACCACCCGACCGGCCTGCTGGTCCCCGCGACCGGCACCTCGGTGGACACCCCCGGCACGGCCGGACGGACCGTCACCAAGGCGACCGCGACCAAGGTGCGCGACTTCGCCTGGGGCGCCGGGCCGTTCACCAGGATCTCCGGCACCTCCGCGGCGGGGGTGAAGGTCAACGTCTACTCGGTGGCCGGGATCAGCGCGGCCGACTCCAAGTCGATGCTCTCCACCGCCACTTCGGCGGTCGACGCCCACGCCCAGCGCTTCGGCGCCTATCCGTACGGCGAGCTGGACGCGGTGATCGACAACAACTTCTGGTTCGGCGGCATGGAGTACCCGGGCTTCGTCCTCGACCTGGTCAGCACCACGGCGCTCACCCACGAGATCGGTCACCAGTGGTGGTACGGCATCGTCGGTGACGACGAGTACACCAGCCCCTGGCTGGACGAGTCCTTCACCGACTACGCCACCGACCTCGCCCTCGGCAAGACCGGCAACGGCTGCTGGAACAGCGTCTCCTGGGCCTCGTCGGCGGAGCGGATCACCAACTCGATGGCGTACTGGGACGCCAACTCCTCCCGCTACTCCACCGTCGTCTACGGCTACGGCAAGTGCGCCCTGCACGACCTGCGCCGGACCATCGGCGACACCGCGATGACCACGCTGCTGCGGAACTACGCGCAGGGGCACTGGAACGGCGTCTCCACCACCGCCGAGTTCAAGGCGGCGGCCCAGGCCGCCACCACCGTGGACCTGACCTCCTTCTGGAGCCAGCACCGCATCGACGGCTGAGCCGCGCGGCCCCGCGGCGCCGCCCCGGTCCCGGCCGGGGCGGCGCCCTCCGACTGCGCCCTCCGACTGGCGCTGACGCTGGGTGAAGCGCCACTGTCGACTCCCCTTGACGCCGCCGCAGGCGGGGAGGACGCTGTCCGTATACGACATAAGCGTCTGCCGTATACGGACAGTCGAAAGCGCACGACCAAGAGTCGCGAGCTCCCGGCGCTGACCGACCGCTGGAGCGATCATGTCGACCAACCACTACGTGGCGCTGCCGGACAGCACCCGCGTTCCGCTCGCCGGAGCACGGGTCATCGGACCGGCCCACCCCCAGACACCCCTGACCGTCACCGTCTACCTGCGTCGCGACCCGGCCGCGCAGCCGCGTCCGGACGTCTACGAGCTGGCACTCCAGGCGCCGACCCGGCGCACCCTGCCCAGCGACGACCAGTACGCCGCCACCCACCGGTGGCTGGACACCGACCTCAAGGCGGTCGAGGCCTTCGCCGCCGAGCACGGCCTCAAGGCCGCCAACCCCGACCCGCTCGCCCGCAGCATCCAGCTGACCGGCACCACCCGGGACGTCGCGGACGCCTTCCAGGTGACGCTGGCCCGCTACCGCTACCAGGACGCCAACGGCGCCCCCCAGACCTACCGCGGCCGGGAAGGCCAGATCTACGTACCGGCGGAGCTGGACGGTATCGTCACCGGCGTCTTCGGCCTGGACGACCGCCCGATCGGCACCCGGCTGCTGATCCGCCGGGCCGCCGACAGCGTCCCGGTGACCCGCGCCACCCCGACGGTCCAACCCGGAGCCTTCCTGCCACCGCAGCTCCAGGCGCCGTACGCCTACCCGGCCGGCACCGACGGCAGCGGGCAGTGCATCGCCGTCCTCGCCTTCAACGGCGAGACCCCGCCGGGCGTCCCGTCCGGCGGCTACTCGCTCGAAGCCCTGCGGAACTACTTCGTCAACGTCCTGCACCAGGACATGCCGGAGATCACCAACGTGGTCGTCCCGGGCGTCGGCACCCCCGGAAACGAACCCGGCCAGGACGCCGACTTCGACACGGCCGACACCAGCGGAGAGATCATGCTCGACCTGGCGGTCGTCGGCGGCCTCGCCCCCAAGGCGAGGATCGTCGTCTACTTCAGCAGGTTCACCGAACAGGGCTGGGTCGACGTGATCACCCGGATCGTCAACGACACGGTGAACCGGCCGACGGTGATCTCCTCCAGCTACGGCAACCCCGAGGCCAGCCCCGGCAGCCGGTGGACGGTCGGGGCGATGAAGCGGGTCGACGCCGCGTTCGCCAACGCGGCCGAGAAGAACGTCAGCATCTGCTGCGCCTCGGGCGACGACGGCTCCCGCGACCAGGTCCACGACGAGCGCGCCCACGCCGACTTCCCCGCCGCCAGCCCGCACGTGCTCGGCGTCGGCGGCACCAGGCTGGCGGTCTCCCACGGGCAGGTCGTCAGCGAGGTCTGCTGGGACAACGGCCCGGGCAGCCGGACGGGCGGCGGCATCAGCAAGGTCTTCCCGGTGCCGCCGTACCAGGCCGACGCCCAGGTGCCGCCGTCGGCCAATCCGCCGCACGCCCGCGGGCGCGGGGTGCCGGACGTGTCCGCGCTGGCCGACCCCGACACCGGCGTGGTCGTCCCGAGCGTCGACGGCGTGCACTTCAACCAGATCGGCGGCACCAGCGCCGCCGCCCCGATGTGGTCCGCCCTGCTCGCCCGGGTCAACCAGGCCCTGCCCGGATCCGCCCAGGTCGGCTTCCTCAACCCGCTGCTGTACGCGAAGTTCGCGAGGGGCGTCCTGCGGGACATCACCCAGGGCAGCAACGGCGCGTACGCCTCCGGGCCCGACTGGGACCCGTGCACCGGCCTCGGCAGTCCCGGCGGCCAGCAGCTGCTGGACGGCCTCAGGGCCCTGTAGACCCGGACGTCGGACGTCCGCACCGACGGGCCCCCGCCTCGGCGACGGGGGCCCGACGGACGGCCGGTCAGCCCAGGGCGAGCGCGCGCAGGCGGTCGGTGGCGCCGTTGAAGTAGTTCTGGTCACCGGGGAAGGTGCCGGAGTCGGCGAACTGCCAGAAGGTCTGGTAGCCCCAGCCGTTCGGCAGGGTGCCGACGGAGGTGGAGTAACGGGCTATCCAGAGCGGGTTCGTGGTGCCGAAGCCGCCGTAGTTGCCGGTGCACTGGGTCCACCAGTTGGTGGTGGTGTAGATGGTGGGGTAGCGGCCGGTGCGGGAGCGCACGGTGTTGCTGAAGTCGCGGATCCAGCTGACCATGGCGCTCTGGCTGAGGCCGTAGCAGGTGGCGCCGTAGGGGTTGTACTCGATGTCCAGCGCGGGCGGCAGGGTCTTGCCGTCGGCGGACCAGCCGCCGCCGTGGCTGACGAAGTAGCCGGCCTGGGTGGCGCCGGAGGAGGCGTTCGGCAGCGCGAAGTGGTAGGCGCCGCGGATCAGACCGGCGTTGTACGAGCCGTTGTACTGCTGGGCGAAGTACGGGTTGGTGTAGCCGGTGCCCTCGGTGGCCTTCACGTAGGCGAACTTGGCGCCGTTGGCGGCCACCGAGGACCAGTTGACGTTGCCCTGGTGGCTGGAGACGTCCAGCCCCGGGGTCTGGGTGGCGGCGAGGGAGGCGAACGGGGTTCCACCGTCGCGGCCCTCGTGGGCGGCGACGGTGGAACCGGCGAAGTCCTGCTCGGGGTGGAAGCCGGGGCGGCCTTCGACGACGGGGGCGACAGGGGCGGGGTCGGCCGCGTACGCGGGGGCGGCCACGCCGGCGACCAGGGCGGTCGCGGCGGCGAGGGCGGCCAGCGCGGGCAGGCGGCGGCGGGCCGGTCTGTCGGTGCCGGTCGTGGTGCGGGCGGAGCGGGAAGAGCGGGGCATGAGCACTCCTCTGGTCCGTGCGAGGGGAAGGTCGAGACGACCCGGTACGGCCGGGGTCGGACCGGCCGTACCGCAGAGTAGCCAGGTACCCGCTACCGCCACCAGGCAGCTTTTTTCACAGCGTGAACGCACCTCACACGGGCCGGAACACCGTTGCGGGCAAGGGGTGTTGCCGGTCCTGCCGGTCCGCCGGGAATCAGTGCCGCAGGGTGAGGAGGCCGGGCCGCCAGGGGAGCTGGTCGTACGGGGCGGTCGAGCCGGGAACCATGCCCTGGTAGAGGAGCTGGAGGTTGCAGGGGTCGATGGTCATGGTCTGGTCGGGGTTCTCGCGGACGAGGTCGCCGTGGCTGATGTCGTTGGTCCAGGTGGCGCCGCTGTTGGCCTTGCCGGCGAAGGGGTTGCCCTCGGTGGCGGCCTGCGGGGTCCAGGTGCCGTTCAGGCTGGTGGCGGTGAAGGAGCGGAAGTAGCGCTGCTCGCTCGCGCCGCGGGCCTCGACGATCATCAGGTACTGGTTCTGGCCCTTGACCTTGTAGACCTGCGGGGCCTCGAAGAGGTTCTTGACCGTGTCGGTCATCACGGTGGTGTAGGAGGAGCCGAAGTTGCCGGGGAAGTTCCCGATCGGCATGCTCGCGCGGTAGATGCTGCCGTTGTCACCGGCGAAGAACAGGTACATGTTCCGGTCGTCGGCGATCAGGGTCTGGTCGATCGGGCCGGTGCCGGAGTTGGGGATGCTGCCGGTGAACAGCGGCTGCGGCGCGGACCAGCCGTTGGGGTTGGTCGGGTCGCTCGACGTGCGGTAGACGAACGGCCACGCACCCCACTGGTACGCCAGCACCCAGATGTTCCTGGGCGCGAAGTAGAACAGCGTGGGCGCCACCGCCCGCTCGCTCATCCCGGTCTGCCCGGCCGAGGCCATGTCCGACCAGTTGGTGAAGGGGGCGAAGGCCATCGAGCCGTAGGAGGACCCCGAGACGTTCGAGGCGTAGACCAGATGCTTGCCGTTGTAGACGACGTCGGTGTAGTCCTTCAGCGCGGCCCAGCCGTTGGCCGGCTGCGCCAGCGCGCCGGTCGAGGACCAACGGTAGGTGGACGGCAGGGCGCAGTCGCCGCCCGGCGGGGTGGTCCCGGACAAGCCGGACCACTTCTGGTTGCTGCCGCCGTTGCAGTTCCAGAGCCCCACCGACGTGCCGTTGGCCGTGCCGGCGCCCGTCACGTCCAGGCACAGCCCCGACTCGACGCCGACGATCGTGCCGTCGGAGTTCACCCGCCACTGCTGGTTCGCGCCGCCGCTGCAGCCCCAGATCTGCACCTTGGTGCCGGGCGTGGTGGCGTGGCCCGGCACGTCCAGGCACTTGTCGCCGTACACGGTCAGCTGGCTGCCGGACGTCGACGTCCACAGCTGGTTGGCACCGCCCGAGCAGTCGTAGATCTGCAGGGACGCGCCGTCGGTCCGACTGGCGCCCGTCACGTCGAGGCACCGGCCGGAGCCCGTACCGCGCAGGGCGCCGCTGGTGGCCGCCTGGGCGGGGGCGGCGACGAGCGTCGCCGCGAGCGCCGCCCCGGCCGCGACCACGGCGGTGAGCACCGCCGGCAGCTGCCTGCGGCGGGAACTTCGTTGGTGCATGGGATCTCCCTCTTCATGAATGGAGCTGTCGCCCAGCTCTGTCAACGCCCGCATACCGGGGGCGCGCGCCTGTCGAGCGCGCGCCCGCGCGGCTCAGCTCACTTGAAGGTCCAGTGCTGGTTGGCGCCGCCGTTGGAGTCCCAGATCTGGACGGGCGTGCCGTTGGCGGTCTGACCGCCGGGGGTCTCCAGGGCGCGGCCGCTGGCGACGTTGGTGAGGGTGTAGGAGCCGTCGCTGTTCCGAGCGGCCTTCCAGTGCTGGTTGGCGCCGCCGCTGGGATCCCAGACCTGCATCCTCGTCCCGTTGCCCGTCTGGCCGGCCGGCTCGTCCAGGGCGCGGCCGCTGGCGATGTTGGTCAGCGTGTAGGAGCCGTCCCCGTTCTGGTCGGCCCGCCACTGCTGGTTGGCGGCACCGGCGGCGTCCCACACCTGGAGCGGCGTGCCGTTGCCGTTCTGCCCCGCGGGCTCGTCGAGGACGCGCCCGCCGGCTCCCGCCGCCGAGAGCGTGTAGACGGTGCCGGAGACGATGCCCCCGCTCGGCGTGCCGCTGCCGCCGCCGCCCAGGGTGGTGAGGACCGCTCCGTAGGCGGGCTTCCTGTTGCCGTTGTTGTCGAACAGCAGCGGGTTCTCGCCGGTGCGCCAGGAGTCGCTGTCGCGGATGCCCCACACCGTGATGCCGGTGCAGCGGGCGACGTTGAGGCAGGTCTTGACGGCGGAGGCGTACGCGGTGGGGGAGGCCTGGGCGATGTCGAGCTCGGTGAGCTGGACGTCCACGCCGAGCGCGGCGAAGCTGGAGAGGGTGGTCTGGAAGTTGGACGGCGGTCCGCCGGCGCCGAAGTGGCTCTGGAAGCCGACGCAGTCGATGGGCACGCCGCGGGACTTGAAGTCCTTGACCATGCGGTAGACGCCCTGGGTCTTGGCGTCGGACCAGTTCTCGATGCTGTAGTCGTTGTAGCAGAGCTTGGCCGAGGGGTCGACGTTCCGCGCGGTGCGGAACGCCTCCTCGATGAAGCCGTCGCCCAGCACGTTCTGGAACACCGAGCCGCGGTGCTGGCCGCTGCCGCCGTCGGCGAACGCCTCGTTGACCACGTCCCAGGCATAGATCCTGCCCTTGTAGTGGTTCATCTCGGCGGTGATGTGGTTGTTCATCACGCTGCGCAGCGTGTTCGCGTCGCCGATGGAGCCGACCCAGTTGGGCAGTTGGGAGTGCCAGACCAGGGTGTGGCCGCGCATCCGCTGGCCGTGGGCGTTGGCGTGGTTGACGATCGAGTCCGCGGGGCCGAAGTTGAAGTTGCCGCGGGACGGCTCGACGGTGTCCCACTTCATCTCGTTCTCCGGGGTGACCATGGTGAATTCCCGGTCGAGGACGGCGGAATACGTCGAGTCGCCGAGCCGGCCGGCGGCCACGGCGGTGCCGAAGTAGCGGCCGCTGTCGGCGGCGGCCGCGCCCAGCGTGGTCGCCCCGGCGGCCTGCGCCGTGGGGATCGCGGTGACGGCGCCGGCCGCGCCGACGAGCAGGCACGCGGCCGTCGTCAGGGCCTTGCGGAGGCGGGGTTTCGTGGTGAGTCGTGGCATGACGGATCGTTCTCCTCGGGTGGGGGGATGCCTGCACACCGGACGTGGCGCCCGCCCTGCCGGTCAGCGCATACTGTTAGCGCTAACAATTCGCGGCGACCGCGGGCCCTGTCCGGAATGTTCAGGTGAGGTCTCCGACAGGCGATGTACGGCGTCGACAGGACCGCGCCCGTGGGTGGTCGGCGCGCGGGGCCGGGGAGCCATGGTCTCCTCGGACTTGTCGACGGCGCCAGTGTTGGCCTGAGCCCGTCAAGCTGTCAACGCTTTCGGCAAAAACGGCGACAACTTCGCGCGGCTCTGCGGCCCCTCCCGCCGGAGAGCGGAGCCGGTCAGGCGCTGGGCGGTTGAGCCGACGCGGCGTCAGCAATGCGGAGAAGCGGCGAAACTTTCGAAATGGTTCACGGTCGGCCGGGCGCCACGGCGCTGGAGCGCACCACCAGGGTGGTGGAGAGTTCGAGGCGGGTGGGGGCGGTCGGGGCCTCGCCGGCGCGGAGGGAGAAGATCAGCCGGGTCGCCTGTTCGGCCATCTCGCGCAGCGGCTGGCGGACGGTGGTCAGCGCGGGGCTGGTCCACTGCGCGATGTCCAGGTCGTCGTAGCCGACCACGGACAGGTCCTCGGGGACGCGCAGGCCGCGGACCCGGGCGGCCTCCATGACGCCGAGTGCCTGCAGGTCGCTGCCGGCGAAGATCGCGGTGGGCCGGTCGGGGAGCTCCAACAGCCGCCCGGCCCGGGCGAATCCGCCCTCGGCGTGGAAGTCGCCGAAGGCGGTCAGCGCCGGGTCGACCACCAGGCCGGCCATGGCCAGCGCGGAGCGGTAGCCGTCCAGCCGCGCCAGCGAGCAGAGGGTGTCCTCGGGGCCGGTGACGATGCCGATGCGCCGGTGGCCGAGCTCGATCAGGTGCCGGGTGGCGGCCAGGCCGCCGGCCCAGTTGGCCGAGCCCACCGAGGGCACGTCCGGGTCGGGGTTGCCGGCCGGGTCGACGATGACGAACGGGATGGAGCGCGCGCGCAGTTGGCGCTTGAACTCGGGCGGCAGGCTGGAGAAGACCAGGACGACGCCGAGGGGGCGCCGGCGCAGCACCGCCTCGATCCACTCCGGTCCGGGGGCGTGGCGTGAACCGCTGTGGGTGACCACCACCGCCGCGCCGTGCTCGTTCGCCACCGCCTCGACGCCGCGGAGGAGTTCCATCGCCCAGAGGCTGTCGAGCTCGTGGAAGACGATCTCGACGAGCGGCGCCTCGCCGCCGCCGCGCGCGGTGCGCCGGTAGTCGTGGTCGTTCAGGACCTGCTCGACGCGCACGCGGGTGGCCGCCGCCACGTCGGTACGGCCGTTGAGGACCTTCGAAACCGTCGAAACGGAGACCTCGGCCTCGCGCGCGATGTCCGCGAGGGTCACCCGTCCCAGTTCATCGCCCTTTTCCATGGGGGCAGCATAAGGCACGGGCGGTGCGGGGCAGTTGGCGCGGCAACGCTTCGGCATTCCGTCCGCCCGGGGGCTTGACCCGAAACATGTCCGCAACCTAGCGTCCCCGCCATGCAGTTATTTCGAGAAACCCGTCGAAACTTTAGGGGAGACCCGATGAAGAGACGCGCTTTCGCCGCCGCCCTCGGACTGGCCGCGGTCATGGTCGGGACAGCCGCCTGCGGCAGTGGCGGCTCCTCCGCCGGCGGAGGAGCCGGCACGATCCACGTGCTGGTCTACGGGGACGCCAGCAACAAGGTCGAGAAGCAGCTGGTCGACACCTTCAACAAGACGTCGAAGGTCAAGGCCGTCCTGGACACCATCCCCGGCGCGGACTACCAGGCCAAGCTCAACACCGTCATCAACACCCCCCAGGCCCCGGACGTCTTCTTCAACTGGGGCGGCGGCAGCATCCAGCCCTACGTGAAGTCCGACCTGCTGCTCCCGCTGGACGACATGATCGCCGCGGACCCGGCGCTGAAGAGCAGCTTCCTGCCCTCGGTGTTCAACACCGCGGTGATCGACGGCAAGTCCTACGGCATCCCGATGCGCGGCACCCAGCCCGTGCTGCTGTTCCACAACAAGAAGGTGCTGGCCGACGCCGGCCTGAGCGTCCCGAAGACCTGGGACGACCTGCTGAGCGCCGTTCAGGTGCTCAAGGGCAAGGGCATCACCCCGTTCGCCCTCGGTGGCGGCGACCAGTGGCCGACCCTGATGTGGTACGAGTACGTCTTCGACCGCGTCGCGGGCCCCGAGCTGTTCCAGAAGGCGCTGTCCGGCGACAGGAGCGCCTGGGAGAGCGCGGACGCCAGGAAGGCCCTGGGCATGCTCAAGCAGCTGGTCGACGCCGGGGCGTTCGGCTCGAACTTCGACTCGGTGAAGTTCACCGACGGCGGCTCCCCGGCCCTGCTGGCCAAGGGCAAGGCGGCCTTCGAGCTGATGGGCTCCTGGGAGTACGCCACCCAGCGGGACGCCGACCCCGACTTCACCAGGAACAAGCTCGGGTACAGCAGCTTCCCCGGCGTCGCCGGCGGCAAGGGCGACCCGGCCGACCTGGTCGGCAACACCAACAACTTCTACTCGGTGCTGAAGAAGAGCAAGCACCCCGAGGCGGCGGCCGCCTTCCTGAAGCTCATGTACTCCGACGAGTTCGTGAAGGCGCAGCTGGCGATCGGCAACCTGCCGACCACCACCAACACCGAACAGTTCCTCGCCACCTCGGACAGCCCCGACTACTCGAAGTACCAGTACGACCTGGTCAAGGCCGCCCCGTCGTTCCAGCTGTCCTGGGACCAGGCGTACCCGCCGGCCGCCAACACGCCGATCCACACCGCCGTCCAGCAGTTCTTCGACGGCAAGCTCGACGCGGACGGCTTCATCAAGGCCATGCAGGCCTTGCCCGCCTCCTGAGACGGATCGCCATGAGTGCTACCTCCCTAGACCCTCCGGCGACCGGGGCGCGGCCCCGCCGGACCGGCGTAGGGGTGACCCGCCCGGGCCTCGCCTGGGCGCTGCCCGCGACCGTGTTCTTCCTGGTGTTCGCGGTTCTGCCGCTGGTCCTGGTGGCGGTGCTCTCCTTCACCAGCTGGAACGGCGTCGACGCCCCCCGGTTCAACGGCCTCGCCAACTGGACCGAACTGCTGCACGACCCGGTCATGACGCAGAGCGTCGGTCTGACCCTGGTGCTGACCGTGGCCGGGGTGGTCGTGCAGACCCCGGTGAGCCTCCTGCTGGGCGTGTGGGCGGCCGGGCACCAACGCAACCGGGCCGTGCTGTCCGCGATCTTCTTCGTGCCGCTGCTGCTGTCCGCGACCGCGGTCTCGGTGGTCTGGCGCGCCATCCTCGACCCCAACTTCGGCGTGCCCGCGCAGCTGGAAGAGCTGTTCGGCCGGAGCAATCTGATGGGCAGTCAGAACAGCGCCCTCGCGGTGCTCACCTTCGTCGGCATGTGGCAGTGGACGCCCATGCACGCCCTGCTCTACCAGGGCGGCGCCCGGGCGATCCCGCAGGTGCTCTACCAGGCCGCGTCGATCGACGGCGCGGGCAGGGTGCGGCAGTTCTTCCACATCACCCTGCCGCAGCTGCGCAACACGGTCGTCACGTCGGTGATCCTGATGCTGGTCGGCGGCCTCACCACTTTCGACACCGTCCTCATCCTCACCCAGGGCGGCCCCGGCACCGACACCACCAACAGCGCCTACTACATGTACCAACAGGCCTTCAAGAGCTTCGACTTCGGTGCCGGCTCGGCCATCGCCCTGGTCCTCGTGGTGGTCGCCACCCTGATCTCGCTCGCCGTCGTACGGCTGTCCGGCTACGACAGGATGCGCGGCACCACGGAGGGACTGTGATGCGACGGCGTCCCAACCACCTCGCCGGGCTCGGCTCGCTGGTCTGGCTCGCACTCGTCGGCTTCCCGCTGTACGTGCTGCTGATCGCGACCTTCCGGACCCGGTCCGACTACTCCTCGCGGGGACCGCTCACCTTCCCCGCGCGGCTGACCCTGCAGAACTACGTCGACGACTTCTCCAACGGCTTCGGCCGGGACTTCCTCAACACGCTCCTCGTCACCGTGAGCGTGGTCGCGATCGTGCTGCTCGTGGTGCCACCGCTCGCCTACGCGATCGTCCGGGCGCGGGGCAGGGCCATCGGGACGGTCTTCCGGGTCTTCCTGCTGGGGCTGGCGATTCCGGCCCAGGCCGTGATCGTGCCGATGTTCTACGTCATCAGCAAGGCAGGGCTCTACGACAACCTGCTCGGCGTCATCCTGCCCACCGCGGCGTTCTGCCTGCCGGTCTGCACGCTGGTGCTCACCGGCGCGATGCGGGACATCACCGGCGAGCTCTACGAGGCGATGGCCATGGACGGTGCCACCCCCTGGCGGGTGTTCTGGCAGCTGGTGCTGCCGCTGTCCAGGGGCGGCCTCTCGTCCGTCGTGGTCTTCTCCGCGTTGCAGGCGTGGAACGGCTTCCTGTTCCCCCTGATCCTCACCCAGTCGGAGGGCACCAAGGTCATCACCCTCGGCCTGTACGAGTTCCAGACCGAGCACGGCGTGAACGTGCCCGGCCTGCTCAGCGCCGTCGTGCTGTCGACGCTCCCCGTATTCATCGTCTACCTGTTCGCCCGCCGTGCCTTGGTCCAAGGCCTGATGGGCGTCGGAGGAAAGTGACCGGCACCATGAACCCGGCCGTCCCGTCCGCTGCCCCGACCACCCGCTGGCGCGACCGCGCGCTCAGCCCCGAGGAGCGCGCGGACTCCCTGCTCGCCGAGATGACCCTGCCGGAGAAGCTGGCCCAGCTCGTCGGCGTCTGGGTCGGCGCCTCCGACGAGGGCGGCGACGTCGCCCCGCACCAGCACGACATGGAGGAGCCGCCCGCCCTCGACGACCTGCTCCCCACCGGACTGGGCCAGCTGACCCGGCCCTTCGGCACCGTGCCGGTCGACCCGGCGCTGGGCGCGCTCTCCCTGGCCCGCAGCCAGCAGCGCATCGCCGCCGCGAACCGGTTCGGCATCCCGGCCCTCGCGCACGAGGAGTGCCTGGCCGGCTTCGCCGCCTGGGGCGCCACCGCCTACCCGGTGCCGCTCTCCTGGGGCGCCACCTTCGACCCGGACCTGATCCGGCGGATGGCCGCGGCCATCGGCCGCGACATGCGCGCGGTCGGCGTCCACCAGGGCCTCGCCCCGGTCCTCGATGTCGTCCGCGACGCCCGCTGGGGCCGGGTCGAGGAGACCATCGGCGAGGACCCCTACCTGGTCGGCACGGTGGCCACCGCCTACGTGCAGGGCCTGGAGTCGGCGGGGATCGTCGCCACGCTCAAGCACTTCGCCGGGTACTCGGCCTCGCGCGCCGGACGCAACCTCGCCCCCGTCGGCATGGGTGCGCGGGAGCGGGCCGACGTGATCCTGCCGCCGTTCGAGATGGCGGTGCGCGAGGGCCGGCCCGGTTCGGTCATGCACGCCTACACCGACACCGACGGCGTCCCCTCGGCCGCCGACGAGGCGCTGCTGACCGGGCTGCTGCGCGACACCTGGGGCTTCGAGGGGACGGTGGTCGCCGACTACTTCGGCATCGCCTTCCTCAAGGTGCTGCACGGCGTCGCCGGGGACTGGGCCGAGGCCGCCGCCCTCGCCCTGGCCAGCGGCGTGGACGTGGAACTGCCCACCGTCAAGACCTTCGGGGAGCCGCTGCTGCGCGCCGTCGAGGACGGGACGGTGCCCGAGGCGCTGGTGGACCGGGCGCTGCGCCGGGTGCTGACGCAGAAGGCCCGACTCGGCCTGCTGGACGAGGACTGGGACGCCGTCCCGGCGGCGCTCGCCGGCCGGCCGCTCGACGACCCGGCCGCGCTGCGCGGCTCGGTCGACCTGGACCGCCCGGAGAACCGCGCCCTCGCCCGGGAGATCGCCGAGCAGGCGGTGGTGCTGCTGCGCAACGACGGCACCCTGCCGCTGCGCGGCCCCCGCCGGATCGCGCTGATCGGCCCCAACGCCGACACCCCGACCTCGGTGCTGGGCTGCTACGCCTTCCCGGTGCACGTCGGCAGCCGGCACCCCGAAGTCCCGGTTGGCATCGAACTGCCCACGCTGGGACAGGCGTTGGCGGCCGAGTTCCCCGACAGCGAGATCCGCACGGCGGCCGGGGCGAGCGTCGACGGGCCCGACACGTCCGGCTTCGCCGAGGCCGTCGAGGCGGCCCGGCAGGCCGATGTCGTGATCGTCGCCCTGGGGGACCGGGCCGGCCTGTTCGGGCGCGGCACCAGCGGCGAGGGCTGCGACGTCGAGTCCCTGGAACTGCCCGGGGTGCAAAGGCAGTTGCTCGACGCACTGCTGGACACCGGCAAGCCGGTCGTGCCGGTGCTGCTCGCCGGGCGCCCCTACGCGCTGGGACGCGCGGCGACCGAGGCGGCGGCCCTGGTGCAGACCTTCTTCCCCGGCGAGGCCGGGACCGAGGCGATCGCCGCCGTGCTCAGCGGCCGGACCAACCCCTCGGGCCGGCTGCCGGTCAGCATCCCGGCCCGGCCGGGCGTGCAGCCCTCCACCTACCTCGCCGCCCGGCTGGCCGGGCGCAGCGAGGTGTCCAGCACCGACCCGACCCCCGCGTTCGGGTTCGGGCACGGCATCGGCTACACCACGTTCGCCTGGACCGATCTGGAGGTGGACCGGGCCGCCGCCGCGACCGACGGCGAGCTCGGCCTCGCCTTCACCCTGCGCAACACCGGTGAGCGGAGCGGCAGCGAGACCGTCCAGCTCTACCTGCACGACCCCGTCGCCTCCGTCGTCCAGCCGGTCCTTCGGCTGATCGGCTACCGGCGGATCACCCTCGACGCGGGCGAGCGGACCCGGATCCGCGTCCGCGTCCCCGCCGACCTCGCGTCCTTCACCGGACGCGACGGCCGGCGCGTCGTCGAGCCCGGCGAGCTGGAGCTGCGGATCGCCGCCTCCAGCACGGACGTCCGGCTCACCGCCACCGTCCGACTGGACGGCCCGGTCCGCGTCCTGGACCACACCCGGCGCCTGCACGCGGACTTCCGGTGCACCTGATCCGCCACCGCGCCGGCCGGCACCGGAACCTTCCTCGCACTCATGGCAATCCCGACGGAGAGGTCCCATGTTCCGAAACCGCTCGTTACCGTCCCGTCTCCTGGGCATCGCCGCCGCGCTCGGCCTCGCGGTCGGCCTGAGCCTTCAGGCCGCGCCGCGGGCCGCCGCGGCCCCGGCCGCCGCCACCCAGGCCGCCACCCCGGCCGCAACCCCGCAGACCACCGGCTCGCTGACGCAGATCACGAACTTCGGCGCCAACCCGACCGGTCTGCTGATGCACCTGTACGTGCCGAACAGCGTCCGGGCCCACCCCCCGATCCTGCTGGCCCTGCACGGGTGCCAGGGGACGGGCCCCTACCTGTACTCCAGCACCGACTTCGGCTCGCTCGCCGACCGGTACGGCTTCCTCGTCGTCTACCCGTCGACGAACCCGAGCGGAAGCTGCTGGGACGTCTCCTCCGACCAGGCGCTGACCCGCAACGGCGGCAGTGACCCGGTCGGGCTCAGGTCGATGATCACCTACACCGAGCAGCACTACGGCGGCAACGCCGACGCCGTGTACGTGACCGGCCAGTCGTCGGGCGGGATGATGACGAACGTCATGCTCGCCGACTACCCCGACGTGTTCAAGGCGGGCGCGGCGTTCATGGGCGTGCCCTACCACTGCTTCCACACCGGCTCCGTCCGCGGCTGGAACGCGGACTGCGCCCAGGGCAGGGTGTCGATGACCCCGCAGCAGTGGGGCGGCCTGGTCCGCAACACGGGGTACCCCGGTTACACCGGGCCGCGTCCGCGCGTGCAGCTGTGGCACGGAACCGCCGACACGATCCTGAGCCACAACAACCTCGGTGAGGAGATCAAGGAGTGGACCGACGTCCTCGGCGTGAGCCGGGCGCCGTCGGCCACGGACACCCCCACGGCCAACTGGAACCGGACGCGCTACGACAACGGCGCCGGGACCACCCAGGTCGAGGCGTACAGCATCGCCGGGGCCGGGCACCAACTGCCGGTCCGGGGCACCGCGATGGCCGCCGAGGCCATCCGCTTCATGGGCCTGGACGCGGCGCCCACCGGTGGCGGCACGACCGGCGCGCTGCACGCGGTGGGCGCGGGCAAGTGCCTGACGGCGGTTAACAACGCGACGCCCGGCACCCAGCAGCAGATCCACGGCTGCGACGGCGGAGCCGCCCAGACCTGGACCCGTACGGCGTCGAACCAGCTGACCGTGACCGTCGGCGGCAGCACGCTGTGCCTGGACGCCGGCGGCAAGGGCACCACCGACGGCACCAAGGTGGTCGTCTGGTCGTGCAACGGCCAGGCCAACCAGCAGTGGCGGCTGAACGCGAACGGCACCGTCACCGGCGTGCAGTCGGGGCTCTGCCTGGACGTGGCCGGCCTGGGCACCGCCGACGGCACGCCCGTCCAGCTGTGGAGCTGCAGCGGCGGCCGGAACCAGCAGTGGACGCTCGGATGACCGGATGGCACCGCGGGCACGGCCGGTCGCGGTGACCCGGTCCGGCCGTGACCGCGCGGGCCGCCCCCCCCCCCCGGGCGGGGGGGGGGGGGGGGGGGGGCGGGGGGGGGGCCGGGGGGGGGGGGGCCGGGGGGGGGGGGGGGGGGGGGGGCCGGGGGGGGGGGGGCCCCGCCCGGG
>NZ_JBIVSD010000004.1:548772-612963 GCF_044756065.1 Kitasatospora sp. NPDC092039 | reverse complement strand
GGCTCCCAGTAGACGACTGGGTTGATAGGCCGGATATGGAAGCCCTGTGAGGGGTGGAGTTGACCGGTACTAATAGGCCGAGGGCTTGTCCTCAGTTGCTCGCGTCCACTGTGTTGTTCTGAAACAACGACCCGCCCCGATTAGCTGGGGTGTGCGGTTGACAGTTTCATAGTGTTTCGGTGGTCATAGCGTGAGGGAAACGCCCGGTTACATTCCGAACCCGGAAGCTAAGCCTTACAGCGCCGATGGTACTGCAGGGGGGACCCTGTGGGAGAGTAGGACGCCGCCGAACAATCATTGCTGAAGAACCCCCATCCGGGACCCCGGATGGAGGTTCTTCGCGTTTCCGGCCCGACATCGTCGATTGCCGCCCCGGGGGCTCCCCGGACCCCTCCCGAACGACCCCCGCCGAGTGGCTGGTTCGCCGTCAATATGCCGCTAAAACCGCCTGATCAGCGCACTGATCAGCGGAAAATCGCGTCGCACGCCGTAGTCTCGAAGGCGAGGGGAACAGGTGTCCGGGGTATCTCCCGGGCCGGTCCGGATCAAGAATGGTGCTCATGGGACGAGGCAGGCTGCGGATCTACCTCGGGGCGGCCCCCGGGGTCGGCAAGACGTACGCCATGCTCGCCGAGGCGCACCGGCGGCAGGAGCGTGGCACGGACGTCGTGGTCGCGTTCGTGGAGGACCACGGCCGTCGGCGGACTTCCGACATGGTCGCCGGCCTGGAGGTCGTGCTGCGCCAGCAGGTGGTGCACCGCGGCGCCCGGTTCTCCGAGATGGACCTGGACGCCGTCCTCGCCCGCAAGCCGCAGGTGGCCCTGGTGGACGAGCTGGCCCATACCAACGTCCCCGGCTGCCGCAACGGCAAGCGCTGGCAGGACGTCGAGGAGCTGCTGGCGGCCGGGATCGACGTGGTCTCCACCGTCAACGTGCAGCACCTGGAGTCGCTCGGCGACGCGGTCGAGGGCATCACGGGCGTGCGCCAGCGCGAGACCGTCCCGGACGAGGTGGTCCGCCGGGCGGACCAGATCGAGCTGGTGGACATGTCCCCGCAGGCCCTGCGGCGACGGCTGGCGCACGGCAACGTGTACGCGCCGGAGAAGATCGACGCCGCCCTCGCCAACTACTTCCGCCCGGGCAACCTGACCGCGCTGCGAGAGCTGGCGCTGCTGTGGACCGCGGACCGGGTGGACGAGTACCTCCAGAAGTACCGGGCCGAGCAGGGCATCGAGGGCACCTGGCAGGCCCGGGAGCGGATCGTGGTGGGCCTGACCGGCGGGCCGGAGGGGGCGACGCTGATCCGCCGGGCGGCCCGGATCGCCGCCAGGGTCTCCGGCGGCGAGCTGCTCGCCGTGCACATCTCCCGCTCGGACGGGCTGGTGGGCTCGGGCTCGCCGCAGACGCTGATCGAGCAGCGCGCGCTGGTGGAGAGCCTCGGCGGTTCCTTCCACGCGGTGCTGGGGGACGACCCGGCCGCCGGGCTGCTGGACTTCGCCCGGGGGGTGAACGCCACCCAGATCGTGCTGGGCACCAGCCGGCGGCCCGCCTGGCAGTACCTGTACGGGCCGGGCGTCGGCACCACGGTGACCCGGGAGGCCGGGGACATCGACGTCCACATGGTCACCCACGAGCACGCCGGGCACGGTCGGCGCGGCAAGGTACCGATCCGCCGGATCACCGACCTGGGCCGTACCCGGACGGTGGCCGGCTGGCTGATCGGGCTGGTCGGCCCGCCGCTGACGGCGATCGTGCTGGCCGCGATCGGCGGGCTGGGGCTCTCCACCGACATGCTGCTGTTCCTGTCGCTGACGGTGTGCGCGGCGCTGGTCGGCGGTCTACTGCCGGCGGTCGGCTCGGCGCTGGTCGGCTCCTCGGTGCTGAACTACTACTTCACTCCGCCGCTGCACACCTTCACCATCAACGAGCCGCAGAACATCATGGCGGTGGCGATATTCACCGTCGTCGGCATATCGGTGTCGTCGGTGGTGGACCTCGCGGCCCGGCGCACCCAGCAGGCGGCCCGCAGCCAGACCGAGGCGCAGACGCTCAGCGCGCTGGCCGGCACGGTGCTGCGCGGCGCGCCCAACGGCGACGGGGTGCTGACCGCGCTGATGGAGCAGGTCCGGGAGACCTTCGGGCAGGAGAGCGCCGCGCTGCTGGAACGGCCCGACAGGCTCACCGCCTGGGCGCCGGTGGCCGCCGCCGGGCCGCGCCCGCCGGTGCGGCCGGAGGAGGCCGACGTGGACGTCCCGGTCGGCGACAACCTGGCGCTGGTGCTGCGCGGCCGGGTGCTGCCCGGCGCGGACCGCCGCCTGCTCGGCGCGTTCGCCGCCCAGGCGGCCGTGGTGCTGGAACGCCGCCGGCTGGCCCGGGAGGCCGCCGAGGCCCGTCGGGAAGCCGAGGGGAACCGGATCCGGACGGCCCTGCTGGCCGCCGTCTCGCACGACCTGCGCACCCCGCTGGCGGGCATCAAGGCCTCGGTCACCTCGCTGCGTTCGGCCGACGTCGACTGGGACCCGGAGGACGAGGCCGAGCTGCTGGCCGGCATCGAGGCCGGGGCCGACCGGCTGGACCACCTCATCAACAACCTGCTCGACATGAGCCGCCTGCAGACCGGGACGGTCACCCCGCTGATCCAGGAGACCGATCTGGACGAGGTGGTGCCGTTCGCGCTCGGCGGGGTGCCGCCGGAGTCCGTCCGGCTGGAGGTGCCGGAGTCGCTGCCGATGGTGCGGGCCGACGGCGGGCTGCTGGAGCGCTCGTTGGCCAACCTGGTGGAGAACGCCGTCAAGTACAGCCCGGACGGCGTCAGGGTGCTGGTCAAGGCCGACGAGCTGCGGCAGCCGGGGGTCCCGGCCCGGGTCGAGCTGCGGATCGTGGACCGTGGCCCGGGCGTGCCCGAAGACGCCAAGGAGAAGATCTTCGCGCCGTTCCAGCGCTACGGCGACGCGCCGCGCGGCGCCGGGGTGGGCCTCGGACTCGCGGTGGCGCGCGGCTTCGTCGAGGCGATGCACGGTACCGTCACCGCCGAGGACACCCCCGGCGGCGGCCTCACCATGGTCGTCAGCCTGCCCGTGGTGGAACGGCCGCCCGAGACGGGGGAGCCGGGCGGCGACGGCGGCGATCCGCTCGCGGAGCTGATCACCTGAGCACGGGCGGCGCACCGGCCGGGCCCGTCGCGCTCCCGGAGCCGTCAACCAGAGCCATCGAGCAGTCCCCCCAGTCCGTAAGTCAGACAGCCCTGAAAGGCGGAGCCCGTAAATGACCCGGGTCCTCGTCGTGGACGACGAACCGCAGATCGTCCGCGCGCTGGTGATCAACCTCAAGGCCCGCAAGTACGAGGTGGACGCGGCCCATGACGGCGCGAGCGCGCTGGAGCTGGCCGCGGCCCGCCATCCGGACGTGGTCGTCCTCGACCTGGGCCTGCCCGACATGGACGGGGTCGAGGTGATCCGCGGCCTGCGCGGCTGGACCCGGGTGCCGATCATCGTGCTGTCGGCCCGGCACGCCTCGGACGAGAAGGTCGAGGCGCTGGACGCCGGCGCCGACGACTACGTCACCAAGCCGTTCGGCATGGACGAGCTGCTCGCCCGGATGCGGGCCGCCGTGCGGCGGGCCGAGCCGGTGGCCGGGGAGGCCGACTCGCTGGTCGTCACCGAGTCCTTCACCGTCGACCTCGCGGCCAAGAAGGTCAACCGGGACGGCGCGGACGTCCGCCTCACCCCGACGGAGTGGCACCTGCTGGAGGTCCTGGTCCGCAACGCCGGGCGGCTGGTCAGCCAGACCCAGCTGCTCCAGGAGGTGTGGGGCCCGGCCTACCGCACCGAGACCAACTACCTGCGGGTCTACCTCGCCCAGTTGCGCCGCAAGCTGGAGCGCGACCCCTCGCACCCGCGCCACTTCATCACCGAACCGGGCATGGGATACCGGTTCGAGAGCTGACCGCGACCGCCCCCGGCGGCCGGACGACCTGCCGTCGGGGGGCCGGAACCCGGTACCCTTCCGACATGAGTGGTGACAACAGCAGCGGCCAGCCGCAGGGGCGGTTCCGCCGCATGCTCAGTCGGCTGACCTCCTCGGCGGAGGAACTGGACGCCGAGGAACTGCGCCAGGAGACCGCCGCGGAGTCCGGCTGCACACCGATCGCCGGCTGCGGGGACCGCGAGCTGGTCACCGTCGCGGGCACGCTGCGCACGGTGACGCTGCGGCCGAGGGCGGGTGTGCCCGCCCTGGAGGCCGAACTCTTCGACGGCACCGAGGCGCTGGACGTGGTGTGGCTCGGCCGCCGCTCGATCGTCGGGATAGAGCCCGGCCGCCGGCTGGTCGCCAGCGGCCGGATCGGTCACGCACGCGGGCGCCGCGTGCTGTTCAACCCCCGCTACGAGCTGCGTCCGGTCGGACACGGGAGCGAATGAGCGTGAGCAACCAGCCCGGCGGCGAGACCGCCGCCCAGCTCGACCCGTCCGTCGACCACGCGGCCGCGGAGGCCGCCCGCAGGGCCGCCTCCAAGGAGGCCGCCGACACCGTGCTGCAGGCCTTCGGCGGCGTCCGCGGCATGATCGACATGACGCTGCCCGGCCTGGTCTTCATCGTCACGTACAACCTGACCCACCAGGTCAGCACCGCGGCCTGGGCCGCGCTGGGCCTGAGCGCCCTGTTCGTGGTGGCCCGGCTGGCGCGCCGGGAGACCATCCAGCACGCCTTCAGCGGCGTGTTCGGCGTCGCCCTCGGCGCCTGGATCTCGATGAAGAGCGGCAAGGCCGAGGACTTCTACCTGCCCGGCCTGCTCTGGAACGTCGGCTACTGCGTCGCCCTGGCGACCTCCGCGCTGGTGCGCTGGCCGATGATCGGGGTGATGCTCGGCCCGATCACCGGCGAGATGTTCACCTGGCGCAAGGAGAACCCGGGCCGCCTGGCCGCCTACACCAAGGCGACCTGGGCCTGGGTGGTGATCATGGGTGCCAAGCCGCTGATCCTCTTCCCGCTGTACTTCACCCACAACGTCAACCTGCTGGGCTGGCTGAAGGTCGCCCTCGGCATCCCGCCGCTGCTGCTGGCGATGTACGTGACCTGGCAGATCCTGCTGAAGGCGCCGCCGCCGATCAAGGCGCAGCTGGACGAGGAGGAGCCGGCGAAGTAGCCGCCTCCCGGCCGCCGAGCAACGGCGAAGGGCCCGCACCCCGACGAGGGGTGCGGGCCCTTCCGCCGTACCGCCGGGTCTACTGGGCGCCCGAGGTGCCCGAGAGCAGCTGCTCCAGCTCCTCCTCGCGCTCCTGCGCGGCGACGAAGAGCAGCTCGTCGCCGCCCTCCAGGGTGTCGTCCTTGCCCGGCACCAGCACCCGGCCCTCGCGGATGATGGTCACCAGCGCGGTGTCCTGCGGCCAGGTCACGTCGCCGACCCGGGTGCCGACCAGCTCGGCGTCGGACGCCAGGGTCAGCTCGACCAGGTTGGCGTTGCCCTGGCTGAAGCGCATCAGGCGGACCAGGTCGCCGACGCTGACCGCCTCCTCGACCAGCGCGGACATCAGGCGCGGGGTGGAGACGGCCACGTCCACGCCCCAGGACTCGTTGAAGAGCCACTCGTTCTTGGGGTTGTTCACCCGGGCGACGACCCGCGGCACCGCGTACTCGGTCTTGGCGAGCAGCGAGACGACCAGGTTGACCTTGTCGTCACCGGTCGCGGCGATCACCACGTGGCAGCGCTGGAGCGCGGCCTCGTCCAGCGAGGTGATCTCGCAGGCGTCGGCCAGCAGCCACTCCGCCATCGGGACCCGCTCCACCGAGATGGAGTTGGGGTTCTTGTCGATCAGCAGGACCTCGTGGCCGTTCTCCAGCAGCTCGCCCGCGATCGAGCGGCCCACGGCACCGGCCCCGGCAATGGCGACCCGCATCAGTGACCCTCCTCCTTCGGCCCCTGCGCGAACGCGGCCTCGACGGCCGTCAGGTCGGCCCGGCGCAGCATCACGTGGACCAGGTCGCCCTCCTGCACCACCATCTGCGGCGAGGGGAGCACGCCCTCGCCGAGCCGGGTGACGAACGCCACCCGGGTGCCGGAGGCCTCCTCCAGCTGGCTGATCCGATGGCCGATCCAGCCCGGGTGGTACGCGACCTCGGCGAGCTGCACGCCGCCGCTCGGGTCCTGCCACAGCGGCTCGGCGCCGCTCGGCAGCAGCCGGCGCAGCATCTGGTCGGCGGTCCAGCGGACCGTCGCCACGGTGGGGATGCCCAGGCGCTGGTAGACCTCGGCGCGGCGGGGGTCGTAGATCCGGGCGGCGACGTTCTCGACGCCGAAGTTCTCCCGCGCGACGCGCGCGGCGATGATGTTGGAGTTGTCACCGCTGGAGACCGCGGCGAAGGCGCCGGCCTCCTCGATGCCCGCCTCGCGCAGGGTGTCCTGGTCGAAGCCGACGCCGGTCACCCGGCGCCCGTTGAACCCGGCGCCCAGTCGACGGAACGCGGTCGGGTCCTGGTCGACCACGGCCACCGAGTGGCCCTGTTTCTCGAGTGCTCTGGCGAGGGCGGAGCCCACGCGGCCGCAGCCCATGATCACGATGTGCACCGGCGCTTACCTCACCCGTCCCGAAGGGGCCTTGACCTGCGCAAACACCGTTCAGCTCCGTTTCCCGCCCGGTCGTCCGGGACGAGGTTCCTCGTGGGGGCGCCGACCCGGCAACGCTCGACAACCAGAGTGTTGCCCGCCGACTCGTATCCGACACGCTAGCCGGTCCACCGAACACAGTCGCGACGAAGGGGGGGACAAACGGCGCAGCCTTGACCGGGGAGCCCCTACGATTCCTTAACGTGCCTATGCCGACTGACCTTCCGAAACGCATCCTGATCGGGCGCGCCCTACGCAGCGACAAGCTGGGCGAGACGCTTCTGCCCAAGCGTCTCGCGCTGCCCGTGTTCGCCTCGGACGCGCTCTCCTCGGTCGCGTACGCCCCCGAGGAAATCCTGCTCACCCTCTCCGTCGCGGGCGCTTCGGCGATCCACTTCTCCTGGCAGATCGGCGTCGTCGTGGCGATCGTGATGCTCGCCGTGGTCGCCTCGTACCGGCAGAACGTGCACGCCTACCCCAGCGGTGGCGGTGACTACGAGGTCGCGACCGTCAACCACGGTCCGGCCGCCGGTCTGGTGGTCGCCAGCGCGCTGATGGTCGACTACGTGCTCACCGTGGCCGTGTCGACCACCTCGGGCGTCGCCAACGTCGTCTCCGCCGTGCCCGCGCTGCGCGGCCACGAGGCGATCGTCTCCGTGGTCGTGGTCGTGCTGCTGATGGGCATGAACCTGCGCGGCGTGCGGGAGTCCGGAAGCGCCTTCGCCGTTCCCACCTACGCCTTCATGGTCGGCGTGATCGGAATGGTCGGCTACGGCGTCTTCCGGCATTTCGCGCTCGACCAGGACATGCCCGCCGAGAGCTCCGGCTTCCACCTCGCGGCCACCCCCGGCAACGACTCGCTGGCCGGTTTCGCGATGGTGTTCCTGCTGCTGAAGTCCTTCTCCTCGGGCTGTGCCGCGCTCACCGGTGTGGAGGCGATCTCCAACGGCGTGCCGGCCTTCCGCAAGCCGAAGAGCAAGAACGCCGCCACCACGCTGCTGATGATGGCGAGCATCGCCGTCGTGATGTTCATGGGCATCATCTGGCTGGCCCGGCTGACCGGTGTCCAGATGGCCGAGAACCCGGCCGAGCAGCTCGTCGGCTCCGCGCCGGACTACCACCAGAAGACCGCGCTGGCGCAGATCAGCGAGGCCGTGTTCAACAACTTCACGCCCGGCTTCTACTTCGTCGCGGCCGTCACCGGTCTGATCCTGGTGCTCGCCGCCAACACCGCCTTCAACGGCTTCCCGGTGCTCGGCGCGATCCTCGCCCAGGACCGCTACCTGCCGCGCCAGCTGCACACCCGCGGCGACCGGCTGGCCTTCTCCAACGGCATCATCCTGCTGGCGATCGCCGCGATCCTGCTGATCCTCGCCTTCGACGCCGACCCGAACCGGCTGATCCAGCTCTACATCGTCGGCGTCTTCGTCGCGTTCAACATGAGCCAGTCCGGCATGATCCGGCACTGGACCAGGCTGCTGCGCACCGAGACCGACCCGGCCAAGCGCCGCCACATGCAGCGCAGCCGGGCGATCAACGCCTTCGGCCTGGTGATGACCATGGCCGTGCTGATCGTCGTGCTGGTCACCAAGATCGGCCACGCCTGGATCGCGATCGCCGCGATGGCCGTGCTGTTCGTGATGATGAAGGGCATCCGGCGCCACTACGACCGGGTCTCCCACGAGCTCACCGCCGCCGAGGAGCCGGACGACGTGGTGCTGCCCACCCGGGTGCACGCGATCGTGCTGGTCTCCAAGCTGCACAAGCCGGCGCTGCGCGCCCTGGCGTACGCCAGGCTGGCCCGGGCCCACACGCTGGAGGCCGTCACGGTCAACGTCGACCCGGCGGACACCGCGGCGCTGCGGCGCGAGTGGGACGAGCGCGGCATCGAGGTGCCGCTCAAGGTGCTGGACTCGCCGTACCGCGAGATCACCGGGCCGGTCCTGGACTACGTGAAGAACCTGCGGCGCAGCAGCCCGCGGGACGTGGTCTCGGTCTACATCCCGGAGTACGTGGTGGGCCACTGGTACGAGCACCTGCTGCACAACCAGAGCGCGCTGCGGCTCAAGGGGCGGCTGCTGTTCAAGCCCGGGGTGATGGTGACCTCGGTACCGTGGCAGCTGGAGTCCTCGGAGCGGCGCAAGCCGCAGAAGGCCTGGTCGGCGCCGGGCGCCGTCCGGCGTGGCGAGCCGCGGGCGCCGAAGGCCGTAAAGTCGAAGGATTCCGTCTCCACCGGTACGAACGACGCCGGTGACACCTCCGACCGCAGCAAGGACTCCTCCCAGTGACCCGCAACACTCCGCCCCGCTCCTCGGGCTCCTCCGGCAAGGGCGCCCGCCGGGGCGGCTCCCAGCCCGGGCAGGTCTCCCGGCCGCGCTGGGGCCGTCCGGCTCGTCCGGAGGCCACCGACCGCGACGGCCTCACCGCGCGCACCGCGCCGATCGTCCCGGGCGAGCGGGAGGACCGGGAGCCCGCCGGCCAGGAGGCCGCGAAGGGCAAGGGCGGCTCGGGCAAGGGCGCCGCCGGGAAGGCCGCCGCGGGCCGGGGCGGCTCCGGTAAGGGCGGCTCGGGCAAGGACGCCGGTCAGGGCGCCGCCGGGGCCGGCCGGAAGGCGCCGCGCAAGCAGGCGGTGCGGCCGCCCAAGGCGCTGCGCACCGCCGCCGCGCGGCCGTCGCGGCCCGAGGCGCCCTCCGGGGAGCCGCTGGCCGGGCAGCGCTACGAGGTCGAGGTCGGCCCGGTCGCGCACGGCGGCGGGCACTGCGTGGCCCGGCACGAGGGGCGGGTGCTGTTCGTGCGGCACGCGCTGCCCGGTGAGAAGGTCGTCGCGCTGGTGACCGACGGGACCACCACCTCGCGGTTCCTGCGGGCCGACGCGGTGGAGGTGCTGGAACCCGCCAAGGACCGGATCGAGGCGCCCTGCCCGTTCGCCGGGCCGGGCAAGTGCGGCGGCTGCGACTGGCAGCACGTCACCCCGGGCGGGCAGCGCAAGCTCAAGGCGGCGGTGCTGACCGAGCAGCTGGCCAAGCTGGCCGGGCTCACCCCGGCCGAGGCCGGCTGGGACGGCAGCGTCGAGCCGGTCGGCGGCAAGCTGCCGGCCGGGCAGGTGCCGGCCTGGCGCACCCGGGTGCAGTACGCGGTGGACGCCGCGACCGGGAAGGTCGGGCTGCGCAAGCACCGCTCGCACGACGTGCAGCCGGTGGACCGCTGCCTGATCGCCGCCGAGGGCGTCACCGAGCTGGGCATCGAGGCCCGGGACTGGTCGGGAGTGGCGAGCGTCGAGGCGATCGCCGCGACCGGCTCCTCGGACCGCCAGGTGGTGCTCACCCCGCGCGACGGCGCCCAGCTGCCGCTGGTCGAGCTGGACAAGCCGGTGTCGATCGCCCGGGTGGACGACCAGGGCGACGTGCACAAGGTGCACGGGCGCGGCTTCGTCCGCGAGCGGGCCGCCGGGCGGACCTGGCGGGTCAGCAACGGCGGCTTCTGGCAGATCCACCCGGAGGCGCCGGACACCCTGGTCGACGCCGTGCTGGACGGGCTGGACCCGCAGTGGGGCGAGAACGCGCTCGACCTGTACTGCGGCGTCGGCCTGTTCGCGGGCGCGCTGGCCGACCGGGTCGGCGAGGACGGCGCGGTGCTCGGCATCGAGTCCGCCAAGCAGGCCGTGGTCGACGCCCGGCACAACCTGGCCGCGCTGGACAACGTGCGGATCGAGTGCGACCGGGTCGAGACGCTGCTGCCGCGAACCGGCATCACCGCCACCGACCTGATCGTGCTGGACCCGCCGCGTTCGGGCGCCGGGCGCGAGACCGTCGCCCACCTGGTCGGCCTGGAGGCGCGCCGGATCGCGTACGTGGCCTGCGACCCGGCGGCGCTCGCCCGGGACCTGAAGTTCTTCCGCGAGGGCGGCTACCGGCCGGTGTCGCTGCGGGCCTTCGACCTGTTCCCGATGACCCACCACTTCGAGTGCGTGGCGATCCTGGAGCCGACCGGGGAGTGATCCCGGGTGCCGGGGGTCATCCTCCGGGCGCCGGGGAGCAAGCGAGGGAGGCGGTCACCCGTTCCGGGTGGCCGCCTCCGCCGCATCCGGGCCGGCCGCTCGTTCGCGCCGGGCCGGCTACTCGTTGCGCTCCTCCTCGTCGGCGCTGTGCGGGAGGTCGATGCCGTGCTGGGCGGCGAGCCGCAGGAGCGAGGCGATCCGGCCCTCGTAGGCCTGGACGCCGTCGGCGTCCCCTTCGGCCCGCGCCGCCGCGAGGTCCCGGCGGGCCCGGGCGAGCTGCTCGCGCAGCTCCTGGTCGAACATGGCTGTCATCGGTCGGCCTCCGCACCGGTCGGCGCCCGCTCGGGAACGCAGGGGAGTTCTCAGAGTCCCGGACGGTGCGGCACTCTTCAAGTCCCGCTCGTCCTGGTGGGGGGACCGGCGGCCGGGGGTGGGGCCCGGATCCGGCCGGAGGTGACGACGAGGTTGCGCGGGGGCGTGCGGCAGGTGTGCGGGCGGTGTGCACGCGCCCTTGTTGTGCTAGCACTTGAGCGCTAGCTTGAACGGCATGGGTAAGAAGCAGCTGAACGTGCGGGTCGACGCCACGACCGCCGAGATGGCCCGGGAACGGGCGGAGCAGCAGGGGATCTCCATGAACCAGTACATCGAGCGCCTGGTCCAACAGGACATGGGCGAGTCCGGACGGGCCTTCGTGGACGCGGCCGCGCAGTTCATGAAGGAGTACGAGTCGGCCTTCCTCGCCGAGTTCGGGGAGCCGGGCGACCTCCAGGACGTGCGCCGTTGAAGCTGGAGGTCGACCTCTCATGGCTGCTGATGACCGCCGAGCAGTACACACCCGGTGACCCGCAGGTCACCGACTACGGCTCGCTGCTCGCGGCCGTCACCCGGCACCAGGCCGAGATCTTCGACATATCGGTCTACCCCGAACCGCAGGACCGCGCCGCCGCGCTGATGCACCAGCTGATCCGGGTGCCCGCGCTGGAGAAGACCAACGAACTCTTCGCGACCGCCGTCGCCTACGCCTACCTGGTCGCCAGCGGGTGCACCGTCGCCACCACCGCCCGCGAGGTGCGCAGCCTCTCCCGGGCCATCCGCGAGGGCCGGATCGGGGTGTCGGGCGTCGCCGAGCGGCTGGCGGCCTGGGTGGTGGACGAGGCGGAGGGCGAGGGCGTCACCGGGGCGGAGGAGGAGGACGAGGACGACGACTGACCGGCGCCGTCCCCGTCCCCGTCGTGGCGCACCGGGTGCGCCGGCTCAGCCCTGGGGCGAGGCGGGCTCCGCGATCAGGGCGGTCGCGAACCGGCGGAAGCCGGCCCTGCGGTAGATCCGGGCGACGTCCTCGTCGCTGGCGGACAGGAACACCGTCCGTACGCCGGCGGCCCGGGCGTTCGCGACCAGGGCCGCGGTGACCGCGAGACCCAGGCCGCGCCGGCGGGCGGAGGGCAGTGTGCCGACCCCGACCACCTCGGTGACCGGGCCCACCGGGTTGTGCTGGCCCGCGCACACGGGCGCGCCGTCCTCCAGGGCCGCGGCCAGCACGGTGGTGCCGTCGCTGATCCGCTGCGCGATCCGCGCCACCCCGCCCTCGGCGGTCAACGCGGCCGCACTCTGCGCCAGTTCGGCCGCGCCGGCCGCGCCGGTGGCGGTGCCCGGGCTGCCGAAGGCCACGTGCGGGACGGCCGCCGCCTGCGCCAGCTCGGGCGCGCCCGGGCCCAGCACCCGCACCTCCACCCGCTCCGGCAGCACCGGCGCCGGGGCCGGCTCCTCCTGCGCGTCGAGCACCAGCAGCGGGTGCTCGTGCACCGTCAGGCCCGCCGCCTCGACCGCCGCGCGCAGCTCCGGGTTCTGTTCGGCCACCCACTCGAAGGCCTCCGGCACGCCCAGCTCGCGCTGGCGCGCCAGCACCCGGCGGACGTCCTCGGCGGTGGCGGCGGGGCCGTCGTGGCCGAGCGCGGGGCGGGCGTAGTAGTGCCAGCCGGTGTCGCCCTTGCGGACGAAGAGGGTCAGCGGGCCGAAGTCTTCGGTGCGGGTGGCGCTGCGCGGCACGGCGTCGTAGTAGCGCTCGATCTCGTCGAGCAGGGGGCGGTCGGGAGCATGATCAGCAGGGGTCACGGCGTGCATCCAAGCAGGGGCGGGGTCGGGGCGCCACCGGTTTGTCGGTGGGGCCGGGGTGCCACCGGTTCGTCGGCGGGGGCGGGGCGCCACGGGTTCGTCGGCGGGCTCGGGGCCCGTCGCCGCCGGGCGGGGGCCGATTGTTGCCGAACGCTTACCCGCTCGCAGCGATCTTGTGCGGCCACGGCGTGCATGCTGAAGCCTTTACAGCTCTGCCGAGGGGGACGGCGGACGTCTGCACTCGGCGAGGCAAGGGGGAAGACAGGCCCATGAGGCTCTGCTTTCTGGTGGAGGAACACTACCGGCGCGACGGCATGCCGCTCGACGTCGCGCGCCGACTCACGGCGTGGGGGCACCGGGTGGACGTGCTGCGCCCCGGGGACTCGCTGCTGGCGATCTCCGAGGAGGTCCGGGCCGGCAGCCATGACGCCTGGGTGCTCAAGACCGTGTCCGGCGGGCCCGGGCTGACCCTGCTGGAGTCGGCCGCCGCCGTCGGCCTCACCACGGTGAACGACGTGCGCTCGATCCGCGGGGTCCGGGACAAGGCGCTCGCCGCGGTCATCGGCCGCACCCGGGGCCTGCCCGTCCCGGTGACGTACGCGGCCGCGCGCTGGGAGCGGCTGGCCGAGATCCCGGCCGCCGAGTACCCGCTGGTGGTCAAGCCCGCCGACGGCAGCTCCGGGCGCGCCGTCCGGCTGGTGCGCAGCCCCGAGCAGCTGCTGGAGGTCGGGCCGGAGCTGGCGGGGGAGGGGCTGCTGATCGCGCAGCCGTACGTGCCCAACTCCGGGACCGACCTCAAGGTGTACTGCGTCGACGGCGAGCTGTTCGCGACGGAACGTTCCTCGCCGCTGCACCCCGGCCAGGGCGTGCGGGAACGGCAGGTGCCGCTGCCGGGCAGCGTCGCCCGGATCGTGGCGCAGGTCGGCGAGGTGTTCGGGCTGGACCTGTACGGCGTGGACGTGCTGCTGGGGCCGGACGGGCCGGTGGTGGTGGACGTCAACGACTTCCCGAGCTTCCGGCAGGTGCCGGACGCGGTGGCCAAGGTCGCGCAGGCGGTGCTGCGGCTCGCGCGCAGCGGGACGGCCGTGTCGGTGCCCGGCGGGCCGGCCGCCGCGCTGGTGTCCGCGGGTGGCGGCCCGTACGACCGACTGGGCTTCGGCGAGGGGGAGTTGCTGTGAAGGTCGGGCTGATCGCCGGAGACCCCGGGCACCCGGTGCTGGCGGCGGCCGCCGAACTGCTGGTGCGCCAGGGGCACGAGGTGGCGGCCGTCCCGCCCGCCGGGCCGGTGGCCGCCCTCGCGGACGTCTACCTGCTCAAGGCCCGTACCCCGCAGGCGCTGGCGCTGGCAAGGGAGTTGGAGCGGCGGGGCGCGCCGGTGGTCAACTCGGCGGCGGCCACCGAGCTGTGCCAGGACCGGGTGCGGATGGCCGACCTCGCCCGCGCGGCCGGACTGCCCTTCGCGGCCACCCACGCGGCCGGGCGGCTGGGCGAACTCACCGTCCCGGCCTACCCGTTCGTGGTCAAGAGCCGGCACAGCAGGCGGCACGACCTGGTCGCCCGGGTGGACGGCCCGGCCCGGCTGCGCGAACTCGCCGAGCGCTGGCCCGAGGAGCCGGTCGTCACGCAGCCGTTCGTGCCGGGGACCGGCTGGGACCAGAAGCTGTGGGTGGTCGACGGGCAGGTGTTCGCGGCCCGGCGGCAGTCCGAACTGGCCACCGGGACCGGGAAGTCGGGGCGGGCGGAGGACTGGGAGCCGTCCGCCGGGAGGGCCGCGCTCGCGCTGCGGGTCGGCGAGGTGTTCGGGCTCGACGTGTACGGGGTCGACCTGCTCGACGGGCCCGCCGAGCCGGTCATCGTGGACGTCAACGCCTTCCCGGGGGTCCGTGGCCGGCCCGGCGCGCCGGAGGCGCTCGTGGCGCTGGCGCTGCGGGTCGGGGCGGAGCGGGTCGGGGCGGAGGAGGGGCGGGCGCTGGTGGGGCAGGGGTCCGCGGGTCAGGAGTCCGTGGGGCCGCAGGCAGCCGGGCGGGCGCTGGCGGGGATCGGGCCGGGGAGGGGCGCGCGGTAGGCCGCTCGGCCGGGGCGGCCGGTGCGCCGAGGTCGTTAGGCTGGCTGGCGCCCCGACCGGCCGGGGCGTACGGCGAGAGAAGACGGAACCTTGCTCCAGGACATCGAGCGCTACCTGGCCTGCCCGCACTGCGCGCAGGCCCTCACCCGGCACGACCGCAGCCTGCGCTGCCCGGCCGGGCACAGCTTCGACCTCGCCAAGCAGGGCTACGTCAGCCTCCTCGCCGGCGACGCCCACACCGGCACCGGGGACACCGCCGAGATGGTCGCGGCCCGCGCGGACTTCCTCGCCGCCGGGCACTACCGGCCGATCGCCGAGGCGCTGGCGGAGGCCGCCGCCGACGCTCTCGCGCCCGCCGACGCCGGTGCTCTCGCTTGCGCCGACGCCGCCCCCGGTGAGTCCGGCGGCCTGGTCGCCGACCTCGGCGCCGGCACCGGCCACTACCTGGCGCACGTGCTGGACGCCCTGCCCGGCACCGTCGGCGCGGCTCTCGACATCTCCAAGTTCGCGCTGCGCCGCGCCGCCAAGGCGCACCCCCGGATCGGCGCCGTGGTGTGCGACGCCTGGCGCCCGCTGCCGCTGCGGGACGCCTCGGCCGGGCTGATGCTCAACGTCTTCGCCCCGCGCAACGGGCCGGAGATCCGCAGGGTGCTGCGCCCCGGCGGCACCCTGCTGCTGGTCTCGCCGACCGCCCGCCACCTGCGCGAACTCGTCGACGCGCTGGGGTTGCTGTCGGTGGACGAGGAGAAGCAGCGGCGGATCGACGAGAAGCTCGGGCCGTACCTGGAGCCCGTGGGGCGGCGGGAGGTCGAGTTCACCCTGCGGCTCGGCCCGCAGGACGTGCGCACCGTGGTCGGCATGGGGCCGAGCGCCTGGCACACCGACCCGGAGCGGCTCGCCGCCGCCCTCGCCGAGCTGCCGGAGCCGGTCGAGGTGACGGCCTCGGTGACGGTGGCCGTGTACCGGCGCTGAGCACCACGTTGGGATGAATCTGCCGCGCAGGCACGTTTCTGCCGGTCGGCCTGCGGCTAACGTCCGACGGGTGAACCGCGACGCCACCAGGCCCGCAGGGCCGTCCCACCTCCGGCCGGACGCCCCGGGGCCCGACCGGCCACCCGTGCCGCGCCCCACCGTCGAGGAGCTCCGGCTCACCTCGTTCAAGTCCTACCGGCGTGCGGTGCTGCCGCTCGCGCCGCTCACCGTGCTGCACGGGCCCGCCGGGGTCGGCAAGTCCAACGCCCTCGACGCGCTGGCCGTGCTGTCCCGGCTCGCCCTCGGCGAGGAGATCGCCGACTCGCTGGACGGGCTGCCCGAGCGCACCGGCCCGCTCGCCGGGCCCGTCCGCGGAGGCCTGGACGGGTGCGTCCCGCACGGGCGGGACGCGATCATCCTCGGCTGCACCGTGCGCTCGCCGCACGGCTCGATCCGGCTCGACGTGGTGGTCCGCACCGACGGCCCGGTCCGGATCGCCCGGGAGTCGCTCACCCTGGACGGCCGGACCCTGATGGACACCGGCGAGCAGGACGTCCGCAACCGGCGGGTCAACGTCTGCTGGCACAACGACACCCGCCAGGGCGACATCCGGGCGCCGTTCCCCAGCGGCACGCTGATCACCGCGCAGCTGCCGCTGCGGGTCGCCGGCTCCTCGGCCGGGGAGTGCCTCGTCCTCGCCGCCACCGAGGACCTGCTCACCGCGCTGCGCGAGGTCTTCCCGCTGCACCCCGTCCCCGCGCTGATGCGCGGCTGGGCCCGGGCCGACCCGCAGGCCCGGCTGCGCAGCAACGCCGCCAACATCTCCGCCGTCGTCGCCCGGCTGAGCAACGAGTGCCCGCGCCGGTACGGGCAACTGCTGCGCGCGGTGCAGTCCGCCGCGCCCCACCCGCTGCTCGGCCTCACCCTGGCCGAGCGCGAGAGCGCGGGCGTACGGCGGGTCCTCGCCGTCTTCGACGAGGGCGTCCTCGGGCGCACCGGGGCCGACCAGGCCTCCGACGGCATGCTGCGCCACCTCGCCTTCGCCGCGGTGCTGCTGACCGGTGCCGGGGTGCTCGACCTCGACGTGGCCGCCGAGGTGCCCTGGGCCCACCGGCAGCTCACCGTGCTCGCCGAGGACCTGGGCGCGGGGCTCTCCGCCGAGCAGACCGCCACGCTGCTGCGGCTGGCGCGGGACATGGCGGAGCGCAGCCAGCTGCGGGTGGTCGCGGCCCTGCAGGAGCCGGCGGCGGCGCGGGAGGTGCTGGGCGGGGCGCCCGGGGGCGGGGTGGTGCTGGTCGAGTGCCGGCGGGATCCGGACTCGGGGTTCACGGTGCTGCGGACGGAGACGGCGCGGGTGCCGGCCCAGGGCGGGCGCGGGGAGGCGGCTGGCGGGACGGGCCTCGGGCCCGCTGGTGGTGCGGACGGGGGTGCGGCGGCGGACGAGGGCCTGGCGGCGGAGTCCGCGGGGCGGTCGGCGGGGCAGGGGGGCTCGTTCGGATCCGCGGAGGGCGGTGGGGAGTCCCCGGCGGGTGGTGGGGCGGCGGGTCGGGATGCGGTAGACCTGGAGGGGTGAGCGAACGAGTGACGGGGCCGGCGGAGCCCACCGTGGAGGCCTTGCGGCAGCGGCTGGTGGACTTCGCGGCGGCCCGGCGGTGGGGACCCTTCCACACCCCGAAGAACCTGGCGGCGGCGCTGAGCGTGGAGGCGGGGGAGCTGCTGGAGATCTTCCAGTGGCTCACGCCCGAGCAGGCGGACGCGGTGATGTCGGATCCGGAGCGTGCGCACCGGGTACGCGACGAGGTCGCGGACGTGCTGGCGTACCTGCTGCAGTTCTGCACGGCGGTCGGGGTGGATCCGTTGGCGGCGCTGGCGGCCAAGATCGAGCGGAACGAGCTCCGCTTCCCGGTGCCGGTGGACGCGGCCGGTGCCTCCGGGGAGGCGGCCGGGGCCGCGGAGAAGGAGCCCGGTGCCGCCGAGCAGGCGGCCTCCGTCAACTCGGACGTGGGCGACCAACCCTTGTGAGGGACGGAAGTTATCCACAACCCCCCGGTTGTCCACAGGTCCTGACAACCTGGATGCGCGCTCGCGCTCTTCCTCGCACGCTTTCGCCGTGACCAGCCGTCACTGCTCGGCCGCCCTCCCCGGCGGCCCCGGGCGACGGCGACGACGAGCGGGAGGAGCGGTGGCCATGGAGGCGCTGCGACTGATCAAGACGGCCCGGCACGCCCTGGCCGAGGCCAGGCACGTACCGGACGTGCTGGCCGAGGCGCGGCAGGCCGCGCTGCTCACCGAGGCGGTGGGTGCCAGGCTGGCGGAGTCGGAGGACGAGGAGCTCACCGGGCTGGGGCAGCAGCTGTCCGAGGCCGGGGCGCACGCGGCGGTCTGCCTGGACCGCTCCGTCGTCCGGGCCGCCCTGGTGAGCGGCGGCCGGGCCGGGCGGCTCACCGACCTGGGGGACTTGGCGCCGGCCCTGGGGGCGCTGGACGGGCTGCTCCAGGACGTCGGCGAGACGCTGGTGGTGCTGGCCTGCGGGGCGGACACCGAGAGCCTCTACTGGACGTGCATCGACGGCGTGGACGCGGTGGCGGAGTGCAAGGACCTGACCGTACGGCTGCGCCGGGCGGCGGTCCGGGCGGAGGAGGCGCAACCCGCGGCGCTCGGCGGGGCGCAGCGCGAACGGGAGCCGGCGGCGGAGGCCGGGGCGCCGTTACTGGTGGTCCGGCTCGGGCCGCCGGGTGAGACCGGGCCGCCGGGCGGTGGCGGTGGCGGTGACGGTGCGGCGAGCGGCAGCGGCTCGCCCTCCGGCAGTGGTCCGCCGCCCGCTGTGGTTCGCCCGTCGGACGGCGGCGGCCCGCCCGGTGGGGGCGGGCCGGCCGAGGAGGGCCAGGCGGCGGGCTACCGGGTGCCCGGCGCGTCCGAGGCCTCGGAGGTGTCCGTTCCGGTCGGATAGGCGGTGGAGCCGGTGCTCCCGGGGCCGGAGCCCTGGAGTTCGGCGAGGTCCGCGGTGACGGAGGCGAGCAGTTCCTGCATCTGCTCCAACAGGCTCTTGGGGGTGGCGGGTCCGGCCGAGGTGCCGTCGGCCGAGCCCGTCGGGCTGCTCGGGAACTGCGGCGTGGCAGATGGTTCGGACATGACGGGACCTCTTCGGATCGGTGGTGCGGTCTGGAGCGGCCGACGGTGGCTCGGACCGCACGGCGGGAGGCGGCGGTTGCCCGCCCACCGGGGCACCCACCCCCGCCGTAGCACCCAACGAACTGCCCCGGACGCCGTCACCCGGACACCACTCGATGCGGTCCAACTCCGCTGCGCGGTCAGCCTCCCGGGTGAGCCGGGGTTGCCCTCGCGGCGCCGCCTCGGCTAGGGCCCTGCCTCCTGGGCCCCGCGGAACGGGGTGTGACCGGCGTGGCGGAGACAGGGCGCGGTCGAGCGCGCCCGGAGAGGAGGAGGAGACGCGGAAGGGGGAGAACCCACCCCTTGCCACTCTCAACGTATAGCGCATGGGGGGTCTTGCGGCAAGGCCCCCGTGGTGGCGCACAATCGCAGGCCTCAGATCGGAGCTGATGCCATGAACAGCCGGACCACCAGTGCGTTCGACCTCCCCGCCCGCCTCGCCGCCAAGGCCGACCCGGCGCTGATCGGCGCGGACGAACGGCACTTCGCGGCCGTCGCGGAGAGCCTGGAGCAGTCGATCGCCGAGCTGTCCGACCGCCTCGACGCGCTGCGCCGCGCGCCGGGCGGCCTCGGCCGGGAGGCGATGGACCGGGACATCGAGGTGCACAAGCTGACCGGTCGGCTGCGCGCCCTGCGCCGCTTCGGCCTGGACCTCTGCCTCGGGCGGGTCGTCCTCGCGGGCGACGCGGAGCCGGTCTACATCGGGCGGCTCGGGCTCACCGACAGCGAGGGGCGCCGGCTGCTGGTCGACTGGCGCTCGCCCGCGGCCGAGCCGTTCTTCGCGGCCACCCACGCCGACCCGATGGGCCTGGTGAGCCGGCGCCGGTACCGCTGGAACGGCGGCCGGATCGGCGACTACTGGGACGAGGTGTTCACCGCCGAGGCCCTGGAGGGGCACGCCGCGCTGGACGACCAGTCCGCGTTCATCGCCAGCCTGGGCGGCAACCGGTCGGCCCGGATGCGGGACGTGCTGGCGACCATCCAGGCCGACCAGGACGCCATCATCCGGGCGGGGTCCCGGGGCGCCCTGGTGGTCGACGGCGGCCCGGGCACCGGGAAGACGGTCGTCGCGCTGCACCGCTCCGCCTACCTGCTCTACTCCGACCCGCGGCTCGGCCACCGGCGCGGCGGGGTGCTGTTCGTCGGCCCGCACCAGCCCTACCTGGCCTACGTCGCCGACGTCCTGCCCAGCCTCGGCGAGGAGGGGGTGCGCACCTGCACCGTGCGGGACCTCGTCGCCGAGGGGGCCAAGGCCGGGCCGGAGAGCGACCAGGAGGTGGCCCGGCTGAAGTCCTCGGTCGACATGGTGAGGGCGATCGAGAAGGCCGTCCGGTTCTACGAGGAGCCGCCCACCGAGGGGATGGAGGTCTCCACCCACTGGGCCGACCTCTGGCTGAGTGCCGAGGACTGGTCCGACGCGTTCGACGCCCCGGATCCAGGCACCCCGCACAACGAGGCCCGCGAGCAGATCTGGGAGGAGCTGGCCACGATCCTGATGGACAAGCTCGACGAGGACGAGGGGGTCTCGCCGGAGCTGTTCCGCCGGTCGCTGCGGCAGGACCGCGAGTTGGTCGAGACGCTCAACCGGGCCTGGCCGCTGCTCGACCCGGCCGACCTGGTCGGCGACCTCTGGTCGGTGCCCGCCTACCTGCGGATGTGCGCGCCCTGGCTGGCGCCCGAGGAGGTCCGTAGGCTCCAGCGCAAGGACGCGCCGCAGGCCTGGACGGTGTCCGACCTGCCGCTCCTGGACGCGGCCCGGCAGCGGCTCGGCGATCCGGAGGCGGACCGGCGCCGGCTCCGGCGGGAGGCCGCGGCCGCCGCCGAGCGCGCGCGGATGGCCGACGTCATCGGGGACCTGCTGCAGGCCGACGACGACGGCGAGGGCGCGGTGACGATGCTGCGCGGGAGCGATCTCCAGGACACCCTGGTCGACGAGACGGCCCTGCCCGTCGCCGGCCCGGAGCCGCTCGCCGGGCCGTTCGCCCACATCGTGGTGGACGAGGCCCAGGAGCTGACCGACGCGGAGTGGCAGATGCTGCTGCTGCGCTGCCCGTCCCGGAGCTTCACCATCGTCGGGGACCGGGCGCAGGCCAGGCACGGGTTCACCGAGTCCTGGCAGGAGCGGTTGGAGCGGATCGGGCTCGACCGGAACACGGTGGCCTCGCTGAGCATCAACTACCGGACGCCGGAGGAGGTCATGGCCGAGGCCGAGCCCGCGATCCGGGCCGCGCTGCCGGACGCCAACGTGCCGACCTCCGTCCGCAGCAGCGGCATCCCCGTCGTGCACGGGTCGGTGGCGGAGCTGGACGCGGTCCTGGACGGCTGGCTCGCCGAGCACGCCGAGGGGACCGCCTGTGTGATCGGCGCTCCAGGCTTCGAGGCGCGGCCGCGGGTCCGGTCGCTGACCCCGGAGCTGTCCAAGGGCCTCGAGTTCGACCTGGTCGTGCTGGTCGACCCGGAGGCGTTCGGCGGGGGCGTCGAGGGCGCGGTCGACCGCTACGTCGCGATGACCAGGGCGACCCAGCGGCTGGTGGTCCTCAGGAGCCGATGAGGAGGGACGACGAAGGGAGCGGAAGACGGCGCGGGCGCGCCGCGACCGGCCGTCGGGAAGGCGGCGGGCCCGGAGAAGGCGGCGGGCCCGGAGAAGCGAGAGGGGCCCGGCGCCACCCGGCGCCGGACCCCAACGGCCTGTGCCCGCAGGTCAGTTGTGGGCGTGCAGGTCGGCGTTCAGGCCGCCCCAGGAGCCGGAGCGGGCGATGACCTCGACCGCGCCGCTCTGCGAGTTGCGACGGAACAGCAGGTTGTCCTGGCCGGACAGCTCGACGGCCTTGGCCACCGTGCCGTCCGGGGTGGTGACCCGGGTGCCGGCGGTCACGTACAGGCCGGCCTCGACCACGCAGTCGCTGCCGAGCGAGATGCCGATGCCCGCGTTGGCGCCGAGCAGGCAGCGCTCGCCGACCGAGACGACCTGCTTGCCGCCGCCGGACAGGGTGCCCATGATCGAGGCGCCGCCGCCGATGTCGCTGTGGTCGCCGACGACGACGCCCGCGCTGATCCGGCCCTCGACCATGGAGGTGCCCAGGGTGCCGGCGTTGAAGTTGACGAAGCCCTCGTGCATCACGGTGGTGCCGGCGGCCAGGTGCGCGCCGAGCCGGACGCGGTCGGCGTGGGCGATGCGCACACCGGTCGGGGCGACGTAGTCGGTCATCCGCGGGAACTTGTCGATCCCGTAGACGGCCAGCTGGCCGCCCTGGGCGCGCACGGCCAGCCGGGCCTGCTCGACCTTGTCCACCGGGACGGGGCCGATGCTGGTCCACGCGACGTTGGCCAGCAGGCCGAAGATGCCGTCCAGGTTCTGGCCGTGCGGCTTGACCAGGCGGTGGCTGAGCAGGTGCAGGCGCAGGTACACGTCGTGCGTGTCGAGCGGCTTCTCGTCCAGCGAGGCGATGGTGGTGCGCACGGCGACCACCTCGACGCCGCGGCGCGCGTCGGCGCGCAGCGCCTCGGCCGCGCCGGCGCCGATCTCGGCCTCGGCCTGCTCGGCGGTCAGGCGGACGGTGCCGGCCGGGCCGGGTTCGGCGGCCAGCGCGGGGGCGGGGAACCAGGTGTCGAGGACGGTGCCGTCGGCGGCGATGGTGGCCAGACCGGCGGCGACGGCGCCGTTCGCCGCGGAGGTGGATTCGAGCGAGGTGGATTCAGCAGTCACACCGTGCACGTTAACCAATGCGGGGCCCCGGTGCCGAACACGCCCACCGGACGGACACGTCCGTCGGAGGTGCTGCTCGGCGGCTCGCGGGGCGGGAAAACCCGGTGCTCGGCGCCGCGGCGCTGGGCAATACTTCAGCGGGTGTTCATGTCGATCTCCACCACCGGCAGCGCCGAGGACCCGGCCACGGACCTCGGGTTCCTGCTGCACAAGCACCCCGGCAAGGTCCAGCGGTTCACCACGTCGCACGGCGAGGCCCACGTCTTCTACCCGGAGGCGCGGGACGAGGCCTGCACGGCGGCGCTGCTGCTCGACATCGACCCCGTCGCGCTGGTCCGCAAGGGCCGGGGCGACGGCAGGGGGCGCGGCGGCTCGCCCGACTTCGCGCTCGCCCAGTACGTCAACGACCGCCCGTACGCCGCGTCCTCGCTGCTCGCGGTGGCACTGCGGACGGTGTTCCGGTCCGCGATGAAGGGCGCCTGCCCGGCCCGGCCCGAACTGCCCGGGCGGGCCCGCCCGCTGCGGATCGAGCTGCCCGCCGTGCCCGCGAACGGCGCGGGCGAGGGCGGCGGCCCGGCCCTGGTGGTCCGGCTGTTCGAGCCGCTGGGCTGGCAGGTCGAGGCGACGGCGATCCCGCTGGACGAGTCGTTCCCCGAGTGGGGCGAGTCCCGCTACGTGCGGATCGCGCTCTCCTCCGGGACGGTCCGGCTCGCCGACGCGCTCCAGCAGCTGTACGTGCTGCTGCCGGTGCTGGACGGCGCCAAGCACTACTGGGTCGCCCCGGACGAGGTGGACAAGCTGCTCGCCGCCGGGCAGGGCTGGCTGGCGGCCCACCCGGAGCGCTCCCTGATCACCCGCCGCTACCTGGCCCGGCGCTGGGCGCTGACCCGCTCGGCGCTGGAGCGCCTGGAACTGGCCCGTCTGGCGGAGGCCGACGACCGTGAGGTCGAGGAGATCGACAACGCGGTCGACGACCGGCCCGAGGAGGACGGCCGGGACCACCGGGAGCAGTCGGAGCAGCCGGAGCCCGGGCAGCCCTCGCTCGCCGAGCAGCGCCGCACGGCGATCCTCGCCGCGCTGCGCGAGACCGGAGCCGCCCGCGTCGCCGATCTCGGTTGCGGCCAGGGCGAGTTGATCGGCGACCTGCTGAAGGACGCCCGGTTCACCGGAATCCTCGGCGTGGACGTCTCCGCCAGGGCGCTGCGGGCGGCGAGTCGTAAGCTGGGCCTGGAGCGGTTGTCGGAGCGTCAGGCGGCCCGGGTGGCGCTGGTGCAGGGAGCGCTCACCTACACCGACGCCCGGCTCAAGGGCTTCGACGCGGCGGTGCTGTGCGAGGTGATCGAGCACCTGGACCTGCCGCGGCTGCCCGCGCTGGAGTACGCGGTGTTCGGCGCCGCCCGGCCGGGGGCGGTCGTGGTCACCACGCCGAACGCCGAGTACAACGTCCGCTGGGAGAACCTGCCGGCGGGCACCGTCCGGCACGCCGACCACCGCTTCGAGTGGTCCCGGGCCGAGTTCCGCGCCTGGGCCGGGAAGGTCGCCGCCGCGTACGGCTACACCGTGGAACTGCGCCCGGTCGGCCCGGAGGACGGGGAGGTCGGCGCCCCGACCCAGCTGGCCCTGTTCACCACGACCTCGACGCCCACGACCCAGACGCCCACGACCCGGACACCCGGCACTTCGACGCCCACGACCCCGGCGCCCGCCACGACCCCGGCGCCCGCCATGACCACGACGCCAGAAGGAGGCGAGCCCCGATGACCGACGATCCGACCGACACTCCCGGCGAGAGCCAGCGCCAGGACGACACGGAGAGCGCCGCCCCCCGCCGCCTCCCCGTCACCGACGTCTCCCTCGTCGTCCTGATCGGCACCAGCGGCGCGGGAAAGTCCACCTTCGCCCGTCGTCACTTCCTGCCCACCCAGGTGGTCTCCTCCGACTTCTGCCGCGGCCTGGTCGCCGACGACGAGAACGACCAGTCCGCCTCCGCCGAGGCCTTCGACGTCCTGCACTACATCGTCCGCAAGCGCCTGGCGGCCGGCCGGCTGACGGTGGTGGACGCCACCAACGTCCAACCCGAGGCCCGCCGTCAGCTGGTCGCGATCGCCCGTGAGCACGACGTGCTGCCGATCGCGATCGTCCTGGACGTCCCGCCGGGGGTGTGCGCCGAGCGCAACCGCTCCCGCCCGGACCGTCAGCTGCCCGCCCATGTGATCCCCCGCCAGCACCGGGAGCTGCGCCGTTCCCTCCGGGGCCTGGAGCGCGAGGGCTTCCGCAAGGTGCACGTCCTGCGCGGCGAGGCGGAGGTGGCGGCGGCCGGGATCGAGCTGGAGAAGCGCTACAACGACCTGCGCCACCTCACCGGCCCGTTCGACATCGTCGGCGACATCCACGGCTGCCGCTCCGAGCTGGAGACCCTGCTGACCCGGCTCGGCTACACCCTGACCAGGGACGCCGAGGGCCGCCCGGTGGACGCGGCGCACCCGGCGGGCCGCACCGCAGTGTTCGTCGGCGACCTGGTCGACCGCGGCCCCGACACCCCGGGCGTGCTGCGCCTGGTGATGGGCATGGTGGCGGCCGGCCACGCGCTCTGCGTGCCGGGCAACCACGAGAACAAGCTCGGCCGGGCGATGGACGGCAGGAAGGTCACCGTCGCCTACGGCCTGCGGGAGTCGCTGGACCAGCTGGCGGGGGAGAGCGAGGAGTTCCGGGCCGAGGTCCGCGCCTTCATGCGCGGCCTGGTCAGCCACTACCTGCTGGACGGCGGCGCCCTGGTGGTCTGCCACGCCGGCCTGCCGGAGAGGTACCACGGCCGCAACTCCGGCCGGGTCCGGTCGCACGCGCTGTACGGGGACACCACCGGCGAGACCGACGAGTACGGCCTGCCGGTGCGCTACCCGTGGGCGGAGGAGTACCGGGGCCGGGCGCTGGTGGTCTACGGCCACACCCCGGTGCCGACCGCGAGCTTCGTCAACAACACCGTCTGCCTGGACACCGGCTGCGTCTTCGGCGGCAGCCTGACCGCGCTGCGCTACCCGGAGCGCGAGCTGGTGAGCGTCGAGGCCGAGCGCGAGTGGTACGCCCCGGTGCGCCCGCTGATCACCGACGCGCCGGGCGCCCGCGAGGGCCGTCCGCTGGACCTCGCCGACGTGGCCGGGCGCCGGATCGTCGAGACCGGGCTGCACGGTCGGGTGGCCGTCCGGGAGGAGAACGCGGCCGCCGCGCTGGAGGTGATGAGCCGCTTCGCGCTGGACCCGCGGCTGCTCGCCTACCTGCCGCCGACCATGGCGCCGAGCGCCACCTCCCGCCGGGACGGCTACCTGGAGCACCCTGAGGAGGCCTTCCTCGGCTACCGGGCGGACGGCGTGCGGCACCTGGTCTGCGAGGAGAAGCACATGGGCTCGCGCGCGGTGCTGCTGGTCGCCCGGGACGGGGCCGCGCTGGAGCGCCGCTTCGGCGCGGCCGGCCCGGGCGCGATCTGGACCCGGACCGGCCGCGCCTTCCTCGCGGACGAGGAGCTGACCGGCGCCGTGCTCGACCGGGTCCGGTCGGCCGCCGAGCGCGCCGGACTGTTCGAGGAGCTGGCCACCGACTGGCTGCTGCTGGACGCCGAGCTGATGCCCTGGTCGCTGAAGGCGGTGGAGCTGCTGCGCCGTCAGTACGCGGCGGTCGGCGCGGCCGCGGGCGCCGCCCTTCCGGAGGTGCTGTCCGCGCTGGAGCGGGCGGCCGGGCGAGGCCTGGACCTCGCCCACCTGACCGCCCGCCAGCGGCAGCGCGCGGCCGACGCGCGGGCGTTCACCGAGGCGTACCGGCGCTACTGCTGGCCGACCGAGGGGCTGTCGGGCATCCGGCTGGCGCCGTTCCAACTGCTCGCGGCCGAGGGGGCGAACCTCGCGGTGCGGCCGCACGACGAGCACCTGGCCTGGATCGACCGCCTGGTGGACGCCGACACGGCCGACGGCCCGGCCGCCGACGGCCCCGAGGGTGCCTCCGGCGCCAGCGCCGGCGCCGGGCGGAAGGAGCCGGTGCTGCACCGCACCCGCCGGATCCTGGTGGACACCGAGGACGAGGCCTCGACGGCCGCCGCCACCGCCTGGTGGGAGGAGCTGACCGAGGCGGGCGGCGAGGGCATGGTGGTCAAGCCACTGGCCTCGCCGGCGCGCACCGTCCGAGGCGAGGGCCGCCCGGGCGGCCTGGTGCAGCCCGGGGTGAAGGTGCGCGGCCGGGAGTACCTGCGGATCATCTACGGTCCGGACTACACCGAGCACCTCGACCGGCTGCGCCTGCGCGCGCTGGGCCACAAGCGCTCGCTGGCGCTGCGCGAGTACGCGCTGGGCCTGGAGGCGCTGGACCGGCTGGCGGCGGGGGAGCCGCTGTGGCGGGTGCACGAGCCGGTCTTCGCGGTGCTCGCGCTGGAGTCGGAGCCGGTCGACCCCCGGCTGTGACGGCCGTGAGGGCCTGAGGGCCGTGACGGCTGTGAGGGCCGTGCCGGCGGTGCCGGCGGTCCGGAGGACGGGCCCCCGGGGGGTGCCCCGGATCCGGCACCGCCGGGCTTCTGTATAGAAATTCCGAGCATCGTATACACTTGCCGCTTTCCCGCAGTCCCGTCACCCCAGGAGCCCGGCATGGCCTTCAACCTCCGGAACAGGCACTTCCTCAAGGAGCTCGACTTCACGCCCCAGGAGTTCCGCTTCCTGGTGGACCTCGCCGCCGGTCTGAAGGCGGCGAAGTACGCGGGCACCGAGCAGCCCCGGCTGCGCGGGAAGAACATCGCGCTGATCTTCGAGAAGACCTCCACCCGCACCCGCTGCGCCTTCGAGGTCGCCGCCCACGACCAGGGCGCCACCACCACCTACCTGGACCCGGTGGGCTCGCAGATCGGCCACAAGGAGTCCGTCAAGGACTCCGCCCGGGTGCTCGGCCGGATGTTCGACGGCATCGAGTACCGCGGCCACGGCCAGGAGATCGTCGAGGAGCTGGCCGAGTACGCCGGCGTCCCGGTCTGGAACGGCCTGACCGACGAGTGGCACCCCACCCAGATGCTGGCCGACGTGCTCACCGTCACCGAGCACACCGTCAAGCCGCTCCCCGAGGTCGCCCTCGCCTACCTCGGCGACGCCCGCTCCAACATGGGCAACTCGCTGCTGGTCACCGGTGCCATGCTCGGCATGGACATCCGGATCGTCGCCCCGCGCGCGCTCTGGCCGACCGAGGAGGTGCAGAAGTCGGCGCGGACCCTGGCGGAGACGACCGGCGCCCGGATCACCCTGACCGAGGACGTGGCCGAGGGCGTGGCCGGAGCCGACTTCCTCTACACCGACGTCTGGGTCTCGATGGGCGAGCCCAAGGAGGTCTGGGCCGAGCGGATCGAGCTGCTCAGGCCGTACCAGGTGTCCATGGACACCGTCCGGGCCACCGGCAATCCGGACGTGAAGTTCCTGCACTGCCTGCCCGCCTTCCACGACCTCGGCACGGCGGTCGGGCGGCAGATGCACGAGGCGACCGGCATGACCGAGCTGGAGTGCACCGACGAGCTGTTCGAGTCGGCGCACTCCATCGTGTTCGACCAGGCCGAGAACCGGCTGCACACCATCAAGGCGGTGCTGGTCGCCACCCTCGGCTCCTGACCGGGCCCGGGCAGGAGCCGGGCGGCCCCGGCCCGCGGATGACCCCGGGGCGCGGGCCTCAGTCGTCCAGCTTGACGCAGGCCACCCGGTCGCCCGCCGCGTGCGGCCCGGCCGGAGTGCCCGCGTGCAGCACCAGCGAGCGCGCCTCGCCCGGCCGCGGCTGCCAGTCCACCGCGGTGGTGGCGCTGCCCCGCCCCCGCCCGTCGGTGCGCAGCACCAGCCGCAGCTCGTTGCGCTCGTTGGCGTAGGCCGGGTCGGTCGACGGCTGCACCGGGTCGGCCTCGTCCTGGTAGTGCGGCCCGGAGGAGGCCGGGTCGGCCCCGCAGCGGCCGGTGTGCAGGTGCACCGGGAACTCGTGGTCGGGGGCCAGGTCGGAGGCCGTCAGGGTGAGCACCGTCCGCCCGGGCACCGAGCGGTCGGTGACGATCCGGGCGTGCGAGCCGTACGGCACCAGGTCGTTCGCGTAGCTGATCGCGGCCGGCGGGACGAAGGCGGTGGCCGGGTCGAAGGCGACCTCGACGACCGAGACCGGTGAGGCGGCGGGGGTGAGCAGGGCCAGCGGCAGCAGGGCGGCGGCGAGCGGAGCGGTCATCGGGACGGGGCCTTCCACGGGCGGGGCGACGGTCGCCCTGCTAACGCGGCCGGAGCTCCGAGGACACCCGGGCCGTGGGCCGCTCAGTCCCGCCGGATCCCCCGGATCTCGCAGCGCGGCCCGCTGGCCCGCATCAGCCGCAGGTCGGCGGTGACCAGCGGCACCCCGTACCGTTCGGCGACCGCGACGTACGCGGCGTCGTCCGGGGTGAGGTTGTCCTTGAGCTCCCAGATCCGGCCGAGCAGCGGCGCCACCTCGACCTTGCGGACCTGGCGCGCCGCCACCTTCGCCAGTTCGCCGGTGAGTTCGGCGACCCGCTCGGCGGTCAGCTCCTTCGCCAGGTAGAGGCCGCGCAGCGACTGCATCACCTCGACCACGATGTGCTCGGGCGCCAACCACTCGCCGCCGGCGGCGAGTTCCTCGCGGGCCCGGATCCCGCGCGGGCCCTGGTCGGCGAGCGCCAGCACCAGCGCGGATGCGTCCACCACGATCATCAGTCGGCCCCTGCCCGTTCCCGCACGTCCACTCACCGGCCACGGTACCGGGGTGGTCATCGTCCGGTGGCGCCGGGCCCGGAGGCCCGTCACACGGCCCCGGAGACCCCTGACACGGACCCGGGCCCGGCTCTCGGCGGGTTCAGCTCCCGGTCAGCGGACCGGCGAGCAGTCCGGCCAGCAGGGAGGCGGCGTTGGCGGTGCCGGCGGCGACCCAGGGCAGCGGGTCGCGCGGGCGCAGCCCGGCGAGCGGGCGGAGCAGCAGCGCCTCGACGGCGCAGACCGCCGCCTCGCCGAGCGCGAAGCCCGTCCAGTACGCTGCCGCCGGCCCGTCGGTCCAGTGCCGGAGGGCCCACCAGAGCAGGGGGTGCGTCACCAGGTTGACCAGGACGGCGGCCGCGGCCGCCCGCCCGGGGCGGACCCCGCCCACACGTTGGAGGGCGGCGGTGTAGACGGGTGCCTCGGTCAGCAGGGTGAGGGCGAGGGCCACCGGGTAGCGCACGGCGGGGATCGTGCCACGGGGAGGGGGAGCATGGCGACCACGAGCACGGCGGCCACGAGCGCGCCGGCCACGAGCGCGCCGGCCACGAGCGCGCCGGCCACGAGCGCGCCGGCCACGAGCGCGCCGGCCACGAGCGCGCCGGCCACGAGCAGGCCGGCCGTCGCCACCCTGTGGCCCGCCCCGGGCCCGGCGGCCCGGCCGGGCGCCGCGCCGTTCGCGGGCTTCGCCCTGTCGGCCGTCCTCGCCCTGGCACTGGCCCTGCGCGCCCCGACCGGCCTGGCGGTGCTGGGCCTGGCCGCCTTCGGCCTGCTGCACAACGTGCTGGAGCTGCGCTACGTGGCCGGCCGCTTCGCCGCCGTCCTGGCCGGCCCGCTGCTGCGGCTGCTGCTGGCGCTGGTGACCGGCATCGTGCTGTGCCGGCTGCTGCCGCCCTCCCGGGCCGCCCAGTCGGCGGAGATCCTGCTCGCGTACGGCCTGCTGGCGGCGGCGTGCCGGTACGGGCTGCGCGGCCGCCCCCGGTCGCTGTCGGCGGCCGCGGTGCTGCTGGCGGGGGCCGGGGCGGCGTCGCTGGCCTTCCCCGCGTACCACTTCGTGGTGCTGGCCCACCTGCACAACGTGGTGCCGCTGCTGTTCCTGGCCGAGTGGTCGCGCCGGCTGGCGCGGGGCCGTGCGGCGTTCCTGGCGCTGCAGTCGGCCTGGGTGCTGCTGGTGCCGGCGCTGTTGCTGAGCGGCCTGCTGGACGGCCCGCTGTCCCAGCGCCCGGGCGGCTGGACGGACCGGCTGGCGGCCGCCTACACCCCGCCGGCCCTGTTGACGCCGCAGGCGGGCCTGCGCTTCCTGGCGGTGTTCGCGTTCCTCCAGACGATGCACTACGTGGTCTGGGTCTGGTTCCTGCCCCGGTACGCGCCGGAGGCCGCGGAGCGCTTCGACACCCGGGTGCCGGGGCTGCGCGGGTGCCGGGCGTGGCTGCTGGGGGCGGGCGCGGGGGCGCTGCTGGCCGTGTTGTTCGCCGTGGACCACGCCCGGGGCCGTTCGCTGTACGCGGCGCTGGCGTCGTACCACGCCTATCTGGAGTTCCCGGTGCTACTGGTACTGGTTCTCGGCCTGGGTGCGAACCGGGCGCGAACGGAGGAGGAAGAGTGAGGACGATCCCGCTGGCCGACATCGCCCCCTCGCCGACCGGCGGTTCCGGTGGTGAGCTTGTGGTGGTGCTGTTGATGGCGGCCGCCGTCGTGGCGGGCGCGGTCTGGCTGATCAGGCTGGAGCGCAAGCGGCGCGGCCCGGACGACCGGTGAGCCACGGCATGCACTATGGTTTATCTCGACATCGAGATAACTGCGTCCTACGATATATCTCGACATCAAGATACTTGCCGAGAGGCGCTCGCCGGCGATGCGGGCAAGGTAAGCCTAAGTAAGGCTGACCTTACCACCGCGTGACGGCCGGATATCGCACGAAGCACCCAGAAGGAGTCAGTCGTGTCCGCGAACAGCTTCGACGCCCGCAGCTCGCTGCAGGTGGGCGACGAGTCGTACGAGATCTTCAAGCTCTCCGCCGTCGAGGGTTCCGAGCGGCTGCCGTACAGCCTCAAGGTGCTGCTGGAGAACCTGCTCCGCACGGAGGACGGCGCGAACATCACCGCCGACCACATCCGCGCCCTCGGCAACTGGGACGAGAACGCCCAGCCGAGCCAGGAGATCCAGTTCACCCCGGCCCGCGTGATCATGCAGGACTTCACCGGTGTGCCGTGCGTGGTCGACCTCGCCACCATGCGCGAGGCCGTCAAGGAGCTGGGCGGCGACCCGGCCAAGATCAACCCGCTGGCCCCGGCCGAGCTGGTCATCGACCACTCGGTCATCGCCGACAAGTTCGGCACCAAGGACGCGTTCACCCAGAACGTCGAGATCGAGTACGGCCGCAACAAGGAGCGCTACCAGTTCCTGCGCTGGGGCCAGACCGCCTTCGACGAGTTCAAGGTCGTCCCGCCGGGCACCGGCATCGTCCACCAGGTGAACATCGAGCACCTGGCCCGCACCGTCATGGTCCGCAACGGCCAGGCCTACCCGGACACCTGCGTCGGCACCGACTCGCACACCACCATGGTCAACGGCCTGGGCGTGCTGGGCTGGGGCGTCGGCGGCATCGAGGCCGAGGCCGCCATGCTCGGCCAGCCGGTCTCCATGCTGATCCCGCGCGTCGTCGGCTTCAAGCTGACCGGCGAGCTGCCGGCCGGCACCACCGCCACCGACCTGGTGCTCACCATCACCGAGATGCTGCGCAAGCACGGTGTGGTCGGCAAGTTCGTCGAGTTCTACGGCGACGGCATCGGCTCCATCCCGCTGGCCAACCGCGCCACCATCGGCAACATGTCGCCGGAGTTCGGCTCGACCTGCGCGATCTTCCCGATCGACGCCGAGACCATCAACTACCTGAAGCTCACCGGCCGCGACGAGCAGCAGCTCGCCCTGGTCGAGGCGTACGCCAAGGAGCAGGGTCTCTGGCACGACCCGTCGCACGAGCCGGTCTACTCCGAGTACTTGGAGCTGGACGTCTCGACCGTCGTCCCGTCGATCTCCGGCCCGAAGCGCCCGCAGGACCGCGTGATCCTGGCCGAGGCCGCCGAGAAGTTCGCCGAGGCGCTGCCGACCTACTCCGCCGAGGCCTCGAAGCCGACCGCCGTCACCGCCCCCGACGGCTCGACCTACGAGATCGACAACGGCGCGGTCGTGATCGCCTCGATCACCTCCTGCACCAACACCTCCAACCCCTCCGTCATGCTGGGCGCCGCCCTGCTGGCGAAGAAGGCCGTGGAGAAGGGCCTGCACGTCAAGCCCTGGGTCAAGACCACCCTGGCGCCCGGCTCCAAGGTCGTCATGGACTACTACGAGAAGGCCGGCCTGCTCCCGTACATGGAGAAGCTGGGCTTCAACCTGGTCGGCTACGGCTGCGTCACCTGCATCGGCAACTCGGGCCCGCTGCCCGAGGAGGTCTCGGCCGCCGTCAACGAGTCCGACCTCGCGGTCGTCTCGGTGCTCTCCGGCAACCGCAACTTCGAGGGCCGGATCAACCCCGACGTCAAGATGAACTACCTGGCCTCCCCGCCGCTGGTGGTCGCCTACGCCCTCGCGGGCAACATGAACATCGACATCACCAAGGACGCCCTGGGCCAGGACGCCGACGGCAACGACGTCTTCCTCGCCGACATCTGGCCGTCCGAGCAGGAGGTCGCCGACACCGTCGCCGGCTCCATCGACGAGGCGATGTTCGACAAGGGCTACCAGGACGTCTTCGCCGGCGACCACCGCTGGCAGTCGCTCCCGGTCCCGACCGGCAACACCTTCGAGTGGGACGCCGAGTCCACCTACGTCCGCAAGCCCCCGTACTTCGAGGGCATGGCCAAGACCCCGAGCCCGGTGACCGACATCGCCGGCGCCCGGGTCCTGGCCAAGCTGGGCGACTCGGTCACCACCGACCACATCTCCCCGGCCGGCAACATCAAGCCGGGCACCCCGGCGGCGCAGTACCTGACCGCCAACGGTGTCGAGAAGCGCGACTTCAACTCCTACGGTTCCCGTCGTGGCAACCACGAGGTGATGATCCGCGGCACCTTCGCCAACATCCGCCTGCGCAACCAGATCGCGCCGGGCACCGAGGGCGGCTACACCCGCGACTTCACCCAGGCCGACGCGCCGGTGTCGTTCATCTACGACGCCTCGCAGAACTACCAGGCCGCCGGCATCCCGCTGGTCGTCCTGGCCGGCAAGGAGTACGGCTCCGGCTCGTCCCGCGACTGGGCCGCCAAGGGCACCGCGCTGCTGGGCGTCAAGGCCGTCATCGCCGAGTCGTACGAGCGCATCCACCGCTCGAACCTGATCGGCATGGGCGTCCTGCCGCTGCAGTTCCCGGAGGGCGAGAACGCCGAGTCCCTCGGCCTGACCGGCGAGGAGACCTTCTCCATCACCGGCGTGACCGAGCTCAACGAGGGCCGCACCCCGAAGACCGTCAAGGTCAAGGCGGGTGACAAGGAGTTCGACGCGGTCGTCCGCATCGACACCCCCGGTGAGGCGGACTACTACCGCAACGGCGGCATCCTGCAGTACGTGCTGCGCTCGCTGATCGGCTGAGTCCCGGCACAGCCCCAGGGGGCCGGACCGCACCACGCGGTCCGGCCCCTTTTGCATGCTGCACCGACCGGGCCCGCCCCCTTGTGCGGTGAACGGCGGATGGACTAAACCTCTCTCTCATCTGGTCCAGACCATTTGACGCCGCTTCAGAGAACAGGTCCGGTATGCCCACTCGCGCCTCAGCCCTGCTCGCCGCCGCCACCGTCGCCGCGCTGCTCGCCGCCCCCGCCACCGCCGACGCCGCCGACGGACGGCACGGCCCGAAGCTGAAGGGCCAGCGGGTCGGCTACTTCACCCAGTGGGGCGCCGACAGCTCCGCCAAGCGGGTCCAGGAGTCCGGCCAGGCGGCCAGGCTCACCGTCATCAACTACGCCTTCGGCAACGTCTCCGCCGAGGGCACCTGCTTCGAGAGCAACGAGCCCGGCCAGAGCGACGCCCGCAACGACTACCAGCGCCCCTTCTCCGCCGCCGAGTCGGTGGACGGCGTGGCCGACGCCCCGGGCCAGCGGCTGAAGGGCCACTTCAACCAGCTGCGCAAGCTCAAGGCCAAGAACCCCCAGCTGCGCACCGTCATCTCGCTGGGCGGCTGGAGCTGGTCCAAGTACTTCTCCGACGCGGCGGCCACCGACGAGGCCCGCAAGAAGTTCGTCTCCTCCTGCATCGACCTCTACCTCAAGGGCGACGTGCCGGTCCTGGCCGGCTCCCCGGAGGGCGGTCGGGGCGCGGCCGCGGGCGTCTTCGACGGCATCGACATCGACTGGGAGTACCCGGGCGGCGGCGGGGACGCCGGCAACGTGGTCCGTCCCGAGGACGGCCGCAACTTCACCCTGCTGATGCGCGAGTTCCGCGACCAGCTGGACGCGCTGGGCGGCCGGAAGGGCAGGCACTACCTGCTGACCGCCGCCGTGGCCGCCAACGAGACCGTCGCCGACCGGCTCGAACTGCCGCTGCTCAGCGAGTCGGTGGACTGGCTGAACGTGATGACCTACGACCTGCACGGCCCGTGGGAGGGCAAGGGGCCGGCCAGCCACCAGGCCCCGCTGTACTCCGACCCGGCCGACCCGGACCCGCGCGGGCGCAGCGCCGACAAGGCCGTCGTGCACTACCAGGAGCGCGGCCTGCCCTCCGAGCAGCTCGTCCTGGGCGCCCCGCTGTACGGCCACGGCTGGACCGGCGTCGCCCCCGGCACGCGCGGCGGCCTGTTCCAGAGCGCCACCGCGGCCGCGCCCGACCACTCGTACCAGGAGATCAACGCGCTGCCGGGCAAGGTCTACCTGGACCGCGACCACGGCGCGTCCTGGAAGTACGACGGCACCACCTTCTACAGCTACGACACCGCCGAGGTGCTCACCCGGAAGGCGCGGTACACGCGCTGGAACGACCTGGCCGGGGTGATGGTCTGGTCGCTGGACGGGGACGACGCCCAGGGCAGCGCGATCGCCGCGCTGGACCGCGGCCTGCGCCGCGACTGACCGTTCCCCACCCCCCGTACCCAGGGCCCGCCGCGGACGCACCCGCGGCGGGCCCTGTCACGCGGTCGGCCCGGCCGGCTCCGCGCGCGGGCCCCTGGGCTGCCGGGCGGGCGGCGGGGAGCCGTCCAGGATGCCGCTCTGCGCGGTCAGGTAGGCGAGCTGGGCCCGGCTGTTGCTGCCGAGGATCTCCGACACCTTCTTGAGGTGGCTCGCCACGGTCCGCGAGCTGATGCCGAGCCGGCTGGCGATCGCCGCGTCCGTGTAGCCGTCCACCATGAGCTGGAGCACCCGCAGCCGGGTCTCGTCGGTGAGCAGCGGTGGGCGCTGGTGGTCGCTCTCGTAGACGACCGGTGCGGCCCGCTCCCAGGCGTGCTCGAAGACCGACGCCAGGAAGTGCACCACGCCGGAATCGGTGATCTTGAGCGCGTGGTTGTGGTGCTCCAGCTCCTTGTCCGGGATGAACGCCACCGAGCGGTCGCAGATGATGAGCCGGTCGAACACCTCGTCGACGGTCCGCACCTCGATGCCGGCGTCGGTGACGGCCTTGATGTAGTCCAGCGTCGGGTAGTGCGCCCGGACGGAGTGCTGGTACAGCGTGCGCTGGCGGACCCCCCGTTTCTGCGCGTCCAGCGCCAGGACCAGCGATCTGGCGAGGACGTCGGTCGGCCGGCTGCCGCCCGGGTGCGCGGTGAGCAGCTCCCGCTCGGTCGCCTGGGTCGTCTCCGCCACCGCGGCGGCGATCACCGCCGCGCCGCCGAGCCGCTGGACGTTGTCCCCGCCCTCCCTGCGCAGCGTCCGGTAGACGCTCTCGACCTGGGACATGGCGGTCCGGATCGCGGCCACCTGCTGCTGCTGTTCGAGGATCTGCTGCTCCATCGGGTGCAGCAGGGCCGTGGTGGCGACCTCGGGCGGGACCGGTACCAGGACCGACGGATCGCCCAGCGCCGCCGTCAGCAGTCCCAGCTCGGTCAGGCACGGCGGCGGTGCCGCGGTCGGAGCCCTCCCCAACAGCACCGCCTTGCGGTAGAACGTGATCCCCTCGTCACATGGCCCGGGGTTAGCCTCCGGGCCGCCGGCGTCTGATATGTCGCACATGTGCCACCCCCTTCGGAATCTTGCAGTGCACGATCCTGAGCCATCGGATCTCTTCTGGCAAGGACCCATTCCCAGGCATTCTCTCTGTGTGCCGGGGAAACCCCCGGCGCTAACGGAGAGATCTATCTAGGGGTGGATGGAAATGAAGATCATGCGGTTCCCGGGTCGAATCCTCGCGTCCGTCGTTATGGCCGCCCTCGCGGTGATCGTCGTTTCCGCCGCACCGAGCGTCTCCGGCAGCGCCCCCACCGCCGCCGTCAGCGACGCCGCGCTCCTGCCGGGCGACCCCGGCTGGGCCTGATCGACCGGCGGGAATCCGCCGCCCCTGGACAGTATCGCCGATCCGCGGACCCGCGGGAGTGCTGCGAATCACGTTTCGCCTATTTCGGCGTGCCGACATTCAGAAGGAGAGAGAAATGACCGCTGCGATTGCCGTACCGAAATGCCTGGTGTGTGACACCGACTTCGAGGTCGACGAGGCCTGGGAGCGGGGCGAGGTGACCGAGTGCGCGGCCTGCGGCCAGGAGCACGAGGTCGTCGAGAAGTCCGAGGCCGGCGTCCGCCTCGACCTGGCCCCCGAGGTGGAAGAGGACTGGGGCGAGTGACCTCCGCCGGCCGAGTCCTGCTGTCGGCCACCATGCTCCGCCCCGAGGAGAAGCTCCTCCTCGGGGCGTTGCGTGGGGAGGGTCTGACGGCGACTCCACTCCTGATGGAGGATCTGTCCGAGGTCGTGGCGGGTCACACCGACCCGCCGGGCCTGGCCCTGATCCGCAACCTGTCCCACCGGGACGCGATCAGCGTCTCGTGCCGCCTGGAACACGCCGGGATCACCACGCTCAACCGCGCGTCGACCATCGAGACCTGCAACGACAAGGGCCTGCAGGCGCTGCTCTTCGCCCGGCACGGAATCCCCCACCCGCTCACCCGGCACGCCTTCAGCTACGACCAGGTCCGTGCGATCGTGGCCGAACTGGGCATGCCCGCGGTGGTCAAGCCGGTCAGCGGCTCCTGGGGGCGCGGCGTCACCAAGCTCGCGGACGACGCGTGCCTGGAGGCCTGGGCCGCCGGGCGCGAGTCCGTGGACGCCGCGGGGAAGCTCTTCCCCGTCATCGTGCAGAAGTACATCGACAAGCCCGGCCACGACCTGCGCGTGGTCGTCGTCGGGGGCACCCCGGTCGTGGCGATCCAACGGGTCTCGGACGACTGGCGCACCAACACCCACCTGGGCGCCGAGGTCCGGCGCGTCGACGTCACCCCGGAGATGGAGAAGCTCTGCGGCCAGGTCGTCGACGTCCTCGGCCCCGGCTTCTACGGGGTCGACCTGGTGGAGGACCGCACCACCGGTGAACTGCTCGTCCTGGAAGTGAACGCCAACCCCGAATTCGCCCGCTCCTCCGCCCTGCACGGAGTGAACGTCGCCGGCCACCTCGCCACCTATGTCGCGGGGCAGCTGGCGGCCGCGGCCGTGTGACCCGGAGAGGATCCATGGAACTGTTCGACACCGCGACGGTGCTCGCCCGCGTGCTCACCTCGGGCGTGGTCATGAGCATCGAGAAGAGCGACCGTGAACTGCCCGCCCTGGAGCGGCTGCTGACCAAGCGGACCGGCCGTGCCAAGGCCGTCCTGCTGAACAGCCGGACCGGTGCCCTGCACGCGGCCCTGGCCGGTCAGGGCATCGGCCACGGCGACACCGTGTCCCTGTCCGAGCCGGACGAGGCCACCGTGGCCTTCCTGGGCTGGCTCGGCGTCACCGTCGAGGGTCAGGCCCCGGCCGCCTTCGACTTCGTCTCCCTGACCCCCGAGAACGCCGGCCGGCTGGACGAGCTGACCGCCGGCGCCACCGCCCCCGCGCTGGTGGTGGACCTGAGCGGGCTCGGCTTCGGCCCGGCCGCCGCCGTGCTCACCGACGACGAGCGGCTCTGGGCCCGGGCCGAGCGGCTGAAGATCTTCGGCGCCTACGACCTGCGCACGATGTGGACCCAGCAGGAGGCCGACGCCGAGCTGGTGCCGGGGGTCCAGTTCAACTACCGGCTGAGCCCCCTGGTGGCCGGTTGCGTACGGATGGCCCTGACCCACGCGGCGCGCCCCGCCGCCGCAACCTCCGGAGCACGCTGATGATCACCGACTTCCCGAATTCCCCACTGCCCCTGCCCACCGCCGCCGACCTCACCGACGAGCTCGCCGCCCTCGGCGGCGGCGCGATGATCCCCAAGGCCCAGCGCCGCACGCTCTTCCCGATCATCACCAAGGAAGACGTCTTCAACCTGATGCTCGCCCAGCGGCAGTCGCCCGACAAGGTCGTGGCCGACTTCGCCGAGGCGTACCGCGCCTACGTCGGCGCCGCGTACGCCCTGCCCACCGCCAGCGGCACCTCCAGCCTGCACATGGCCCTGGTCGGCGCCGGCGTGCAGCCCGGCGACGAGGTGATCGTCCCGGCGTTCACCTTCATCGCCACCGCGCAGGCCGTGGTCGCCGCGCACGCGATCCCGGTGTTCGTCGACATCGACCCCCGCACGTACTGCATGGACCCGCAGGCCGCGGCCGCCGCGATCACCCCGCGGACCAGGGCGCTCATGCCGGTGCACGTCCACGGCCTGCCCGCCGACGTGTCCGCCCTGCGCGCCCTGGCCGACGAGCACGGCATCGCGCTCGTCGAGGACGCCTCGCACGCCCACTCCGCCAAGATCGGCGACCGGGTGGCCGGCTCCTTCGGCGACGCCGCCGGCCAGAGCCTGATGGCCGACAAGAACTTCCCGCTCGGCGGCGAGGGCGGCATCGCCTTCTACGCCACCGAGGAGGCGTACCGCAGGGCGGTCGACTACCTGGAGCGCCACGCCATCGACTACGGCATGTCCTGGGTGGCCGCCGCCTTCGGCACCAGCCAGCTGGCCCGACTGCCGTACTACGACGAGATCCGGGCCCGCAACGCCGCCCTGCTCGGCGAGGCCCTGGCGGGGACCGGTCTGTTCACGCCGCCGCACGTCCCGGAGGGGCACGTGCACGCGTACAACATGTACCGGACCACCCTGCACCCGGAGGCCGTCGGCCTGGAGGACCTGCCGGTGCACGCCGTCAAGGAGGCGGTGCACGAGCTGCTGGTCGCCGAGGGCGTGCCGGCCCGCGAGTGGCAGAACACCCCGATCCCGTGCCACCTGCCGTTCCAGCACCGCGACGGCTTCGGCAACGGCTACCCGTTCTCGCTCAACCCGGACGCCGTGCGCGACCACAAGCCCGAGGACTTCCCGGTCACCCTGGGCATGCTCGACAGCACCCTGGTGCTCTGCCGCGAGCTGCGCTCCCCGGTCGAGTACGAGCGGATCCTGCGCTACGCGGACGCCTTCCGGAAGGTCGCCCGGCGCCCGGACGCCATCCGCAAGCTCGTCGAGAGCGGCGACTACCGCCGTCCGTGGGAGAAGGCGGCCCGCCTTGGCTGACGAGAAGATCCGCGTCGCCGTCATCGGCGCGAGCGGCTACACCGGCGGCGAGGTGATCCGGCTGCTGCTCGAACACCCCGGCGTGGAGCTCGCGTTCCTCTCCGCGGAGCGCAACGCCGGCGCCACCGTCGGCAGCGTCCACCCCTGGCTGCGCAACCACCCCAGGGCCGGCTCGCTCACCCTCCGGCCGCTGGCGCAGCTCGCCGAGGCCGGCCCCGTCGACGTCGCCTTCGGCTGCCTGCCGACCGGCACCCTGCCGGAGCAGCTGCCGCTGATCGCCGACAACGCCAAGCGGGTGCTCAACCTGGGCGGCGACTTCCGGCTGCGCGACGGCGACGACGTCCGCACCCACTACCCGAAGACCGCCGCGAACCCGCCGAGCGAGGAGTTCGCCTACTACGTCCCCGAGCTGAGCCCCGGGATCCCGCAGGAGCGGTTCATCAGCCTGCCCGGCTGCATGGCCGTCACCACCATCTACGCGCTCTACCCGATGTTCGCCGCCTCGCTCGCGACCGACCGGGTCGTGGTCGACGCCAAGACCGGCTCCACCGGGAGCGGTCGCGGCGGCGGCGAGCCGCACGCCGAGCGCAGCGGCAACATCCGGGTGCACAAGCTGCACGGGCACCGGCACGCCCCGGAGGTCCAGCAGGCGATCGCCGACCTCACCGGCGCCGCCGTGGACCTGCGGTTCTCCACCCACAGCCTCGACGTGTCGCGCGGCATCATGGTCACCGCGTACACCGAACTGCGGGACGGCGTCACGGCGTTGGACGTCAAGCGGGCCTACGCCAAGGCGTACCTCGGCAAGCCCTTCGTCCGGGTCCGGCCGGCCCCCAAGGCGGCGCAGGACTTCCCGATGCTCAAGGCGGTCGTCGGCTCGAACGTCGCCGAGGTGGCGGTCGCGGTCCGCGGCGACCAGTGCGTCGCGGTGGCGGCCCTGGACAACCTGGTCAAGGGCGCGGCCGGGCAGGCGATCCAGGCGATGAACCTGATCTTCGGCCTGGACGAGACGGCCGGACTGCCCACCACGGCGGTGTCGCCATGAGCCGCCCGCTGTACGTGGTCAAGGTCGGCAGCGCCACGCTCGACCACGGGACGATCCACAAGGAGCTGGCCGACCTGGTGGCCCGGGGCGCCCGGGTGCTGCTGGTCGCCGGCGGTGCCACCGGCATCGAGACCCACTACCGCGCGATCGGCCGCCCGATGCCGCAGCTGCGGCTCGCCAACGGCGACGAGGTGCGCTACTGCCCGCCCGAGGAGATGGCCCACCTGGTCGACGCCTACGAGCGGGTCACCCTGCCCGCCGTCGAGCGGGAGGCCCGGGCCCTCGGGCTCGGCGTCTTCACCGCCGTCGCGGCGCGCGGCGGGCTGGTGACCGGGCGGGCCAACCGCCCGCTGAAGGCGCTGTCCGCCGAGGGCCGGCCGATCGTGGTCCGCGACCACCGGGCCGGCGTGCCCGCCCGGGTGGACACCGAGCGGCTGAACGCCCTGCTCGACAGCTACGACCTGGTCTGCCTGTCCGCGCCGGTCGCCGACCCGGACGGCGGCGCCCCGCTCAACGTCGACGCCGACGTGCTCGCGGCGGTCCTCGCCAACGCGCTCGACGCCGACCACCTGCGGCTGGTCACCGGCACCGCCGGACTGCTGACGGACAAGGACGACCCGCGCTCCACGCTGGCCGACGCCTACCCGGGCGACGGAGCGCGGTACGCCGCGGGACGCATGCGGCAGAAGGTCCGCGCGGCCGAGATCGCCCTGGAGGGCAGCGCCGACGTGGCCATCACCGGGCCGCACACCATGGCCGAGCCGGCGAACTGGACCAGGTTCTGGCGGGTGCGCGAGCCCTCCGCCGACCTGAGCCTGCTGACCCGGGTCGTCTCGGTGCCCTCGGTCTCCGGCGACGAGGCCGAACTCGCCACCCTGCTGGCCGAGTGGTGCCGGGAGCGCGGCATGGACGCCGCCGTCGACGAGGTGGGCAACCTCGTCGCCAGCCGCGGCATCGGCCCCCGCCGGCTGCTCCTCCTCGGCCACCTCGACACCGTGCCGCACCGCTGGCCGGCCGAGTGGCGCGAGGGCGAACTGTGGGGCCGCGGCAGCGTCGACGCCAAGGGCAGCCTGGCGAGCTTCCTGGAGGTGCTCGCCCACGCGGACATCCCGGAGGACGGCCAGCTGTGCGTGGTCGGCGCGGTCGAGGAGGAGATCTCCTCCTCCAAGGGAGCCTTCCACGTCCGGGACCACTACCCGGCCGACGCGGTCGTGATCGGCGAGCCCAGCGGCGCGCAGAAGCTGACGCTCGGCTACTTCGGGCTCTTCAAGCTCCAGGTGACGGCGTCGGTGCCCAGCGGCCACTCGGCCGGACAGGACGCGGTCTCCGCCCCCGACCTCCTGATCGAGGCGCTCGGCGGCATCCGGACGGCGGTGCTGGCCGAGGCGACCGACGCGCTGAGCGCGGTCATCGAGATCAGCAGCGGGACCGGACGCGAGCACAACCACGCCACCGGGATCCTCAACTTCCGGGTGCCGCCCACCGCCGACCTCGCCGCGCTGCGCGCGGCCGCGCTCGACCAGGTCCGCCCCGGCGTGGCCGTCGAGGTGCTGCGGGCCACCCCCGGCTACGTGGGCGGCCGCTCCGGCCCGCTGGTCAAGGTCTTCACCCGGGCCTTCGCGGACGCCGACATCCGGCCCCGCTTCGTCGTGAAGAAGGGCACGTCGGACATGAACACGCTGGCCACCACCTGGCACGACGTGCCCATGGTGGCGTACGGCCCCGGCGACTCCTCGCTGGACCACACCGACGAGGAGCGGATCGGCGCCATGGAGTACCGCACCGCCCGCACGCTGCTCGCGGACGCCGTCAACCGGTGGTTCGCCCTGCCCGAGGGGAGCCGTCGATGAGTGCGGTGCTCGCCCCGCCGCGGGCCGAGGACAGCCTGCTGGCCGTCCTCACCGACCGGGCCGTACGGGCCCGCCGGCTCGTGGTCGACATGGCCGCCGGGCCGCGCGGCTGCCACCTCGGCGGCAGCCTGTCCGTCCTGGACATCCTGATCGCCGCGCTGCACCGGGCCTCGGCCGGGGACGGCACCGAGGTCGTGCTCAGCAAGGGACACGCCGCCGCCGGCCTCTACGCGGCCCTGCACGTCAGCGGCGTCCTCCCGGACGACCCGACCCCGCGCTACGGCCTGGCGGGCGAGCCGTTCACCGGCCACCCGGGCCCCAAGGTCCCGGGCGTGCGCTTCCCCACCGGGAGCCTCGGCCACGGCGTCCCGTACGCCGCCGGCTGGGCGCTGGCGCGCAAGCTCGGCGGCCGGAGCGGTCTCGGCATCGCCGTCGCGGGCGACGGCGAGCTCCAGGAGGGCCTGGTCTGGGAGACCTGCCAGGTCGCCGCGGCCCGGGAGCTGGGCAACTTCGTGCTGGTGGTCGACCGCAACGGCGGCCAGAACGACGGCCTGGTGGCCGACATCTCGCCGCTGCCCCGGCTCGCCGAGCGGTTCGCCGCCTTCGGGTTCGAGGTCGTGGAGACCGACGGGCACGACCTGGCGGCGCTCACCGCACTGCTGGCCGGCGACCGCGCCGGGGCCCGCAGGCCGCTGGCCGTCATCGCGGCCACCGTCAAGGGCAAGGGCGTGCCCGCCGTGGAGGGCAAGGCCGGTTCCCACTACGTGACCATCGACGCCACGCGCGCCGCCAAGTGGAAGCGAGCGATCCGATGACCCTCTCGGGCCGTGACGCCTACCGCGACGAGCTGACCGGGCTCGCCGCCGAGGACGACACCATCGTCTGCCTGGAGGCGGACCTCGGCGGCAAGGGCCACCCGTTCCAGGCCGCCCACCCCGACCGCTTCTTCAACCTCGGCATCGCCGAGGGCGCCATGGTGGACATGGCGGCCGGACTCGCCGCGGGCGGGTACAAGCCCTTCGTCAGCACCTTCGCGCCCTTCGCGGCGCTGCGCGCGGCGGAGAGCCTCAAGCTGACGCTGGGCTACCTGAACGCCGGGGTCACCGTGGTGGCGCCCTACGCGGGCGTCTCCGGCGCCTGGTTCGGCACCACCCACCACTGCCTGGAGGACCTCGCCGTCCTGCGCAGCATCCCGGGCGTGGTCATCGCCGCTCCCTACGGGGAGGCGGAGATGCGCGCGGTGGTCCGCGAGGCCGTGCGCTCCGGCCGGCCGCACTACATCCGCACCGGGCGCAACGCCCAGTACCGCTCGCTGGACTGGGAGGGCGCGCAGCCGCCACTGGTCAACTGGGAGTTCCGGGCCGATCCGGGCGAGGTCTGCCTGGTGTCGGTGGGGGAGGAGGGCACCCGCCTGGCGCTGGCCGCGCGGGAGGCCCGCCCCGGCCCGGCCCACGCCCACCTGGTCTACCTGGACCACCCGAACCTGGCCCGCGCCGCGGCCGAACTGTCGCGCCACCACCGGCGGTTCGTCGTGGTCGAGGAGCACCGCGCCCAGGGCGGGGCGGCCGAGGCCCTCGCGCTGCTGATGCCCGGCTGCGAGGTCACCGCGGCGAGCGCGGACCTGACCTGGCCCTCCACCGGCGGCGACCACGAGGAGGTCATGGCCGCGGTCGGACTCTCGCTGCCCGCCGTGCTCTCCGCGGTGGCCCGGGCCGGCGGCGCCGGCCGGCTGCCGGCCTCCGTCGGAGCCTGCGTCCGCTGAGCGGGCGCCCGGAAACCCCGCGCCGTCCGTCCGGGCACCCCGGACGACCCGTCACCCCCCTTAGCCCAGCCTGACAAGGAGCACAGCCATGCACATCCTCATGATCGAGTGCAACCCGAACGGGATCGCCGGTATCGCCAACGCCCTGGAGCTGGGGCACGACGTCACCCTGGTCTCGGTCGACCCCGACTTCTACCTCAGCGTCTCGCCGCTGACCGAGGCGGCCTACGCCCACCCGAACTGCCAGGTCGTCAAGAGCGAGCAGGCCTTCTCCATCGACGAGCTGATCGACCTCGCCCAGCAGCTGCACGCCGACAAGCCGATCCACGGCGTCACCACCTACAGCGAGTACCACACGGTGCACACCGCCGCCGTCGCCGAGGCGCTCGGCCTGCCGGGCATGAGCGTCGACGGCGCCCGCAACGCCCGCCACAAGCACCTCACCCGCACCGTCCTGGACGGCACCGGCGTCCGCCAGCCGCGCTTCGCGGTGGCCACCGACCCGGCCGAGGTGGAGGCCGCCGTCCGCGAGGTCGGCTTCCCCTGCGTGGCCAAGCCCTCCGACGGCACCGCCAGCCTCCACGTGCTGCACCTCAAGGACGAGTCGGACCTGCGCGACTACCTCGCCGAGCTCGCCCAGGTCGCCGACTACGGCCGCGGCGTCGTGCGCATCCCGGAGATCGTCATCGAGGAGTTCGTCCCCGGCGAGCTGATCTCCGTCGAGTCCTGCGTGCTCGCCGGGGGAGAGGTGGTCAACCTCGGCCTGACCGACCGGTCGCTCAGCGGGTTCCCGTACTTCATCGAGATGGGCCTCACCTACTTCAGCGGCCACCCGCTCCAGGACGAGCTGTTCGCCGCCACCACCGCCGTGCTGAACGGCCTCGGTGTGGACTTCGGCTTCATCCACACCGAGTGGCTGCTCGGCCCGGACGGCCCGGTGCTGTGCGAGGTCAACGGCCGCCTGGCCGGCGGGATCGTGCCGACGCTGATGGAGATCAGCTCCGGCGTGGACCCGTACCTGGAGGTGATCCGCCTGGCCCTGGGCGAGCGTCCCGAGCTGGCCTTCCCGCGCGAGACCACCGCCAGCGGCCACTGGTTCGGCTCCCCGGTCGCCGGGACGGTCGAGGCCATCGGGTTCGACGCCCTCACCGACCTGCCCGGCTTCCACAGCGCCCTCGGCTACAAGAAGCCCGGCACGGCCATCAACCGGCTCTCCCGCAGCAACTTCGACTGGATCGGCCACGTCATCTTCACCGGCGGCGACCGGGACGAGGCCGCCAAGCGCTGCCAGGACGGCCTGGACCGCATCGACCTGCGCCTGTCGGTCGAGGTGGCCCGGTGAGCGCGGCCACCCCCGAGCAGCGGCGGCCCGCCGTGCTGTCGGGCGTGGCCGTCCCCGCCCTGGACGCCGAGGCGCTGTTCGACGTGACGGTGGAGGACGGGGTCTTCACCCGGATCGAGCCCTCGGGCACCCGCCGCGGCGACGAGCCGGAGCTGTGGCCCGGCTACACCGAGACCCACGCCCACATCGCGCTGCCCGCCAACTTCGACGACACCGCCGAGGACCCGCGGATCATCGCCCTCCAGTACCTCTACCACGGCGTCACCCACGTGGTGGACATGTTCGGCTTCCCGATGGTGGCCGACGCCTGGGAGGCCGGCCGGGCCGAATCGGCCCTGCCGTACCCCGAACTGGTCCACTGCGGCTACGCGGTGACGGCGATGACCAACGCGGCCGGCCTCTCCGGCCACGGCGTGGAGTTCCCGACCCCGGTGTACATGCTCGCGGTCGAGGCCGACCTCGACCAGGCGCTGCGCAACAACGCCGAGCGCGGCGCGACCTTCCTCAAGGTCATGTTCACCGACGGCACCGAGCAGCCCGGCTCCCGGGTGCGCTTCTCCCGCCTCTCGGAGCGGGTGCTGCGGTTCACCGCGCGGATCGCCGCCGAGCGCGGCATCACCGCGGTGATCGACTGCAACACCCTGGAGGAGACCCGCTGGGCCTACGACTGCGGGTTCCGGCTCTTCGCCCACACGGTCCGGGACCGCACCCTCGGCGACGCCGAGTGGAAGGACCTCGCGGGCGCCCGGTTCGTCTCCACCCTGTCCGGCCTGCGCCCGATGGTCATGACCGCCGACGACTTCCTCGCCGAGTACGGCCGCGAGGGCTTCGCCGAGACCCAGGACGTCCGCAACCTGGACGCCGTCCGCGGCCTGGAGCAGCCGTACGGGATCACCTACGGCCTCCAGGAGACCCGCACCGGCGCTCTGGGCGACATGCGCCGCAACGCGCTGGCCGCGCTGCGCGAGGGCAACCTGCTGGTCGGAACCGACTCGGGCAACACCGGCGCGTACCACGGCTACTCGCTGCTCGGCGAGCTCGACCTGCTGCGCGGGGACGACCCCTCGCTCGCCACCGCGCTGCGCCACCAGGCCACCGTCGGCGGCCGGCGCTACTTCGACGAGCTGCGCGGCGAGTCCGGCGCCGCCCACCCGATCAGTGTCGGGGCGCCGGCCACCTACAACCTGCACGCCCCCGGCCGGCCGCTCTCGGCGCTGCCCACCGCCACCGTCGTGCGGGGCACGCCGGTCGACCGCCCGGCGGTCGCCCGGACCGTCGCCGCGCTCCGCGCCGCCGCCGCGGCCGGGACGACGACGGACGAGACGAAGGAGAGGGCCGCACTGTGACCGTCGACCGCAGGCGGGCGCTGATCGGCGTCAACGCCGGCATCCTCCTCGCGAACACCGGCAGCTACATCTGGTTCCCCGTGCTGGTGGCCTCGCTCGGCGGGGTGGACAGCGGCTTCTGGGCCGGCGTCGTGATGGCCATGACGTACGTCGGGCGGCTGCTCGCCACCTTCTTCTACGAGGGCGTCGCGCTGCGAATCGGCATCCGCGGTGCGGTCTTCCTCGGCACCGCCCTGGAGGCGGTGGCGCTGGGCCTGATGGGCTTCGGCAGCGGGGTGTTCGTCTACGCCGTGCTCGCCTTCTTCATCGGCTTCGGCTCGGGCACCTCCTTCCCCGGCCTGAAGAACGTCCTGGCCTCCTATCCGGACGACGAGCGCCCCAAGGCCTTCTCGACCTTCCAGATGGCCGGCCAGGTGGGCGTGTTCGGCGGGGCCATGCTGGGCGCGGTGCTGGCCGACGTCGAGCTGAGCACCCTGTTCTCGGTGGTGTTCGCGATCTTCCTCGCGTTCTGCCTGGCGGCGTCGTCCTTCATCCCCCGGGACGGCTTCCAGGCGCAGGCGGAGCCCGCCGCCGGGCCCGCCCGCGGGCCGCTGTTCTCCACGGCGGTGTTCAAGGGCATCGACATCCGCGGCGCCACCCGCTACTTCCTGCTGTCGTCGGTGTTCTGGTTCCTGTCGATCGGCTTCATCGTCGGCATCCCGCTGCACATGGAGCGGTACGTGCCGCAGTGGGCGCCCTCCGCGCCGTTCTGGATCACCGGGCTGAGCATCCTGGTGCTCCAGTACCCGGTGTTCAAGTTCCTGATCAGCCGGCTCGACCCGGCCGTGGTGATGGCGATCGGCCTCACCGGCATGACGGTGGCGTTCACCGCCCTCGGGGCGGGGCGCGGCGCGGCCTGGGTGGTGGTCGGGGCGCTGACGGTGGTCCTGGGCGAGATCCTCTTCGTGCCGTCCTTCGACATGTGGATCGCTCGCAAGGTCCCCGAGCGTCAACTCGCCAAGGCGATGGGGGCGATGCACTTCTTCCGCAGCGCCGGGAACATGGCAGGCTCGGTGCTCGCGGGTGTGCTGTTCGACCTGTCGCGCTCCGCCGGGGTGCCGGGGGCCAACTGGTACGTGGACGCGGTGGTCGCCGTCGGCTGCGCGGTGGCCTGCCTGGTGGGCCGGAAGGAGGGCGGCGCGGCCGGGGCGTCCCGGAGGGCGCAGGACGACTCGTCCGACGCCGTGGGCGCCGCGTCCGCCTGACAGAACCCGAGCGGTCGCGCGTCGCGGCCGCGGACGGAACGAGAGAGAAAGAGACAGGAAAGAGCAGATGGCTGACATTTGCGTCATCGGGGGGACCCGCTACTTCGGCAAGCTGCTGGTGCGCCGGCTGCTGGCGGCGGGCCACCGGGTCACCCTGATTACCCGCGGCCGGACCCCGGACCCGTTCGGGGACTCGGTCCGACGGCTGCGCGCGGACGTCAACCGCCCCGGCGAGCTGGCCGAGGCGGTGGCCGGGGAGCGGTTCGACGCCGTGGTGCACCAGATGTGCTACACCCCCAACGCCGCGGTGGAGGCCTGCGAGGCCTTCGGGGACCGGGCCGGGAAGCTGGTGCTGACCAGCACCATAGAGGTCTACAACAAGGACACCTTCCGCGGGCCGGTCGCGGCACCGGAGTTCGGGCCGCTCGCCCGCGAGGAGGAGCTCGACCCGGCCGGGTACCCGTACGACCTGACGCTGCCCTGGCAGGACGACGACTACCTGGAGGCCAACTACGGCGAGGGCAAGCGCCAGGCCGAGGCCGCGGTGACCGACCGCGCCCGGGTGCCGGTGGTGCTGGCCCGGGTGGCCCACGTGCTGGCCGAGGAGGGCGACTTCACCGGCCGCTACCGCTTCCACGTCGACCGGATCCGGGACGGGCGGCCCGTGGTGGCCCACGCCCGGCCGGGCCGCACCTCGCTGGTGCGGGCCGAGGACGCGGCCGGCTTCCTCGCCTGGGCGGCCGTGAACGAGGTGACCGGCGCGGTCAACGTGGCCTCCCCGGACACCGCCGACGTCTACGATGTCGTTGCCTCGGTGGAGGGGGCGACCGGGCTGAAGGCCCAGGTGATCGAGAAGGAGGACCCGGCGGGCGATCCCGACCTGTCCCCGTTCTCCTGCCCGGCCGACTTCGCGATGTCGGCCGACCGGGCCGCCTCGCTCGGCTACCGGTTCACCCCCATCGCCGAGTGGCTGCCCGAGCTCGGCCGGGCCGCGGCCGCCGGGACCGATCCCACCACCGCCAAGGAGCAGTGATGTTCGACCTCATCGTCATCGTCAGGGTCACCGAGCCGGACGGCGTCCCGGCGGTCGCCGACGCCCTGGCCCGGATGCGGCCGCTGTGCCTCGCCGAGGACGGCTGCGTCAGCTGGGAGGCGTACCACTCGCAGGACGACCCGGGCCGCTTCGTCCTGGTCGAGCGCTGGGCGACCCGGGAGGCCTGGGAGGCGCACGACGGTGGCGACGCGATCCAGAAGGTCTACATCCCGGACATCCTGCCGCGGGTCGAGCGCGAGGTGCACCCCAGCGTCCCGGTGTCCGCGTTCGCCGGCTGAGCGCACCGCGCCGCGCCGCGGACGGCCGCGGGCCCCGACCGCTCCCCGGGTTCCGGGAGCGGCCGGGGCCCGCGGCCCTTCGGCGCAACGCCCGTACGGCACGGGGCCGTCGCGGCGCGGCGCCGCAACGGCCCCGTGCGGCCCGTCAGGCCCGGTCGCAGGCCTGCGCCCGCAGCGCGCGGGCCAGGTCGTCCCGGCGCTCCAGCACCAGGCGGCGCAGCGCCGGCGCGGCCTGCGGGTGCCCCGCGAGCCAGGCGTCGGCCTCGGCCAGGGTCTGCCCGTCGGTCTGGGCGATCGGGAAGAAGCCGCCGACGATCCGCATCGCGATCTCGATGCTCCGCTCGGCCCAGACCCGCTCCAGCAGCTTGAAGTACGGCGCCGCGTAGAGGGCGGCCAGGTCGCGCTGGGCGGGGATCGAGAAGCCGGCGGTGTTGGCCTCGACCAGGGCGCTCGGCAGCTCGTCCGAGTCGATCACGGCCGACCAGGCGGCGGCCTTGGCCTCCGCGGTGGGCCGGGCGGCCAGGCACTGGGTGTGGTGCCGCTTGCCGCTCGCGGTGTTGTCCGCGGCCAGCTCGGCGGCCAGTTCCTCGTCGGTGGCCTGGCCGGCCGCGGCCAGCGCCAGCCACAGCGACCAGCGCAGGTCCTGGTCGACCTCCAGGCCGTCGATCCGGGCACTGCCGGCCAGCAGGCCGCGGACCAGGCCGAGGTGCTCGGCGCCGCCCGCGGTCTGGGCGAGGAAGCGGGCCCAGGCCAGCTGGTGGTCGCTGCCGGGGACGGCGCCGCGCAGTTCGCGCAGGGCGCCGTCGGCGAGCAGCCGGCCGCCCTCGGCGCGCCAGGCCGGGTCGGCGTACAGGTCGACGGCGGTCTTGGCCTGGGCGTGCAGCGACTGGAGCACGCCGATGTTGTCCTCCTGGCCGGCGAACCGCAGCACCAGGGCGACGTAGTCGCGGGCGGGCATCAGGCCGTCCCGGGTGAGGTTCCAGACCGCGGACCAGGTCAGCGCCCGGGCCAGCTCGTCGCGGATGTCGCCGAGGCCGGCGCGCAGGTTCTCCAGCGACTCCTCGTCGAAGCGGATCTTGCAGTAGGTCAGGTCGTCGTCGTTGAGCAGCACCAGCGCCGGGCGGGGCAGGCCGGCCGCCTCGGCGACGACCGTCCGGGCGCCGGTGACGTCCAGTTCGATCCGCCCGGTGCGCACCAGGGCGCCGTCGGCGTCCCGGTCGTACAGGCCGACCGCGATCCGGTGCGGGCGCAGCACGTCGCCGTCCTGGAGCACGGCCAGCTCGGTGATCCGGCCCTCGGCGTCGGTGGTGACCTGCGGGGTGAGCGCGTTGACCCCGGAGGTCTGGAGCCAGGCGGCGGCCCACGACTTGAGGTCGCGGCCGCTGGTTTCCTCCAGCACCTCCAGCAGGTCGCCCAGCTCGGTGTTGCCGAAGGCGTGGCGCTTGAAGTAGCGGCGCGCGCCCTCGAAGAAGGCCTCCGAACCGACGTACGCCACCAGCTGCTTGAGGACGGAGGCGCCCTTGGCGTAGGTGATGCCGTCGAAGTTGAGCTTGGCGTCCTCGAGGTCCCGGATGTCCGCGGTGATCGGGTGGGTGGTGGGGAACTGGTCCTGCCGGTAGGCCCAGGCCTTGCGCTGGTTGGCGAAGGTGACCCAGGCCGAGGAGTAGCGGGTGCGGGCGCCGATCAGGCCGTAGGAGCCCATGAAGTCGGCGAAGGACTCCTTCAGCCACAGGTCGTCCCACCAGCGCATGGTGACCAGGTCGCCGAACCACATGTGCGCCATCTCGTGCAGGATGACGTTGGCCCGGGCCTCGTAGGCGGCGTCGGTGACCTTCGAGCGGAAGACGTACTCCTCGCGGAACGTGACGCAGCCGGGGTTCTCCATCGCGCCGATGTTGTACTCGGGGACGAAGGCCTGGTCGTACTTGCCGAAGGGGTACGGGTAGTCGAACTCCTCGTGGAAGAAGTCGAGTCCGAGCTTGGTGACGCCGAGGATCTCGTCCGCGTCGAAGTACGGGGCCAGCGACCTGCGGCACATCGCGGAGAGCGGGATCTCCAGCGCGGTGCCGTCGGCCAGCTCGCGGCGGTAGTGGTCGCGGGCGACGTGGTACGGGCCGGCGACGACGGCGGTGAGGTAGGTGGAGATCGGCCTGGTCGGCGCGAACTCCCAGGTACGGGCCCCGCCGTCGGCGGCGACGGTCTCGTGCGGGGCGTTGGACCACACGTCCCAGGCGGCCGGGGCGGTCACGGTGAAGGTGAACGGGGCCTTCAGGTCGGGCTGCTCGAAGTTCGCGAACACCCGGCGGGCGTCGGCCGGCTCGTAGTGGGTGTAGAGGTAGGTCTCGCCGTCCACCGGGTCGACGAAGCGGTGCAGGCCCTCGCCGGTGCGGCTGTAGGCGCAGTCCGCCTCGACGGTCAGCACGTTCTCGGCGGCCAGGCCGTCGACGTGCACCCGGGCGCCGTCGTAGGCGGTGGCCGGGTCGAGGGCGCGGCCGTTGAGGGTGACCGAGCGGACGGCGGGGGCGAGCAGGTCCAGGAAGGTGTCCGCACCGGGCCGGGAGCAGCGGAAGGTGACGGTGGTGGTGGAGCGGAAGGTGCCGGCCGCCTGGTCCGGGGCCGAGGTCACGTCCAGCCGGACCTGGTAGCCGTCCACGGCCAGGATGCTGGCCCGCTGCTGCGCCTCGTCGCGGCTGAGGTTCTTGCCAGGCACGGCGGTACTCCTTTGTCCGGCTCGCACGGTGGTGCGCCTGTGGGTGGTGCGGTCTCGGCGCGGGGGTGCTCCGCGCGCGGGGTCATCCTTTCACGCCCCGTACGGTCGGTACCATTGCACAGATCGCCGCGTCCGCTCCGGAATCAGCGGCGCCGGGCGGGTGTTGGCGTCCCGGGGACGGAACCCCTCCCTGCCTCGGACCACCTCGCGAAGGACACCCGCAGTGACGACAGCCGCTGAGCGCAAGACCGCCGACTTCTGGTTCGACCCGGCCTGCCCGTGGGCGTGGATGACGTCCCGCTGGCTGATCGAGGTCCAGCAGCTGCGCCCGGTCGACGTGCGCTGGCACGTGATGAGCCTGTCGGTGCTCAACGAGCACCGGGACCTCCCGCAGGACTACCGGGACTTCCTGGAGAAGGCCTGGGGCGCGGTGCGGGTCTGCGTCGCCGCCGCCGAGCAGTTCGGGCCGGAGGTGCTCGGCCGGCTCTACACCGAGCTGGGCGTGCGCTTCCACAACCAGGGCCTGCCGCAGAACCGGGAGACCGTCACGGCCGCCCTGCTGGCCGCGGGCCTGCCCGCCGAGCTGGCCGACGCGGCCGGCACGGACGCGTACGACGAGGCCCTGCGCGCCTCGCACAAGGAGGGCATCACGCTGGTCGGCGAGGACGTCGGCACCCCGGTGATCGCGGTCGAGGGCGCGGACGGCGAGCGGGTGGCCTTCTTCGGCCCGGTGGTCACCCCGGCCCCGAAGGGCGAGGCCGCGGCCCGGCTGTGGGACGGCACCCTGCTGGTCGCCTCCACCCCGGGCTTCTACGAGATCAAGCGCACCCGCACGGCCGGCCCGTCGTTCGAGTAGCCCCGCAGACGCGGCAGGGCCCGGTACCGCACCGGTACCGGGCCCTCGCCGTGCCTGCGACCGGAAGGTCAGCGCAGTGCGGCGGCGGCGTCCCGGCGCTGCTTGAGCAGCCCGGCGACGGTGAGCACTGCGACCAGCACGCCGGCCGCGTAGAGCTGCTCGCGGTTGCCCTCGGTGGTGGTCATCAGGGCGAGGATGCCGGCCACCGCGGCCATCGCGACCCAGGTCAGGTACGGGAAGCCCCACATCTTCACGGTGAGCAGCTCGGGCGCCTCGCGCTCCAGCCGGCGGCGCATCCGCAGCTGGACGACGCAGATGAACAGCCAGACCACCAGGATCGCCACGCCGGTGGTGTTCATCAGCCAGGTGAACACGGTCTCCGGCCAGAACTTGGCGGCCAGCACGGCGCCGAAGCCGAACAGACAGGACATCAGCACGGCTCTGCGCGGCACCCCGCCGCTGACCTTGGCCAGCGCCTTGGGGCCCTGGCCGCGGCCGACCAGCGAGTACGCCATCCGGGAGGCGCCGTAGATGTTGGCGTTCATCGCGGACAGCAGCGCGACCAGCACCACCACCTGCATGATCGTTCCGGCGGCGGGCACCCCGAGGTGGCTCAGCACGGTGACGTACGGGCCGTCGGAGACGACCGCCGGGTCCTTCCAGGAGACCAGGGTGACCACCAGGGCCATCGAGCCGATGTAGAAGATCGCGATCCGCCACACCGCGGTGCGCACGGCGTTGGCGACGTTCTTCTGGGGGTCGTCGGACTCGGCGGCGGCGATGGTCACGGTCTCCAGACCGCCGTACGCGAAGACCGAGGCGAGCAGGCCGATGATCAGCCCGTCGACGCCGTTGGGCAGGAAGCCGCCCTGGCCGGTGAGGTTCGCGGTGCCGGGGGCGCCGGGGCCGAGCACGCCGGCGATGCCGAGCCCGCCGAGGACCAGGAAGGTGATGATCGCGGCGACCTTGATCGCGGCGAACCAGAACTCGAACTCGCCGAAGTTCTTCACCGCGGTGAGGTTGCTGGCGCAGAAGAAGACCATGAACAGGCCGACCCAGACCCAGGCGGAGACGCCGGGTATCCAGCCGTTGACGATCTTCCCGGCGGCGGTGGCCTCGGCGGCGACGCCGCAGCAGAGCATCACCCAGTACATCCAGCCGGCCGTGATCCCGGCCCAGGGGCCGATCTCCTTCTCGGCGTGCACCGAGAACGATCCGGAGGCGGGACGGGCGGCGGACATCTCACCGAGCATCCGCATGATCAGCATGACCAGGAGGCCGGAGAGCGCGAACGCCAGGATGATCGCCGGGCCGGCGGCCGCGATGCCGGCGCCGGAGCCGACGAAGAGGCCGGCGCCGATCACGCCGCCGAGGGCGATCATGGACAGGTGGCGCTGCTTCAGCCCGTGGGAGAGCTGCTGGCCACCCGACGCCGGGCCCGCGGCCGGCTTGGTGCCGTCGGGAGTCCCGGTCGCCGGTGGGGCGGAAGTGGGGGCCATAGGGGTGGTTCCAGACTGTGCGGTATGCGACATGAGCTGTCCAATATCCGGCGGCACCGCTGTCCATGCCAAGAATGTTCGAATCGGGCCCACGATGCGGACCACGCCGAAACCTACCGTGATCATGCTGTGACCAGGAGTCGTTCCGGTTCGGTTCCGACAATGCCCGAGGGTAGGGGTTTGTCCGAAACCGTGCCGTTCGGCCAGTGGATCACCGCGTAGGTTCACAGGTGTTCACTCACCTGGACTCTCACGGAGGAGCCCCGATGGCCACTGCCACCACCTCGATACCGCGCCGCGCCGTCCTCGCCGACCTGCTGCCCGCCGCCTCCACCCGCCTCGGCACCCAGGTCCGCGACCTGGCCCTGGTGGCCGGCGGCGCCGTGCTGACCGGCGTGGCCGCCCAGCTGTCGGTGAACGTCCCCGGCTCGCCGGTGCCGGTCACCGGCCAGACCTTCGCCGCCCTGCTGGTCGGCACCGCGCTCGGCGCCCGCCGCGGCGCCGCCTCGCTCGCGCTGTACCTGCTGGCCGGCATGGCGGGCATGCCCTGGTTCGCCGAGGGCACCTCGGGCTGGGCGGCGCCCTCCTTCGGCTACGTGCTGGGCTTCGTCCTCGCCGCCGCCGTGACCGGCGCGCTGGCCCGCCGCGGCGCCGACCGCAGGCCGGTCGACACCGCCGTCGCCATGGTCCTCGGCAGCCTCGCCGTCTACGCGGTCGGCGTCCCGTACCTGGCCGTGTCGCTGCACGTGTCGCTCGCCCGCGCCGCCGAGCTGGGCCTCTACCCGTACCTGGTCGGCGACGCCCTCAAGGCCGCCTTCGCCGCCGGCGCCCTGCCGCTGGCCTGGAAGCTGCTCGGCCGGCGCTGACCCGCCCGGCGCCGCCCGCCGGCCGGCCCTCCCCGGCCGGCCCGCCCCGGCGGCGCCCCCGTTGTCGGGCCCGGGCGCACGCGCATGCCACACTCATGGCATGCGCGTGTACCTGGGCTCCGACCATGCCGGATACGAACTGAAGAACCACCTCGTGGAGTGGCTCAAGGAGGCCGGCCACGAGCCGGTCGACTGCGGGCCGCACATCTACGACGCCGAGGACGACTACCCGCCGTTCTGCCTGCGCGCCGCCGAGCGCACCGCCGCCGACGAGGACGCCCTGGGCATCGTGATCGGCGGCTCGGGCAACGGCGAGGCGATCGCCGCCAACAAGGTCAAGGGCGTCCGGGCCGCGCTGGCCTGGAGCGCGCAGACCGCCGAGCTCGGCCGTCAGCACAACAACGCCAACGTGATCTCCATCGGCGGCCGCATGCACTCGCTGGAGGAGGCCACCCGGTTCGTCGAGGTCTTCCTCGCCACCCCGTACAGCGGCGAGCCCCGGCACACCCGCCGGATCGAGATGCTGAGCGAGTACGAGACCACCGGCGAGCTGCCGCCGATCCCGGCCCACCACCCCCAGGGCTGATCCCGCCACCCACCCTTCCCGACGGCCGGCCGCACGCTCCCGTGCGACCGGCCGCCGCCGTCCCGGGAGCGCCCGCAGGCCGCGCGACGCGCCCGGAGCCACCCCGCTCCACCTGTGGGATCGGCCACAGGCCCCGGCGCGCGGACACCCCCGCACGCGCGGCGCACACGCCGTCCGCGGGGTTCGTACGCCCAAACCGCGCACGCCTCCTGACGGCACGCCCGCAACCGTCCCGATCGGCCGAAACCCGCTGGACACCCCGCGCTCCGGCCTCCGTGCCCGCCCCCGGCCCGTCGACGCCGGGCGGTACCCGTGGATAGGGTCGGACCCCATGGCTGGCAGAGCGCCGGGCACACCGCCCCACACGACTGCGACGAGGCCCGGCGCCGCCCCGGCGTCCGAGTCCGTGACGGCCCGGTTGCGCAAGAGGCTCCGCCGGGTCCGCCGAAGGCTGCGCACGGCCGGTGTGGACTACTTCCGCGGCGGCGCCGCCGACTGGCCGGTGCTCTGCGCGCTCGCCCTGCTCGTCCCGCTGCTGATCCTGCTCAACATCTGGATGCCCGACTGGGCCCCGCCCACCTCCCTGGTCCTGCCGATCCTGGCCGGCGCCCTGCTGCTGCGCCCCGGCAGCCTGGTGGTGCTCTACGCGCTGGCCGCGCTCGGCCTCTCCGCCGAGTCCGTGATCCACACCGGCCAGCGGGTCGCCAGCGACAACCCCGAGGCCTACGTCTACGGCGTGACCCCGGGCGCCGCCCTGGTGGTCGGCGCCGCCGGGGTGGGCGGCCTGCTGCTCGCCCAGTTCCGGGCCCGGGTCGGCGTGCCCTGGTGGGGCGGCTCCACCATGCTGTTCGACCTGCGCGAGCGGCTGCGGGTGCAGAGCCGGGTGCCCGAACTGCCGGACGGCTGGCACGCGGACATGGCGCTGCGCCCGGCCGGCGGCCAGTCCTTCTCCGGGGACTTCGTGGTCGCCGCCCGCACCGGCCCCGGCCAGCGGCTGCTGGAGGTGGTCCTGGCGGACGTCTCCGGCAAGGGCATGGACGCCGGCTCCCGCGCGCTGCTGCTCTCCGGCGCCTTCGGCGGCCTGGTCGGCTCGCTGCCCGCGCACGACTTCCTGCCCGCCGCCAACGGCTACCTGCTGCGCCAGTCCTGGGAGGAGGGCTTCGCCACCGCCGTCCACCTGGTGCTGGACCTGGACACCGGCGAGTACGAGCTGCTCTCGGCCGGGCACCTGCCGGGCATGCAGCGGCTGGCCGGGGAGGGACGCTGGGAGGTCAAGCAGGCCGAGGGCCCGTTGCTCGGCATCTACGACGGCGCCAAGTTCGAGGGCGTGCGCGGCCGGCTGAACCGGGGCGACGTCCTGATGCTGTGCACCGACGGCATGGTCGAGGCGCCGGGCCGGGACCTCGGGGAGGGCATGGACCGGCTGATGGGGGAGGCGGACCGGCTGGTTCCCGGCGGCGGACCGGGGACCGGCACGGGCGCCGCGGGCGCGCTGATCGAGACGGTCGCCCGGGACATCAACGACGACCGCGCCGTGCTGCTGCTCTGGCGCGACTGACACCGGGTCCGGGGCACATGCCGAGGGCAGCCGCCGCTGTCAAGCCTGGCAGCTGATCTTCGGCCAAATCGGACGCGCCGTCGACTGACCGGACCAGCGGCTTCCGCTCCCCGCCCCAGGCCGTCTTCCGGCCGCTCAGCACGGCCCCGCCGACGATTCGTCAGGACCGCTCCGCTATCGTCCCGGTCGGCGGAAACTCGTCTCGCATCGCAGGATATCGGCGTTGGGCCGACTGTCAGACCTTTACGCAATCGGCACGGTCGACCACACTGAGTCCGGGCGGGACTGTTCAGGATTCGGGGGATGGGGGGCGGCACGTGCGGCACGACAGGCAGCGGTCGACCGTGGGCTCCCTCACCGGCGGTGTGCCGGACGGTCCGCGATTCCGCCTCGGGACCGTCGGACAGGCCGGGGTCCGGCTTTCGCAGGTGCCGCCGGGCGGTGGCACCCCGCTATGAAAACGAGGAAGTGAGTCCGGGTGGCACTCTCCGTCTCCGCTCTGGTCCTGTTCGCGATCCTGTGCATCATCTTCATCCGCAACAAGCAGATGAAGATCCCGCACGCGATCGTCGCCGCCCTGTTCGGCTTCATGCTCCACGAGACCACCGTCGCGACCTCGATCAACTCCCTGCTGGCCAACCTCGCGCACAGCATCTCCAGCATCACCGGCGGCTGACCGGGGCGGGGCGGCCGGGTGCGTCACAGCCGCCCCGGGCCGAAGGGCGCGCCGGTGCCGGAAGGGAGAAGCGAGGAGGCCCGAGGGACGAGGGCATCGGAGCGCCGACCGTCGGCACCGGATCCCGGGCGCCTGGAGGCGAGCGGGCGGATCACAGTCACCGGCCGGCCCGTCTGGCTTCCCTCCAGCGGGCGAACAGTCCCCGGGGGCGAGCCGCCGCCGGGGTCGGGACACGCATCGGTGCGGGTGCCGCGGCACCCGCCGGCGCGGTCTGCCCCGGTGCCGCCGGCTCGGCCGCCAACAGGACGAACAGCCGCGCCCAGCACAGCCGTTCACCCCGCGGCCAGTCCAGCGCGCGCAGCGCCGCCGACGCCGCCTCCGAGACCTCGCCGCCCACCCGGACCTCGGCGACGTCGTCCCCCGCCTTCCCGCCCAGGAAGAGCTTGACGCCCACCGGCCCGGGCCCGGTCACCTCCGTGCGCAGCGCGGGCGCCAGGGCCGGCAGCACCCGGTGCTCGGCCAGCCAGCGCGCCAGGTGCTCGTTGCCGAAGCCGAACACCGCGGCCGGCCCCTGCACCGCGTGCCAGCCCGGGAGTTCGGGCAGGTCCGGGTGGTCGGCGTGGACCCCGCGCCGCTCCGCGAGCTCGACCAGCACCGAGGCGGTGGTGGTCGCCCACAGCTTCACCGCGTTGGCGAGCTTCTCCTCCTCGGTCTGGCCGAGGCCGGGCGCGCAGTCCCACACCACCGGGGCGTCCGCCCGGCCCAGGTGCAGCACGAAGCCGAGGTCGACGTGCCCGGCGCCGTCGTCCCCGGGGTGCTCGCGGACCGCCACCGCGGTGGTGCCGGGGCCGCGGACCACCTCGCCGTCCAGGCGGAACACCTGGCCCAGTCGCGCCATCTCCCGGACCACACAGAGCTGAATGACGGCCAGTCGCTCCTGCGCACGCACCGGGACTCCTCCACCTCGGGAGCGCGGCGGCTGAGCTCGCGCTCGAACCGCGCTCGAACGCCGCCGAGGCTATCGGCCCGACAGCCCGCCGGGAAACCGTCCGGACGCCGCGGCCCTCCGGTCGCGGAAATGTCTCGAATGCCCCATTTTGGGCAGCGGAACCTGAAGGCCGTCCGCCCGGAGGACCCGCATGCCCCGCACCGCCGCCCCGCCCCCGCCCGTCCTCCTCGCCCCCGGTCCGCCGCCGTTCGGCCCCGCCGGCTCCGGGCTGGTCGCCGAGATCGAGGCCTACCTCGCCTCGCTGCCCGCCCCCGCGCGCACCCCGGTGCCGTACGTCTGCCCGTACGGCAGCACCACGAGGCCCTGGCAGGCCGGCCACCCCGAGCCCCGGGCCACCCTGCTCGACCGGGCGCTGGGCCGGCCGGCCCGCCCCGTCCCGGTCGGCGTGGCCGACCACCTCCGGCTCGCCTCCCGCTACATCGGGGCGCACGGCTGGCTCCAGGGCGCGATGTGGGACGAGGCCGGCCGGGTCTGCCTGCTCGGCGCCCAGGCCGCCGTGCTGGCGCACGGCTACGGCACCCCGGCCACCGTGCGCACCGCCCGGGTCCAGCTGATGGAGGTGCTGCACGCCACCGGCCGCCCGGCGCGCTCCCCGGACGAGTACAACGACCGCCCGACCACCCGGGAGGGTGACGTCCACCAGCTGCTGGACCGGGCCGCCGCCCGGGCCGCCCGGCTCGGGCTCTGAGCGCGCCGGGCCCGGAGACGCCGACGGCCCCGGTGTGCTGGGCACACCGGGGCCGGACCGGAGAGCGGGCGACGAGAATCGAACTCGCGTGACTAGTTTGGAAGACTAGGGCTCTACCATTGAGCTACGCCCGCACGACCTTCCCAGCCGTCGCCGGCCGGAAGTTCGGGGGACAGCGTACCTGGTCCGGCCGCCCGAGTGCACACCGATTCGGGCGGCGTACCGCGCACCGCACCCCCCACACCCCCCTTCCGCGCCCGCGCGGAACAACTCGGCGAGCCGTCCAGGCCCGGCGTGTACGCTTCCTCTCGGCACCACGGGGTGTGGCGCAGTTTGGTAGCGCGTCCGCTTTGGGAGCGGAAGGCCGTCGGTTCGAATCCGGTCACCCCGACAGTGCGGCAGGGTCTCGCCCACCGGGGCGGGGCCCTGTTCTGTATCGGACCTGCACGGCGGCGGTACGGTGGCGCCTGGCGTCCGCCTTTCGTGGTACCGGTAGGATGGGGCGCTGGCGGTAGTCCCTGTGGCGTCAACCCAGGTCGACCGCACGAGGGCGAGGAGTCAAGCTCACCGTCCACCCCACGGGAGATGCAGCTCCAACCGCCCATCGCCCGTCTCGTCCGCCCCCCTTCCGGCTCCGGCCGGGTGACGGGGACGGGCGGAGACAACCCGACCGCAAGCCCATAGGAGACCTAACCGTGAAGAGCGCCGTCGAGACTCTGAACCCGACCCGGGTTCGACTCACCGTCGAGGTGCCCTTCGAGGAGCTCAAGCCCAGCCTCGACGCGGCGTACAAGAAGATCAACCAGCAGGTCTCGGTCCCGGGCTTCCGCAAGGGCAAGATCCCGAACCGGGTCATCGACCAGCGCTTCGGCCGTGGTGCCGTGCTGGAGGAGGCCGTCAACGACGCCCTGCCGCGCTTCTACACGCAGGCCGTCGACGAGGGCAAGATCGAGGTCCTCGGACAGCCCGACATCACCAACATCGAGGGTGTCGAGAAGATCGCCGACGGCGGCGACCTCAAGTTCACCGCCGAGGTGGACGTCCGCCCCGAGGTCACCCTCCCGGAGTTCTCCTCCATCGAGGTGACCGTCGACCCGATCGCCGTCTCCGACGAGGACGTCGAGAAGTCCCTGGAGCAGCTGCGCGAGCGCTTCTCCTCGGTCAAGGACGTCGAGCGCGCCGCCGCCGCCGGCGACATCGTGGTCGTGGACCTGGTCGCCAAGGTCGACGGTGAGGTGCCGGACGACGGCACCGCCACCGGCGTCAGCTACGAGATCGGCTCCGGCCGCCTCATCGACGGCATCGACGACGCCGTCGTCGGCCTGTCGGCCGGCGAGGAGAAGACCTTCGAGACCGAGCTCAAGGGTGGCACCCAGGCGGGCAAGACCTCCGAGGTCACCGTCACCGTCACCGCCGTCCAGGAGAAGGAGCTGCCCGAGCTGGACGACGAGTTCGCCCAGCTGGCCAGCGAGTTCGACACCCTGGAGGACCTGCGCGCCGACTCCCGCAAGCGCCTGGAGCGCATGAAGGAGTACGACCAGGCCACCCAGGCCCAGGAGAAGGTCCTGGACGCGCTGCTCGCCCTGGTTGAGATCGAGTACCCCGAGAAGCTCCTCAAGGACGAGGTCGAGACCCGCAAGCACAACGTGGAGCACCACCAGCTCCAGCCGATGGGCCTCACCATCGACGCCTACCTGGAGACCCAGGGCAAGACCCGCGAGGAGTGGGACGCGGAGATCGAGGAGCAGGCGAAGAAGGGCATCAAGACCCAGTTCGTCCTGGACCAGATCGTCGCCGACGAGGAGCTGGGTGTTAACCAGGAGGAGCTGACCGAGCACCTCATCCGCCGCGCCGCCGGCTCCGGCCTCACCCCGGACCAGTTCGCCCAGCAGGTCGTCCAGGGCGGCCAGGTTCCGCTGCTGGTCGGCGAGGTCGCCCGCGGCAAGGCGCTGGCCACCGTGGTCGAGGCCGCCAAGGTCGTCGACACCGAGGGCAACGAGATCAACTTCGACGACGAGGACGAGACGGGCGACACCGTCGAGGCCGTCGAGGCCGCCGCCGAGGAGAAGACCGAGGCCTGAGTGCCCCGGTAGCCCCTTCAGGCCGCATCGGGCCCGGACGCCGTACGGTGTCCGGGCCCGCTGTCGTCCCGTCCGCGGCCGCCGCGACCCTGCGCTCACAGCGAACAGTTCTGCGTGAGGGATTCTGCGGCCCGGCCTGCGCGTTAGGGTCCTTGGACAGCAACAATCACGACGTGATACCCGGAAGCTGTGCGCCCGGTGACGGCCGCGGAGCGACCGTCCAAATCGACTGAGCAGGTGGCTAAGTGACGTTCCCGCAGATGCAGATGCCTGGCCCGATGGTGCCGCACGCCGCCGCTGGTGACGTGCTCGGCGGCCTTGGCGACCAGGTCTACAACCGGCTGCTCAACGAGCGGATCATCTTCCTCGGCCAGGCGGTCGACGACGACATCGCCAACAAGATCACCGCGCAGCTGCTGCTGCTGGCCGCGGACCCGGACAAGGACATCTTCCTCTACATCAACTCCCCGGGCGGCTCGATCTCGGCCGGCATGGCGATCTACGACACCATGCAGTACATCAAGAACGACGTCGTCACCATCGCGATGGGCATGGCGGCCTCGATGGGCCAGTTCCTGCTGACCGCGGGCGCCCCGGGCAAGCGCTTCTCGCTGCCGAACTCCACCATCCTGATGCACCAGCCCTCCGCGGGCCTCGGCGGCTCCGCCACCGACATCCGGATCCAGGCCGAGCAGCTGCTCCGCACCAAGAAGCGGATGTCCGAGCTGATCGCCCACCACAGCGGCCAGTCCTTCGAGCAGATCACCGCGGACTCCGACCGCGACCGCTGGTTCACCCCGGAGGAGGCCCTGGAGTACGGCCTGATCGACGCGATCATGCACAGCGCCGCGGACGTCCCCGGCGGCGGCGGCACGGGCGCTGCCTGAGCCTCGGCCCGGCCCGCGAGACCACAGCCCCAACGCCCCGGAGGACAAGGACCCCCATGAACATCCCCAGCCTGTCGGCCGCCAAGGCCCGCGTCGAGGACATGCGTGCCGAGGGCCGCTACATCGTCCCGCGCTTCGTCGAGCGCACCACGCAGGGCATCCGCGAGTACGACCCGTACGCCAAGCTGTTCGAGGAGCGCATCATCTTCCTCGGCTCGCAGGTCGACGACGTCTCGGCGAACGACATCATGGCGCAGCTGCTGTGCCTGGAGTCGATGGACCCGGACCGCGAGATCCAGATGTACATCAACTCGCCCGGCGGCTCGTTCACGGCCCTGACGGCCATCTACGACACCATGCAGTACGTGAAGCCGGACATCACCACGGTCTGCATGGGCCAGGCGGCCTCCGCCGCGGCCGTGCTGCTCGCCGCCGGCACCCCCGGCAAGCGGATGGCGCTGCCGAACGCCCGCATCCTGATCCACCAGCCGTACACCGAGACCGGCCGCGGCCAGGTGTCCGACCTGGAGATCCAGGCCAAGGAGATCTTCCGGATGCGCGAGCAGCTGGAGGAGATGCTCTCCAAGCACTCCAACAAGTCGCCGGAGCAGGTGCGCGACGACATCGAGCGCGACAAGATCCTCACCGCCGAGGAGGCCGTCGAGTACGGCCTGGTCGACCAGATCATCACCACCCGCAAGACCTCGCTGACCTCCTGAGGTCGGCTCCCTCCCGGCCCGCGACCGGGCCGGAGGGGCCCGTCGGGGGGGGGGGGGGGGCCCCCGGGGGGCCCCCCCCCCCCCCCCCCCCCGGGGGCCCCCCCCCGGGGGGGGGGGGGGGGGGTATAACCCCGGGGGGGGGGGACGGCCGGGGCAGGGGCGCGGCAAACC
>NZ_JBIVSD010000004.1:508360-548762 GCF_044756065.1 Kitasatospora sp. NPDC092039 | reverse complement strand
GCCGCCCCCCCGCGGGGGGGGGGCCCCCCCCGCGCCCGGGGGGGGGGGGGGGGGGGGGGGGGGGGGGGGGGGGCCCGGGGGGGGCCCCCCCCCCCGCCCCGGCCCATCCGCGGGCCCGCGCGACGGCATCTGTTCGGTATCAATTCGCCCAGGGCGTAGGGCAGACCTGGCGAAGAGGCCGGAATCACGGGCCCGGCAGAGTACCGTCGGATAGCGAGACCGAGCGCCGTCGGCGTTGACGGTCCACAGCACCAGGCCCCGGAACCCCTGCGGGGCCCCTGGCGAAGGGGAAGCACCTCGTGGCACGCATCGGAGACGGTGGCGACCTGCTCAAGTGCTCGTTCTGCGGCAAGTCGCAGAAGCAGGTGAAGAAGCTGATCGCCGGCCCAGGCGTGTACATCTGCGACGAGTGCATCGACCTGTGCAACGAGATCATCGAGGAGGAACTCGCCGAGACCTCCGAGGTGCGCTTCGAGGAGCTCCCGAAGCCCCGCGAGATCTACGAGTTCCTGGACCAGTACGTGGTCGGCCAGGACCTCGCCAAGAAGGCGCTGTCGGTCGCCGTCTACAACCACTACAAGCGGGTCCAGGCCGGCGAGGCGGGCCGCAGCGGTGGCAACGGCCGCGAGGACGCCATCGAGCTGGCCAAGTCCAACATCCTGCTGCTGGGCCCCACCGGCTCCGGCAAGACGCTGCTGGCGCAGACCCTGGCCCGGATGCTGAACGTGCCGTTCGCGATCGCGGACGCCACCGCGCTGACCGAGGCCGGCTACGTCGGCGAGGACGTCGAGAACATCCTGCTCAAGCTGATCCAGGCGGCCGACTACGACGTCAAGAAGGCCGAGACCGGGATCATCTACATCGACGAGATCGACAAGGTCGCGCGCAAGAGCGAGAACCCGTCGATCACCCGGGACGTCTCCGGCGAGGGCGTGCAGCAGGCCCTGCTGAAGATCCTGGAGGGCACCACCGCCTCGGTGCCGCCGCAGGGCGGGCGCAAGCACCCGCACCAGGAGTTCATCCAGATCGACACCACCAACGTGCTGTTCATCGTCGGCGGCGCGTTCGCCGGCCTGGAGCGGATCATCGAGGGCCGCGCGGGTGCCAAGGGCATCGGCTTCGGCGCCAACATCCGCTCCAAGCGGGAGTCGGACGCCAGCGACCACTTCCGCCAGGTGATGCCCGAGGACCTGGTCAAGTTCGGCATGATCCCCGAGTTCATCGGCCGTCTGCCGGTGATCACCAGCGTGCACAACCTGGACCGCGAGGCGCTGCTCCAGATCCTCACCGAGCCGCGCAACGCGCTGGTGAAGCAGTACCGCAAGCTGTTCGAACTGGACGGCGTGGAGCTGGAGTTCTCCCGGGACGCGCTGGAGGCGATCGCCGACCAGGCGATCCTGCGCGGCACCGGCGCGCGCGGGCTGCGGGCCATCATGGAGGAGGTGCTGATGTCCGTGATGTACGAGGTCCCCTCGCGCCAGGACGTCGCCCGCGTGGTGGTCACCGGTGACGTGGTCTCCAAGCACGCCATCCCCACCCTGGTGCCGCGCGACATGATCAAGCGCGAGCGCCGGGAGAAGAGCGCCTGACCCGAGGCCTCCGGCACGCGAAGGGGCCCCGCACCGATCCGGTGCGGGGCCCCTTCGCGTGCTGCGCGCTACTTGGCGACCTTCATGGCGTCGCGGATCGCCCGGGTCTTCTCCGCGGCCTGGTCCGGGGTGATGCCCTGGCCGCCGGCGTCACCGGTGGCGGTCAGGCTCATCTTGGTGAAGGTCACCCGGCCGTAGGTGGACTTGTCCGCCCACACGCAGACCGTCGAGCCGGTCTTGCCGGCGAGGACGCTCATGACGCCGCAGCTGAGCTTGCCCGCGGAGGCACGGCTGTCCTTCGCCGGGTAGTCGGCCATCGGCGTGGTCCAGGTCGCCGCGCCGCTCGAGGACTTCGACTCGGTGATGATCTGGTCCGGGTCGTTGATGTCCCCGTAGATGCCGACCACCGACAGCGAGTCCACGTTCTTGACGTCGGTGCCCTTGCTGTAGCTGGCAACCAGCGCGTGCAGGTCCTTGCCGACCTTCGCGACGTCGGGCTTGCTCATGTCGGCGGCCTCCTCCTTCGCCGACTTCTGGACGTAGCCGTCCAGCAGCGTCTGCGGGGCGCTGAGCTTGTACTGGCCGCCCGCGTCGCTGCCGCCGAGGAACTTCCACGCCGCGAAGCCGCCGCCGCCCAGCACCAGCGCGCCGATCACCAGGCCGACGACCAGGCCGCCCTTGCCCTTCGGCGGCGGGGCCACCGGGTAGCCCGGCTGGCCGTACGGCGCCTGCGGCGGCACGCCGTACGGCTGCTGGGGCGCGCCGTAGGGCTGCTGCTGCGGATAGCCGTACTGGGGCTGGGGCGCGCCGTAGGGCTGCTGCGGCTGGCCGTACTGCGGCTGGCCCCCGTAGGGCTGCGGCTGTCCCTGCGGGTACTGCTGTCCCTGGCCGTACATCTGCGTCTGCGCTCCCCCGCCGCATCCGCGGCCTGTCGTGGTGTCCGTCGTTCCGTGCCCGTCCGTTCCGCCGGACGAGTGCCCGGGCACGGTACCGCACGGCGCCCGGCCGGGGCCCGTCCGGGCGCGGCGGGTCCGCGGACCGAAAGCGGTTCGTGACCCTCCTCCCGGTTACGTAAACTGTGCGTCGTGACCGACACGACGAACCAGCGCCCCGTGAGCACCTCTGCCGGGGACGAAGCAGCAACCCTCCCGACGACCTACACCCCCGCGGACGTAGAGGGCGAGCTGTACGAGCGCTGGGTAGAGCGTGGGTACTTCACGGCGGACGCGAAGAGCGACAAGCCCGCGTACACGATCGTCATCCCCCCGCCGAACGTCACCGGCGTCCTGCACCTGGGCCACGCCTTCCAGCACACGCTGATGGACGCGCTGACCCGCCGCAAGCGCATGCAGGGCTTCGAGACCCTCTGGCTGCCGGGCATGGACCACGCCGGCATCGCCACCCAGAACAAGGTCGAGCAGCAGCTCGCCGAGGCCGGCCTGTCCCGGCACGACCTGGGCCGGGAGGCCTTCGTCGACAAGGTCTGGGAGTGGAAGAAGAGCTACGGCGGCCGCATCCTCGGCCAGATGCGCCGGCTCGGCGACGGCGTGGACTGGTCGCGCGAGCGCTTCACCATGGACGAGGGCCTGTCCCAGGCCGTCCAGACCATCTTCAAGCGGCTGTTCGACGACGGCCTGATCTACCGCGCCGAGCGCATCATCAACTGGTGCCCGCGCTGCCTCACCGCGCTCTCCGACATCGAGGTGGAGCACGAGGACACCCCGGGCGAGCTGGTCTCGATCCGCTACGGCGAGGGCGAGGACTCGATCGTCGTCGCCACCACCCGGGCCGAGACGATGCTGGGCGACACCGCGGTGGCCGTCCACCCCGAGGACGAGCGGTACAAGCACCTGGTCGGCCGAACCATCAAGCTGCCGCTGACCGACCGCGAGATCCCGGTCGTCGCGGACGAGCACGTCGACCCGGAGTTCGGCACCGGCGCCGTCAAGGTGACGCCCGCGCACGACCCGAACGACTTCGCCATCGGCCAGCGCCACGACCTGCCGAACCTGACCGTGATGGACGACCGCGGTGCGATCACCGTGCACGGCCCGTTCCTCGGCATGGACCGGCTGGAGGCCCGCTCGGCCGTCGTCGGCGCGCTGCGCGAGCAGGGCCGGATCGTCGCCGAGAAGCGCCCGTACATGCACGCCGTGGGCCACTGCTCGCGCTGCCACACCGTGGTCGAGCCGCGGCTGTCGCTCCAGTGGTGGGTCAAGGTCGAGCCGCTGGCCAAGGCGGCCGGCGACGCCGTCCGCGACGGCAAGGTGGAGATCCACCCGAAGGAGCTCGAGCGCCGCTACTTCGACTGGGTCGACAACATGTACGACTGGTGCATCTCGCGCCAGCTCTGGTGGGGCCACCGGATCCCGGTCTGGTACGGCCCCGAGGGCGAGGTCGTCTGCGTCGGACCGGACGAGCAGCCGCCGACCGGCGAGGGCTGGGTCCAGGACCCGGACGTCCTGGACACCTGGTTCTCCTCCGGCCTGTGGCCGTTCTCCACGCTCGGCTGGCCGGAGAAGACCGCCGACCTGGAGAAGTTCTACCCGACCGACGTCCTGGTGACCGGCCACGACATCATCTTCTTCTGGGTCGCCCGGATGATGATGTTCGGCCTCTACGCGATGGACGGCGAGGCGCCGTTCAAGACCGTCGCCCTGACCGGACTGGTCCGCGACGAGTTCGGCAAGAAGATGTCGAAGTCCTCCGGCACCGCCGTGGACCCGCTGGACTGGATGGACGCCTACGGCGCCGACGCCGTCCGCTTCACGCTGGCCCGCGGCGCGAACCCGGGCGCCGACGTGCCGATCGGCGAGGACTGGGTCAAGGGCTCGCGCAACTTCTGCAACAAGATCTGGAACGCGACCCGCTTCGCGCTGATGAACGGCGCCACCGTCGAGGGCCCGCTGCCCGCGCCGGAGGAGCTGACCGCGGCCGACCGCTGGATCCTCTCGCGGCTGAACGCCACCGTCGCCCAGGTCGACGCGCTGTACGACGACTTCGAGTTCGCCAAGGTCTCGGACGCGCTGTACCACTTCGCCTGGGACGAGGTCTTCGACTGGTACGTCGAGCTCTCCAAGACCACCCTGGCCAAGGGCGACGCGCAGGCGGACGCCTCGCGCCGGGTCCTCGGAGAGGTTCTGGACGTCACCCTGCGGCTGCTGCACCCGGTCGTCCCGTTCGTCACCGAGACGCTCTGGACCACCCTCACCGGCGCCGAGTCGCTGGTCGTCACCGAGTGGCCGAAGGACAGCGGCTTCCGCGACACCGCGGCCGAGGCCGAGATCGCCACGCTGCAGCAGGTGGTCACCGAGGTCCGCCGGTTCCGTACGGACCAGGGCCTGCAGGACCGCCAGCGCGTCCCGGCCGCCGTGGAGCTGGGCGGCACCGTGCTGGCCGCCCACGAGGACGCGATCCGCTCGCTGCTGCGGCTGACCGTCCCCGAGGAGGGCTTCACGGCCACCGCCTCGCTGCCGGTGGCCGGTGCCACCGTCTCGCTGGACCTCTCCGGCACCATCGACGTCGAGGCCGAGCGCAAGCGCCTGGCCAAGGACCTCGCGGCCGCCGAGAAGGAGAAGGCCCAGACCACCGCCAAGCTCGGCAACGAGGCGTTCCTCGCCAAGGCGCCGGACGAGGTGGTCGCCAAGATCCGCGGCCGCCAGGAGGCCGCCGAGGCCGACATCGCCCGGATCACCGCCCAGCTGGCGGCGCTGCCGCAGGGCTGAGCCCGGACCGGTCCCGAGGGGCCGCACGCCGCGACACGCGGGGTGCGGCCCCTCGGGCTTTTCCGGGGCCCGCTTCCGGAACGGCTTCCCGGTGCTTTCACTACACCAAATAGCCCAGGAACATTGCTCCCTTCCGGCGAATTATCATCCTGCGACCGGGTGAGGTCCTATTCCGAGCGAATTGATTCCGGTCTTGCCCGCGCGGGTTCGCGGAAGTTTGCAGGTCCGCTGTGTACCGTGTGCACGGAGTTTCCGAATGGGCGTTTCCGCTGAGCGTTCCAGCTGAGCGACGGACGGGAGGGCATGGCGTGGTGGTGACCGAGGAGTTGGTCGACGAACTGCCTGCCGAGGCGGTCGAGGAGGCCAAGGCCAGGGCGGCGACCCTGTTGCTCGCGTTCCGGCACGGGAACCAGCTCGCGTTCGACCACGAGCTGGACCTGCTGTTCGCCGAGCACGCCGAGCGCGAGGTGACCACCCTGCTCGCCTGGATCGCCGCCGAGGCCGTCCGCAAGGCGTACGCCCCCGAGGTCGGCGACCGGGTGCTGCGGGCGATGGCCCGGCGCGCCCCGGACGACACCGGCGGGGTCGAGGTGGACGAGGAGACCGCGAGCGCCGCCCAGCTGATCGAGGCGGTGGCGGCCGGCGAGGTGGCCGAGGTCCGCGGCCTGGTGGCGGCGACGCCCGACACCACCTTCCTGCTGGGCGGTCTGCTGCAGGGCGTCGCGATGATGCTGCCGCTGCTGCCGGAGGGTGAACTGGCCGAGATCACGGCCGAGTTGCGCCGTCGGCACGGCGGTGCCGCGCATGTGCCGGAGGCCCGGGCCGGGGTCTGAACCCGGGCCGCCGGCAGGCCGGCCGTGCCGGTTACGGCATGGCGTGCAGGTGCGAGCCGATGGTGTTGGCGACCGGGTTGCCCGCCTTGGCGTCCCAGTTGGTCGACCAGGTCATCGCGCCGCCGATGCCCGGCCACGTGGTATCCGGCTTGTAGCTGCCGCAGTTGGTGCCGGAGGCCAGGCAGTCCAGCGCGTTGTTGACGGTGCCGGCGGCGACGTACCCGCCGCCCGCGGCGCTGGTGGAGGCCGGCACCCCGAGGCCCACCTGGTCGGGCCGCAGCCCGCCCTTGAGCTGGATGCAGGCCAGCGCGGTGAGGAAGTTCTCGGTGCCCTGGGAGTAGACGTTCCCGTCGCAGCCGTTCATCGCACCGGAGTTGTAGTACTGCATGTTGACGATGGTGAGGATGTCCTTCACGTTCAGCGCCAGTTTGAAGTACTCCATGCCGGTCGACTGCATGTCGATCGTCTGCGGTGCCATGGTGAGGACGAATCCGCTCCCCGCCTTTGCCGCCAGGGCGTGCAGCGCCTGGCCCATGTAGGTGGAGCTGATGCCGTTCTCCAGGTCGATGTCGATCCCGTCGAAGCCGTAGTTCTGCATCAGCGCCCAGGCGGTGCCGGTGAAGTTCGCGGCGGAGGCGGAATCTCCCACCCAGACCGTGCCGTTCTGTCCGCCGACCGAGAGCACCACCCGTTTCCCGGCCGCCCGCTTGGCCGCGATGTCGGCCTTGAACTGGGCGTCGGTGTAGCCGCCGAGGCGGGAGGAGAGGGCGGGGTCGAGGGTGAAGCTCAGGCCGCCGCGGGTGGCGGTGGCGTCCGCGAAGGAGACCGCGATGATGTCGTAGGCGGCCGGGACGTCGCTGATCCGCTGGACGGTGGCGCCGTTGTCGAAGTTCTGCCAGTAGCCGGTGAGGATGTGCTTGGGCAGGCCCGGGGGCTTGGTCGGGGTCGCCGTCGTCGTCGCGGTCGCGGTCGTCGTCGCGGTCGGGGAGGGACTGCCGGTCCCGGTGGCCGTCGGGCTCGGCGAGGCGGTGGTGGTGGCGGTCGCGGTCGGGCTCGGGGACGGCTGCGGTCCGCCGGGCCCGAGCAGCGAGACGTCGTCGGCGGCGAAGGCCGGCTGCCCGTACCAGCCGTGCAGGTAGACCGTGACGCTGGTGGTGTTCGGGCCGGTGGTGAAGCCGGTGCTCAGCTGGGACCAGGCGGTGCCGCCCGGGGTCCAGGTGCTGGGCTCGGTGCCGCCGGTGCCGCGGGCGCCCAGGTAGACGTACGAGCCCTGCACCCAGGAGCTCAGGGTGTACGAGGAGGAGGGCTTCACCGCGATGGTCTGGGTGCACTCGCCGGTGTCGCTCCCGGCCGGGGTGGAGCGCAGGGCGTAGCCGCCGGAGTGGGTGGTGGTGTTCTGGACGGTGCCGCTCGAACAGGTCCAGCCGGTCAGGTTCCCGCTCTCGAAGCCGCCGTTGGTGATCAGGTCGGTGTCGGCGGCGTGGGCGCCGGTGCCGCCGGCCAGGACGAGTCCGCCCAGGCCGATGACCAGGGCGCTCGCTCCGGCGAGCAGTGAGTGGACGGCGCGCGGGCGCCGGGGTCGGGCAGGTGGCATGAGGCCGTCTCCAGTGGGGGAGGCCCGGCGGCGCCTCGTGGGGGAGGAGCGCCGTCCGGGGTGTCGATGGTGCGTGCGGGAGCTACCGTCAACTCAAGTCCCTGTCGGGAAAGGAGACTTGCCTCACAAGGTGGAGTAGACCAATTCTGCTGTCAAGGGGGCCTTACGCGGCCAGCAGCTCGGCCTCGGCCTCGGCCGACTCGGCGATCGCCGCGGTCAGGGCGGCGATCCGGGCCGAGGCCAGGCCGTCCCCGTACGGGCTCGGCGTGGCCGCCAGCCGGGCGAGCCGCTCGGGGGTGTCGGAGAGCCAGGCGCGGGCCAGGGCGCCCAGCTCCTCGCCGGGGCGCACCAGCGCGGCGAAGCCGGCCGCCATCGCCTCCGGGCGCTCGGTGGAGCGGCGCACCACCAGCAGCGGGCGGCCGAGTACGGTGCACTCCTCCTGCACGCCGCCGGAGTCGGAGACCAGCAGCGCCGCGTGGCTCGCCAGGCCCAGGAAGTCGCCGTAGCCGACCGGGCCGGTGACGGCCAGCCGCTCCAGCAGGCCGTCCAGGCCGAACCGCTCGACGGCGGCCCGGGTGCGCGGGTGCATCGGGAACAGCACCGGGGTGCCGGCCCGGGCGATCCGGTCCAGCTCGGCGAGCACCGCGCCGAGCGCCTCGGCGGTGTCGGTGTTCTCCGGGCGGTGCACGGTGGCCAGCACGTACGCGTCCGGGCGCAGCCCGTGCGCGGCGAGCAGCGCGGCGCGGGCGGGCGCGTCCGGCAGCTGACGGCGGACCACCTCGACGACGGTGTTGCCGGTGAGCTCGATCCGGTCCTCGGCCAGCGACTCGGCGCGCAGGTTGGCGACGTTCTCGCCGGTGGCGGCGCAGAGCAGGTCGGAGACGTGGTCGACCATCACCCGGTTGTGCTCCTCGGGCATCGCCCGGTCGAAGCTGCGCAGCCCGGCCTCGACGTGGACCAGCGGGATCTCCCGGGCGTTGGCGGCCAGCGCGCCGGCCAGGGTGGCGTTGGTGTCGCCCTGGACGACCACGGCGAGCGGGCGGTCCTCGGCGAAGGCGGCGTCCAGCTGGCCCAGCGACTGGGCGATCTGGCCGGCCCGGGGGCGGCCGCCGACACCGGTGAGCAGCTCGGGCTCGGGCAGGTCGAGGTCGCGCAGGAAGCGGCCGGACATCGCCTCGTCCCAGTGCTGGCCGGTGTGCACCAGCCGGGTGGCGTCGCCGAGCTCGTGGATCAGCGGGGCGAGCTTGACCAGCTCGGGGCGGGTGCCCAGGACGACGGCGACGCTGGACGGGGGCAGGCACGGGCTCATGCGGGGACTCCGGAGGCGGTGGGGGAGGGGAGGCGAGGGGGTGGTGGGCGCGGGGCTCACGACTCGAGCGCGGTGGGGGCGCCGAGGGAGACCTTCTCGGCGTTGCGGCGGGTCTTGGCCCAGCCGTTGCGGCCGAGCAGCATCCGGACGGCGGCCCGGGCGGCGACCACGAACAGGTGGTAGGCGTAGAGCCAGACCAGGACGCCCCAGAGCAGGCCGGTGAGCCGGCCGCGGTCGGGGTGGACGAGCCGGCGGTAGGCGAGGCCCCAGAACACCATCGGCAGCGTGGCGAGCACGAAGACGAGCAGCATCCAGGGGCCGAACCGGAGCTGGAACTCGGCGGTCTCCTCGGGGAAGAGCACCAGGCCGGCGCCGGTGATCCCGAGCGAGAGCGGGAAGAGCAGCACCAGCAGCACGCAGACCACCGGCTGGAGGAAGGTGTACAGCACCTCGGCCTTGCCGGACAGGGTGTAGTGCGGGGAGCGCAGCACCCGGCCGGTGTAGCGCAGGCACTGCATGTTGCCCTGGGCCCAGCGGGTGCGCTGGGTGAGGAAGCGGCGCAGCGAGATCAGGCCCTCCTGGGAGACCTGGGCCTCGGTGACGTGGGTGAGCCGCCAGCCGGCCAGCCGCAGGTCGAGGCCGGACTCGTAGTCCTCCAGCAGGGCGCGCTCCGGCCAGGGGCGGCCGGCCCGGCCCTCTTCGGCGGTCAGCGAGTCGAGGGCGGTGAGCCGGACGAACTGGCCGTTGCCGCCGAGGCCGACGCTGCCGGTGCGGCGGCGCAGCAGCTGCATGCCGGCGTTGTTCGCCTGGAACTCGACGTCCTGCATCCGCACCAGCGCGCGGGCCAGGGCGTTGGCGGCCCGGCCACGACCGGGCAGCGGGAGTTCGTCGTCGGCGTTGCGCATCCGGACGCCGATCTGGACGGCGCCGGTGTCGGGCCGGCCGAGCGCCTTGGCGTTGCAGACCTGGGCGAGGGTGCCCGGGTCGAGCTGCCCGTCGGCGTCGACCACGCCGATCACCACCCGGGAGCGGTCGGTGTCCTCGGGCAGCCAGGCGGAGATCTCCCGGTAGGCGGCGTTGAGGGCGGCGCCCTTGCCGATCCGGGCGTGCGGGCGGCGGCGCTGGACCAGGTGGACCCGCGGGTCGCGGGCCGCGGCGGCGAGCACCAGGTCGCGGGTGGCGTCCTCGCTGTCGTCGTCGATCACCCAGAGGTGGGCCTCAGGCGCGCTGGTCCGCAGGCCGTCCAGGGTCTGGGTGACCACGGCCTCCTCGTCGCGGCAGGGGATCACCAGGTGCCACTGGAGGGTGGCGGGGTCGCCGGGCTCGGCGGGCCGGTTGTGCCGGAAGGCGTGCCGGGAGCCCGCCCAGTACACGAGGAAGCGCCCGAAGACCAGGGCCATGTAGCCGACGAGGGCCAGCGAGATCAGTCCGGCGACCCAGACGACGGCGTCCTGGCGAAGCACGACCCACTCGTGCAGGGCGTCGGGCATGGCGCAATGCTCCTCATGATCAAAGGCTGAAGGCTCCTGTCGGCTGCGAATCGATGCTTCATTGCGGTTCAGATCGCTAAATCAATAGTAAAGGGGGGAAACTAGATGATCATGGGAAAGAACGGGCAAAGTGGTCGTTCTCACCCCGTGAGGAGGAGCCGCCAGCGCTCCGTAGACTGTGGTCGTGAGCGACAAGGCCGACCCGAACCCGTACACCATCCGCCCCGCCGACGGCGGCACCGGCGACGCCCTGCGCGACGTCGAGACGGAGCTCTCCGAGCGCTGGCCGGAGAACAAGCTGGAGCCCTCGCTCGATCGGATCGAGGCGCTGATGGACATCCTGGGCCAGCCCCAGCGGTCCTTCCCCTCCATCCACATCACCGGCACCAACGGCAAGACCTCCACCGCCCGGATGATCGAGCAGCTGCTCAACACCTTCGAGCTGCGCACCGGCCGCTACACCAGCCCGCACGTGGAGTCCGTCACCGAGCGGATCAGCCTGGACGGCGCCCCGATCACCCCCGAGCGCTTCGTCGAGGTCTACCGCGACATCGAGCCCTACGTGCGGATGGTCGACGCGGCGCAGCCGGTGCCGATGTCCTTCTTCGAGGTGCTGACCGGCATGGCCTACGCCGCCTTCGCCGACGCCCCGGTGGACGTCGCCGTGGTCGAGGTCGGCATGGGCGGCTCCTGGGACGCCACCAACGTCATCGACGCCGTCGTCGCGGTGATCACCCCGATCGGGCTGGACCACACCGACAAGCTCGGCGAGACCACCGGCGAGATCGCGGTCGAGAAGTCCGGGATCATCAAGACCGGTTCCGTCGCGGTCGTCGCCCAGCAGCAGCTGGACGCCGCCGAGACCATCCTGCGCCGCGCCGTCGAGATCGACGCCACGGTCGCCCGCGAGGGCATGGAGTTCGGCGTGATCCGCCGTGAACTCGCCGTCGGCGGCCAGCTGGTGACGCTGCGCGGCCTCGGCGGCGAGGAGTACGAGGACGTCTTCATCCCGCTGCACGGCGAGCACCAGGCGCACAACGCGGCCCTCGCGCTGGCCGCGGTCGAGGCCTTCTTCGGCGTCGGCGGCGCGCGCGGCGGCCAGCTGGACGTGGACAAGATCCGCCAGGCCTTCTCCGGCGTCTCCTCGCCGGGCCGCCTGGAGGTCGTCCGCCGCAGCCCCACGATCGTCCTGGACGCCGCCCACAACCCGCACGGCGCCCGTGCCACCGTGGCCGCCCTCACCGAGTCCTTCGGCTTCACCCGGCTCGTCGGCGTGATCGGCACCTCCGGTGACAAGGACGTGGCCGGCGTGCTGGAGGCCTTCGAGCCGATCCTGGCCGAGGTCGTCATCACCCAGAACTCCACCCACCGCGCGATGGACGTCGACGCGCTCGCCGCCCTGGCCGTCGAGGTCTTCGGCGAGGACCGCGTCCAGGTCGAGCCCCGGCTCGACGACGCCATCGCCGCCGCCGTCACCCTCGCCGAGGAGGAGGGCGACCTCGGCGGCGCCGGGGTGCTGGTCACCGGTTCGGTCATCACGGTGGGCGAGGCCCGCCTGCTGCTCGGGAGGAAGTGACATGAGGACGCTCTGCTCCTCGACGCTGATCGGCGAAGCGCTGCTGGTCCTCTTCGCCGCCCTGGTCGCGATGCGGCTCTCCGACGTGTCCGCCGCGGAGGTCTGGACGGTCAGCGGCATCGCGATGGCGCTGTGCGTCCTGCTCTGCGGCATGATCAACCGCCCCGGCGCGGTGCAGATCGGCTGGGCGCTGCAGATCGGCCTGATCGCCAGCGGCTTCATCCTGCCGACCATGTTCGGCCTCGGCGTGGTCTTCGCCGGCCTGTGGTGGTGCTCGGTGCACTACGGCCGCAAGGTGGACGAGTTCAAGGCCGCCCGGGCGGCCGCGGAGGCCGCCGCGGTACAGGTCTGAGGCCCGGACCGGCGGACCGACACGCCGTGTACGCCAGGTAATCTCTGCCGTGTCGGCACCCTTGTCGACCCGACTGTCTGCCGAACCGAATCCCCAGGAGACGCACCGTGTCCCAGCGCACTCTCGTCCTGCTCAAGCCCGACGCCGTCCGCCGCGGCCTGGCCGGCGAGATCATCAGCCGCATCGAGCGCAAGGCCGGCTGGCGGTTCGCCGCCATCGAGCTGCGCACCTTCGACCGGGCGACGCTGGAGCAGCACTACGCGGAGCACGTCGGCCGCCCGTTCTACGAGCCGCTGCTGGAGTTCATGACCTCCGGTCCGTCGATCGCGCTGATCGTCGAGGGCGAGGAGGTCGTCAAGGGCATCCGCATGCTGGCCGGCGCCACCAACCCGCTGGAGGCCGGGGCCGGCACCATCCGCGGCGACTACGCGACGATCACCCGCGAGAACCTGATCCACGCCTCCGACTCCCCGGAGTCCGCCGAGCGCGAGATCAAGATCTTCTTCCCCTCGCACGCCTGATTCCACGAGCGGGCCCGGGCGACACGCCCGGCGGGACGTTCGTACCGCCCCGGTCGGGACCATTGGCCCGGCCGGGGCATTCTTATCGTGAAATAGGGAACTGGCGACGCCGACACGGCGTCCCAATCCTCGGAGATGCGATCACGCCCCGGACAATGGACGGCATGCCCCACGTCGACGTCCGTGCCGCCCGGCGTGACTACGATGGACGCGACTTAGGGCCCGGTAAGGCAGCTCAGCTGGTCTCCGCCCAAGCGTGGGCGCACGTTCGTCCACCCCCCATGAACTCCGAGCCCGGGAAGGCACCCACACCCCATGGCGAGCAACCTGTCGTTCATCGGCCGCGACTTGGCGATCGACCTCGGAACAGCCAACACGCTGGTGTACGTCAGGGGCAAGGGCATCGTCCTGAACGAGCCGTCCGTCGTCGCGGTGAACACCAACACCGGCGGGATCCTCGCCGTCGGCGCCGAGGCCAAGAAGATGATCGGCCGCACCCCGGGCAACATCGTCGCCATCCGCCCGCTCAAGGACGGCGTGATCGCCGACTTCGAGATCACCGAGCGGATGCTGCGGTACTTCATCCTCAAGATCCACCGGCGCCGCTACCTCGCCCGCCCGCGCGTCGTGGTCTGCGTGCCCTCCGGCATCACCGGCGTCGAGCGCCGCGCCGTCATCGAGGCCTCCTCGCAGGCCGGCGCGCGCCAGGTGCACATCATCGAGGAGCCGATGGCCGCCGCGATCGGCGCCGGCCTGCCCGTCCACGAGGCCACCGGCAACATGGTCGTCGACATCGGCGGCGGCACCACCGAGGTCGCCGTGATCTCGCTCGGCGGCATCGTCACCGCCCAGTCCATCCGGGTGGCCGGCGACGAGCTGGACAACGCGATCGTCCAGCACATCAAGAAGGAGTACTCGCTGCTCCTCGGCGAGCGCAGCGCCGAGCAGATCAAGATGAGCATCGGCAGCGCCTTCGGCCTGGAGGGCGAGAAGGACGAGCACGCCGAGATCCGCGGCCGCGACCTGGTCAGCGGCCTGCCCAAGACCGTGGTCATCTCCGCCGCCGAAGTCCGCGAGGCCATCGACGAGCCGGTCAACGCGATCATCGACGCGGTCAAGACCACCCTCGACCAGTGCCCGCCCGAGCTGGCCGGCGACGTCATGGACCGGGGCATCGTGCTCACCGGCGGCGGCGCCCTGCTGCGCGGCCTGGACGAGCGGCTGCGCCGCGAGACCGGCATGCCGATCCACATCGCGGAGAACCCGCTGGACTCCGTCGCACTCGGTTCCGGCAAGTGCGTCGAGGAGTTCGAGGCACTCCAGCAGGTACTCGACGCCTCGCCGCGTCGTTGACAGGTCGCCGCACCACCGGCACCACGCGTCACATCCGACACTCGACCGAACGGGCCGCCGCCCGGGCCCCACGGCCCGGGCCGGCGGCCGGGTACGAAGGGGCAGTACCAGCACCGTGAGGGACACCCGAGAGAGCCGGCTGCTGCTGATCCTGCTGGTGGCCGTCGCCTTCGCGCTGATCACCGTGGACATCAAGGGCGGCGAGGACTCCCCGCTCGGCCCGGCCCGACACGCCGCCGCCAGTGTCCTCGGACCGGTCGAGCGCGGCGCCGCCACCGTCGTCGACCCGGTCGCCGACACCGTCCGCGCCTTCCGGGACGCGGCCACCGACAGCGGCCGCACCGACCAGCTCGCCCGCGAGAACACCGAACTGCGCCAGAAGCTCGCCTCCTCCGACATGGCCGCCGGGCGCACCAAACAGCTGGACGACCTGCTGCGCACCGCCGGCGCCGGCGGCTACACCGTCAAGGCCGCCCAGGTCATCGCGATCGGCCCGGCCCAGGGCTTCTCCTGGACCATCACCCTCGACGCCGGCAGCGACGACGGCCTCACCCGCGACATGACGGTGATCAACGGTCAGGGCCTGGTCGGCCGGATCACCACCGTCGCCCCGACCACCGCCACCGTGCTGCTCGCCTCCGACCCCGGCTTCTCGGCCGGCACCAGGCTGGAGGGCACCGGCGAGATCGGCTTCGCCTCCGGCGGCGGCGACAGCCCGATGAAGGTCTCCCTGCTCAACGGCAAGGCCCAGGTCAAGGCCGGCGACCGGCTGGTCACCTTCGGCTCGCAGAGCGGCCGCCCGTTCGTGCCCGGCGTCCCGATCGGCAAGGTCGTCGAGGTCCAGGCCAACGCCGGCCAGCTGACCAAGACCGTCCTGGTCGAGCCCTTCGTCCAGTTCACCCGGCTCGACCTGGTCGGCGTGGTGGTCGTACCGCCGCGCGCCGACCCGCGCGACGCCGTCCTGCCACCGGCGCCCGCCGCGGGCCAGCCGGCCGCCGCACCCGGCCCGGCCGCCGCGCCCGGTCAGGTCCAGGCCACCGCGCCCGCCGCCCCGCCCGCCAAGCCCACTGGGGGGAACTGAGCCATGCGCCTCGCCCGCATCCCCGTCTCCGCCGGCCTCGTCCTGTTCGGCCTGATCCTCCAGGTCAGCGTGTTCGGCCGGCTCCAGCTCCCGGGAGCCACCCCGGACATACTGCTGCTCGTCGTGGTCGGCCTGGCCATGGTCTACGGACCCACCGGCGGCTGCCTGGTCGGCTTCGCGGGGGGCCTGCTGGCCGACCTCGCGCCGCCCTCCGACCACGCGATCGGCCGCTACGCGCTGGTCCTCTGCCTGATGGGCTACGCCGCCGGGCTGCTGCGCCCGGACCACGGCCGCCAGCGCTCCGTCGGCGGCTCACTGGTGGTCGTCGGCGCCGCCGCGATCGCCTCCACCCTGCTCTACGCGATGGTCGGCGCCCTGGTCGGCGACACCGCGGCCCGGCACGTCGGCCTCGGCGGACTGGTCATCAGCGCCCTGCTCTACGACCTGCTGCTGGCGCCCTTCGTGGTGCCGCTGGTGATGTACCTCGGCCGCCGCTTCGGGCGCGACCCGGTGGCCGCCGCGGACGACGACGAGAGCGGTTCCGGCCTGGGCACACTGGCCCGCTACCGCACCACCCGCGAGGCCTCCACCGGCCCGTCGTACAAGAAGCGGCGCGTGCCAGGCTTCGCCCGCCGCCCGTAGCCGGCCCGGCCCCGACCACCCGACCTCCCCGCACCCTGGAGCGCACGAGACGTGAGCAACATCCCCGAGACCGGCCGCACCCGACGGGTGACGATCCGTCTGGTGGTGCTGCAGATCCTGGTGCTGTCGCTGCTCGCCACCCTCGGCGGACGGCTGTGGTACCTGCAGATCCGCAACGCCAAGGAGTACACCGCGAAGGCGACCGGCAACCACATCCGCGAGGTGGTCGAACCGGCCGTCCGCGGCGAGATCCTGGACGCCTCAGGACGGGTGCTGGCCGGCAACGAGACCCGGCTGGTGGTCTCGGTCAGCCGCACCTCGCTGCTCCAGCAGAAGGACGGCGGCAAGGCGGTGCTCGCCCGGCTGGCCGAGGTGCTGGGGATGCCCGCCAAGGACGTGCAGGAGAAGGTCCGGCTCTGCGACGCCAAGACCCCGCAGCCCTGCTGGAACGGTTCGCCCTACCAGCCGATCCCGGTCACCAAGGAGGCGACCACCCAGCAGGCGATGCAGATAATGGAGCGCCGCGAGGACTTCCCCGGGGTCACCGCGCAGCCCACCGCCGTACGCCGCTACACCGGTGCCGAGGGCGCCAACATGGCCCAGGTGCTCGGCTACCTCTCGCCGGTCACCGACGAGGAGGTCAGCAAGACCGCCGGCAAGAGCGGCCTGGACCGCTACCTGCCGGCCGACCAGATCGGGCGGGCCGGCCTGGAGTCGGTGTACGACCGCGACCTGCGCGGCACCGCGGGCATCACCAAGCTGGAGGTGGACAACCTCGGCCGGGTGATCGGCAACGCCGGCACCGTCGCCCCGCAGACCGGTGACAACCTGGTCACCAGCATCGACGCCCGGGTACAGAAGGTGGTCGAGGACAACCTGGCGCAGGCCATGGCCGACGCCCGGAAGACCTTCGACAAGGTCACCAACCGCAACTACGAGGCCGACTCCGGCGCCGCCGTGGTGATGGACGTGCACACCGGGCGGATCGTCGCGATGGCGAGCGCCCCGACCTACGACCCCAACCTCTGGGTGGGCGGCATCAGCGGCAAGGACTACCAGTCGCTGACCAGCAAGGAGTCCAACTTCCCGCTCCTCAACCGGGCCATACAGGGCCAGTCCGCCCCCGGCTCGACCTTCAAGGTCATCTCCACCACCGCCGCCGTGCAGGCCGGCTACCCGCTCGACGGCACCTACCCGTGCCCGAAGAGCCTGGTCATCGGCGGCCGCGAGTTCAAGAACTTCGAGAGCGAGAGCTTCGGCTCCATCACGCTGGAGAAGGCGCTCGAGGTCTCCTGCGACACCGTCTTCTACGGCCTGGCGAACGACCAGTGGCTGAAGGACGGCGGCATCAAGCCGAAGAAGGATCCGGCCGACTGGTTCTTCAAGACCGCCCACGAGTTCGGCCTCGGCGCCAAGACCGGCATCGACCTGCCCTCCGAGGTCCCCGGCCGGGTGCCGGACCGGCAGTGGAAGCAGTCCTTCTACGACAACAACAAGGACGCCTGGTGCGCCCAGGGGCAGAAGGGCGGCAACAGCTACTCCGACCAGATCGCCCGGGAGAACTGCGTCGACGGCTACCAGATGCGCGCCGGTGACGCCGTCAACTTCGCGATCGGCCAGGGCGACACCCTCGTCACCCCGGTCCAGATGGCCCGGATCTACTCGGCGCTGGCCAACGGCGGCACCTTCTACCGGCCGACCATCGCCAAGGCGGTGATAAGCCCGAGCGGGAACCTCGTCCGCGAGATCGCCCCGCAGGCGGACGCCAAGTTCCCCGGTGACGAGAAGCTGCTCAGCTACATCAACCAGGCCACCGAGGGCGTCGTCAAGAGCGGCACCGCCGCCTGGAAGTTCGCGCAGGCCGGCTGGCCGCAGGACAAGATCGCGCTGCACGCCAAGACCGGCACCGCCGAGGTCGAGGGCAAGCAGACCACCTCCTGGCTGACCACGTACAGCAAGGACTACGCGGTCGTCATGACGATAAGCCAGGGCGGCACCGGCTCCGGCGGCTCCGGCGACGCCGTCCGCCGGATCTACCAGGCCCTGTACGGCGTGGACGACAAGGGCGTCATCGACAACGCCAAGGCGCTGCTGCCCGCGCCGCAGGCCGAACTGCCGAAGTTCAACCCGGACGGCACCGCGATCATCAAGCCGGTCTCGTACGGCGCCGACACGGCTCCGGCCGCCCAGGCCCCGGCCGTCGCGGCGGCTCCGGCCACGCTCGACCCGGCCACCGCGCGGCCGGCCCCCGCGACGGCCTTCCTGGACCAGGCGCCGCCGGCCGACCGTCCGGCGGCGTACACCGCGGCGAACGCCGCGCTCGAACCCACGCGCGGACCGGGAAGGGGACGGGCATGACCTCCTACGGCTCGTACCGGCAGCTGCGGCTGGCCCCGCAGCGCAACGGGGTCTCCAAGGCCCTGGCCAAGGACTCCCCGCTCTGGCGGCTGGACTGGATACTGCTGCTGGCCGCGCTGGCCCTCTCGGCCGGCAGCTCGCTGCTGGTCTGGTCGGCCACCCGCGGGCGCGACTCGCTGACCCACGGGGACCCGCAGTACTTCCTGTACCGGCACCTGACCAACTTCGTGGTCGGGCTGGTGCTGTGCTCCGTGGTGATAGCGATAGGGAGCCGGCGCTTCCGCACCGTCGTGCCGTTCCTGTACGTCGGCGTGATCGTGCTGCTGCTGGCGACGCTCAGCCCGCTGGGCTCGACCATCAACGGCGCGCACTCCTGGATCCAGCTCGGCGGCGGCTTCTCGATCCAGCCCGCCGAGTTCGCGAAACTCGCGATCGTGCTGGCGATGGCGGTCGTCCTGGCGGACCAGGTGGACGCCGGGGAGCGGGAGTTCCCCTCGCACCGGGCGGTGTTCCGCGGACTGGTCTGGGCCGGGCTGCCGATGGCCATAGTGATGCTGATGCCGGACGCCGGCTCGGTGATGGTGATGGCCGCGATCGTGCTGGGCATCCTGCTCGGCTCCGGCGCGGCGAACCGCTGGGTGCTCGGCCTGCTGATGGCCGGTACCGCCGGATGCGTGGCGATCTGGAAGTTCGGGCTGCTGAGCCAGTACCAGATCGACCGCTTCGCCGCCTTCGCCAACCCCCAGCTGGACCCGAACGGCGTCGGCTACAACACCGCGCAGGCCCGGATCGCGATCGGCTCGGGCGGACTGACCGGCAAGGGGCTGTTCCACGGCACCCAGACCGTCGGGCAGTTCGTGCCGGAGCAGCAGACCGACTTCGTGTTCACCGTGGCCGGCGAGGAGCTGGGCTTCATCGGGGCGCTGGCGATCATCGCGCTGGTCGGCGTGATCCTCTGGCGGGCCTGCCGGATCGCCCGGCAGGCGACCGACCTGTACGGGACGATCGTGGCGGCCGGGGTCATCGCCTGGCTGTCCTTCCAGGCCTTCGAGAACATAGGGATGTGCCTGGGCATCATGCCGGTCGCGGGCATCCCGCTGCCGTTCGTCTCGTACGGCGGCTCCTCGATGTTCGCCAACTGGATGGCCGTCGGGCTGCTCCAGGCGGTGCGGAGCCAGCGGCCGATAGCGGCCTGACACGCGCTTCACGGCGGGGCCGGTCCGGGACTTCCCGGGCCGGCCCCGCTCCGTCGTCCGGTGCCGGCCGGGGGCGGCGAGGGCTGCCAGGACGTGGCCAGGGCTGCCAGGGCGGCTCCTAGACGAGGCAGTCGGCGGTGGTCAGGACGGCACGGGTCTGGTGGGCGAGCTGCTCCTGGACCGGCACCCAGCGGGCGCCGAAGCGGTGGCGCAGCCGGTCCAGGCTGTCGGCGACGACGGCGCGGGCGCGGTCCCGGGCGGCCTCGGCGGCGGGGCCGCGGGCATCCGCGAGCAGCCGCAGCAGGACCGACGCGACCCGCAGCGGCACGCGGGCCGCGACCAGCCCGGCGGTGGTCACCCGGGAGACCGTGAGCGGCTCGGCGCCCCAGCGCTCCAGCCACTCCTCGGCCACCCGCGGGGCGACCGCCAGGCTGAACCCGGCGGTGCGCAGCAGCGCCCCGGCCGCCTCGTGGCCGTCCGCGGGGACGCCCGGCAGCAGCGCGGTGAGCTCCGCGGCCCGCTCGGTGAGGTCGCGGGCGGCCGCCGCGAGGGCCCGCGCCCCGGCCGGGTGGAGCCGGGCGTCGCCGACCGCGTCGACGGCCCACATCGGGACCTCAAGCACCGCGGTGACCGCGCCGTACCGGGCCGCGTAGGACCAGGTGGACAGCTCGGGCTCGTCCGGCAGGGCCCGGGAGCCCCCGGTGCCCGGGGCCGGCATCAGGTAGGTGCCGGGGTCCGGACTGGCCCAGCCGATCGCGTCGAAGGAGTCCACGTCCAGCGGGACGCCGGCCCGCTCCGCGGAGCGGGCGAAGCGCCCGGCCAGGCCCCGGACCGGACCGGTGAGCTGGACGAACGCGCCACCGAAGTCCACCCCGTGCAGCGAGCACTGGAGGAACGGGCGCAGCTCGTCGATCAGCCCGGTCAGCGCCAGGCTCTCCGGCATCGGCGGGCGGCCGGAGCCGGGGGCGGGCAGCAGTTCGGGCTGCTCCTCGAAGGAGGGGCGGAAGAAGTGCTCGTAGTGGCGCCGCATGGTGAGCGGGCCGTCCAGCCAGCCGGCGTTGAGCGCGGCGCCGTCCGGGTCGAGGCAGAGCAGCAGGTGCCAGGAGAGCCCGGGGCGGGCGGGACGGTCCAGCAGCACCTCGGCGAGCCGGACCGTCCCGGCGGTGCCGACCGGCTCGTTGGGGTGCGGGCCGCCGACCACCAGCACCGCGCGCGGCCCGCGGTCCACCGAGAGCAGCATCAGCGGGCGCCCGGCCCGGGAGCGGCCCACCTCGCGCAGCCGGCAGCGGTCCGGGTGCCGCAGCGCGAGCCGCCGCGCGGCGGACTCGGCCTGGGCCGGCGTGGGGTAGCGGGCCGGCCGGGCGTCGAGGGGCCGGAGGGGACGGATCCGCCGACCGGTGTCGGTCATGGTTCTCCTTGCGCCGGTCGTACGGCCGCCGGGGCGCGGGCGTGCGGGTGCGCCGCCGGGCACGGCGTGCGGGCGGGGGACGGGAGCGGGCGGGGACGGGGCTGGGAGTCTGGGGCGTGGCACCGCGGGCCGGGGAACGGCGGCCGAGCGGGCCGGGCGGGGCCCGGCAGGGGCGGACGGGGCCGTGCCGGGGCGGCCCGTGGTGAGGGAGGGGTCGTGCCGGCCGGAAAACCGACGAGGGCCGAGCGTACGACTCAACTTCCTTGTCCGGAAGGGGTGCAGATCTCTTTGGCGGAGCCCTGTCAGTACCGCACGGCCCGTCCGGGCGTGTCAACGGCGGACGGCACCGGCCGGCGGGCGCGCACCGCGCGTGCCGGGGCGGGCACCGGCGGGTGCGGGCGGACACCGGGCGACCGGGTCGCGCCGGGGCGCGGAGGGCCCCTGATCCGGCTGACGGCCCGTTCCCCGGATTGGGCTACCCTTGAGGGTCACCCCTCCCGTGCCGACTCGCGGCACCGAATCACGTCGTAAGGGTTCCTAGTACATGACTGTCGAATCGGTCTTCCCACGCCTGGAGGCCCTCCTCCCGCACGTCCAGAAGCCGATCCAGTACGTCGGCGGCGAGCTGAACTCGACCGTCAAGGACTGGGACGCCTGCGACGTCCGTTGGGCACTGATGTACCCCGACGCCTACGAGGTCGGCCTGCCCAACCAGGGCGTCATGATCCTCTACGAGGTGCTGAACGAGCGCGAGGGCGTGCTCGCCGAGCGCACCTACAGCGTCTGGCCGGACCTCGAGGCGCTGATGCGCGAGCACGGCGTCCCGCAGTTCACGGTGGACGCCCACCGCCCGGTGAAGGCCTTCGACGTCTTCGGGCTGTCGTTCTCCACCGAGCTCGGCTACACCAACATGCTGACCGCGCTCGACCTGGCCGGCATCCCGCTGGAGGCCCGCGACCGCACCGACGAGGACCCGATCGTCCTGGCCGGCGGCCACGCGGCCTTCAACCCGGAACCGATCGCGGACTTCATCGACTGCGCCGTGGTCGGCGACGGCGAGCAGGCCGTGCTCGACATCACCGAGATCATCCGGGCCTGGAAGGCCGAGGGCCGCCCGGGCGGCCGGGACGAGCTGCTGCTGCGCCTGGCCCGTACCGGCGGGGTCTACGTCCCCAAGTTCTACGACGTGGAGTACCTGGCCGACGGCCGGATCGGCCGCGTCGTGCCGAACGCCCCGGGCGTGCCGTGGCGGGTGTCCAAGCACACCGTGATGGACCTGGACGAGTGGCCGTACCCGAAGCAGCCGCTGGTCCCGCTCGCGGAGACGGTGCACGAGCGGATGTCCGTGGAGATCTTCCGCGGCTGCACCCGCGGCTGCCGCTTCTGCCAGGCCGGCATGATCACGCGCCCCGTGCGGGAGCGAAGCATCACCGGCATCGGCGAGATGGTGGAGCGCGGGCTGAAGGCGACCGGCTTCGAGGAGGTCGGCCTGCTGTCGCTGTCCAGCGCCGACCACACCGAGATCGGTGACATCGCCAAGGGCCTGGCGGACCGCTACACCGAGGACAAGATCGGCCTGTCGCTGCCGTCCACCCGCGTCGACGCCTTCAACATCGACCTCGCCAACGAGCTGTCCCGCAACGGGCGCCGCTCGGGCCTCACCTTCGCCCCCGAGGGCGGCAGCGAGCGCATGCGCAAGGTGATCAACAAGATGGTGTCGGAGGAGGACCTGATCCGCACCGTCGCCACCGCGTACGGCAACGGCTGGCGCCAGGTGAAGCTGTACTTCATGTGCGGCCTGCCCACCGAGACCGACGAGGACGTGCTCCAGATCGGCGAGATGGCGAAGAACGTCATCCAGAAGGGCCGCGAGGTCACCGGCCAGAACGACATCCGCTGCACCGTCTCCATCGGCGGGTTCGTGCCCAAGCCGCACACCCCGTTCCAGTGGGCCCCGCAGCTGTCCGCCGAGGCCACCGACGCCCGCCTGGCCAAGCTGCGCGACTCGATCCGCGGCGACCGCAAGTACGGCAAGAACATCGGCTACCGCTACCACGACGGCAAGCCGGGCATCGTCGAGGGCCTGCTCTCCCGCGGCGACCGCCGGGTCGGCGCGATCATCCGCGAGGTCTACGAGGACGGCGGCCGCTTCGACGGCTGGCGCGAGTACTTCTCGTACGACCGCTGGATGGCCTGCGCCGACAAGGCCCTGGCCGGCACCGGCGTCGACGTCGACTGGTACACCACCCGCGAGCGCTCCTACGAGGAGGTGCTGCCCTGGGACCACCTGGACAGCGGCCTCGACAAGGACTGGCTCTGGGAGGACTGGCAGGACGCCCTGGAGGAGGTCGAGGTCGACGACTGCCGCTGGACGCCGTGCTTCGACTGCGGGGTGTGTCCTCAGATGGACACCCAGATCCAGATCGGCCCGACGGGCAAGAAGATGCTGCCCCTGACGGTCGTCAACAAGTAGCGCGTCCGACATCCGCGACCCCCGGCCGGGACGATCCGGCCGGGGGTCGCGGCGTGCGGCGGGGGCGAGCTGACCAGGGGCGGAGCGAGGCGGGCGGCGGGGCGCGTACCCTTTGAGGTGACAGAGTCCGGACAGTGGCGGGAAGACGCCACGCCGGACGGGGACAACTGACTAAGGACTGAGCGACCCTGGCACGCCGTACGCCCGACGGTCCGCCGCCCGCGCCGACGGTGCAGCGGATTCGTCTCCGCTACACCAAGCGCGGCCGGCTCCGTTTCACCAGCCACCGCGACTTCCAGCGCGCCTTCGAGCGCGCCCTGCGCCGGTCCGCCGTTCCGATGGCCTACTCGGCCGGCTTCACCCCGCACCCGAAGGTGTCCTACGCCAACGCGGCCCCCACCGGGGTGGCGAGCGAGGCGGAGTACCTGGAGATCGGCCTGGCCGCCGTGCGCGACCCCGAGCAGCTGCGGGCGCAGCTGGACGAGTCGCTGCCGGCCGGCCTGGACGTGATCGACGCGGTCGAGGTGCGCACGCCGAACTTCGTGGAGCGCCTGGAGGCCTCCGAGTGGCTGGTCCGGCTGGACGGCGTCGAGCCGGACGTGGCCGCCGACGCGGTCGCGCGGTTCCTCGCCGCCGAGCGGGTCGAGGTCGAGCGCCGCACCAAGAACGGCCTGCGGGTCTTCGACGCGCGGGGCGCGGTGGCGGCGTTGGAAGCCGTCTCGGCGCAGGTCGAGGCCGGTGCGGACGGCGGGACCGGAACCGACCACGATGTTCGGACCGGCCGTCCCTGTGCGATACTGCGCCTGGTAGTACGACACGCCACACCCGCCGTACGACCCGACGACGTATTGTCCGGTCTCCGTGCGACGGCCGACCTGGCGCCGCCGGTCCCCGCAGAGGTGACCAGGCTGGCGCAGGGGCCGCTCGACGAGGAGGCCGGCACGGTGACCGACCCGCTGGCGCTCGACCGCGCCGCGGCCCCGGCCGGCTCGGAGCCTGCCGCAGGGCCGCACGCTACCGCGTCCGCCTAGCGGGGGGAGGCCGGGTCCAGTGACTCACTGGGCCCGACGGTCCTCCAGGGTTCCCGCGGCTCCCCAGGGGAGCGAGCGTCGTCGCAGCACAGGCCTGCCACCCGGGGCCTGCCGACCAGGAAGGTCGGCCGGCCCGGGACCCCGTCCGGGAGCCACCCGGGGTTGGGGGACGGCGCAGCTTGGGAAAACCTCAGAAGACTGGTCAGACCAGAAGACTTTCGACACCCCGCCGAGCGCGGGGCGCCGAGCGAGACTACGAGCCCCTGTGCGGCCTCGCGTCCGCGCGGCGGCACCGTCCAAGGGTCCGGTCCAGGCATCGTCAGCGATGCCGGCCGCCCAGCGGTGCCGCGCCGTGCCCGGATGCGGAGCCCGGGGGCCTGACGGGAGATCCACCCGCATGCTCGATAACACCGATCCGCAGCAGACTGCGGCCACGGAACAGAACGAATCCGCCGCGACCGGTGGTGAGGGCGCGTCCGCCGCGCCGCCGCGCCGCCGTCGCCGTGCGGTGTCCCGCCCGGCGGGCACCCCGCAGGGCGCGGCCGCCGAGGCGGCCGAGACGGTCCTGCCGGCCGAGACGCCGGCGGCCGAGGCCGCTCCGGCTCCGGCCGTGGAGCCGGCGGCCGAGCCGGTCGCCGAGAAGCCGGTCCGGGCCCGCCGGACCCGCAAGCGCGCCGAGGCCCCGGCCGGGGCGCCGGAGGCCACCGCGATCGTGGTGACCGCGCCGGACGCCGCCGCCGAACCGGCCGCGCCGGCCGCCGCGAAGGCCCCGGCGAAGGCCAGGGCCGCGAAGGCCGACAAGACCGGGACGGCCGACACGACCGGGACGGCCGACACGACCGGGACGGCCGACACGACCGGGACGGCGGAGACGTCGGAGCCGGCCGAGAAGCCCGCCCGGGCGCGCCGTACCCGCAAGCGTGCCGAGGCGCCCGCCGGCGCCCCCGTCGTCGAGGCGGAGGCCGCTCCGGCCGCCGAGGCGCCGGTGGCCGAGGCCGCCCCCGCTGCCGTCGCCGAGCCGGTGGCCGAGGAGGCCCCCGCCGCTCCGGCCCGTCGCCCCCGCCGCCGTCGTGTGGTCGAGGCCGCGCCGGTGGTCGAGGCTCCGGTCGAGGAGCCCACCGCCGCCGAGGAGTCCGAGGAGGAGGCCGCCGAGGCCGTCGCCGAGGCCCCCGCTGCCGCCCCCGCCCCCGCCCCCGCCCCCGCCGCCGCGCCGGCCCCGGCTGCCGCGCCCGCCGAGGCCGAGCCGCCGCACCGGGTGCGCCGTCGCGCCGTCCGCCCGGCCACCGCGGTCTTCCAGGCCCCGGTGTTCCAGGAGCCGGCCCCGTTCGTGCCCGCCGCGCCGCAGCAGCCCGCCGCCCCCGCGCAGGTCGAGGCTCCGGCCGAGGCCGAGGCCAAGGTGGAGGCCGAGCGCGAGGACGAGGACGAGTTCGAGTACAGCGGTGTCGGCCGCCGTCGCCGGGTCCGCACCCGGGTCGAGCCGACCCGTCGCAAGGGCGCCCAGGCGAAGGCGAAGGCGCCCGCGAAGGCCCAGGCCGCCGCGCCGGTCGCCGCGCCCGTCGTCGAGGCTCCCGCGCCCGTCGTCGAGACCCCCGCGGTGGAGGCGCCCGCCCCCGCCGCCGGTCCGGAGACCGAGGGCGAGTGGGAGGAGGACGGCCGTCCGTCGCGCCGTCGCCGCCGGGGCGGCCGCCGCCGTCGCCGTGGCGAGGCCGAGGACTTCGAGGCCGCCGAGGCCGTCGAGACCGAGCAGTCCGCCGAGGAGTCGGCCGAGGCCGTCGCCGAGGAGGAGGGCGAGGAGGACGACGACCTGGCCGCCGGCCTGTCCTCGTCGCGCCGCCGCCGTCGCCGTCGCCGCCGCAGCGGTGAGGCCGGCGCCGTCGAGACCGCCGAGACCACCGAGGACGGCGTCCGTACGGTGGTGAAGGTGCGCGAGCCGCGCCGCCGCTCCACCGAGCCGTCCTTCGACCCGGACGAGGTGCAGTCCATCAAGGGCTCGACCCGTCTGGAGGCGAAGAAGCAGCGCCGCCGCGAGGGCCGCGAGCTGGGCCGCCGCCGGGTGCCGATCATCACCGAGGCGGAGTTCCTGGCCCGCCGCGAGTCGGTCGAGCGCGTCATGGTGGTGCGCCAGAGCGGCCAGCGCACCCAGATCGGCGTGCTCGAGGACGGCGTGCTGGTCGAGCACTACGTCAACAAGGAGCAGGCCACCTCGTACGTCGGCAACGTCTACCTGGGCAAGGTCCAGAACGTGCTGCCGTCGATGGAGGCCGCCTTCGTCGACATCGGCAAGGGCCGCAACGCGGTGCTGTACGCCGGTGAGGTCAACTTCGGCGCGCTGGGCGGCCACGGCGGCCCGCGCCGGATCGAGTCGGTGCTGAAGTCCGGCCAGTCCGTGCTGGTGCAGGTCTCCAAGGACCCGATCGGCCACAAGGGCGCCCGCCTGACCAGCCAGATCTCGCTGCCCGGCCGCTACCTGGTGTACGTGCCCGAGGGCTCGATGACCGGCATCTCGCGCAAGCTCCCGGAGAACGAGCGCGCCCGGCTGAAGCAGATCCTCAAGAAGATCGTCCCGGACGACGCGGGCGTGATCGTGCGCACCGCCGCCGAGGGCGCCTCCGAGGAGGAGCTGACCCGCGACGTCCAGCGCCTCCAGCAGCAGTGGGAGGACATCCAGAAGAAGGCCGCGACCGGCAACGCCCCGGCGCTGCTGTACGGCGAGCCGGACATGACCGTCCGGGTCGTCCGCGACATCTTCAACGAGGACTTCAGCAAGGTCATCGTCTCCGGCGACGAGGCGTGGAAGACCATCCACGAGTACGTCTCCAACGTGGCCCCGGACCTCGCCGAGCGGCTCCAGCGGTGGACCTCCGAGGTGGACGTGTTCGCCACCTACCGGATCGACGAGCAGCTGATGAAGGCGCTGGACCGCAAGGTCTGGCTGCCCAGCGGCGGTTCGCTGGTGATCGACCGCACCGAGGCGATGGTCGTCATCGACGTCAACACCGGGAAGTTCGTCGGCCAGGGCGGCAACCTGGAGGAGACGGTCACCCGGAACAACATCGAGGCGGCCGAGGAGATCGTGCGCCAGCTGCGGCTGCGCGACCTCGGCGGCATCATCGTGATCGACTTCATCGACATGGTGCTGGAGTCCAACCGCGACCTGGTGCTGCGCCGTCTGCTGGAGTGCCTGGGCCGCGACCGGACCAAGCACCAGGTGGCCGAGGTCACCTCGCTGGGCCTGGTCCAGATGACCCGCAAGCGGGTCGGCCAGGGCCTGCTGGAGTCCTTCTCCGAGCCGTGCGTGCACTGCAACGGCCGCGGCGTGATCGTCCACATGGAGCAGCCGAGTGCCCACGTCCACGCCCCGGTGGCGGCGGGCGAGGCCGGTTCGGGCGGCAAGCGCCGTCGCCGGGGCAAGGGCGGCGCGGGCCACGAGGAGTCGCAGGCCGTCGAGGCCGTGGTGGCCGCCGAGGCCGGGCCGCTGACCGTCGAGGACGTCGCCGACCTGGCGGAGCCGGTGCGCGAGGAGATCGAGGGCCAGCTGGCCCTGGAGGTCCCGGGCGTCGAGGCCCCGGCCGAGGCCGCCGCGGAGGCCGTGCCGGCCCCCGTCGTGGAGGCTCCCGTGGCGGAGGCCCCGGCCGCCGCTCCGGCGGGCCGTCCGCGCCGCCGGGCGGTGCGCAAGGCGACCGCTCCGGCCGGTTCCCCGGACACCGCCGAGATCGTGGTGCTCCAGGCCAAGGCCGAGGCGGCGCTGGAGGCGGCCCTGGAGGCCGCCGCCCCGGTGGTCGCGGAGGCCGCCGCAGAGGCCGTCGCCGAGGCGCCGGGCGAGCCGGTCGCGGCCGCGGAGGCCGCGGTCGCCGCCGAGTCCCCGGAGACCGCTGAGGTCGCCGAGGCCGCTGCGGCCACCGAGGGTGCTGCCGAGGACGCCGAGGCTCCGGCCGAGGAGGCGCCGGCGCCGAAGAAGCGGGCCGCCCGCAAGACCGCCGCGAAGAAGACGGCCGCCAAGAAGACCACCACGGCGGCCAAGAAGACCACCGCCCGCAAGACCGCCACCAAGCGGACGAGCGCGGCGGCCAAGAAGGCCGCGGCCGCCGAGGGTGATACGGCGTCCGAGTAGTGCCCACGCCCGGGGCGGGAGCGATCCCGCCCCGGGCCGTACGGGCCGGTTTGCCCCCCGGGCGGCCGGTCCGTATTCTTGACCATCGGCGTGTCTACGCCATTGCTCCCGAGCACATCACCTTCCCGAGGTCGCCGCGTCCGCGCGGAGGGCCGGGGAGAGGCTCCTGTGTCCGTACCCAGGTGGCTGGCGTCGGGGGTTCCGACCGAGCAAGGAAAGCAGGTACCGCATGTACGCGATCGTTCGCGCAGGCGGCCGCCAGCACAAGGTCGCCGTGGGCGACGTGCTGGAGATCGACCGCATCGAGGCCAAGCCGGGTGACTCGGTCGAGCTCTCGACCATCCTGGTCGTCGACGGTGACGCCGTCACCTCCGACCCGTGGGTCCTGGCCGGCGTGAAGGCTCACGCCGAGGTGGTCGACCAGACCAAGGGTGACAAGATCGTCATCCTGCGTTACAAGAACAAGACCGGCTACCGCCGTCGTCAGGGTCACCGTCAGCAGCACACCGCGGTGCGCATCACGAGCATCGACTCGGTCAGCAAGTAAGGGGATAGCGAAAAATGGCACACAAGAAGGGCGCAAGCTCTACTCGTAACGGCCGTGACTCGAACGCCCAGCGCCTCGGCGTGAAGCGCTTCGGTGGCCAGGTCGTCTCCGCCGGCGAGATCCTCGTCCGCCAGCGCGGCACCCACTTCCACCCGGGTGCCGGTGTCGGTCGCGGTGGCGACGACACCCTGTTCGCGCTGACCGCCGGTGCGGTGCAGTTCGGCAACCGTCGCGGCCGCAAGGTCGTCAACATCGTGGCCGTCGAGGCCTGAGTCCCCGCGGACTCCCGAGTCTGAACGGACCCGCCGGGTCCGGACGGACTCACCGGGTCTGAGAAGACCCACAGTGAAGGGTGGGCCGGAATTCTCCGGTCCACCCTTCGCGCTTTACGCAGGTAGCAAGCAGACTCTCGCGCACTGGAGGCACACCCATGACCACCTTCGTGGACCGCGTCGAACTTCACGTCGCCGCGGGTAACGGGGGCCACGGCTGCGCCTCCGTGCACCGCGAGAAGTTCAAGCCGCTCGGCGGCCCGGACGGCGGCAACGGCGGTGAGGGCGGCAGCGTCATCCTCACCGTGGACTCGCAGGTCACCACCCTGCTCGAGTACCACCACTCGCCCAAGCGCAAGGCCACCAACGGCAAGCCGGGCGCGGGCGGCAACCGCACCGGCGCGGACGGCGAGGACCTCGTCCTGCTGGTGCCGGACGGCACCGTGGTGCTGGACCGCCAGGGCAACGTGCTGGCCGACCTGGTCGGGCACGGCACCAGCTTCGTCGCCGCCCAGGGCGGCCGCGGCGGCCTCGGCAACGCCGCGCTGGCCTCGGCCCGCCGCAAGGCGCCCGGCTTCGCGCTGCTCGGCGAGCCCGGCGAGGCCCGCGACATCGTGATGGAGCTCAAGTCCGTCGCCGACGTGGCCCTGGTGGGCTACCCGAGCGCCGGCAAGTCCTCGCTGATCTCGGTGCTCTCCGCCGCCAAGCCGAAGATCGCGGACTACCCGTTCACCACCCTGATCCCCAACCTCGGGGTGGTCACCGCGGGCGACACCGTCTACACCGTCGCCGACGTGCCCGGCCTGATCCCTGGCGCCAGCCAGGGCCGCGGCCTGGGCCTGGAGTTCCTGCGGCACGTCGAGCGCTGTTCGGTGCTGGTGCACGTGCTGGACTGCGCCACCCTGGAGCCCGGCCGCGACCCGGTGACCGACCTGGAGACCATCGAGGCCGAACTCGCCGAGTACGGCGGCCTGGACGACCGCCCGCGCCTGGTCGCGCTCAACAAGGTGGACGTCCCGGACGGCCAGGACATCGCCGACCTGACCCGCGCCTCCCTGGAGGAGCGCGGCTACCGGGTGTTCGAGGTCTCCGCCGCCTCCCGCAAGGGCCTGCGCGAGCTGAGCTTCGCGATGGCCGGGATCGTCGCCGAGGCGCGCGCCGCCAAGCCGGTCGAGGAGTCGACCCGGATCGTGCTGCGCCCCAAGGCCGTCGACGACGCCGGCTTCACCATCACCGAGGAGGACGGCGCCTACCGCATCCGCGGCGTCAAGCCGGAGCGCTGGGTCCGCCAGACCGACTTCAGCAACGACGAGGCCGTCGGCTACCTCGCGGACCGGCTGGCCCGCCTCGGCGTCGAGGACAAGCTGTGGAAGGTCGGGGCGCACGAGGGCGACACCGTCATCATCGGCCCGGACGAGAACGCCGTCGTCTTCGACTGGGAGCCGACCATGGCCGCCGGCGCCGAGATGCTCGGCCGCCGCGGTGAGGACCACCGCTTCGAGTCCCCCCGCCCGGCGGTCGACCGCCGCCGCGAGAAGCAGAAGGGCCGGGACGCGGCCGAGGCCGAGTTCCTCGCCTTCGAGGCGCTCTCCAGCGGCCGCCAGGCCGCCATCGAGGGCGACGACGACGAGGACCACTGAGCCTGCCGGGCTCCGCACGCCGAACGGCCCCCGCCACCTGTCGAGGTGGCGGGGGCCGTTCGGCGTGCTGTGCGTCGACGCGGCGTCACCTGGTCCAGGAGGCCTGGAGCTTCAGCGGGTCGGTCAGGTCGGTGTAGCCGACCGCGGCCGGGGTGTTCCCGGCGATGGAGATGATGGTGCAGCCCTTGGTCTCGGCACCCTTGGTCACGCCCTGGACCTTCGCGCTGGTGCACTTGGGCAGCGGGTTGGCGGCGGACATGACGTTGAGCCCCTTCTTGCCGGAGCTGTCGAAGAGGACGAACTTCGAGTCCGGGGCGGTGAAGGAGAGGCTGGCGTCCCCGACGTTCTTGATGGTGTAGCTGACGTACACCGGGGTGCGGCCGTCCAGGCCGACGGTGTTGACCTTGGCGGCGGTGAGCTCCTGGATCGAGCCGACCTCGACGCCGGTGACGGTGATCTCCAGCTTGGTGGCGACCTTGGCGGTCTTGTCGGCGAAGTCCACGGTGGCGCTCTGGCCGATCTTCACGCTGGTGGCGGCCGCCGGGACGGCCCCCGCCCCGGCCCCGCCGCCCGCGGCCCCGGCCGTGCCGGCACCGCCCGCGGCGCCGCCGGGCGTCGCACCGCCGCTCGCCGCGCCCGACGGCGCCGCGGTGGAACCGCCGGCCGCGCCGCCCGCGGCCGCACCCCCGGCGGTGGCCCCCGGGGCCGCGCCGGTCTGGGCCGGGGCCGCGCCGGTGGCGCCGCCGGTACCGGCCGGGGTGTCCGCGTTCTCCGGCCCGCAGGCGGCGAGCGACAGGGCGGTGGCCGCCGCGAGCGCGGCGACGGTCAGCTTGGTGGTGTACGAACGCATGATGCGCTTATCTCCTGGGCGCGCGGCCGCGGCCGTTGCCGGCCTTTGCCCAGTGCGGCGCCGCCCGTCGTGACAGGAAGGGTCGATGACGACATGGGTCCAGCGGGCAAGAAGCCGTCCCCCGATCTGGCTTGCGGTCAGGGACCATACCAGTCATCCGGATTGCCGGACGGGCTGTGGCGAGGCCGTGACCGGCCCGGGTCCAGCCGGTGAAACACCCTGCGGGCGACCTGCGCGGATCGCGTAGATTTCGGGGGTGACGGCCGGGCCCGGGCCCCGTCGCACCCGCACCACACCGGAAGGGCGTACAGCGAGATGAGCGAGGACTCTCTGCGCGAGGAGGTGCTGACCGCGCGGCGGATCGTCGTCAAGGTCGGCTCCTCCTCCCTGACCACGGCGGCCGGCGGCCTGGACGCCGACCGCGTCGACGCCCTGGTGGACGCGCTCGCCAAGCTGCGCGCCCGCCCCGAGGCACCGGAGGTCGTGCTCGTCTCCTCCGGCGCCATCGCCGCCGGGCTCGCCCCGCTCGGCCTGGACCGGCGGCCCAAGGACCTGGCCCGCCAGCAGGCCGCCGCCAGCGTCGGCCAGGGCCTGCTGGTCGCCCGCTACACCGCCTCCTTCGCCCGGTACGGCATCCGGGTCGGCCAGGTGCTGCTCACCGCCGAGGACGCCAGCCGGCGCGCCCACTACCGCAACGCCTACCGCACCCTGGACCAGCTGCTGGCGATGGGCGCGATGCCGATCGTCAACGAGAACGACACCGTCGCCACCGCCGAAATCAAGTTCGGTGACAACGACCGGCTCGCCGCCCTGGTCGCCCACCTGGTCCGCGCCGACCTGCTGGTGCTGCTCTCCGACGTCGACGGCCTGTACGACGGCGACCCGTCCCGCCCCGGCACCAGCCGGATCGCCGAGGTGCGCGGACCGCAGGACCTCGACGGCATCGAGATCGGCAGCGCCGGCAAGGCCGGGGTCGGCACCGGCGGCATGGTCACCAAGGTCGAGGCGGCCCGGATCGCCACCGGCGCGGGCATCCCGGTGGTGCTCACCGCCGCCAGCCAGGCCGCCGACGCGCTGGCCGGCCGGCCCACCGGCACGCTCTTCCTGCGCACCGGCAGCCGGACTTCCGACCGGATGCTCTGGCTGGCCCACGCGAGCAGCCCGCGCGGGACGCTGCACCTGGACGAGGGCGCCGTCCGCGCGGTCGTCTCCGGCGGCGCCTCGCTGCTGCCCGCCGGGGTCACCAGGGTCGACGGGGAGTTCGCCGCGGGTGATCCGGTGGACCTTCTTGCCGAAAACGGCCACATCGTGGCGCGCGGACTGGTCAACTTTGATGCGAGGGAGTTGCCCCGCCTGCTCGGCCGGTCCACCCGCGACCTGGCCCAGGAGTTCGGCGCCGCGTACGAGCGCGAGGTCGTCCACCGCGACGACCTGGTCGTTCTGGGCGGCTGACCGGCCCGGCGGGCCGGCACCGGCCGCCCGGCCGATCGGCACAGCGCGGACGGCGGGCCGCTCCGTACCGGGAGCGGCCCGGCCACGGGCGAGGAGGGGCGCAGCCGTACCCGTCGGCAGGGCGCCGACGGGGCCGGTGGGGACGACACGACATCGCCGAACAGGAGGCCGCCGGTGGAACGCAGGCGCGAGGCAGCGCTGACTGCAGGGACGGCGGGCCGGCGGCTGACCAGCATCGACGGCGGACGCGGGGACGGCCCCGCCGAGCCGGCCGGTCCGCCGTCGCAGAAGCCCGGCGGGGTGCGCAGGCTGCGGCCCGACCGTGACCGGGCGGCGCAGCCGCCGACGGTGCCCGAGCAGGCGCGGCTGTGGCACGTGGTGCTGAGCGTGGCCGGGCAGGTCACCCCGCTGCCGTCGCTGCGGGCCTCGTTGGAGCAGCTGGCGCACGACCACTCGTTCTTCCTGACCGCCCGCTACGCGGCCGACCACGCCGAGATCCGCTACTGGGAGCAGGCCCGGGACCTGCACGACGCGGCGGCCATCGCGCTGCGGCTGTGGGGTGAACACAAGGTCACCGCGAACCTGCCGCCCTGGGAGATCGTCGGGCTGGAGGTGGTCGACCGGGCGACGTACCGCAAGCGGGTGACGGAGGGCTTCGGCGATCCACCGCCGCACCCGGGCGGCGTGCACCCGTACTGAGCCGGCCCGACGGGTCGGGCAGCCCCGTCGGGCCGGACGCTTCGCCGGGACCGGTGGCCCCGTCCGGCCGGGGGCTTCGCCGGGACCGGTGGCCCCGTCCGGCCGGATCGTCGCGGTGGCGTCTCACCGGGCGAAATACCGCCCGGGCGGGGGCGGTGAAGTCGCTACCCTTGGCGGCATGACCAGCGACCTCGCCACCGCCGACAGCCCCGTCCTCGCCGTAGCGCGCCGAGCCCGGGAGGCCGCCGCCGTGCTCGCCCCGCTGCCGCGCGCGGCGAAGGACGCCGCGCTGCTGGCGGTCGCGGACGCGCTGGTGGCCCGTGGTGCCGAGATCGTCGCGGCCAACGCCGAGGACGTGGAGCGGGCCCGGGCGGCCGGCACCCCGGAGTCGGTGATCGACCGGCTGACCCTGACCGACGAGCGGATCGCCGCGATCGCCGCCGACGTGCGCGACGTGGCCGGCCTGCCCGACCCGGTCGGCGAGGTGGTGCGCGGCTACACCCTGCCCAACGGCCTGGACGTGCGGCAGGTCCGGGTGCCGCTCGGCGTGGTCGGCATCATCTACGAGGCCCGCCCGAACGTCACCGCCGACGCCGCCGCGCTCTGCCTCAAGTCCGGCAACGCGGTGCTGCTGCGCGGCTCCGCCTCCGCCTACCGCTCCAACACCGCCCTGGTCGCCGTGGTGCGCGACGCCGTCGCCGCGGCCGGGCTGCCCGCGGACGCGGTGCAGCTGGTGCCGGGGGAGAGCCGGGACTCGGTGCGGGAGCTGATGCGCGCCCGCGGCCACGTGGACGTGCTGATCCCGCGCGGCGGCGCCTCGCTGATCCGCACCGTGGTCGAGGGCTCGACCGTCCCGGTGATCGAGACCGGCACCGGCAACTGCCACGTCTACGTGGACGCCGAGACCGACCTGGCGATGGCCGTCGGGATCCTGCTGAACTCCAAGGCGCAGCGGGTCAGCGTCTGCAACGCGGCCGAGACGCTGCTGGTCCACCAGGACGTCGCGGAGGCGTTCCTGCCGCTCGCGCTGGCGGCGCTCGCCGAGGCCGGGGTCACCGTGCACGGCGACGAGGCGGTGCTGAAGGCCGCCGAGGGCGGCCCGGCCACCGTGGTGCCGGCCACCGAGGAGGACTGGGGCGCCGAGTACCTCTCGCTGGACCTGGCCGCCGCCGTGGTGCCCTCGCTGGACGCCGCCGTCGAGCACATCCGCCGCTGGTCCTCCGGCCACACCGAGGCGATCGTCACCACCTCGCAGGCCGCCGCCCGCCGCTTCGCCCGGCTGGTGGACTCCACCACGGTGGCCGTCAACGCCTCCACCCGCTTCACCGACGGCGGTGAGTTCGGCTTCGGCGCGGAGATCGGCATCTCCACCCAGAAGCTGCACGCCCGCGGTCCGATGGGCCTGCCCGAGCTGACCAGCACCAAGTACATCGTCACTGGTGACGGGCACGTCCGGGGCGAGGCGACGCAGACCGTGGGCGGCGACGCGGACGCCCGCTGAACGCCGGGTGAGGGGCGTGTGAGGGGCGGCCGTCACACGTGTGACGGACCAACTGCCGGGAGCCACAGACAAATCGTCCGGCCGGTAATACGCTGAATCCGTGGCTGAGGATGTGGGGGGCTCTCCGTACCCCGACGGCGCCGACCACGGTGGTGCGGACGACGAGTTCGCCACCGTGGTCTTCGATGAGGCCTTCGTCCGGTCCGCCGCCGTGCACGAGCCGACCGCCAAGGAGCGGCAACTCGCCGCGGCCGAGGCCCGGTTCGAGCCGGACACCGCGGGCCCGGGCTGGGGCTACGACGTTCCGGCGGCCGGGGACGGGCTCCCGCTGGAGCTGCGCCCGTACCCGAGCGGGCTCGACGCGGACCACCTCTACCCCGATCCCTGGTCGGGGCCGGGCCGGGCGGCCGACCGCAGAGTCCGGCGGCGGTGGCGACGCGGCTACGACCCGGTGCGCGCCCACGGCCGCTACGTGGCCCAGCAGCGCTGGCACCGGCCGGTGGCCTGGGTGCTCGCGGTGATCATGGGTGTGAGCCTGGTGGCGGTCGCGGTCGCGGCGGTCTACCAGGGCGTGGGCGGCTCCGCCGGCACGCCCCGGCGCCCCGAGTCCGGCAGCAGCAGCGCCGGGGTCGACCCGGGGCAGGCCCCGGCCGAGCCTCCGCTGGTGGTCACCGCGCCCGCCGGCTAGGTTCCGCGCGCTCCGGGGCGCACGCCCGGGGCGGTGGTCACGGAGCGTTCCCGGGAAAGTGCGCCCGGACCCTCGTGGCGGCGCTGGTGTCCGCCTACCCTGGTGGTGTGGGTGACCCGCGAGAACCTCCTGAGGGTACGCCCGAGGGCGGTTCCGGCAACGAGGACGAATTCCGGTCCGTCGTCTTCGACGAATCGTTCGTCCGGGCTGCCCGGATCCAGGAGCTGTCCGCCCGGGAGCGGCTGGCGGGCTCCTTCGGCAAGGCCACCCGGCCGCGGGTGCGGCTCGGTCCGCTGGGCACCGTCCCGCGCCAGGCGCTGATCCTGCTGCTGCTCATCCTGCTCGCCTTCGGGACCGCGGTGTACTTCGGGGTGAGCTCTCCGAAGGGGACCGCGGCACGGCCCGAGGGCAGTCAACTGACCGTCAGCCTGGTCGCGTTGAGCCCGGCTTCGGCCGTCCACCCGGTCGCCGACCCGGCGAACCCGTTCGCCGCCCTGCCGACCGGGTACGGGGACGGCGCGCTCGGGCTGAACACCCCGACCGGGGCCCCCACCGGGCACTTCAGCCGGGTCGAGGTGGCCAAGGCGCTCGACACCGTCCAGCGCTACCTGGTCGCCTCCTCGATGTCCCCGACCGTGCTGGTCCAGGGCGCCACCGCCGACGTCCGGGTCTTCGTGACGCCCGGTGAGCTGGCCGAGTTCGACGCGAGCGTGGCACAGCCGGTGGACGACCGGCACCACGCGGCGACCGGCTGGATGGTGCGGTTCGACCCGGCGAAGGTCGCGCTGGCGTCGAACACCGTGAGGGTGGCCGGCGCGATGCTGGTCGACGAGGCGGACGGCGGGACCCTGCGGATCACCACCGACCACACCTTCGTCTACGCGCTGAAGCCGGCCGGGGCCCCGGCCGGAGCGCCGGTCACCCTGGAGACCGTGCGGCGGCAGCTGACCTTCCAGTTCGACCGGGTCGACCTGGCCTCGGCGCAGCTGCGGCTGGTGGACTCTGTGGTGCAGGCCGGGCCGGCGCCCTGCGGCACCTCGATGGCGGGCTTCCTGCAGCCGGTGCTGGCCACCGGGCAGGGCACGGTGGTCGCGCCGCCGGCGCCGGTCGACCCCGCCGACCACGCCCGGCCGGGCTGGCAGGTGTGCGGGGTGCTGGCGGGCGGCTGAGCGCACCCGCCGGGCGGTGGAACGGCGCGGCGGCCGGTGCCCCGGGCGGGACACCGGCCGCCGTCGCGGTCCCGGTGGGGCCGTCCCGGTGGGATCAGCTGCCGTCGCGGTCCGCGGAGCCGTTGCCCGCGGAGCTGCCGCCGGAGGAGCCGTTGCCGGGGGAGCCGTTGCGGCCGGCGCCGCCGGTGAAGGTGTCGCGGAGCTTGCCGCCGACGGTCGCGGCGCCGCCGGCGACGTCCCGGAGCAGGCCCATCAGCGGGTCCTTGCTCTCCTTGACCGAGGTCGTGTAGTGCTCGGCGGCGGCCCTCCACTGCTCGCCGACCGAGGCGTCCGGGTCGTCCGAGCGGCGCGGGTAGGCGCCGGCCATGATCGAGCGGTAGTCGTCGCTCTCCGCCCACTTCTTCAGCTGGGCGACCCGGACCACCGCGAACGGGTGGGTCTGCGGCAGCAGCTGGAGCACCTTGAGCACGCCGTCGCGCAGGTCGCCGGCCTTCTCGTACTCCTCGGCCTGCTCCAGGAAGGCGTCGACGTTCATCTCGGCCAGGTTGTGGCCGCCGGCCAGCTTCATCAGCGCCCGCATGGACGCCTGGAGGTCCTGCCCGGCGAGCAGGCCGGCCCGGTCGCTGGACAGCTCCGCCTTGCGGAACCACTCCTTGAGCGCGGTGATGATCGCGGTGATCGCCAGGTTGCCGAGCGGCACCCAGGCGATCCGGGCGGCGATGTTGGTGAGGATCATCAGCATCGTCCGGTAGACGGCGTGGCCGGACATCGCGTGGCCGACCTCGTGGCCGATGACCGAGCGCAGCTCCTCCTCGTCGAGCAGCTCGACCAGGCCGCTGGTGACCACGATGATCGGGGTGTCGATGCCGATGCAGTACGCGTTGACCGCCGGGTCCTGGGAGACGTACAGGTCGGGGACCTTCTCCAGGTCGAGCACGTAGGCGGCGTCGCGCACCATCTCGTGCAGCTCCGGGAACTGGCGCTCGGAGGTCTTCACGGCGGTGGCCAGGAACATCAGCCGGATCGCCCGCTCGGACACCAGGCCGGCCAGCTTCTTCAGGATGTCGTCGAAGCCGGTCAGCTTGCGCAGCGCCACCAGGGCCGAGCGGTCCGCCGGGTGCTCCCAGGCCCGGGTGGAGATCCCGGGGAAGCGCTCGCGGCGGCGGCTCGGGCTCTTCGCGGTCGTGTCGGTCATGGTCTGAGTACCTCCTGGTCGACGGCGGCCGCGGCCCGCTGGCCCGCCCCCCGTTGGTCTTCGCCTGCAACGACTGTCTTTGCAACGCGCGTGGTTGCGTACTCGTCCCCGGGGTCAGCGTACGCGCGGTCCGCCGTGCGGGCGGCGGGCGGTGGCGGGCGGTGCCCGGGGCGGCGGTGGGTGGTGCCGGTGGGGCGGCGGCGGGCGGTGCGGGTGGCCCCGACGGGCGGGCCGTCGGGGCCGGTGGGTGGCGCCGGTGTGAGGCCGGTCTAACCTGAGGACTGGACGACCGAGACCGGACCCGGCCGCGGTACCGAGCAGTTCGAGGAGCCCCCGCAGATGTCCACCGACACCCTTGTCAGCCTGGCCGCGCCCATCTCCGAGGAGGCCGGCCCGGGCCTGTTCCTGCGGATCATCGTGGTCGCGTCCTTCGTGGGGATCGGCCTGCTGGTCTGGCTCATGGCCCGCGCGTTCAAGAACAACTAGGACCGGCCCCTCCGCGGCCGTCCCCGGCCCGGTCCCGGTGCTCCGGCCGGCTCGCGCTCACGCCCGGTCAGCGGCGGTGGGCCGCCGAGCGGTTGCCGTGTGACCCCCCGTACGATGACGGGTGGGCCCTCACCGGCCCGGAACAAACCCCCAGGTCCGTTCACCGAGCCGAGAAGGTCCCGCCGACCATGAGCACTGCTGCCGCACTCCCCGTTCTGAACCTTCTCGCCGAGGGCGAGGGGGGCAACCACGACAGCCTGAACCCGGCCCTGACCGGTGGCGCCGCGCTGGTCATCCTGCTGGTCCTGCTCTACATCACCACCCGCTTCAACCGGGACCGCTGAACCTGGTCCTGGGGCCGCTCGGGGAGCGTCCGGCCACCGGGCCGGCCGCTCCCTCACGCGTCCGCTGAGAACCCTCACCCGGCCGTTCCCGCACCGTAACGGGCGTCGCGTAAGGTGTGGCGGCATGGGAGAGCAGGCCGGGAATCCCGGCGGACCGGAACCGGTGAAGAAGCGCCTCGGCGTGATGGGCGGCACCTTCGACCCGATCCACCACGGCCACCTCGTCGCCGCCAGTGAGGTCGCGAGCGCGTTCCACCTGGACGAAGTGATCTTCGTGCCGACCGGGCAGCCGTGGCAGAAGAGCGACCGGCACGTCACCCCGGCCGAGGACCGCTACCTGATGACGGTCATCGCCACCGCCGAGAACCCGCAGTTCTCGGTCAGCCGGATCGACATCGACCGCGAGGGCCCGACGTACACCGTCGACACCCTGCGCGACCTGCACGCGCTGCACCCGGACGCCGACCTCTTCTTCATCACCGGCGCCGACGCGCTCGCCCAGATCCTGTCCTGGCGTGACTCCGACGAACTCTTCTCGCTGGCCCACTTCATCGGATGCACCCGCCCGGGGCACACTCTGTCGGACGCCGGGCTCCCGGTGGGCGGGGTCTCCCTGGTGGAGGTCCCGGCGCTGGCCATCTCCTCCACGGACTGCCGCAACCGGGTCGCCAAGGGCGAGCCGGTCTGGTACCTCGTCCCGGACGGCGTGGTCCGCTACATCGACAAGCGGGCGCTGTACGCGCCGCGCGGGGACTGATCCAGGAGCGGTGCATGACTGATCGCAACGACGGCCGGCGGCCGGAGGACTGGTCCACCGGGCAGTACCAGCAGCCGTACCAGGGCTACGAGCAGCAGCCGCAGCAGCAGCCGCCGCAATCGCAGCCGCAGTCGCAGTCGTACGAGCAGCAGCCGTACGA
>NZ_JBIVSD010000004.1:40261-508268 GCF_044756065.1 Kitasatospora sp. NPDC092039 | reverse complement strand
CCGTACGAGCAGCAGTACGACCAGTACGGGCAGCCGGTGTACGGGCAGGACCCGTACGGCTACCAGCAGCAGGGCTACCAGGGGTACGACGGGTACCAGCAGGGCGGCCAGGCCGGGCAGACCGGGCAGTTCCAGCAGCCGCAGCCGCAGTCGTACGAGCAGCAGCCGTACGAGCAGCAGTACGACCAGTACGGGCAGCCGGTGTACGGGCAGGACCCGTACGGCTACCAGCAGCAGGGCTACCAGGGGTACGACGGGTACCAGCAGCAGCCGTACCAGGCCGCCGAACCGGTCGCCGCCGAGCCGCAGCCGCCGGCGCCGGCGTCGTCCCCGGCACCGGCCGCCGCTGCCGCGGCCGCCGCTCCGCCGCGGCCGCGGGTGCCCCGGCCCGCCGCGGAGCCGGCGCCGGCCAAGGCCGAGCCGCCGTCCGAGCAGGTCGCCGGGGCGCGGGCCGGGAAGGCCGGGAGCAAGGCGCCCAAGGACAGCTACACCACGGGCGAGTTCACCTTCGTCGACGAGGAGGCGGAGGAGACCGAGGACGTCATCGACTGGCTGAAGTTCGCCGAGTCCCGCAGCGAGGTGCGCGCCGAGCGCCGCCGCAAGCTGCGCAACCGGCTGATCGGCCTCGGTGTGGTGGTGGCGCTCGCGGCCGGCGGCGTCGGCGGCTACCTCTTCCTGACCGGCGACAAGCCGACCGCGGCCGCCGCCGCCGGCGGGCGCCAGGTCAACGTCGTCCACCTGCGCGACCTCCAGGGCAAGGTGTCCAGCGCGCTGCTGGTCAACGACGCCTCCGGGAAGAAGGGCACGGTGCTGCTGCTGCCCGACAACCTGCGGCTGCCCGGCCCGGGCGACCCGCCGGTCACCACGGTCGGCCAGTCCATGGACGGCATCGGCGCCTCGGCGACCCGGGAGGGCCTGTCCACCGTGCTCGGCGCCCCGGTGGCCGGCACCTGGCGGCTGGACACCCCGTACCTGGAACTGCTGGTCTCCCAGCTCGGCGGCGTCCGGGTGGACACCAACGCCGAGACCCACGAGGGCGGCAGGCCGGACGGCAAGCTGCTGTCCGCGGCCGGGAAGAACACCCTGCTCAGCGGGAAGGCCGCGGTCGCGTACGCCACACTGCAGAACCCCGGCGAGAACCGGGACGCCCAGCTGGCCCGGTTCGGTCAGGTCATGGACGCGGTGGTGCGCACCATGCCGACCGAGTTCAAGGACGCCAAGGACGACGTGCACCGGATGAACGCGGTGCTCGACCCCTCGCTGCCCGAGGACGCCCTCGCCGGGGTGCTCGTCCAGCTCGCCCAGCAGGCGAAGGACGGCCACTTCGGTACCACCGCGCTGACCGTCAAGCCGGACGGCAGCCTGGACGAGGCGACCGCGGGCAAGCAGGTCAAGGACGTGCTGGGCGGCACCGTGAAGTCCGCGGCCGCCGGGGACGCCCCGGCCCGGGTCGCGGTCCAGGACGCCAGCGGCAGCGACGCCGCGGCCGCCGCCGCGCAGGTCCAGATCGTCAACTCCGGTCTGACCTTCATCCCGGGCGGAGCCAAGGCGGCGCCCCAGCCCACCAGTGAGATCCGCTACACCGACGACGCCCGGCAGGGCGCGGCGAAGTCGCTGGCGACCAGCCTCGGCCTGCCGGACACGGCGGTGAAGAAGGTCACCGGGGACACCCAGAACGCGGACCTGCTGGTCGTGCTGGGCAAGGACTACCAGCCGCCGAAGGCCCAGTAGGGCGGTGGCCCGGGCCCGCGCGGCCCGGGAGCCCAGGGGCGGTGGCCCGGGCGGGCGCGGAAAACGGTTCCGGGCCCGCCCGGGCGGCGTGAGATCCTGGAAGGCGACCCCGGCCGCGTGCCGGGGCGCCCCAAGCCGCCGAGCCGGAAGAACACCGTGACCGTCACCGACCACAGCCAGCAGCTCATCACCGTCGCCGCGCAGGCGGCGGCCGACAAGCTCGCGCACAACATCATCGCCTTCGACGTCAGCGAGGTGCTGTCGATCACCGACGCCTTCCTGATCGCCTCCGCGAACAACGACCGCCAGGTCCGCTCGATCGCCGAGGAGATCGAGGACCAGCTGCGCGAGCAGCTGGACATCAAGCCGGTGCGCCGCGAGGGCGAGCGCGAGGGCCGCTGGATCCTGCTCGACTACCTGGACATCGTCGTGCACGTCCAGCACTCCGAGGAGCGCTCCTTCTACTCGCTGGACCGGCTCTGGAAGGACTGCCCCGAGCTGCCGCTGCCCGAGGACGCCCTGGCCTCGCGCAACCGTCCGGACGCCCACACCGACGAGGCCGGCAACGCCCTCGCCCCCGCCGACGACTTCGGCAAGCCCGAGGACCTGCACTGAGCCGGGGTGCGCGCGGCCCGCGCATCGTCTTCTGGCGGCACGGCCAGACCGCCTGGAACCTCGAATCGCGTTTCCAGGGCACCACGGACATCGAGCTGACCGGCCAGGGCGTCCTGCAGGCCCAGCGGGCGGCCCGGCTGCTCTCCGGGCTCCGTCCCGACCTGCTGATCTCCTCGGACCTCCAGCGCGCCCGGCGCACCGCCGCGGAGCTGGCCGCGGTCACCGGGCTGGACGTGCAGCACCACGAGGGACTGCGGGAGACCTTCGCGGGCTCCTGGCAGGGCCTGACCAACGCAGAGATCCGGGAGCGCTTCCCGGAGGAGTACGAGGCCTGGTCGGCCGGCGAGCCGGTCCGGCGCGGCGGTGGCGGCGAGCTGGCCACCGAGGTCGCCGACCGCTCGGTGCCGGTGGTCCTGGAGGCCGTCGGCAAGCTCCCGGAGAACGGCACGCTGGTGGTGGTCAGCCACGGCGGGACGATCCGCACCATGCTCGGTCGGCTGCTCGACCTGGAGCCGCCCCAGTGGGAGCGCTTCGGCGGGCTGTCCAACTGCTGCTGGTCGGTGCTCGGCCTGGGGGCGCGCGGCTGGCGCCTGCTGGAGCACAACGCGGGCACGCTCCCGCAGCCGGTCATCGGCGACGACACCTGAGCGGTCCCGGCGCGGGCGGCACCGGGTGAAGGCTCCCGGGCGGCACCGGGGGGATGACTCCGGGGCCGGTCCCGGCGCCGGTCCGGCGGGGCCTCCCGGGGTGCTCGAAGGAGCGCTCGGCTGGCGCTCGGCGGGGCCGTCGGCCGGGGCTCGGCGGGGCCGCCGACCGGGGCCGAGGGAGCGGATTTCGCAGTTCCGGCCCTGACCAGCTAGAGTCTTCCTCGTTCGCAGGGAAGGAACGCGGCCCGGAAGGGAAGCGGGAGATCCGGTGAGTGCGGGGCTATAGCTCAGTTGGTAGAGCGCTTGCATGGCATGCAAGAGGTCTGGGGTTCAATTCCCCATAGCTCCACTCCGCATCGGCGGTCGTGGTCAGCCAGGGTCGCCCGTGTCGCGGGGCTATAGCTCAGTTGGTAGAGCGCTTGCATGGCATGCAAGAGGTCTGGGGTTCAATTCCCCATAGCTCCACAGTGGTTCGGAAGGCCGTCACCCCAGGGTGGCGGCCTTCCGGCGTTCCGGGCCGCAAGGCCTGGGCGCCGCGCCTCAGGCCTCGCAGACGTGGGACCAGCCGCCGGGCGGCAGCGAGTCGAGCAGCTCGACCCGGGCCCGGTCCTCCGGCGAGGCCGGCACGTACACCACGATGTAGCACTCGGCGACGCCCGGCATCGTCAGATAGGTCGCGTTCAGCCGCAGCACCCCGACCTCGGGGTGGCGGAACACCCGCAGCCAGGTCTCCGGCGGCGCGACCTCCTGGCGCTCCCACAGCTCCCGGAACAGCTCGCTGCCCGCCGACATCCGCTGCACGTGCTCCTCCCAGGCCGGCTCGCCCACGTGCCTGCCGTACGCGGAGCGCAGCACCGCCACCATCCGCGGCAGGGTCTCCTCACGGTTCTCGCAAGGGTTGCAGCACGGCGGGGCGGTCAGCATGCACCAGAGGCTGTTGAACACCACCCCGCGGGACGGGCGCATCCGGTCGGTGCCGAACATCGCGCGGTACGGGCCGTTGAATCCCAGCACGTCGAACCGGGTGTTGGAGACCGCCGCCGGCAGCGGGGCCAGCGAGTCCAGGATCACCTGGATCGACGGCGACAGCTCCGGCGCGGCCGGCAGCGCCCGCGCCGAGGCGGACACCCCGGCCAGCCGGAACAGGTGCCGGCGCTCGGTGCCGTCCAGCCGCAGCGCCCGGGCCACCGCCAGCAGCACCTGCTCACTCGCGTTGATCGGCCGCCCCTGTTCGAGCCAGGTGTACCAGGTGACCCCGACCCCGGCGAGCTGCGCGACCTCCTCGCGCCGCAGCCCCGGCGTACGGCGGCGCAGCCCCGGCGGCAGCCCGACGTCCTCGGGGGTGACCCGCGCCCGGCAGGCCTTCAGGAAGCGGGCCAGCTCGGTGCGGCGGCGGTCGCGCCCGCCGGTCGCGGTGGGCAGTTCCTCCAGGACGGTCATGGCCCCATCGTGCCGCAGCCCGGCCCACCGGTACAGGTGCTGCCAGTACCAGGATCGGCAGGCTCTAACCACCAGTACCGGCGCGGCCCGAGGCTGGCTGCCATGACGGACCTTCAGATCCGGCCCGACGCGGCCGGACGCACCACCGGGGCCCCGGCGATCAGGCCCGGGCCGCTCCTCGCGCTCGTCCTGGGCGGGCAGTTCATGGCCGTGCTCGACCTCTCCATCGTCAACGTCGCGGTCCCCACCATCCGCACCGACCTGGGCGCCTCCGGCGCCGCCCTCCAACTGGTCATCGCCGGGTACACCATCGCGTACGCCGTGCTGCTCATCACCGGGGCCAGGCTCGGCGCCCGGTACGGCTACAGCCGGCTCTTCCAGCTCGGCCTGGCCGTCTTCACCGCCGCGTCGCTGGCCTGCGGCCTCGCCCCGGCGACCGGCTGGCTGATCGCCTTCCGGCTGCTCCAGGGGGCCGGTTCGGCCCTGATGGTGCCCCAGGTGATGAGCCTGCTCCAGCGCACCTTCACCGGTGCCGCCCGCACCCGGGCGCTCGGCCTCTACTCGGCGGTGCTGGCCGGCGGCATGGCGCTCGGCCAGGTGCTCGGCGGCGTCCTGGTCAGCGCCGACCTGTTCGGCAGCGGCTGGCGGCCGGTGTTCCTGGTCAACGTGCCGATCGGGGTGCTGCTGCTGGCGGCCGGCGCCCGGCTGCTGCCCCGGCTGCCCGGCGACGCCACCCGGGGCTTCGACGTCCCCGGCCTGGTGGTGCTCGGCGCGGCCCTCGGCCTGCTGGTGGTCCCGCTCGTCCTCGGCCACGAGCTGGGCTGGCCCGTCTGGGGCTGGGTGATGATCGCGGCCGGCGTGCTGCTGTTCGGCCTGTTCGTGGCCGTCGAGCGCCGGGTCGCCCGGCGCGGCGGACAGCCGCTGATCTCCGGGCGGGTGCTGCGCGCGCCCGGGCTGCGGCCCGCGGCCGCCGGACTGTTCGCGATCATGGCGGCCTTCGCGGGCTTCATGTTCGCCTTCGCCCTGCACCAGCAGTCCGGGCTCGGCCACACCGCGCTGGAGGCCGGGCTCTGCTCGGCGCCCGTCGCCGTCGGCTTCGGCCTGTCCAGCCTGCACTGGCACCGGCTGCCCGGCCGGCTGCACCGGGCCCTGCCGGCCCTCGCCGGGGCGCTGCTGGGCGGCGGCTACCTGCTGCTCGGGCTGATGCTCGGCGGCGGGGCGGGGATCGGTGCCGGGCCGCTGGTGGAGATGGCCGGGCTCGGCCTGGCCGCCGGCTGCGCGTACTCGCCGCTGTTCGCCCGGGCGCTCGCGGGGGTGGCGCCCGAGGACGCGGCCGACGCCAGTGGCGTGATGGTGACGGTGATCCAGCTCGGCCAGGTGATCGGGGTCGCGGTGCTGGGCTCGGTCTTCCTCGGTCAGGTCGACCTGCCGGCGCCGGCCGCGGCGTCGGGGGCGGCGCTGCGGACCACCCTGCTGGTCGACGCCGCGGCGGTGCTGGTCGCGGCGGGCTTCGCGGCGCGCGGCCGGCGGGTGGTGCGGTAGTGGGGGTGGTGCGGTAGCGGAGGTGGTGCCGGGAGGCGGCCTTGGGGGAGTTGCGAGGCGCGTGTTCGTGGCTGCGCGCCCCGGGTGTGAGGCGTACGCCCGGGGCGCGGGTGGCGGGGCTCCGGGGCGGGGGCGGCGGGGGCTCCCGGGGAGGGGGCGGCGGGGGCTCCCGGGGAGGGGGCGGCGGGGGCTCCCGGGGCGTGTGGTGCGGACCTCGGGAAACGGATTTCTGGAGCACGCCCCGGACCGTGTAAAGTAGTCGATGTCGCCGAGGGAAACGGCCGGAAACAACCGGGAACCACGGTGACATCGCAGGTCAAGGGGCTATAGCTCAGTTGGTAGAGCGCTTGCATGGCATGCAAGAGGTCTGGGGTTCAATTCCCCATAGCTCCACAGCAGTCGAGAGCCGCCTCCCGGAAACGGGAGGCGGCTCTTCGCCGTTCTGCCCGCGCCACCGGTCGGCGGGCCCGGAATCCCGCTACCGTCGTGCCATGGCCGATCTGGAGCGAAGGCGGAACGAGGAACTGGCCCGGATACTCCACCAGCTCGGCTGGAGTCCGGAACGGCTCGCCCGCGAGGTGAGCCTCGCCCTGCCGCCGGGCCTCGCCATCAGCTCCACCGCCCCGTACAAGTGGCGCGACCGCGGCATGGTGCCGCGCAGCCCGCACGACCAGGCCGTCTGCGAGGTGCTCAGCCGCACCCTCGGCATCGCCGTCACCTACGAACAGCTCTGGGGCCGGATGGGCGGCCACCGCGGCGCCAAGATCCTCTCGCCCCGGCTGCTCACCGACCCGTGGACCGCCGACACCGCCCAGACCGCACTGCGCGAGGCCGCCACCGACGCCGGCCCGGTCCGCCTCACCGACCTGTTCCGCAGCGCCGACCTCGACCAGGCCGCCGCCCGCCTCGACTCCCCGCCACCGCCCGTCGGCGGCGGGGAGGGCGCGCTGCGCGTCGAACCCGGGCTGGTCGGCGAACTCGGCCTGTCCTACCGCAGCAAGCAGAAGCTCGAACGGGCCTGCGGCGGCGGCCTCGTCCTCGGCCCCGTCCGGGCCGAACTCGCCATGCTGGCCAAGCTGCTGGAACTCGGCGCGTACGACGAACGGCTCGGCCGCGAGCTGTACGGCACGGCCAGCAGACTCGCCCGGCTGGCCGGCTGGGCCGCGTACGACCTCGGCCACGACGCGGCCGCCCAGCGCGCCTTCGTCGCCGCGCTGCGCGCCGCCCACGTCGGCGGCGACCCCCGGCTCGGGGTCGCCGTGCTCGGCGCGCTGGTCGTGCTCGCCACCCAGGGCCCCGGCGGACGCGGGCTGGAGGCCGTCTCCGCGCTCGCCACGGCCCTGGACACCCACGGCGCCGCGCTCAGCCCCACCGCCCGGGCCCGCCAGTACGGCCGGCTCGCCCGCGCGTACGGCCGCCGGGACGAGGCCGAGCGGGCCGAGGCAGCCGCCGCCCGGGCCTTCGCCGAGCTGGACGGCCTGCCCGGCGCCGAGGAGGCCCGGGCCGCCCTCGCCGGGATGGTGGGGGAGGGGCGGCTGGCGCTCGGCCAGCACCGGCTGGCCAAGGTGCTGCTCGCCGAGGCCGTGGCCGGGCTCGGGCCGGGGCGGGCCCGCTCCAAGGCGTTGCTGATGGTGCGCCTCGCCGAGGCCCACCGCAGGCTCGGCGACCAGCGGGAGGCGGCCCGCACCGCCGCGCTGGCGCGCTCGCTGGCGGCGGGGATGCAGTCCGAGCGGTTGGCGAAGGCGCTGCGGGAGTTCGACGCGGCGGGGCGGGCGGCCGCGCGGTGACCCGGCGTGCGGGTGGGGGTGGGGGTGCGGGGTCGTCGGTGGTCGGCGGTGCGGCGGCCGCGTCGGCCGGGGGCGGGTGCGGGGTGGTCGGTGGGGGCGCGGCGGTGGCCGCGACGGCCGGGTGCGGGGGCGTCGGTGGGGGCGGTGCGGCCGCCGGGTCGGCCGGGCGGTGCGCCCGGGAGCGCGCCGACCCGCTTGCGGTACCCTGAGCCCATGCGAACCGTGCGCCTGCTCCTTAGCCGGCCGCGCTGACCAGGACCGGTTGAGCTTTCGGGCGGTGCCGGAGTCGGCGTGGCGTCCCCTCCTGCGAGGGGATTTTTTGTTTTCCGCCCCCGACCTCGTCCCGGGCCGGGTCCTCCGGGCCGGCCGCCTGTCCGGTTCGCCAACCGACATCGATGGAGCTTGAAGGACCATGAGCGAGACGACCCCTGCGTCCGGCGCGGCCGAGACCGTGACCGAGCCGTTCCGGTACAGCGCCGCGCTGGCGGCCGAGATCGAGTCCCGCTGGCAGGACATCTGGGAGAAGGAGGGCACCTTCCACGCCCCCAACCCCACCGGTGCGCTGGCCGACCCGGCGGCCGGCGACGTCGCCGCGAAGCCGCACAGCTTCATCATGGACATGTTCCCGTACCCCTCGGGCGCGGGCCTGCACGTCGGCCACCCGCTGGGCTACATCGCCACCGACGTCTTCGCCCGCTACCAGCGGATGACCGGCCACAACGTGCTGCACACGCTGGGCTACGACGCCTTCGGCCTGCCCGCCGAGCAGTACGCGGTGCAGACCGGCACCCACCCGCGGGTCTCCACCGAGGCCAACATCGCCAACATGCGCCAGCAGCTGCGCCGGCTGGGCCTGGGCCACGACCCGCGCCGCTCGATCTCCACGATCGACCCGGACTACTACCGCTGGACCCAGTGGATCTTCCTGCAGATCTTCAACTCCTGGTACGACGCGGACGCCCGCAAGGCCCGTCCGATCACCGAGCTGGTCGCCGAGTTCGAGTCCGGCGCGCGTGAGCTGCCGGGCGGGCGCGCCTGGGCCGAGCTGTCCGTCGCCGAGCGCGACGAGGTGCTGGGCGAGTACCGCCTGGCCTACGCCAAGGAGGTGCCGGTCAACTGGTGCCCGGGCCTGGGCACCGTACTGGCCAACGAGGAGGTCACCGCGGACGGCCGCTCCGAGCGCGGCAACTTCCCGGTGTTCAAGTCCAACCTGCGCCAGTGGATGATGCGCATCACCGCGTACTCGGACCGGCTGATCGAGGACCTGGACCTGCTGGACTGGCCCGAGGCCATCAAGCTGCAGCAGCGCAATTGGATCGGGCGCTCCGAGGGCGCCCGGGTCGACTTCGCCGCTCCCGGCGACCAGAAGATCACCGTCTTCACCACCCGGCCCGACACCCTGTTCGGCGCCACCTACATGGTGCTGGCCCCCGAGCACGGCCTGGTCGACTCGATCGTCCCCGCCGCCTGGCCCGCGGACGTGCCCGCCGAGTGGACCGGCGGCGCCGCCACCCCCGCCGAGGCCGTCGCCGCCTACCGCGCCGCGGCCGCCGCCAAGTCGGACGTCGAGCGGCAGGTCGAGGCCAAGGTCAAGACCGGTGTCTTCACCGGCGCCTACGCCGTCAACCCGGTCAGCGGCGCGTCCGTCCCGGTGTTCATCGCCGACTACGTGCTGATGGGCTACGGCACCGGCGCCATCATGGCCGTCCCCGCCCACGACCACCGCGACTTCGCCTTCGCCCGCGCCTTCGCGCTGCCGATGCGCTGCGTCGTCGAGCCGACCGACGGCCGCGGCACCGACCCGGCCGAGTGGGACGACGCGTTCGACACCTACGACTCCGTCATCGTCGACTCCGCCCGCGCCGAAGGCGACCTGTCGCTGGACGGCCTGAGCGTCGTCGACGCCAAGGCCGCCGCCACCGCCTGGCTGGCCGAGCGCGGCATCGGCGAGGGCACCGTCAACTACCGCCTGCGCGACTGGCTGTTCAGCCGCCAGCGGTACTGGGGCGAGCCCTTCCCGATCGTCTACGACGAGGACGGCGTCATGCACGCGCTGCCCGAGTCGATGCTGCCCGTCGAGGTCCCCGAGGTCGACGACTACTCGCCGCGCACCTACGACGCGTACGACGCCGCCTCCTCGCCGGAGACCCCGCTGTCGCGCAACGAGGCCTGGGTCAACGTCGAGCTGGACCTGGGCGACGGCGTCAGGAAGTACCGCCGCGAGACCAACACCATGCCCAACTGGGCCGGTTCCTGCTGGTACGAGCTGCGCTACGTCGACCCGTCGAACACCGCGAAGGTCGTCGACCCGGCCAACGAGAAGTACTGGCTGGGCCCGACGGAGACCAAGCCGGCCGGTGGCGCCGACCTGTACGTCGGCGGCGCCGAGCACGCCGTGCTGCACCTGCTGTACGCGCGCTTCTGGCACAAGGTGCTGCACGACTTGGGCCACGTCTCGTCCGTCGAGCCGTTCCACAAGCTGTTCAACCAGGGCATGATCACCGCCGACGTCTACCGCGACGAGCGCGGCTTCCCGGTGCCCGCCGCCGAGGTCGAGGAGCGGGACGGCCAGTACTCCTGGCAGGGCGAGCCGGTCAAGCGCGAGGCCGGGAAGATGGGCAAGTCCCTGAAGAACGCCGTCGCGCCGGACGACATCGCCGACGAGTACGGCGCCGACACGCTGCGGCTGTACGAGATGTCGATGGGCCCGCTGGACGTCTCCCGTCCGTGGGACACCCGCGCCGTCGTCGGCTCGTACCGCTTCCTGCAGCGCCTGTGGCGCAACATCGTCTCGGAGACCACCGGCGAGCTGGTCGTCACCGAGGAGGAGCCGGACGACGCGACGCTGCGCGCCCTGCACAAGGCGATCGACGGCATCCGCGGCGACATGGCCGGGCTGCGCTTCAACACGGCCGTCGCCAAGGCCATCGAGCTGAACAACTACCTGGTCAAGCGCGGCTCCACGCCGCGGACGGTGGCCGAGCAGCTGGTGCTGATGGTCGCTCCGCTGGCCCCGCACGTCGCCGAGGAGCTGTGGCGCCGCCTGGGCCACGGCGAGTCGCTGGCGCACACCGACTACCCGGTCGCCGACCCGGCGTACGTGGTGGACGAGACGGTGACCTGCGTGATCCAGATCAAGGGCAAGGTCAAGGCGCGGCTGGAGGTCGCGCCGGGGATCTCGGACGCCGAGCTGGAGGCGCTGGCGCTGGCGGAGCCGGCCGTCGTCGCGGCGATCGGCGGGGCCGAGGTGCGGAAGGTGATCGCGCGGGCGCCGAAGCTGGTGAATATCGTCACCGGCTGAGTGTCGTCGTGGGGCTGCGGGGGCTGTAGCCGATGTGGCTGTGGTCGCTGTTGCTTCGGGAGTTTCGGGCGGGCGTCCTTCGGGGCGCCCGCCCGGCGTTTGCGGGGCGGGCGACCGGTGTCTGCGGGGCGGGGCGCTCGGCGGGTTCGGGGCGCCCGCCCGGCGGTTTCGCGGTGGTCGGGGGCCCTCGGGGAGATCCCGGATCTGACCCTGATCTCCGTCCGCCGGGGCCTCTCGGGCTGCCCCCGGGCGGGTCCCGGCGGCTACCGTGGAACCCTCGGCGATGCGGCCCGCGTTGGGCCCGGTGAGGGCCGGAACGACGGCGGAAGGTGGCGCGCGATGGACGTGTTCGGCGTGATGATCGGCCTGGTCCTGCTCTTCGGGGTCGCGGTGATGGTGCTGGCCGTGGTCGGCACGGTCAAGGCCGCCAAGGCCGTCGGCGCGAAGATCGAGAAGCACGAGGCCAACGCCCGGCGTGCCGTGGAGAACGCCACGCTCAAGGCGAAGACGTACACCAAGGTCGGTCCGCCCGCCCAGATCGCCTCCGTCCGGCTGGGCCTGCGAACCTCGCTCGACGGCACCCGGCAGGTGCTGGAGAGCGGCCTCGCCCAGGACGGCCAGCTCGGCGAGGCGCTCGCCCTGCTCAACCGGCTCGACGCGCACGCCGCCGAGCTCGACGGCGAGCTGCGGACGCTGGAGCGCGAGCCCGACACGGCGCGGATCGCCGCCAAGCTGCCGGAGCTGCGCGAGCGGGCTGAGCGGATCACGCACTCGGCGGAGACCATGCGCTGGGCGGCGCAGGACCGGATGCACCGGTTCGCGGACGACGAGCTGAGCCGGCTGAGCCAGGAGTGCGAGAGCGAGGCGGGCGCGCTGCGGCACTGGGATGTCGCGGGGGGCGGGGCGTCGTCGAGGGCGTCCGCTTCGTCGGCTCCTTCAGCTTCGTCCGCTTCCGGGGTGTCGGGTTCGGCTGCTTTCGGTCCGGCGGGTTCGGGGCCTGGTGGTTCCGCGGGTGCGGCGCGGGCCGGGCTGACCGACGGTAAGGGGCGCCCGAGTGCTGAGGAGCTGCTCGGGCTCGCCGATCCGCTGGCCAAGCTGGCGCAGCGGCTGCGCAAGCCCTCGGCCGGGCCTTCGGCAGGACCGTCCGCGGGCTGAGCCGGCGGTGCGTCGCGGCGCCCCCGGCCGGTGCCCGGACCGGGCGCTGTCCTCCCGGACCGACGGGGAGTAACCTCCGGCTCATGCCCTCCGACCTCGCGCTTGTCACCGATTCCACGGCCTATCTGCCGCAGGAGACCCTCGACCGGCACGGGATCACGGTGGTCCCGCTGAGCGTCGCGGTCGGTGACTCGGTGCTGAGCGATGGCGTCGAGGTCTCCCCGAAGGACGTCGCCGAGGCGCTGCGCGGCAAACAGCGGGTGACCACGTCCCGGCCGAACCCGGAGACCTTCGCCGCCACCTACCGGGCGGCCGCCGAGGCCGGGGCCAAGGGGATCGTCTCCGTGCACATCTCGGGCGAGCTGTCCGGCACCGTCGAGGCCGCCCGGCTGGCCGCCGCCGAGGCGCCCGTACCCGTGCGGGTGGTGGACAGCCGACTGGTCGGAATGGCCCTCGGATACGGGGTGGTGGCGGCGGCCGAGGCGATCGCGGCCGGGCAGGGCCTGGCCGAGGCGGCCGAGGCGGCCGACCGACGGGCGGCCCGGAGCAGCGGGTTCTTCTACGTCGACACCCTGGAGCACCTGCGCCGGGGCGGCCGGATCGGGGCGGCGCGGGCGCTGCTCGGCTCGGCCCTGGCGGTCAAGCCGCTGCTGCACCTGGACGGCGGGCGGATCGAGCCGCTGGAGAAGGTGCGGACGGCGTCGCGGGCGATCGCGCGGCTGGAGGAGATCGCGGTCGAGCGGTCGGGGGAGCAGGAGGTCGACATCACCGTGCACCACCTGGCCGCCGAGGACCGGGCCGAACCGCTCGCGGAACGGCTGCGGGCCCGGGTGCCGGGGCTGCGGGAGCTGTACGTGGGCGAGGTGGGGGCGGTGATCGGCGCGCACGTCGGGCCGGGGTTGCTCGCGGTGGTGGTCGCGCCGCGCTGAGGCGGGCGGTCGGTGGTGCTGGTCGGTCAGGCTGATCGGCGAGTGGTCAATTTCGGACGGTCCCGCTCGCTCCTGTGAGTGACATTTTTTATCCACAACCCCTGGGTTATCCACAGGGTTTCGTTATTTTCCGCGCGCTCGTCGGAGGACTCCTACCGTCCTCGGCATGACGACCTTGGGCCTGGGCGCGGCGAAGCGCCATGCGATCAACGAGACGGTACGGCTGCGGATGGCCGCGCTGCTGCCGGCGGCGGGGGACGAGCCGGAGGGCGGCTCGGGCGGTGGTGCGGCGGGCGGTTCGGCCGGTGGTGCGGGGGGCGGTTCACCGGGGGCGGCCCCGGCGGCGGCGGGGGAGCGGGCGGCGGCTGCCACCGGGCCTCCGTCGCTGCAGCCGTCGCCGTCACCGCCGTCACCGCCGTCGCCGTCGGCGGTGGGTGTGCCGGTGCCGTCGGATGCGGATGTTGCGGCGGACCCTGCGGAGGCGGGGGCGCGCCCGCGGTTCTCGCCGTTCTCCCCGTTCCCCTCGTACGCCTCGGCGCTGGCGCTCGACCGGCGTGCGGTGGCCGGGCTGGCCATCCTGCTGCTGTTCGCGGTCGGCTACGCGGTGCAGCACTTCTGGCTGGCCCGGCCGCAGACGGTCGCCGTGCCCGCGCTGGCGGCGGTCGCGGCACCGTCGGGGGCCGAGCCGTCCGTCCCCGCCGGCGCCGCTGCCGTCGACTCCAGAGCCGGGCCCGGCACCGCTGCCGAGGCCGCCGCCGGTGCCGTGGCAGGCGTCGTGGTGGACATCGGAGGGCGGGTCCACGTCCCCGGCCTGCACACCCTGCCCGGCGGCTCCCGGGTCGCCGACGCCCTGCGGGCGGCAGGCGGTCCACTGCCGGATACGGACACCAGGAACCTCAACCTGGCCCGCGTCCTGGTGGACGGCGAGCAGATCCTGGTCGGCGAACAGGCACCCGTGCCCGCCCAGGCCGTCGGAAGCGGGAGCGGGAGCGGACCTCCGGGCCCTGCCGCGCCCCGACCACCCGTCAGCCTCAACCGCGCCACGCTCGAACAGCTCGACACCCTCCCGGGCGTCGGCCCCACCCTCGCCCAGCGCATCCTCGCCTACCGCACCTCGCACGGCTCCTTCCGCACCCTCGACCAGCTCCGGCAGGTCAGCGGCATCGGCGCCCGCACGTACGCGGAACTCCGTCCGCTGCTCACGCTCTGACGCCGCCACGCCTGTCGGCTCTGCCCGCTCCCCTGTCCTGTGTTCCCTGTCCGCTTTCCCGCTCGTCTCCCCGCTCGTCTCCCCGCCCGTTTCCCGGCCACCGAAGGGAGGTACCACCATGTCCGTCGCCGCCGTGCCGGTGGGTCCGGCCGCTGCGCCCCGCTCACCGGGAGCCGACTTCCGGCTGCTGCTGCCCGCCGTCTCGGCGTGGGCGGTCGCGGCGGCGCTGCTGCGCCTGGAGCCGGGGTACGAGGCCCTCGTCCTCGCCGCGGCGGGCCTTGCCGTGCTCACGGGCGTCCTGCTGCTCACCAGGCCGGGGGTGCTGCGCCGGCGCGGGCCCACGGCGACGCTGGCCGCCGTCCTGCTCACCGGCGCGGCGGCCGCGATCGCCACCCCGCTGCACACCGCCGACCTCCACCGGGGGCCGCTGCCGGAACTCGCCCGTGCGTCCGTGGCCGCCGAGCAGCGGGCGCCGTCCCCGGTGGTGGAGGTGGAGCTGACCATCGCGGGGGACCCGAAGATCCACACCTCCCGGGGCGGCCCCACCGGCGGGCAGACGCTCCTCACCGTCGACGCGGTGGCCGACCGCGTCACGGTGCTCCCGTCCGGGCCGGCCACCCGTACGCGTACGCCGGTGACCGTCATGGTCCGAGGGGCGGAGGGCGGGCCCTGGCAACGACTGCTCCCGTCCCAGCGGCTGGCGGTGGAGGCCGAGGTGCAGTCGGCGGGGGAGGGCCACGACACCGAGTCCGCCGCGCTGCTGGTCGTCCACGGGCCGCTCCGGCAGCTGGCGCCGCCGAGCCTGCCGCAGCGGATCGCCGGCCGGTTGCGCGAAGGCCTGCGCTCGGCCACCGACGGACTGCCGGCGGACGCGCGCGGGCTGCTCCCGGGGCTGGTCGTCGGCGACACCTCGCGGCTGCCCGACGACCTCGAAGACGCCTTCCGGGCCACCGACCTGGTCCACCTGGTGGCGGTCAGCGGGGCCAACCTGGCGATCGTCCTCGGCGCGCTGCTGGGCCCGCCCGGGCAGGCCGGCACCCCGGAGCGGCGCGGGCTGGCCGCGGTGCTGGGACTGTCGCTGCGCACCGGCGCCCTGCTCGGCACCGCGCTGACACTGGCCTTCGTCACCGTCTGCCGGCCCGAACCCAGCGTGCTGCGGGCGGCCGGGACAGGGCTGATCGGCATGCTGGCCCTGGCCACCGGCCGTCCCCGCCGGGCGGTGCCCGCGCTCGCCGGGGCGGTCCTGGTCCTGGTCCTGCTGGACCCGTTCCTGGCGCGCTCCTTCGGCTTCCTGCTCTCGGTGCTCGCCACCGCCGGGCTGCTGATCCTCGGACCGCACTGGGCCGAGGCCCTGCGGGCCCGCCGATGGCCCCACCACCTGGCGGGCGCGCTCGCGGCGACGGCGGCCGCTCAGGCGCTGTGCGCGCCGGTGACGGTGGTGCTGTCCGGGCACATCAGCCTGGTCGGCATCCCCTGCAACCTGCTGGCCGAGCTGGCGGTGGCCCCGGCGACGCTGCTCGGGTTCGGAGTGCTCGTCCTGCAGCCGCTCCTCCCGGACCTGGCCCGTCTGCTCGCGGAACCGGCCGGGGTGCCGGTCGGCTGGCTCGCCCTGGTGGCGCGCCGCGGCGCCGAACTTCCGGGCGGGCAACTGGCCTGGTCAGGAGGGTGGTTCGGGACGGTGACGGTCGCGTTGGCCGTCCTTGGAGCCTGCTGGGCGGCACCACTCCTGCTGCCCCGACGGCCGGCGCCGGGGAGCCCGGCGCCCGCTCGCCGGCGCTGGGTGCGAGCCCTGGCGGCGGGGGCGCTGACGGCGGTCCTGCTGGCCGTGCTGCTGCGCCCGCCGCAGCTCACCCGGATCGCCACCGGCTGGCCGCCGCCGGGGTGGCGGCTGGTGATGTGCGACGTCGGGCAGGGCGACATGCTGGCCCTCGCGACGGGGACGCCGGGCAGCGCGGTGGTGATCGACACCGGCCCGGATCCGAACGCCGCGGACAGGTGCCTGCGCGACCTCGGCATCACGACGGTCCCCTTACTGCTGCTGACGCACTTCCACGCCGACCACGTCGAAGGCGTGCCGGGGGTGTTGCGGGGCCGCAGGGTCGGCGCGGTCGAGGGCACCACGCTGGACGACCCACCCGGCGAGGCGGCCCGGGTGGCGGGCTGGGCGGCAGGTGCCGGCCTCGCACTGCTGAGAGCCGGTCGGGGCGAACGGCGTTCGATCGGCGCGGAGTTGGCCTGGGACGTGGTGTGGCCCGTCCCCGGCGCGGCCGCCGAGGCGCCGGGGCCGAACAACGCAAGCGTCGCATTGATGGTGTCACTGACAGGAGGACTACGGATGGCACTGCTCGGAGATCTCGAACCGCAGGCCCAGTCGGCCCTGTTGGGCCGGGTGGGGAGGGCGGACATCGTGAAGGTGGCGCACCACGGGTCGGCCCACCAGGACTGGGACCTGGCCGGCGTCCTGCGGCCCCGACTGGCCCTGATCTCCTGCGGACAGGGCAACGCGTACGGCCACCCGTCCCCGAGGACGGTCGACCATCTGCGCGCGCTCGGCGCCACCGTGCTGCGCACCGACCGGGAGGGAGACATCGCGGTGACGGGTGACTCCCCGGCCGCCCTCGGCGTGGCCGTCCACTCCCAGCCCGCGCACACCGCCCACCGCCCCCGTAGCCACGGCGGGCCCGGCGGGCCCGGCGGGCCCGGCGCCCACGCCTCCGTAGCCCACACCCACCCCGAGCGGACGTCCTCCGCCCCGCGAGCCCCGCCCGCGTGACCCCCGCGCTCACCTCCTCCCATCAACCAGGTGGGGCGTGGGAAGGGTGAAGGGGGTTGTGGGAGGAGGTGCGGCGCAAAGCCGGCAGAAACGTTCCGGCGCGCTCCGGGCTCGGCCCGGAGCGCGCCGGAGAAAAGACCGCAAGCCCGGGGGCAAAGGGCACCCCGCAGCGAGGCGCCGCAGGAATCGCAAGTAGCCGGAAGACAGTTGCGGCGCGCTCCGGGCAGGCCCGGAGCGCGCCGCAGAAAAGCCTCACCTCCTGGCCAGGTGGCGGCCGGGGCTCCGGGGCGGACGGTCCGCGGGCTGGAGGGTGGCTGTGCCCGGTATGTCGGGGATGTGTGGGCCCCTTCGGGGTTCAGCAACGCACGATCATGAACCCCCGGGACGGCTTCCGGTGGTGTTCGGCCCGGGGGCATCCTCGTGGGGCGGGTGCCGGTGCCCAGGTGGGGGCCGGTGTTTTCTCGTGACCGGAGTCGCCGCTCGGTGAGTTCGGCATGCCGGTTCGCGGAAACCGAAGGAATTTCAGGAGCGGCCCCGGGTGGGTCGTTCGGCGGTTTGTCGGGGCCTTTCTCTGGATTCACTGCGGGGTGCATCGATGGTGGACAGTGCTGGTTGTCGTGGCGCGGGTGCTCTTCCGCCGCACGCGGTCGCGGTGGTCGGGATCGGCTGCCGCTTTCCGCAGGCGGACGGGCCGGCGGCCTTCTGGCGGCTGCTGCGCGGCGGTGGTGACGCGGTGTCCGAGCGGCGGGGTGGCCGGGGGCCGGTGCGCGGCGGGTTCCTGGACCGGGTGGACGGGTTCGACCCCGAGTTCTTCGGCATATCGCGCCGCGAGGCCGTGGCGATGGACCCGCAGCAGCGGCTGGCCCTGGAACTCGCCTGGGAGGCGCTGGAGGACGCCCGTACCCTGCCGGGCGATCTGGCGGGCAGCCGGACGGGCGTGTTCCTGGGGGTGATCGCGGACGACTACGCGACGCTGCTGCACGGGATGGGCCCCGAGGCGGTGACCGGGCACACGCTGACCGGGCTGCAGCGCGGGGTGACCGCCAACCGGATCTCCTACACGCTGGGCCTGAACGGCCCGAGCCTGGTGGTGGACACCGGCCAGTCGTCCTCGCTGGCCGCCGTGCACCTGGCGTGCGCGAGCCTGCGCAGCGGCGAGTCCGAGCTGGCCCTGGCCGGCGGGGTGAGCCTGATCCTCGCGCCGGAGAGCACCCTGGCGCTGGAGCGGGCCGGAACGCTGTCGGCGGACGGGCGCTGCTTCACCTTCGACGCCCGCGCCAACGGCTACGTCCGGGGCGAGGGCGGCGGGGTGGTGGTCCTCAAGCTCCTGGAGGCCGCCGTCCGGGACGGCGACCGCATCCACGCCGTCATCCGCGGCAGCGCCCTGAACAACGACGGTGCGACCGAGACGCTGCCCACCCCGGGCCGCGCGTCGCAGGAGCGGGTGGTCCTCGCGGCCTGCGCCGACGCGGGCGTCGAGCCGGGCGAGGTCCAGTACGTCGAGCTGCACGGCTCGGGGACGCGGGCCGGCGACCCGGTCGAGGCCGCCGCGCTGGGCGCCGCGCTGGGCTCGGCTCGTCCGGCCGAACTCCCGCTGCTGGTCGGGTCGGTGAAGACGAACATCGGTCATCTGGAGGGCGCGGCCGGAATCGCCGGGTTCATCAAGACCGTCCTGTGCCTCGGCGGGCGCGAGCTCGTCCCCAGCCTGAACCACGTCGGGCCCGGCGAGCGGGTCCCGCTGGAGGAGCTGCGGCTGCGGGTGAACACCGAGACCCGACCCTGGCCCGCACCGCCGGAGGCGGATGGGCGACTGGCGGAGTCGGGCGGGCAACCGACGGAGTCGGGAGGGAAGCCGCTGGAGTCGGGCGGGCGACTGGTGGCGGGAGTGAGCTCGTTCGGGATCGGCGGGACCAACTGCCATGTGGTCCTGTCGGATTGGACGGATGCCGAGGCCGTCGACGAGCAGGAGGAGGCCGGGGCGCTGCCCTGGGTCCTGTCCGGGCGTGACGAGGCCGCGCTGCGCGACCAGGCCGACCGGCTGCGCGCCCAGGTGGCGGCGCGCCCGGAGCTCGGGGCGGCCTCGGTGGCCCGGTCGCTGGCCGTGACCCGCACCGCGTTCGAGCACCGCTGCGTCGTCGTCGCGGACGACCGGGACGGCTTCCTCGCCGAACTGACGGCCCGGTCGGCCGGGCAGCCGTCCGCGGCCGTGGTGGAGGGCCGGCACGAGGGACCGGCGGTCCGGCCGGTCTTCGTCTTCCCCGGCCAGGGCTCGCAGTGGACGGGCATGGCGGCGGAGCTGATCGAGACCTCCCCGTTCTTCGCCGAGCGGATCGGCGAGTGTGCGGAGGCCCTGCGCCCGTACGTGGACTGGTCGTTGGCCGACGTGCTGCGCGGCGCTCCCGGTGCGCCGGCGCTGGAGGGCGACGAGGTGATCCAGCCCGCGCTGTGGGCGGTGATGGTGTCGCTGGCCGCGCTGTGGCGCTCGGCCGGGGTGGAGCCCGCCGCCGTGGTGGGCCACTCGCAGGGCGAGATCGCCGCCGCCACCGCCGTGGGCGCCCTGTCGCTGCGGGACGGTGCGCGGATCGTGGCCCTGCGCAGCCGGGTGCTGAGCCGGATCGCGGGTGACGGCGGCCTGCTGTCGGTGGAGCTGCCGGTCGAACGGGTGGAGAGGGATCTCGCGACGGCCGGCCTCACGGCGGGCGACCCGGCGACGGCAGGCGGCTCCGGGCTGTCGGTGGCGGCGGTCAACGGGCCCGCGCACACGGTGGTCGCCGGGCCGACGGCCGCGCTGGACGCGCTGGCCGCCCACTACGGGCAGCAGGTGCGCACCCGGCGGCTCGCGATCGACTACGCCTCGCACAGCGCGGCCGTCGAGGGGCTGCGGGAGGATCTGCTCGCCGCCTTCGCCGGGATCGCCCCCCACTCCACCGACGTGCCGTTCCACTCGACCGTCACCGCCGCACCGGTCGACACCGCCGAGCTGGACCCCGGGTACTGGTTCCGCAACCTCCGCGAGCCGGTGCGGTTCGGGCCGGCCGTCGAGGGCCTGCTGAACGCGGGCCACTCGACCTTCCTGGAGATCAGCCCGCACCCGGTGCTGGCGATGGGCGTCCGGCAGGCGATCGACCTGCGCGGCGGGGAGGGCGCCGCGCTGGGCACGCTCCGGCGCGGCCACGGCGGCCGTCGCCGGTTCCTCACGGCGGCGGCCGAGGCCTTCGTCCGCGGTGTCGCCGTGGACTGGTCCGCGCTGCTGCCCGACTCGGCACCGCTCGCCGACCTGCCGACCTACCCGTTCCAGCGCCGCTCCTGCTGGCCGTCCGGGATGCCCGGGGCCGGGCTCACCGAGTCCGAGCAGGTGGCCGAGCGGGCCACCGGGCCGGCGACCGGACAGTCGGTCGAGCAGTCGGCCCAGCAGCAGGTCGAGCGGTCGGCCCAGCGGACGGCCGGGCAGACGGCGGGACAGTCGGTCGAGCAGCCGATCGGACAGCCTGCCGGACAGCCCGCCGGGAAGACTCCGCCCCCCGACGGAGGGTCGGCCCTGGAGCTGGTCCGGAGCCTGACCGCCGTCGTGCTCGGTGCCGGCTCGGCCGCCGACGTCCGGCCCGGGCGGACGTTCCGCGAGATGGGCCTGGACTCGGCCATGACGCTCGAACTGCGCGACCGGCTGGCGGCCGCGACGGGGCTGAACCTGGAGAGCACCGTCCTGTACGACCACCCGAGCCCGGCCGCGCTGGCCGCCGCGGTGGCCGGGCTCACCGCCACCGCCGCCCCGGCGGTGTCCGTACCGGAACGCGCCGCCGTCGAGGCCGACGACCCCGTGGTCATCGTCGGCATGGCCTGCCGCTTCCCCGGCGGGGTGCGCTCCCCCGAGGACCTGTGGGACCTGGTCGACGCCGGCACCGACGCCGTCGGCGACTTCCCCGACGACCGCGGCTGGGACCTGGCGGCACTCCACCACCCGGACCCGGACCGGGTCGGCACCTCCTACGTCCGCCGGGGCGGCTTCGTCCGGGACGTACCGGACTTCGACGCGGAGTTCTTCGGGATCAGCCCGCGCGAGGCCCTGGCCATGGACCCGCAGCAGCGGCTCCTGCTGGAGGTCGGCTGGGAGGCGCTGGAGCGCGCCGGGATCGACCCCACGGCGCTGAAGGGCAGCCGGACCGGCGTGTTCGCCGGGGCGATGCACTCCGGCTACGGGCCGAGTATGGAGACGGCCGGGCACGGCGTCGCCGGGCACCTGCTGACCGGCACCAGCGTGAGCGTGGTCTCCGGTCGGATCGCCTACGTCCTCGGCCTGAACGGGCCCGCGCTGACCGTGGACACCGCGTGCTCGGCGTCGCTGGTCGCCCTGCACCAGGCGGTACGGGCGGTGCGGGCCGGCGAGTGCTCGCTCGCGCTGGCCGGCGGGGTCACCGTCATGGCGACCCCCGGCATGTTCGTGGAGCTGTCCCGTCAGCGGGTGCTGGCCGCCGACGGCCGCTGCAAGGCCTTCTCCGCCCGGGCGGACGGCACCGGCTGGGGCGAGGGCGCGGGCATGGTCGTGGTCGAGCGGCTCTCGGACGCCCGCCGGCACGGCCACCCGGTGCTGGCGGTCGTGGCCGGCAGCGCCGTCAACTCCGACGGCGCCTCCAACGGGCTGTCCGCGCCCAGCGGCGTCGCCCAGCAGCGCGTGATCGAGGACGCCCTCGCCGACGCCGGGCTCGCGCCCCGCCAGGTCGACGCCGTGGAGGCGCACGGGACCGGCACCGCCCTCGGCGACCCCATCGAGGCCAACGCCCTGCTGGCCGCCTACGGCCGGGACCGGGAGCGGCCGCTGTGGCTCGGGTCCCTCAAGTCCAACATCGGGCACGCCCAGGCCGCGGCGGGCGTCGGCGGCGTGATCAAGATGGTCCAGGCGATCCGGAAGTCCACGCTGCCCGCCACCCTGCACGTCGACGAGCCGTCCCCGCACGTGGACTGGACGGCGGGCTCGGTGGCCCTGCTCGACCGGGCCCGGCCCTGGCCGGAGACCGGTGAGCCGCGGCGCGGCGGCGTCTCCTCGTTCGGGATCAGCGGCACCAACGCGCACGTGATCCTGACCCAGCCGCCGGCCGAGCCCGGGGCGCAGGCCGTGGACGAGCCGGTGCGGCCGGCCGTGGTGCCGGTCGTCCTGTCGGCCCGGACCGCGGACGCACTGCGCGAGCAGGCCCGGCGGCTGGCGTCCGGGCGGCTCGACCCGGTGGCCGCGGCGCCGGCCCTGACCGCCCGGGCCGCCCTGGACGAGCGCGCCGTGGTGGTGGCCGCCGACCGGTCGGAGGCCGAGCGGGCCCTGGCCGCGCTGGCCCGCGGCGAGGAGGCCCCCGGCCTGGTCACCGGCCGGGCCGGCGAGCCGGGCCGCACCGTGCTGGTCTTCCCCGGGCAGGGCGGCCAGTGGCGCGGGATGGCGGCGCGGCTCGCCGCCGAGAGCCCGGTGTTCGCCGCCCGCCTGGCCGAGTGCGAGCGGGCGCTCGACCCGTACGTCGACTGGTCGCTGACCGACGTCCTGGCCGGCGCGCCGCTGCTCGACCGGATCGACGTCGTCCAGCCCGCGCTGTGGGCGGTGATGGTGTCGCTGGCCGAGCTGTGGCGGGAGGCCGGGGTCGTCCCGGACGCCGTGGTGGGCCACTCCCAGGGCGAGATCGCCGCCGCCGTCGTGGCCGGGGCGCTCTCCCTGGAGGACGGCGCCCGCGCCATCGCGCTGCGCAGTTCCCTGGCCGTCGACCTGATGGGCCGGGGGATGATGGCCGTCGTCCCGCTGCCGGCGGCGCGGGTGCGCGAACGCCTCGGCACGCTGACCGGGGCGGTGAGCGGTGCGCTGAGCATCGCCGCGGTCAACGGGCCGGCCACCACCGCCGTGGCCGGCGCCCCGGACGCGATCACCGCCCTGGTCGAGGGGTACCGGGCCGAGGGCGTCAACGCCCGGGTGATCCCGGCGGCCTACGCCTCGCACTGCCCGGCGGTCGAGCCGATCCGGGAGAAGCTCCTGGCCGGGATGGCTCCGTTGACGCCGCGCACCGGCGGGATCGCGCTGATGTCCTCGGTCACCGCCGACTGGCAGGACGGCGCCGGGCTCGACGCCTTCTACTGGTACCGGAACCTGCGGCACACCGTGCGCTTCCAGGAGGCGGTCGAGGCACTGGTCGCCTCCGGCCACACCACTTTCGTCGAGGTCGGCCCGCACCCGGTGCTGAGCGGCAGCATCGGCCAGATCCTGGAGGAGGCCGGCGCCGACGGGATCGTGACCGGCTCGCTGCGCCGCGACGACGGGGGCCTGCGCCGCTTCCTGACCTCCGCCGCCGAGGCCCACGTCCGCGGCCTGCCCGTCGCCTGGGAGCGGCTGACCGGGACGGCCGCCGGCCCCGTCGACCTGCCCACCTACCCGTTCCAGGGCCGCCGCTACTGGCTCACCGGCGCGGCCGGACCGTCCGGCACGGCCGGCCTCGGCCAGGCCCCGGCCGACCACCCGCTGCTCGGCGCGGCCGTCGAACTCGGCGACGGCGAAACGGTGTTCACCGGACGGCTGTCGGCCCGCAGCCACCCCTGGCTGGCCGACCACGCCCTCGCCGGGTCGGTCGTCGTGCCGGGCACCGTGTTCCTGGAACTGGCCCTGCACGCGGGCGCCAAGGCCGGGACGCCGCGGATCGAGGAACTGACCGTCGGCACACCGATGGAGCTGCCCGCGGACGGCTCCGTCGACCTGCGCGTACGGGTGTCGGGTGCGGACGGCGACGGGCTGCGGACCTGCCGGATCTCGGGCCGGGCGACCGGCGGGGAGTGGATCGAGCACGCCACCGGCACCCTGGGCACCGACCGCGCCCCGGCATCGGCTCTCGCGTCCGCGTCGGCTCCGGCTCCGGCTCCGGCTCCGGGCACGGTCCCGGCCCCCGCCGCGTGGCCGCCGGCCGGTGCGACGCCGGTGCCGCTGGCCCGGATGTACGAGGACCTCACCCTGCGCGGCCACCAGCACGGGCCGGCCTTCCAGGGCCTGCGGGCCGCCTGGCGGCGCGACGGCGGCGAGCAGTACGCCGAGGCCGTCCTGCCCGAGCCGGCGGCCGCCGACGCCGGGGCCTACCGGCTGCACCCCGCCCTGCTGGACGCGTCCCTGCACGGCCTGATCGCCGCCGCCGCGGACCACGAGGGGCGGGCCGTCCAACCGCTGCGCTGGCGCGGAGTGTCCCTGACGAACGGTCCGGACGGTCCGAGCAGTGCGAACGGTCTGAGCGGTACACCTGGCACAGCCGGTACCACTGGTACGCCCGGCAGCCGTACGTCCCTGAGAGTGCACGCCGGGGCCGCCGTGGACGGCGGCCTCCCGCTGACCCTGTTCGACGCCGCCGGGGAGCCGGTGGGCCGGGTCGAGTCGCTGGAGCTGCGCCCGGTCGCGACGGGCCGCCCGGCCGACCCGGCGGCCGCCGCACGCGACTCGCTGTTCGCCCTCGGCTGGCAACCGCTGCCCGAGCCGACGCCCGGACCGCTGCCCGGACCGGCCTCCGGACCGACGCCCGGACCGACGGACGGTCAGGTGCCGGTCGTCCCCTGGGACACCCTCGACCTCGACACCCTCGACCCGGCCGGACCCACCGCCGTGACCTGCCCCACCGGCGAGACCGGAGAGACCGGAGAGGACGACGAGGCCCGCCCCGACCCGGCGACGGCGGCCAGGACCGCCGTCCACCGCACCCGCGACCTGCTCGGCCGCTGGCTCGCCGAGGACCGGCTCGCCGGCGCCCGCCTGGTGCTGGTCACCCGGGGCGCGGTCGCCGTCCGGCCCGGCGAGACCGTCCGGGACCTCGCCCAGGCGGCGGTCTGGGGCCTGGTGCGGACCGCCCAGGTCGAGCACCCGGGCCGGTTCACCCTGGTCGACCTGGCCCCCGGCACCACCTCCCCGGCGGCCGACCCGAAGACCGACCCGACGGGAAGCCCGCAGAACACCCCGCAGCGCACCCCGGCGGTCCCGGCCGCCGCACTGGCCCCGGACGAGAACCAGCTGGCCGTCCGCGACGGCGCCGTCCTGGTGCCCCGGCTGGTCTCCGCCGCGGGCGACCCCGCGCTGCGGCCCCCGCAGGACGCGGCGGCCTGGCACCTGGACATCCCCGAGCGCGGCACCCTCGGCGGCCTGGAGCTGCGCCCCTGCCCCGAGGCCGCCGCCGAACCCGGCCCCGGCCGGGTCCGGATCGCGGTCCGCGCCGCCGGGCTCAACTTCCACGACGTCCTGGGCGTGCTCGACATGCACCCCGGCGACCCCGGCCCGCTCGGCCTGGAGGGCGCGGGCGTGGTCACCGCGACCGGCCCGGGGGTGACCGGCCTGGCCGTCGGCGACCGGGTGATGGGCCTGTTCCCCGCCGCGTTCGGCACGGTGGCCCAGGCCGACCACCGCACCCTGGTCAGGATCCCGGACGACTGGTCCTTCACCCGGGCCGCCGCCGTGCCGGTCGCCCACCTGACCGCCCTGCACGCCCTGGTCGAACTGGGCGGTGTGGGCGCGGGCGACCCGGTGCTGATCCACGCCGGTGCGGGCGGCGTCGGTCTGGCGGCCGTCCAGCTGGCCCGGCACCTGGGCGCGGAGGTCTTCGCCACCGCCGGCCCCGCCAAGTGGCCGGCGCTGCGCGCCCTCGGCCTGGACGACGACCACCTCGCGTCCTCCCGCGAGCCGGGCTTCGGCGCCCGTTTCGGCGCCCGCCTCGCCGCGGACGGCCGCCGCATGGCGCTCGTCCTGAACTCGCTGACCGGCGAGCTCGTCGACGAGTCGCTGCGGCTGCTGCGCCCCGGCGGACTCCTGGTCGAACTGGGCCGGACCGACCAGCGCGACCCCGCCGAGGTGGCCGCCGCGCACCCCGGCGTGCGCTACCGGGCGTTCAACCTGCTGGAGCTGCCGCCCGAGCACCTCGCCCGCCTGCTGGGCCGGACGGTCGAGCTGTTCGCCCGGGGCGCGTTCGGCTGGCCCGCCGTCACCGACCTGGACGTCCGGCGGGCGCCCGAGGCCCTCGGGCTGCTGCGCCAGGGCAGTCACGTCGGCAAGGTGGTGCTCACCGTCCCCCCGGTCCTCGACCCGGACGGAACCGTGCTGATCACCGGCGGGACCGGCGCCATCGGCCGGGCCCTGGCGCGGCACCTGGTCACCGGGCACGGCGCCCGACGGCTCCTGCTGGCCGGCCGCCGCGGCGGCGACGCGCCGGGAGCCGCCGAGCTGGCGGCCGAGCTGTCCGGGCTCGGCGCCGAGGTGGCGTTCGCGGCCGTGGACGTCGCGGACCGGGCCGCCGTCGCCGCGATGATCGTGGCCGTCCCCGGCGGGCACCCGCTGACCGCCGTGATCCACGCGGCCGGGGTGGTCGACGACGCGCCGGTCACCTCGCTCACGCCCGCGCAGATCGACCGGGTGATGCGGGTCAAGGCCGACGGCGCCTGGCACCTGCACGAGCTGACCGCCGGCCACCCGCTCACCGCCTTCGTCCTGGTCTCCTCGGTGATGGGGACGCTCGGCGGCGCCGGCCAGGGCGGCTACACCGCCGCCAACGCCTTCCTCGACGCGCTCGCCCGGCACCGCCGGGCGCAGGGCCTGCCCGCCCTCGCGCTGGCCTGGGGCCTGTGGGGCGACCAGGACGGCATGCTGGGCGCCCTCGGTGACGCCGATCGCGCCCGGTTCGCCCGGGCCGGGCTGGTGGAGATCGCCCCCGAGCACGGCCTGGCCCTGCTGGACGCCGCGCTGCCGTCGCCGCACGCCGTCCTGGTGCCCGCCCGGCTCGACCGGGACGTCCTGCGCGACCTCGGGCCGGACCTCCCGCCGGTCCTGCGCGAGGTGGTGGCGGCCGCCGGGGCGGGGCGGGCCGGGAACGGCCCCGGCCGGCGGCGGAACCGGCCGTTGCGCGAGGAGCTGAGCGGCCGGACGGCCGGTGAACGCGCCGACGTGCTGGCCGATCTGATCCGGGCCCACATGGCCGCCGTCCTGGGCTCCCGGCCCGAGGCGATCCCGGACGACCGGCCGTTCGGCGAGCTCGGCTTCGACTCGCTCACCTCGGTCGAGTTCCGCAACCGCCTGGGCGCGGCGACGGGGCTCAAGCTCCCGCTCACCCTGCTGTTCGAGGCGCCGACGCTGCCCGAGCTGGTCGCCGTCCTGGACGACGGACTCGTGCCGCCCGTCGAGGCCGCCGGGCCTGTCCGGGACACCGTGCCCGTCGCGGACACCGGGCCCGTCCAGGGAGCGCCGTCCGTCCAGGGAGGCCCTTCCACCCCGGAACAGCCGTCCGTCGGGGACCTCGACGAGGACGTGGCGGCGCTCGTCGAGGCCGCGACCGCCGAGGAACTCCTCGACTTCATCGACCGCGAGCTCATCTGACCCCCGCCCCGCCGCGAGCTCATCTGACCCCCGCCCCACCCCGCCGCGAGCCCACCGCACCCCCACGGAGGAAGGACCGATCCGTCATGGCATCAGCATCGGACGAGAAGCTGCTCGGATACCTCAAGCGCCTCACCCTCGACCTGCACGAGGCGCGCGGGCGCCTGCGCGAACTGGAGGAGGGGGAGCGGGAGCCGATCGCGATCGTCGGCATGGCGTGCCGGTACCCGGGCGGTGTCGACTCGCCCGAGGCGCTGTGGCGGCTGCTGGCCTCGGGCGGGGAGACGGTCGGCGCGTTCCCCCGCGACCGGGGCTGGGAGGAGGGGCTGTACGACCCCGACAACGGCGGGCGGAGCCTGACCGGCTCGGGCGGATTCCTCTACGACGCGGCGGAGTTCGACGCCGGCTTCTTCGGCATCAGCCCGCGCGAGGCGCTGGCCATGGACCCCCAGCAGCGGCTGCTGCTGGAGACCGCCTGGCGGGCCTTCGAGGACGCCGGGATCGACCCGGAGTCGGTGCGCGACACCGAGACCGGCGTGTTCACCGGCCTGTCGAACCTCGACTACGGGCTGGGGCTCGGCGAGGTGCCGGAGGAGGCCGAGGGCTTCCTGACCACCGGGGCGGTGGGCGGCGCCGCGTCCGGCCGGATCTCCTACACCTTCGGCCTGCGCGGCCCGGCGATGACCGTGGAGACGGCCTGTTCGTCCTCGCTGGTCGCGCTGCACCTGGCCGTCCGGTCGCTGCGCGGCGGCGAGTGCGAGATGGCGCTGGCGGGCGGTGCGACGATCATGTCCACCCCGCAGCTGTTCACCGAGTTCACCCGGATGCAGGGCGTGTCACCGGACGGGCGGTGCCGCCCCTTCTCGGCCGGTGCCGCCGGCAGCGGGCTCTCCGAGGGCGTGGGCGTGCTGCTGCTGGAGCGGCTGTCGGACGCGCGGCGGCGCGGCCACCAGGTGCTGGCCGTGGTGCGCGGCAGCGCGGTGAACCAGGACGGTGCCAGCAACGGCTTCACCGCGCCGAGCGGGGCGGCGCAGCAGCGGGTCATCCGGCAGGCGCTGGCGGACGCGCGGCTGTCGCCCGGTGACGTCCAGGTGGTGGAGGCGAGCAGCACCGGCACGGAGCTCGGCGACCCGATCGAGGCGCGCGCCCTGCTGGCCGCCTACGGCCGGGACCGGGAGCGGCCGCTGAAGCTCGGCTCGCTGAAGCCCAACATCGGGCACTCCCAGGCAGCGGCGGGAGTCGCCGGGGTCATCAAGACGGTGCTGTCGATGCGTCACGGCATCCTCCCCGCCACCCGGTACGCGGACGATCCCACCCCGCACGTCGACTGGTCGGCGGGCGCGGTCGAACTGGTCGCCGAGCAGACGGAGTGGCCCGAGACGTCGGGGCCCCGGCGCGCCGGGGTGTCCTCGCAGGGCATCAGCGGCACCAACGCCCACGTGATCATCGAGGAGGCCCCGGCCGCCCCGGCGCCGGAGCCGTCCGAGGAGGCCGGGCCGGGCGGCCCGCGGCTGCTGACCCTGTCGGCCAGGACGCCCGCCGCGCTCGCCGAACTCACCGACCGCTACACCGAGTTGCTTGCGGGCGAACCGGGCGGAGCCGGTGATCCGCTCGGTGCGATCTGCCGCGCCACCGGTCTCGGCCGGGCGCACTTCCCGCACCGGCTCACGGCCGTCGCCTCCTCCTGTTCCGAGCTGCGGGACCTCCTCCTGCGGACGCGCCGGGGGGAGGAGCCGCCGCCCGGCGTCCGCGTCGGCACCCGGACGCCGGAGAGCGGCCGGGGCCCGGTGTTCCTCCTCACCGGGGCCGACGGCCCCCTGGCCGGGCCGGACGCCGAGGCGGTCGCCGTCCTGGCCGAGGCCGAGCCGGTCTTCCGCCGCGCACTGGACCAGTGCGCCGAGGCGCCCGGCGGCCGGCTCTCGCCGTTCGCCGTCGGGTACGCGCTCGCCGAGCTGTGGCGCTCGTGGGGGGTGCGGCCCGCCGCCGTCCTTGGCCACGGCACGGGCGAGCTGGTGGCCGCGTGCGTCATGGGCACGATGAGCCCGGAGGACGCGCTGGTGGCGGCCCGGAGCGTGCCGGACGCCGCCGGTCCGGACGCCGCCGGTCCGGACGCCGCCGGTCCGGACGCCGCCGGTCCGGACGCCGCCGGTCCGGAGCGGTTCGGGGCGGCCCTCGCCGCGCTGCTGCGGGACGGTCACCGCGCCTTCGTGGAGCTCGGGCCCGCCTCGCCGCTGCTCGACGAGGTCCGGGCGGCCGGGGACACCGCCGTCCTGCCGTCGCTGCGCCCGGGGGAGGACGCCCGGCGCACCCTGCTGGACGGCCTCGGCGCGCTCTACACCCGGGGCGTGCGGATCGACTGGGCGCGGGTGCACGGCGAGCCCGGCGGGCCGCCGGTTCCGCTGCCCGGGTACCCGTTCCAGCGCGAGCGCTACTGGCTCTGGACCGGCGGCCCCCGCCGGGGCGGGGCTCCGGCTGCCCCGGACGGGTCGCTGGTCGCGCAGGTACGGCTGGTCGGCCCCGACGGCACGCCGGTGGCGCTCGCCGACGGGGTGCGCCTGGAAGCGGTGCCGGACGCCCCCGCGCCCGTCCGGGCGGCGGGGGAGCGGGAGCCCGCCGCTCCCGGGACCGAGGACGTGGTCGAGCTGGTGGCCGGCATCGTCGGCCGGGCGCGCGGCGCGGCCGTCACCGGCGACGACCGGGACCTGCCGCTGCGCCGCCTGGCCGTCGACTCACTGATCGCGACGGACATCCGGCAGACCCTCGCCCGGCGGCTCGGCGTGGACCTGCCGCTGCGCGAGCTGCTGGACGGCCGCAGCGTCACCGCGATCGCCCGGGCCGTCCAAGCCGCCCAGACCGCCCACCACAACAACAACGACGGCGGCAGCGGCGGCGGCGAAGGCGGCCGGCCCGGGGCGGCGCTGGTCGCCGATCCGGCGGCCCGCCACGAGCCGTTCCCGCTCACCGACCTCCAGCAGGCCTACCTGGTCGGCCGGACCGACGCCTTCGAACTCGGCAACGTCTCCACGTCCTTCCTGGTCGAGGTGGACCTGACGGACACCGACCTCGACCGGCTGACCGCCTCCTTCCGACAGCTCGTCGACCGGCACGACATGCTCCGCGCGGTCGTCTCCCGGGACGGGCACCAGCGGGTGCTCGCCGAGGTCCCCGACTACCGGATCGCCACCGTCGACCTGCGGGCCTGCGACCGGGCCGACCGGGAGCACCGCCTGGCCGGGATCCACCGGGAGATGCGGGACCAGGTCTTCGACACCGAGGTCTGGCCGCTGTTCGACGTCCGGGCCACCCTGCTGGACGCCCGCACCACCCGGCTGCACCTCAACTTCGACGCGCTGATCGTCGACGGCCGCAGCTCCGGGCTGCTGTTCCGGGAGTGGGCGCAGGCCTACCGCGACGGGACGCCCGCGACCCCCGCCCCGGCCGTCACCTACCGCGACTACGTGCTCGCCGCCGCCGAGGCGGACGCCGAGCGGCGCGAGACCTCGCTCGCCTACTGGCGGGCCCGGGTCGACTCGCTGCCGCCCGCCCCCGCCCTGCCGCTGCGCCCGGGCCCGGCGCCCCGGAAGCCGCTGTTCGTCCACCGCACGGCCCGGGTGGAGTCCGGGGCGTGGCGGCGCTTCAAGGAGCACGCCGCCGTGGCGGGCCTCTCGCCCTCGGCCGCGCTGTGCGCCGCGTACGCGCAGGTGCTCGGGGCCTGGAGCGCCTCGCCGCGCTTCACGCTCAACCTGCTGGCGTTCCACCGGCGGCCGCTGCACGAGGACGCCGGCCGGGTGGTCGGGAACCTCAGCTCCACCACCCTGCTGGAGGTCGACGCCGCTCCCGGCGAGGCCTTCGTCCACGGCGCCGCGCGCCTGCAGGACCAGCTGCTGGCCGACCTCGAACACGGCCACGTCAGCGGCGTCGAGGTGCTGCGCGAGCTCAACCGCACCCGGGGCGGGACGGGCCTGGCGGGCATGCCGGTGGTCTTCACCAGCACGATCGGCTTCTCCGGCGGCGGCTTCGCCGGTGACGGTTTCGCCGGCGACGGTGACGGTGGCCTCCCCGGCGGTGGCGTCGCCGACCGCGGCCTCGCCGACGACGCCGAACGCGGGGCGCTCACCGCGCTGACCACCCTCGGCACCGCCGGCGAGCTGGCCTCCAGCTCGGTGCGCACCCCGCAGGTGTGGCTCGACCACCAGGCCCTGGAGGAGGCCGGGGAGCTGGTCCTGAACTGGGACGTGGTGGAGGAGGTGTTCCCCGACGGCGTGGTCGACGGGATGTGGGAGGCCTACCTGGACCTGGTGCGGGACCTCTGCGGCGAGGGGGCGTGGCGCCGCCCGCCGTCCGTGCCCGCGCCGGCGGCCGACCTGGAGGTCCGCCGGGCCGTCAACGCCACCGACGGCCCGGTCCCCGCCGAGCTGCTGCACGACGCGTTCCTGCGGCAGGCCGCGGCCCGGCCGGACGCGCCCGCCGTGATCACCGCCGCCCGGACGCTCAGCTACCGCGAGGTGGACCGCCGCTCCGACCGGATCGCCCGCCGGCTGATCGGGTACGGCGCAGGGCCGGGCGTGCTGGTCGGCATCGTGATGGACAAGGGCTGGGAGCAGGTCGTCGCGGCGCTGGCCGTCCTCAAGACCGGGGCCGCCTACGTGCCGGTCGACGCCGCGATGCCCGGGCCCCGGCTGCGGATGATCGTGGAGAGCGCCGGGATCGGCCTGGTGCTGACCCGCTCGGCCGTGGCGGCCGGGCTCGACCTGCCGGACGGCGTCCGCGCGCTGCACGTCGACACCGAGCCGGAGGACACCGGCGCGGAGGGTCCGCTGCCGCCCTCCCCGGCCCGGCCCGAGGACCTCGCGTACGTGATCTTCACCTCGGGCTCCACAGGGGTGCCGAAGGGCGTGATGATCGAGCACACCGGCGCGGTCAACACGATCCAGGACGTCAACGACCGCTTCGGCGTGACCGGGAACGACCGGGTGCTGGCGCTGTCCGCGCTCAACTTCGACCTCTCGGTCTACGACGTGTTCGGCCTGCTCGCGGCCGGCGGCGCGGTGGTCCTGCCCGACGCCTCGGCGCAGCGCGAGCCGGCCGCCTGGCTGGAGCTGGTGCACCGGCACCGGGTGACGGTCTGGAACAGCGTCCCCGCGCTGATGGAGATGTTCGTCGAGCACCTGCGGGCGCTCGGCGGCGGCCCGTCCTCGCTGCGGGTGGTGATGATGAGCGGCGACTGGATCCCGGTCACCCTCCCGGGCGCGATCGCCGGGATCCTGCCGCAGGCGCGGATCCACAGCCTGGGCGGCGCGACCGAGGCCTCCATCTGGTCGATCCTGCACCCCGTCACCCAGGTGGACCCGGACCGGACGAGCATCCCGTACGGCCGGCCGATGCGGAACCAGCGCTTCCATGTGCTGGACGAGGCGCTGCGGCCGCGCCCGACCTGGGTCCCCGGCGACCTGTACATCGCCGGCACCGGCCTGGCCCGCGGCTACCTCGGTGACGACGCGAAGACCCGGGCGGCCTTCCTGCGCCACCCGGCGACGGGGGAGCGGCTCTACCGAACCGGCGACCTCGGCCGCTACCTGCCGGACGGCGACATCGAGTTCCTGGGTCGCGCCGACTTCCAGGTGAAGATCCAGGGCCACCGGATCGAACTCGGCGAGGTCGAGGCGGCGCTGCTGCGCCACCCGGGGGTCCGGGCGGCGGCCGTGGTGGCCGAGGGCGAGCGCGGGGGACCGCGGCGGCTCGTCGGGTACGCGGTGGCGGACGCCTCCGAGGAGGAGCTGCGCGCGGCGCTCGGCCGGGAGCTGCCCGGCTACATGGTGCCCGCCCGGATCGTCCCGCTGGCGGAGCTGCCGCTGACCGACAACGGCAAGGTGGACCGCCGCCGGCTGCCCTCGCCCGGGCAGGCGGCCCCGCGCTCCGGCGGGCCGGTCGCCCCGCGCGACGCCGCCGAGCGGCTGCTCGCCGGGATCTGGGCCGAGTTCTTCGGCGCCCGCGGCGGGGCGGCCGGCGCCGCCGCCGACCCCTTCGGCGGCCCGGCCGACCCCGACGGCGGCCGCCCGGACTCCCCTGACTCCGGCGTCACCGCGGACGACTCAGGCGTCCCCGCCAACGACTTCGACGTCACCGCGAACTTCTTCGACCTCGGCGGCGACTCGATGCTCGCGGTGCGGATGATGGCCCGGATCCGGCAGCGCACCGGTCGCTCGCTGCCGGTGGCCGCGCTGCTCGCCCGGCCGACCGTCGAGGCGCTGGCCGAGGAGCTGCGCGACCGGGCGGGCGAGGACGGCCGGACCGGCGACGAGGGCCGGTCGGCCCTGGTCACCGTCCGGGGCACCGGGACCAGGCCGCCGCTGTTCCTGGTCCACCCGGTCGGCGGCGACGTGCTCTGCTACGCCGGGCTCGGCGCCCTGCTGGACGAGGACCAGCCGGTCCACGCCCTCCAGTACCCCGAGCAGGACCTCCGGCAGGACTCCGAGCAGGACCCCCGGCGCGACCCCGCCGCGGAACCCGCGCCGCTCACCGTGGCCGAGCTCGCCGCGCACTACGCCGACGCGATCACCGCACGGTTCCCGGACGGCCCGTACCGGCTCGGCGGCTGGTCGATGGGCGGCGTGATCGCCCTGGAGACCGCCCGGCTGCTCACCGGGCGGGGTGCGGTGGTCGAGCTGGTCGCCGCCGTGGACCTGCTCGAACCGCCCGGCCGTACCGAGCCCGCCGCCGAGCCGGCGCTGCTGGCCCGGTTCGCCCGCGACCTGGCCGGGCTGGCCGGCCGCGACTGGAACCCCGGTCCGGCCGAGTTCGAGCCCACCGGCGGCCGCTCCCCGATCGAGGAGCTGCTGACCCGGGCGCGGCGGGCGGGGGTGCTGCCGGAGGAGATCGACGCCGCCACCCTGGAGCGGCTCGCGGGCCGGTTCCTGCGCCTCAGCCGGGCGCTGGCCGAGCACGACCCCGTCCCGTACCGGGGCCGGGTCCGGCTGCTGCGGGCGATGGACGGCGCCACCACCGCCGCCACCCGGCAGTGGCTGGACCTGCTCGGCGACCGGGCGGAGAGCGTCGACGTGCCCGGCGACCACTACAGCGTCATGCGCGCCCCCTACCTCCACACCCTGGCGGCCGAGCTCGACAAGGCGCTGAACGACCTGTGACCCGGACCAGCGCAACGTCCCGAACCCATCGCCCGACGCCCTCGTCGAACCCGGAGGACCGGATGACCACCCTCGAACTGCCGCCCCGGACCGGAACGCCCCGGACCGGGTCGGCCCGTACCGCAGCATCGGTCCTGGAACGCGTACGGAGCTACGCCGCCCGACTGCCCGCCACCGCGCCCGAGACCGAGCGGCTGGGCCGGATCCCCGGTGACGTCCTCGACGGCCTGAAGGCCACCGGGCTGCTGCGGGCCGCCCTGCCGCCGTGGCTGGGCGGGGTCGAGATGACCGTGCCGGAGACCACCCGGGCGATCGACCTGCTGGCCGCGGGGGACGCCTCGGTCGCCTGGTGCGCCTCCGTCGCGCTGAACGCCTCGCTGGCCGTGGTCTCGCTGCCCGAGGACGTCTTCGCCGAGCTGTTCCCGGACCCGGACCTGATCACCGCGACGGTGCTGCCGCCGACCGGGCGGGCGGTCCGGCACGGCGGGGGATACCTGCTGACCGGCCGCTGGACCCACGCCAGCGGGATCACCCACGCCGACCGGGTGATGGCCGGGTTCCAGACCCCGGAGGGCACCCCGCGGATCGCCGTCTTCGACGCCGCGCACGCCCGGGTGCTCGACACCTGGCACACCACCGGGCTGCGCGGCACCGGCTCGCACGACTTCGAGGTGGCCGACCTGTTCGTCCCGGAGCGGCACACCTTCGCCCTGGCGCCGTCCGGCGCCCGGCCGGAGCCGCTGCACCTGCGCGCCGACAACCTCGCCCTGAAGATGGCGGGCGTGCCGCTGGGCATCGGCCGGGCCGCGCTGGACTGCGCCCGGGAGCTGCTGTCCGCCCGGCGCACCGCGCTGCCCTTCCCGGGCGCCCCGGCCGACCTCGCGCACGCCGAGTCGCTGATCGGCGCGGCCGACGCCTACGTGTACGCCACGCTGGAGCGGGCCTGGGCCGCCCAGGCGGCGGGCCTGGCGCCGGAGCGCGGCACCGCCGCGCTGGCCCGCCGGTTCGCGCACACTGCCTGCCGGGAGGCGGTCCAACTCCTGTACGACGTGGTCGGATCGGCCGCGATCTACACCGAGCGCACCCCGCTGGACCGCTGCCTGCGCGACGTCATCACCGCGGGCCGCCACGTCGCCTCGGCGGAGAGGATCCTCGACGGGGTCGGCGACCTGCGGCTCGGGGGCGCCCCCAGCTCACCGCATTTCTGACCGGAGCGGACCGGAGCGGACCGCAGCGGACCGGAGGCCCCGGGGGAGCCGCCGGGGCTCCCCCGGGGGCCCCGCCCTCAGGCCTCCTCGCGCCAGCCCTCGTAGCCGGCCGCGAGGGTGTCGAGGACGTGCAGCAGGGCAGGGGTCCAGCCGTTCTCCGGGGCCTCGGCCACGACCAGCCACTGGGCGTCCTCGGCGTCGTCCTCGCCCGCGAGCGCGTCGCGGACGACTTCGAGCTCGCCGAGGTCGGGCTGGGTGGCGGCGAGCTCCTCCGCGGCCTCCTCGGCGGTGTCGCGGTCGGGCAGGACGAGCAGCTGCCGGGCGTACGGGTCGGAGACGGCCGGCTGGTCGGCGGTCGGGAGGTCGGCGGTGTGGTTCTCGGTCACCCGGCCATTGTCCAGGTCGGGCCGCCCGCTCCGTCGGGCGGGAGTGTCCGCGGCCCGTGGGATGCTGGTACGCGATGGCCAGGAAGAGTGCACCCGACGACCTGCTCGCCCCGCTGACCCTCGCGGTCGGCCAGGAGGAGCTGCTGCTGGACCGCGCGGTCGCCCAGGTGGTGGCGGCGGCGAAGGCCGCGGACCCGGACACCGACGTACGGGACATCCCCCCCGGCGGCCTGCAGCCCGGCAGCCTGGCCGAGCTGACCACGCCCTCGCTGTTCGCCGAGCGCAAGGTGATCGTGGTCCGGGCCGCGCAGGACCTCTCCGCCGACTCGGTGAAGGAGGTCAAGGCGTACATCGAGGCGCCGGCCGAGGAAGTGGTCATGGTGCTGGTGCACGCCGGCGGCGCCAAGGGCAAGGGCCTGCTGGACGCCGGGCGCAAGGCCGGCGGGCGCGAGGTGGCCTGCCCCAAGCTGGCCAAGGCGAGCGAGCGGCTGGCCTTCGTCAAGGGCGAGTTCCGCACCCTCGGCCGCTCCGCGACCCCGGAGGCCTGCCAGGCGCTGCTGGACGCGCTCGGCAGCGACCTGCGCGAGCTGGCGGCCGCCTGCCACCAGCTGACCTCGGACGTCGAGGGCGCGATCGACGAGACGGTGGTGGCCCGCTACTACAGCGGCCGGGCCGAGGCGACCGGCTTCGAGGTGGCCGACCTGGCCGTCACCGGCCGGGCCGCGGAGGCGCTGGAGCGACTGCGCTGGGCGCTGGCCGTCGGCCAGCCGCCGACCGGCATCACCTACGCGCTGGCCTCCGGCGTGCGCAGCATCGGCCGGCTGGCGAGCGCCGGGCGGAACATGCGCCCGGGCGACCTGGCCCGTGAGCTGGGCATGCCGCCGTGGAAGGTCGACCGGGTCCGCCAGCAGATGCGCGGCTGGACGGGCGACGGGGTGGCCACCGCGCTGACCGCGATCGCCCAGGCCGACGCCGCCGTCAAGGGCGGCTCGGACGACCCGGCCTTCGCCCTGGAGCGCGCGGTGGTCGCCGTCGCCCGCGCCGCCCGGGCCGGCTCCCGGCCCTCGTACTGACGGCCGGCGTCCTGACGGCAGGCCGGCCGACGGGGCCGACCGGCGGCCCGGCCGGGCCTACTTCTTCATCGCCCGGACGGCGTCCTGCGCGTCGGACCGGAGGGCGCTGCGCAGCTCCTCCTCGGACGGCGGCTTGCCCTTGCCCTCGGTGTAACCGGCCGAGAAGTTGATGTAGTACGTCATCCCGCCGTCGCGGACGTCCAGCTCGGCGTAGACGCTGTGGTACTGGTCCGAGCCGTCGTCCTGGTACAGGAAGTACGCCTCCTCGCCGAGCCCCGGGACGGTGGTGACCTGGTAGCCGCGCGCCCGGTAGAGCTCCTTGTTGGCCTCCAGCTCGGGCGCCGGGTTGACCGCCTTGTGGAGGTCGGCGCGCAGGTAGAGGTTGGCGTACTCGCTGTCGCCGCCGGTGCGCTTGAGCGACATCGAGCAGTTCATGCTGTCCAGCGCCGGGTGCCGGTCGGTGTGGTGGGTCGGCGCGGTGGTGTCCGAGACGGCGTACGTCTGGAGGATCCTGGTGGGCTTCGCGGTGGTGCAGAAGTCGTCGGAGAGGTGGTAGCCGCGCAGTCCGCGCGGCGAGGACTCGCTGCTGACCAGCCCGGGGACGGTCAGCACGGCGGCGGTCCAGCCGACCGAGACGATCACCGCGCCGACGAACGCCCAGACGGCGTTGCGCCGCAGGTTCCCGCGCGGAGCGGGCCGAGGCACCGCGGGCAGCCCGGGAGAGGTGGGCAGCCCGGGCGGCGGCCCGAAGCCGGCCGCGCCTGCGGGTCCGGGAGCACCCCCGGGTCCGGGAACGCCCGGTACGGGCTGCGCGCCCCCGCCCGGCTGCTGCGGGTAGCCGTACCCCGGCCCGTTCGGTGCCGGTGACGGCGGCGGTGGCGGCGGTGGTGGCGTCGACATCGAGGTTCCCCCCTGGGCCTGGCGTCGGGGCGCTCCCCGCGCCCCGATCGGACCTGACAGACCCTAGGGCACCGACCCTAGCGGCCGGACCGCGGAACGCGACAGGCGCCGCAGTGGTCTCCGGGGAGGAGGCCGACTGCGACGCCTGCCGTACTGCTTCGTTGCACCGCACCCGCGTGGCGAACGCAGGCCGCGTGCGGTGCGAGTCTCGCGCGCCTCGGGGGTCCGGGTAGAGGGCCGGGTCGTCCCGAAGCGGTGGGGGCGGGAGCCCCCGGGGGCGTCAGGCCTGGACGGCGGTGTTGACGCGCTTGGTGATGGCCGACTTCTTGTTGGCGGCCTGGTTGGCGTGGATGACGCCCTTGCTCACGGCCTTGTCCAGCGCCTTGGAGGCGGCGCGGGCCAGCTCGGTGGCCTTCTCGGTCTCGCCGGCGGCAGCGGCCTCACGGGCCTTGCGCAGAGCGGTCTTCAGCGAGGACTTGACGGCCTTGTTGCGCAGGCGCGCCTTCTCGTTGGTCTTGTTGCGCTTGATCTGGGACTTGATGTTCGCCACGAAGGAGCCTCAGTCTGTCTGAAAGGTTTGAACGGGGTCGCACCCGGCGGCCTTCGGTCCAGCTGAGAGGGCATGCCGAGGCCAGGTGCAGCTGACCACGCTACCAGGGGCCCGCTCCGTGGCCCAAACCGGCCGTAGGCGACGGCCGCTCCCGGTGCCCGACCGGCGGTCCGCCCCGCGCTCGTGGGAGGATGGGAGGAACTATTTCGATCGGACGAGACCGTCCGGTCCCCGGGAAAACCGGTCAGCGATGACCCGGACACCCCCGGCCCCGGACCAACGGAGAATCGGACCAAGGTGCCCGCGACCCCCAGCAATGTGCCAGAGCCCAGCCGTACCGACCCGGCGCTGATCCGCAACTTCTGCATCATCGCCCACATCGACCACGGCAAGTCGACGCTCGCAGACCGAATGCTGCAGATCACCGGCGTCGTCGACCCCCGGCAGATGCGTGCCCAGTACCTCGACCGCATGGACATCGAGCGTGAGCGCGGCATCACCATCAAGTCGCAGGCGGTCCGCCTCCCGTGGGCGCCGAAGACCGGGCCGGACGCCGGGACGACGCACATCCTCAACATGATCGACACCCCCGGCCACGTGGACTTCACGTACGAGGTGTCCCGCTCCCTCGCCGCGTGCGAGGGCACCATCCTGGTGGTCGACGCGGCCCAGGGCATCGAGGCGCAGACCCTCGCCAACCTGTACCTGGCGCTGGAGAACGACCTCACGATCATCCCGGTCCTCAACAAGATCGACCTCCCGGCCGCCCAGCCGGAGAAGTACGCGGCCGAGATCGCCCACATCATCGGCTGCGACCCGTCCGACGTGCTCCAGGTCAGCGCCAAGACCGGCCTGGGTGTCGAGGACCTGCTGGACCACATCGTCAACACCATCCCGGCCCCGGTCGGCGTCAAGGACGCCCCGGCCCGCGCGATGATCTTCGACTCGGTGTACGACTCCTACCGCGGCGTGGTCACCTACGTCCGTGTGGTGGACGGGCAGCTCACCAAGCGCGAGCGGATCTCGATGATGTCCACCGGTGCCACCCACGAGCTGCTGGAGATCGGCGTCATCTCGCCCGAGCCGAAGGTCGCCGACGGCCTGGGCGTCGGCGAGGTGGGCTACATCATCACCGGTGTGAAGGACGTCCGGCAGTCCAAGGTCGGTGACACGATCACCTCGATGCACAAGGGCGCCACCGAGCCGCTCGGCGGCTACAAGGACCCGCGCCCGATGGTGTTCTCCGGCCTCTACCCGCTGGACGGCTCGGACTACCCGCTGCTGCGCGACGCCCTGGACAAGCTGCGGCTCAACGACGCCGCCCTGGTGTACGAGCCGGAGACCTCGGTCGCGCTCGGCTTCGGCTACCGCTGCGGCTTCCTCGGCCTGCTGCACCTGGAGATCATCCGGGAGCGCCTGGAGCGCGAGTTCAACCTCGACCTGATCTCCACCGCCCCGAACGTGGTCTACCGGGTGGTGATGGAGGACGGCACCGAGCACACCGTCACCAACCCGAGCGAGTTCCCGTCCGGCAAGATCTCCGACGTCTTCGAGCCGGTCGTGCGCGGCACCATCCTGGCGCCGAACGAGTTCGTCGGCGCGATCATGGAGCTCTGCCAGTCCCGCCGCGGCAGCCTGCAGGGCATGGACTACCTGTCCGAGGACCGGGTCGAGCTGCGCTACACCCTGCCGCTCGCGGAGATCGTCTTCGACTTCTTCGACCAGCTGAAGTCCAAGACCCGCGGCTACGCCTCGCTGGACTACGAGCCCATCGGCGAGCAGTCCGCCCAGCTGGTGAAGGTCGACATCCTGCTGCACGGCGACGCGGTCGACGCCTTCTCCGCGATCGTCCACAAGGACAAGGCCTACGGCTACGGCGTGATGATGGCGGGCAAGCTCCAGAAGCTCATCCCCCGCCAGCAGTTCGAGGTGCCGATCCAGGCCGCGATCGGCTCCCGGGTGATCGCCCGTGAGACGGTCCGCGCGATCCGCAAGGACGTCCTCGCCAAGTGCTACGGCGGTGACATCTCCCGCAAGCGGAAGCTGCTGGAGAAGCAGAAGGAAGGCAAGAAGCGGATGAAGATGGTCGGCAGCGTGGAGGTCCCGCAGGAGGCCTTCATCGCCGCGCTGTCCACCGACGCCGAGACGCCGAAGGACAAGAAGTAGCCGCGGCACGGCGGTGACGCACGCCGGAAGGGCCCGGGCACCAGCCCGGGCCCTTCCGGCGTCTGCGGGGGCCTCCCCGAGGTCTACTTCAGGCTGCCGCGGACCGCGGAGACGATCGCCGCCTTGGCCAGGCGCCCCGCGGTGCCGGTGAACACGGTGGGCCGCATCGAGTCGTCCGGGCGGACCACCTGGAGCAGCCCGTCCCGCCGGCCGAGGCTCACGCACTGCACCGCGTACCGGAACGAGAACGGCTTGCCGGTGCGCCCGGCCAGCAGCCGGCCGAGGTACCGGCCCTGCGGCAGGGCGGTGGCGCAGCCCATCCGCAGGGTGCCGACGCCGGGGACGGTGACCGCGGCGGCGTCGCCGATCACGTGGACGTCCGGGTGGGAGACCGACCGCAGGCGGTCGTCCACCAGGGCCCGGCCGCGCTCGTCCACGGCCAGTCCGGCCTCGGCGGCCAGCGGGTGCGGCTCCAGCGAGGCGGCCCAGACGACGAGGTCGGCCGCGACCGGCCCGGCGGTGGTGCGCAGCCCGTCCGCGGTGACCTCGGTGACGGTGGTGTCCTCGTGGACGGTCACCCCGAGCCGGGCGAGGACGCGCCGGACGTGGGCCCGGCCCTTGGCGGAGTAGACGCCGCCGACCGGGCCGGAGGCGACGATCCGGACCCGCCAGTCGGGGTGGGCCTCGGCGAGTTCGGTGGCCAGCTCGATGCCGGTGGCGCCGCCGCCGACCACGGCGATGGTGCCGGGCCGGTCGGCCCCGTCGATCCGGCGGCGCAGTTCGGCCGCGCGCTCCGCCGAGTAGGCGAGCTGTTCGGCGCCGGGGACGCCGTGCCAGGCGGTGCGGCTGCCGAGGGCGTGGACCAGGGTGTCGTAGGCGAGGGTGGTGCCGTCGTCGAGCCGGACCTCGCGGGCGTCCGGGTCGATGCCGACGGCCCGGGCCCGGCGGTGGGTGATCCGGCGGCCGCGGGTGAGTTCGCCGATGGTGGGCCAGTCTCGGCCGCGGCCGGCGGCGGTCTCGTGCTGGCGGATGCGGTGCAGGATCCGGTCCTCGGGGGCGACCAGGGTGACGGCGTGGCGCCGTCCGGCGCCGTTGGCCGCGGTGAGGCCGGCGTACCCGGCGCCCAGTACGACGATCCGCCGGCCGGTGGTGGTGCTGCTCATCTCGTCCGCCTCCTCGCGAGGGCGCTCCGGTGGAGCGCTGTTCGGGAAGGGGACGACGCGGCGGGCCGGGGTGTGACCGTGAGCCGGGTCACAGCTCCACGGCGGGGATGCGGGCGAGCTTCTCGGGGTTGACCACGACGTAGGCCTCGACGATCCGGCCGTCGGCCACGGTGAAGGCGAGGACGCCGCCGACCCGGCCGGTGGCCCGCTCGTACCAGACCAGTCCGGGTTCGCCGTTGACCACGGCGCGGCCGATGGCCACGTCGGGGGTGAACCACTTGGCGACCAGGCCGGCCACCAGCCGGGACACCCGGTCGGCGCCGCGGATCGGGCGGACCCCGGCACGGACGATGCCGCCGCCGTCGGAGTGCCAGACCACGTCGGGGTCGAGGACCTCCATCAGGGCGAGGATGTCGCCGCGGGTGCTGGCGGCGGCGAAGGCCTCGACGGCCTGGCGGTGCTCGGCCGGGCCGGCCCCGCCGGTGCGCCGGGCGCCCTCCTGGGCCCGCCCGCCGTCGCGGACCCGGCGGCGGGCCCGGGAGGCGAGCTGGCGGGCGGCGTCGGGGCTGCGTTCCAGGGAGGCGCCGATCTCCTCGAAGCCGACCGCGAAGACGTCGTGCAGCACGAAGGCGGCCCGCTCGGCGGGGGTGAGCTGCTCCAGCACGGCGAGCAGGGCGAGCGAGACGGACTCGCCGCGTTCGGCCAGTTCGGCGGGGGAGTCGGGGACGTCGGCGTAGCTGACGGCCGGTTCGGGCAGCCACTCGCCGTAGTAGGCCTCGCGGCGGGCGCGGGCGGATCCCAGCTGGTCGTAGCAGAGCCGGGTGACGACGGTGGTGAGGAAGGCGCGCGGGTCGGCGACGGCGGTGCGGTCGGCGCCCTGCCAGCGCAGCCAGGCGTCCTGGAGGACATCCTCGGCGTCGGTGAACGAGCCGAGCAGCCGGTAGGCGACCGAGCCCAGGTAGCGGCGGTTGGCCTCGAAGGCGTCCGGGGCGGACGGGGCGTCCGGGTGGTCGGGGGCCTGGTCGTCGATCACGGGCCCAAGGTAGCGCGCGGCGGGCGGAACGCGCAGGGCAGGGGCGGGAAGGCAGGGAACGTGAAAGCCCGGAACGTGAAAGCCCGGAACGCGAAGGCCCGGAACGCGAAGGGCCGGGGCGGGAAGTCCCCGCCCCGGCCCGCCGGTCGGCCGGGCGTCAGTCGACCTCGACCGCGGCCTCGGCGAACTGCGCCTGGTAGAGCCGCGCGTAGGCGCCGTCGGCGGCGATCAGCCGGTCGTGCGAGCCCTGCTCGACGATCGAGCCGTTCTCCATCACCAGGATCACGTCGGCGTCCCGGATGGTGGAGAGCCGGTGGGCGATCACGAAGCTGGTGCGGCCGGTGCGCAGCCGGGCCATGGCCCGCTGGATCAGCACCTCGGTGCGGGTGTCGACGGAGCTGGTCGCCTCGTCCAGGACCAGGATGGACGGCTGGGCGAGGAACGCCCGGGCGATGGTGATCAGCTGCTTCTCGCCGGTGCTGACGCCGGTGCCCTCGTCGTCGATGACGGTGTCGTAGCCGTCCGGCAGGGTGCGCACGAAGCGGTCGACGTGGGCGGCCCTGGCGGCCTCGACGACCTGCTCGCGGGTGGCCGACTCGGCGCCGTAGGCGATGTTGTCGGCGATGGTGCCGCCGAACAGCCAGGTGTCCTGGAGCACCATGCCGATGCCGGAGCGCAGTTCCTCGCGGGACATCGCGGCGATGTCGACGCCGTCGAGGGTGATCCGCCCGGAGCTGACCTCGTAGAACCGCATCAGCAGGTTGACCAGGGTGGTCTTGCCGGCGCCGGTGGGGCCGACGATGGCGACGGTCTGGCCGGGTTCGACCTTGAGCGAGAGGTCCTCGATGAGCGGCTTCTCGGGGTCGTAGCGGAAGGTCACGTCCTGGAAGGCGACCCGGCCGCGGACCACGTCGGGCCGTTCGGGCATGGCCGGTTCGGGGCTCTGCTCGGGGGCGTCCAGCAGCTCGAAGACGCGCTCGGCGGAGGCGACGCCGGACTGCACCAGGTTGGCCATGCTGGCGACCTGGGTGAGCGGCTGGCTGAACTGCCGGGAGTACTGGATGAACGCCTGGACGTCACCGATGGACAGCGCGCCGCTCGCCACCCGCAGGCCGCCGACGACGGCGACCAGCACGTACTGGAGGTTGCCGATCAGCATCATCGCGGGCTGGATGATGCCGGAGATGAACTGCGCCTTGTAACTGGCCTGGTAGAGCGCCTCGTTGTGCTCGCGGAAGGTCTCTGCGGACTCGTGCTGCCGCCCGAACACCTTGACCAGGGTGTGGCCGGTGTACATCTCCTCGATGTGGGCGTTGAGCTGGCCGGTGGACTTCCACTGCTGGACGAACTGCGGCTGGGCCCGCTTGCCGACCTTGGTGGCGACGACCACCGAGACGGGCACCGAGATCAGCGCGATCAGGGCGAGCAGCGGGGAGATCCAGAACATCATCGCGAGCACGCCGACCACGGTGAGCAGCGAGTTGACGACCTGTCCGAGGGTCTGCTGCATGGACTGGCCGATGTTGTCGATGTCGTTGGTGACCCGGCTGAGCACCTCGCCGCGCGGCTGCTTGTCGAAGTAGCTGAGCGGCAGCCGGGAGAGCTTGGCCTCGACGTCCTGGCGCAGCCGGTAGCTGGCGGCCTGGATGGCGTGGGTGGCCAGCCGGCCCTGGAAGACGCCGAGGACGGAGGAGGCGACGTAGACGCCGAGCACCCAGAGCAGGACGGTGCCGATGGCGCCGAAGTCCATGCCCTGGCCGGGGACGAAGTCGACGGAGGAGAGCAGGTCGGCGACGCCGCCCTCGCCGTGGGCGCGCAGCCCGTCGACGACCTGGTCCTTGGAGGTGCCGGACTGGAAGCGGGCGCCGACGACGCCGGCGAAGATCAGGTCGGTGGCGTCGCCGAGGATCTTGGGGCCGATGACGGCGCAGCCGATGCCGAGCACGCCGAGGACCAGGACGCCGATCAGGGTGTTGCGTTCGGGGCGCAGCAGGCCGAGGACGCGCTTGCCGGAGCCCTTGAAGTCCATGGACTTCTCGGTGCCCTGGCCGCCCATGAAGCGGCCGGGGCCGGCCGGTCCGCGACGGGCGGCGGCGGCCTGCGAGTCGCTGGGCAGGTCGGCGTCCTTCGCGGCGTCCTTCTTCAGGGCGCGCTCGGGGGCGGCGCCTCTCGGAGCCTGGCCCTTGTTCAGGTCGGGCTTCTTGCCGGGGCTGCTCATGCGCCCACCTCGCTGCGCTCGGCAGGGGCCTTCGCCCATGCGCACCTCTTGATGATTCGCTCGCTTCGCTCGTTCACGCCGCCTCCTGCTCGGTGAGCTGGGAGAGCACGATCTCCCGGTACGTCGGGTTGTCGGCCATCAGCTCGTGGTGGGTTCCGGTGCCGACGACGGCGCCCTCGTCGAGGACGATGATCCGGTCGGCGTCGCGGATGGTGGACACGCGCTGGGCGACGATCAGGACGGTGGCGTCGGAGGTCTCGCGGGCGAGGGCCTTGCGGAGCTTGGCGTCGGTGGCGTAGTCGAGCGCGGAGAAGGAGTCGTCGAAGAGGTAGACGGAGGGCCGGCGTACCAGGGTCCGGGCGATGGCCAGGCGTTGGCGCTGGCCGCCGGAGACGTTGCCGCCGCCTTGGGCGATGGGGGCGTCCAGGCCCTCGGGCAGCTTCTCGACGAACTCCTTGGCCTGGGCGATCTCCAGGGCGTGCCAGAGCTCCTCGTCGGTGGCGTCGGGCCGGCCGTAGCGGAGGTTGCTGGCGACGGTGCCGGAGAAGAGGTAGGGCTTCTGCGGGACGATGCCGACGTTCTCGGCGAGCGCGGCGGGGTCGAGTTCGCGGACGTCCACGCCGTCGAGCAGGACCTGTCCGGAGGTGGCGTCGAAGAGCCGGGGGACGAGGCCGAGCAGGGTGGACTTGCCGCTGCCGGTGGAGCCGATGATGGCGGTGGTCTCGCCGGGGCGGGCGGTGAGCTCGATGCCGCGCAGCACCGGGGCCTCGGCGCCGGGGTAGCGGAAGGCGACGTCGCGCAGCTCCAGGTTGCCGCGGCGCAGCACCTCGGTGACGGGGGCGGCGGGCGGGACGACGCTGCTGTGGGTGCCGAGGACCTCCTGGACGCGTTCGGCGCAGACCTCGGCGCGCGGCACCATCATGAACATGAAGGTGGCCATCATGACGCTCACCAGGATCTGCATCAGGTAGGAGAGGAACGCGGTGAGCGCGCCGATCTCCATCGCGCCGCCGTCGATGCGGTGGGCGCCGAACCAGAGCACGGCGACGCTGGAGACGTTCACCACCAGCATGACGGCGGGGAACATGATGGACATCAGCCGGCCGACCTGGCGCGCGACCTGGGTGAGGTCCTCGTTGGCGCCGGCGAAGCGGGCCTGCTCCTGGTCGTCCTTGACGAAGGCGCGGATGACCCGGATGCCGGTGATCTGCTCGCGCAGGACCCGGTTCACGGTGTCGATCCGCTCCTGCATGCTGCGGAACCTGGGGCGCAGTGCGCGGACCAGCAGGACCACGACGACGCCGAGCGCCGGGATGACGGCGAGCAGCAGGCCGGACAGCGGGACGTCCTGGTTGAGCGCCATGATGATGCCGCCGACGCACATGATCGGCGCGGCGACCATGAGCGTGAAGCTCATCAGGGCGAGCATCTGGACCTGTTGGACGTCGTTGGTGGTGCGGGTGATCAGCGAGGGGGCGCCGAACTGGCCGACCTCCCGGGCGGAGAAGCCCTGCACCCGGTCGAAGACGGCGGCGCGGACGTCGCGGCCGAAGGCCATGGCGGTGCGGGCGCCGATGAAGACGGCGCCGATCGAGCACAGGGCCTGCAGGACGGTGACCGCGATCATCACCCCGCCGACGCGCAGGATGTAGCCGGTGTCGCCCTTGACCACCCCGTCGTCGATGATGTCGGCGTTGAGCGTCGGCAGGTAGAGCGCCGCGAGGGTGGACACCAGCTGGAGCAGCACCAGCAGGGTGATCGGTCGGGAGTACGGGCGCAGGTACGCCCTCAGCAGTCTGATCAGCACTAGCACACTCTTGTCGGTCGCCGGTCGGGTTCGCACCCCAATTCTCGATGTTCTCAAGCGTCGCGCAGGCGATTCGGCGTGCGGGAGCCGGAGGTTTGCCCGGCTTTTGCCGAATGGCCGGGTGCGGCACGGGTGCCGCGGCGGTGTGCCGTCGGCCGCTGCCCTCTTACGGATTGACCGGTTTCCCCCTAGGCTGCTGATTGCCCCTTTGTTACTGACCGGTACCGCTCAGGTGAACCGGGGGCCCGGCGACCGCCCCCACGGACGCCGCGACAATCCCTCAGACGGCCACCCGCCCCCGGAGGTCCTCGTTGAGTTCCGCGCAGTCCCTGATCGACTCCGGCAGGCCCGACCTCGTCGCCGGGCGCCCCGCCTCCGTCGCCCACCTGTTCCTGGAGCGGGTCGCCCTGACCCCGAACGCCGAGGCCTACCGCTACCCCTCGCCGGTGGACGAGCAGGCCGCCGACGGCGCGCCCGGCGCCGAGCAGTGGCGCTCGCTCACCTGGGCGCAGACCGCGACCCGGGTCAAGGCGGTGGCCGCCGGCCTGATGGCGCTCGGCATCCGGCCCGAGGACCGGGTGGCCCTGGCCTCCTCGACCCGGCTGGAGTGGGTCCTCACCGACCTCGGCGCCATGTGCGCGGGCGCCGCGATCACCACCGTCTACCCGAGCACCAACGCGTCCGAGACCGCGTTCATCCTCTCCGACTCCGGCTCCCGGGCGATGTTCGCCGAGAACGAGGCCCAGCTGGCCAAGGCCGTCGAGCAGATCGACCAGCTGCCCGAGCTGCGCACCGTGATCCTCTTCGACGCGCCCGCCGAGGCCCCCGAGACCGCGGGCCTGGAGGTGATCACCCTCGCCGAGCTGGAGGAGCGCGGCACCCGGTACCTGGCGGAGCACCCCGACGCGGTGGAGAAGGCCGTCGACGGGCTCGGCAAGGAGCAGCTGGCCACCCTCATCTACACCTCCGGAACCACCGGGCGTCCCAAGGGCGTGCGCCTGGTGCACGACTGCTGGGCGTACGAGGGCCGGGCGCAGGAGGCCAGCGGGCTGCTGGGCCCCGACGACGTCCAGTTCATGTGGCTGCCGCTGTCGCACGTGTTCGGCAAGACGCTGATCTCCGGGCAGATCGCCACCGGGCACGTGATGGCGCTGGACGGCCGGGTGGACCGGATCATCCACAACCTGCCGGCGATCCGGCCGACCATCATGGCCTCGGCGCCGCGCATCTTCGAGAAGGTCTACAACGGCATCGCGGGCAAGGCCCGGGCCGAGGGCGGCGCCAAGTACAAGATCTTCCTGTGGGCGGCCAAGGTCGCCCGCGAGCACGCCCGGGTGGTCCAGGAGAACCGGGTCGCCACCGGGGCCGGGACCGCCCCGCTGGGCCTGCGGCTGCAGCACGCGCTGGCCGACAGGCTGGTGTACGCGAAGATCCGGGCGGCCTTCGGCGGCCGGATGCGCGGCGCCGTCTCCGGCAGCGCCGCGCTGGCCCCGGAGATCGGCTACTTCTTCCTCGGCGCCGGGGTGCCCATCCTGGAGGGCTACGGCCTGAGCGAGACCAGCGCCGGCTCCTGCGTCAACCGCGCGGAGGACGTGCGGATCGGCACCGTGGGCCGCCCGCTGCCCGGCACCGAGGTGCGGATCGCCGAGGACGGCGAGATCCTGCTGCGCGGCCCGGGCGTCATGCGCGGCTACCACAACCTGCCGGAGAAGACCGCCGAGGTGCTGGAGCCGGACGGCTGGTTCCACACCGAGGACATCGGCGAGCTCACCCCGGACGGCTTCCTGCGGATCACCGACCGCAAGAAGGACCTGTTCAAGACCTCCGGCGGCAAGTACGTGGCGCCCAGCGAGGTCGAGGGCAAGTTCAAGGCGGTGTGCCCGTTCGTCAGCAACATCCTGGTGATCGGCAACGGCCGCAACTACTGCACCGCGTTGATCGGCCTGGACGAGGCGGTCCTGATGCCGTGGGCCGCCGAGCACGGCCTGGCCGGGCGGAGCTACGCCGAGCTGGCCGCCGAGCCGGCCGTGCACGAGCTGATCGAGGGCTTCGTCAAGCGGGTCAACGGCGACCTCCAGCGCTGGCAGACGATCAAGAAGTTCCACCTGCTGCCGCGCGACCTCGACATCGAGCACGGCGAGCTCACCCCGAGCCTGAAGATCAAGCGCCCGGTGGTCGAGCGGACCTACGCGGACGCGGTGACCGCGATGTACGCGGGTGCCAACGAGGCCTGATCCGCCCCGCTCCCGTACGGCCCGCCGGTCAGGCCGGGCCGTACGGGACAATGGGTCCATGCCCTCCGCACTTCCCGACGGCGATCCGGTGCCGTCCGACGGTTCCCTGCCCGCGCACGCCCTGGCCGGGCTGGGCTCGCGACCCTTCGGCTTCTACCTGCACGTGCCGTACTGCGCCAGCCGCTGCGGCTACTGCGACTTCAACACCTACACCGCCACCGAGCTGCGCTCCTCCGGGGCGGTCGCCTCGCAGGAGACGTACGCGGACAACGTGGTCGCCGAGATCCGCCTCGCCCGCAGGGTGCTGGGGGACACGGACCTCCCGGTGCGGACGGTCTTCCTCGGCGGCGGCACCCCGACCCTGCTGCCCGCCCGCGACCTGGTGAAGATGCTCGCCGCGATCCGCGAGGAGTTCGGGCTCGCCGAGGGCGCCGAGGTCACCACCGAGGCCAACCCGGAGTCGGTGGACCCGGCCTACCTGGCCGAACTGCGCGAGGGCGGCTACAACCGGCTCTCCTTCGGCATGCAGAGTGCCCGCCCGCACGTCCTGCGGCTGCTCGACCGCCACCACACCCCGGGCCGCCCCGAGGCCTGCGTCGCCGAGGCCCGCGCGGCCGGCTTCGACCACGTCAACCTCGACCTCATCTACGGCACCCCGGGCGAGTCCGACGACGACTGGCGGGCCTCCCTGGACGCCGCCATCGGCGCCGGGCCCGACCACGTCTCCGCGTACTCGCTGATCGTCGAGGAGGGCACCCGCCTGGCCGCCAGGGTCAAGCGCGGCGAACTGCCGATGATCGACGACGACGTCCACGCCGACCGCTACCTGATCGCCGAGGAGGCGCTCGGCGCCGCCGGCTACTCCTGGTACGAGGTCTCCAACTGGGCCACCACCCCCGAGGGCCGCTGCCGCCACAACGAGCTCTACTGGACCGGTGCCGACTGGTGGGGGGCCGGCCCCGGCGCCCACAGCCACGTCGGCGGCGTCCGCTGGTGGAACGCCAAGCACCCCGCCGCCTACGCCCGGGCCCTGGCGGAGGGCCGCACCCCGGCCCTGGCCCGCGAGGTGCTGGCCGACGAGGACCGCCGCGTCGAGCGCATCCTGCTGGAGCTGCGGCTGGTGGACGGCATCCCCCTGGACCTGCTGACGGACACCGGCCGCAAGGCCGCGGACCGGCACCTCGCCGACGGCCTCCTCGCCGCAGGCCCGTACGCCGACGGCCGCGCCGCCCTCACCCTCCAGGGCCGGCTGCTGGCCGACGCCGTCGTGCGTGACCTGGTGGACTGACATTCGTTAACGTGGGCGTCAGCCGTCGGAGGGAGCGTGCGATGACCGCCATCGATGACCGGATGACCGGGATCTTCGAGAACCTGGAGGTGCCGGAAGGCGTCAAGGCCGAGCTCATCAGGGGGGAAATCGTGATGATGGCGGGGCCTGACATGGTCCACAACCTCATCGTCCTGGCCATCCAGTACCAGCTTCCGCTCAGCCGGTGGCGTCCACTCACCACCCAAGACGTGGGGATCCCCGGGCAGGCGAGCGAACCCCAGCCCGACCTGGTGGTCTTCGAACGCGGGGCGGTCGAGGAACACGGTCGCCTGCTGCCGTCGCCTGCCGTCACCCTGGTGGTCGAGGTGGTGTCGAAGACCAGTGTCGATCGTGACTACCGGACCAAGCGGGAGCTCTACGCGGAGGGCACCATCCCTGCGTACTTGATCGTCGATCCGATCAGGGGAGTGTGCGTGCTCCTGACCGAACTGGGCCAGGATCCCGGGTCCGGCCTTCCGAGGTACTTGTCCGAGCGGATCAGCAAGTTCGGTGATCCCATTCGACTCGACCTGTTGGGCGTCACGCTCGACACCTCGGAGTTCCAGACCTACTCCTGACCCGGCAGGGCCGTGAAGTCGATCAACTCCTCCACCCGGCCCAGCAGTTCGGGCTCCAGGTCCCGGTAGCTGTCCACCTTCGACAGGATGTGCTTCCAGGCCGCCGGGGTGTCCACCGGCCAGCCGAGGCGGCGGCAGGTGCCCTCCTTCCAGTCCTCTCCCCTCGGGACGGCGGGCCAGGCGGGGATGCCCACGCTGGCGGGCTTCACGGCCTGCCAGATGTCGATGTAGGGGTGGCCGACGACCAGTACGGACTCGCCGGTGACCCGGGCGGCGATGCGGTGCTCCTTCGTCCCCGGGAGCAGGTGGTCGACCAGGACGCCGAGGCGCCGGCCCGGGCCGGGGGCGAAGTCGGCGACGATCGCGGGCAGGTCGTCGATGCCGCGCAGGTACTCGACGACCACGCCCTCGATCCGCAGGTCGTCGCCCCAGACCCGCTCGACCAGCTCGGCGTCGTGCCGCCCCTCGACGTAGATCCGCGACTCGCGGGCGACCCGGGCCCGGGCGCCGGGGACGGCGATCGAGCCCGAGGCGGTGCGGCCCGGGGTGCGGGGCGCCGCCGGGCCGGCCGGGCGCACCAGGGTGACGACCCTGCCCTCCAGCAGGAAGCCGCGCGGCACCAGCGGGAACACCCGGTGCTTGCCGAACCGGTCCTCCAGGGTGACGGTGAACCCCTCGGCGGTCTTCTCGCAGCGCACCACCGCCCCGCAGAAGCCGGTCGCCGCCTCCTCGACCACCAGGTCCCGCTCGGCGGGCACCTCCGGGGCGGGCTGCTGCTTCTTCCACGGCGGGGTCAGGTCGGGTCCGTACTGGCGGCTGCGCATACGGGTGATCATAGGGACGGCGGACGGCCCGTCAGAGTCCCGGCGCGCCCCAGACCGGGAACCAGCGGCCGAGGTCCTTCTCCAGCCGCAGGTCGTTCCCCAGCATCGCGTTGACCTGCAGTTCCAGCGGGCTGTTGCGCTTCTCCCCGCCGCCGGGCACCGGCGCGAAGGGGTAGAAGGTGCCGCGCTTGTACAGGTAGACCAGGGCCAGCGACTGCCCCTCGGGGTTGCGGAAGCCGACCAGCGAGCAGAGCAGCTGCGGCCCGAAGCCGTTCGCCTCCAGCTCGCTGTTGACCGCGTGCAGGTCGTTCACCAGTTCCGGCAGCTCCTCGGGCCGGTGCCGGGCGAGCAGCCAGGAGTAGCCGTAGGCGTCCTTGGAGGCCTCCACCGGGACGCCGCCGCGCCCGGTGTCGGCGTCCAGCAGCGCCCGGACCTGCTGCTCGACCTGGACGAAGGCCGCGCCCTCGACGGCCGCGAAGCAGACCGAGCCGAGCCCGGTGGGGGTGAACCCGGCCCCGGCCTCCAGGGTGAGCGCGGCGGACGGCACGCCGAACAGCTGGTCGAGGTCGGGCTTGACGGGCTTGGTGCGGCCGAACAGGGCGTCCAGGATTCCCACGGCGGTCCTCTCGGGTTCGGGGGTCAGCGGCCGAGCTGCTCGGAGATCCTCGCCAGCTGCGCCAGCCGCTGCTCCAGGCTCGGGTGGGTGGACAGCAGCTGAGAGGCGGTCTCCCGGGCGCTCAGCGCGGGGGCGAAGTAGAAGGCGTTGTACGGCTGCGCCTGGCGCAGGTCCCTGCTGGGGATGGCCGCGATCTGCCCGGTCACCTTGGTGAGCGCGGAGGCCAGCGCGCTGGGCCGGCCGGTGAGCTGGGCGGCGGCCCGGTCCGCGGCCAGCTCGCGGTAGCGGGACAGCAGCCGGGTGAGCAGGAAGCTGACCGCGTAGACGACCATCGACACCAGCGGGACGACCAGCGCCAGGACGGCCGCGTTCTGGTCGTTGTTGTTGCGCCCGCCGCCCATGAACCCGCCGTACACGGCGATCCGGGTCATCGCCCCGGCGAGGACGCCCAGGAAGCCGGCGATCGTCATCACCGCCACGTCCCGGTGGGCGACGTGCGACAGCTCGTGCGCGAGGACGCCCTCCAGCTCCTCCGGCTCCAGCCGGCGCAGCAGCCCGGTGGTCACGCAGACCACCGCGTTCCGCGGGTTGCGGCCGGTGGCGAAGGCGTTCGGCATGTCGTTGTCGGCGACCGCCACCCGGGGCTTGGGCATGTCGGCCAGGGCGCAGAGCCGGTCGACGGTGCCGTGCAGCCGGGGGAACTCCTCGGGGGACACCCGGTGGGCGCCCATCGCCCGCTCGGTGATCCGGTCGCTGAACCAGAACTGGGCCACGAACAGCCCGCCGGAGATCAGCACGATCAGTGGCCAGGCGCCGCGCATCAGCGCGATCAGCAGGCCCGTGAAACCGACGTACAGCAGCCCGATCACGAACATCGTGGCGACCATGCGGCCGGTCAGGCCGCGGTCGGGCGCGAAACGGGTGTGCTGGCCCGAGCTCGACATCGCTTGCTCCTCCGTTCGCCGTCGCCTTCGATGCTGCCACCCGGACGGCCTCCCGGCACCACCCCGGCGCCGGAACGACCGAACCGCGGGGGCCCCGCGGGCCGTGGGCGGAACTGCGGGGAGGATCACCCCGGTCGGGCCGTTCCTGCCGTAGGACCCGGGCCTTACACTGGCAGGTACGGTTTTGGCACTCGCGTGTTCAGAGTGCCAAGGCCGAGGGCCTCCCGGAGCGGCCCGCAGCAACGAGGGACACAGTCGGACAACGTGCGAAGACGGAGGTGCGTGCCCCATGGCCGGTGAGGTCCGCCAGCTGGACGAACGCAAGCTCGCCGTGCTCCGCGCGATCGTGCAGGACTACGTGGGCACCGAGGAGCCGGTCGGCTCCAAGGCCCTGGTGGAACGGCACAACCTCGGGGTCTCGCCGGCGACCGTCCGCAACGACATGGCGGCGCTGGAGGAGGAGGGTTACATCCACCAGCCGCACACCAGCGCCGGCCGGATCCCGACCGACAAGGGGTACCGCCTCTTCGTCGACAAGCTCGCCGAGGTCAAGCCGATGAGCGCCCCCGAGCGCCGGGCCATCCGGCACTTCCTGGACGGCGCGGTCGACCTGGACGACGTGGTCGCCCGCACGGTGCGGCTGCTCGCCCAGCTGACCCGGCAGGTCGCGGTGGTGCAGTACCCCTCGTTGACGCGCTCCACCGTCCGGCACATCGAGCTGGTGGCGCTCGCCCCGGCGAAGGTGATGCTGGTCCTGATCACCAACACCGGCCGGGTCGAGCAGCGGATGGTCGACTGCCCGGGCCCGGTCGGCGAGACGGTGCTGGCGGACCTCCGGGCCCGGATCAACGCGAGAGCCGCCGGCCGGCGCCTCCCGGAGGTCCCCGGGCTGCTGGAGGAGCTGCCCGCGCAGTTCGAGCAGGCCGACCGGCCGACCGTCAGCACGGTCCTGGCGACCCTGTTCGAGACGCTCGCCGAGCAGAACGAGGAGCGGATCATGCTGGCCGGCACGGCCAACCTGACCCGCTTCGGGCACGACTTCCCGCTCTCCATCCAGCCGGTGCTGGAGGCCCTGGAGGAGCAGGTCGTCCTGCTCCGCCTCCTGGGTGAGACCGCGGACGCCGCGATGACGGTCCGGATCGGGCGGGAGAACGCCTACGAGGGGCTGACTTCCACGTCGATCGTCTCGGTCGGCTACGGTTCGGGCGACGAGAGCGTGGCGAAACTGGGTGTGATCGGTCCGACCCGGATGGACTATCCGGGCACAATGGGGGCGGTGCGAGCGGTGGCGCGGTACGTGGGCCAGATCCTGGCCGAGTCCTAGCAAGCGGCCGTCGTCGGAAATCCGGCGGCGGCGACCAGTCGCAGCACTACTACAGGCGGAACAAGCGGAGCATTTGGTGGCCACGGACTACTACGCGGTACTCGGCGTCCGACGGGATGCGGGGCAGGACGAGATCAAGAAGGCGTTCCGGCGCCTGGCACGCGAACTGCACCCGGACGTCAACCCGGACCCGAAGACGCAGGAGCGGTTCAAGGAGATCAACGCCGCCTACGAGGTGCTCTCCGATCCGCAGAAGCGCCAGGTCTACGACCTCGGCGGGGACCCGCTGTCCCCGGGCGGCGGCGGAGCGGGCGGCTTCGGGGCAGGTGCGGCCGGCTTCGGCTTCTCCGACATCATGGACGCCTTCTTCGGCGCCGCGGCCGGCCAGCGCGGCCCGCGCTCGCGCACCCGCCGCGGCCAGGACGCCATGATCCGGCTGGAAATCACCCTGGAGGAGGCCGCCTTCGGCACCACCAAGGAGCTCCAGGTCGACACCGCGGTCACCTGCACCACCTGCAGTGGCGAGGGCGCGGCCCCCGGCACCTCGGCGCAGACCTGTGACATGTGCCGCGGCAAGGGCGAGGTCTCCCAGGTCACCCGGTCCTTCCTGGGCCAGGTCATGACCTCCCGCCCCTGCCCGCAGTGCCAGGGCTTCGGCACCGTCGTGCCGACCCCGTGCCCGGAGTGCGCCGGCGACGGCCGGGTCCGGGCCCGCCGCACCCTGACCGTCAAGATCCCGGCCGGTGTCGACAACGGCACCCGGATCCAGCTGGCCGGCGAGGGCGAGGTCGGCCCCGGCGGCGGCCCGGCCGGCGACCTGTACGTGGAGATCGCCGAGACCACCCACAACATCTTCCAGCGGCGCGGGGACGACCTGCACTGCACCGTCACCATCCCGATGACGGCGGCCGCGCTCGGCACCCAGGTGCCGCTGCAGACCCTGGACGGCCTGGAGGAGGTCGACATCCGGCCCGGCACCCAGTCCGGCCAGTCGATCCCGCTGCACGGCCGGGGCATCACCCACCTGCGCGGCGGCGGCCGGGGCGACCTGATAGTGCACGTCGAGGTGAAGACGCCCAGCAAGCTCGACGCCGAGCAGGAGGAGCTGCTGCGCCGCCTCGCGGTGCTGCGCGGCGAGGAGCGGCCGTCCGGCCAGTTCGCGCCGGGCCAGCAGGGCCTGTTCTCCCGGCTGAAGGACGCCTTCAACGGCCGGTAGCCGTCCGCGGAGGGGTGCCGGGGGGTGAGCCCCGGCACCCCTCCCGTGTTTCCCCCTCGGCCGCAGGCCCCTCCTGGAAAGGTCCCCGCCATGACCGCGCCCGTCTTCTTCGTCGAGACCGAGCGGATCGCCGCCGCCGTGCCCGGGGCCGTGGTGCGCCTGGACGGCCCGGAGGGGCGCCACGCGGCCGCGGTCAAGCGGCTGCAGCCGGGCGAGGCGGTGACCCTGGCCGACGGGCTGGGGCTCGGCGTGGACGGCACGGTCGCCGAGGTGCTCGGCAAGGACGAGATCGACGTGGCGGTCGCCGCCGTGCGCCGGGAGCCGGAGCCCGCGCCGCGGATCGTCGTGGTCCAGGCGCTGCCCAAGGGCGACCGCGGCGAACTGGCCGTGGAGACCATGACCGAGGTCGGCGTGGACGTGGTGATCCCGTGGTCCGCCTCGCGCTGCATCACCCAGTGGAAGGGCGAGCGCGGCGGCAAGGCCCTCGCCAAGTGGCGGGCCACCGCCCGGGAGGCGGGCAAGCAGTCCCGCCGGCTGCGCTTCCCCTTGGTCCGGGACGTCATGACCACCCGGCAGCTGACCCCCGTCCTGGCGCAGGCCGCGTTCGCCGCCGTGCTGCACGAGGAGGGCGCCGAGCCGCTGGCGCACGCCGGGCTGCCGGAGACCGGGGACATCGTCCTGGTGGTCGGCCCCGAGGGCGGGGTCTCCCCGGAGGAGCTGGCCGCCTTCGCCGAGGCGGGCGCCGAGCCGTACCGGCTGGGCCCCTCGGTGCTGCGCACCTCCACCGCCGGGGTGGCCGCCGGCGCACTGCTGCTCGGGCGCAGCGGCCGCTGGTCCTGACGGCGCCCGGAGGGCGCTCGGGGCGCCCGGGACGGCGCCCGGCGCGAGCGCGTCACGGCCGTCCGCGGGCGGCGCCGGGAGTCTGCCGAAAACGGCGCGGACCGTACGCGCGGCTGCCTAGGCTGGCCGGGTGACGGACTCCCTGAGCACCCCGGCCGGCGCCTACCTGCGCCATCCCCACCTGCACGGCGACCTGGTCGCCTTCGTCGCCGAGGACGACCTCTGGCTCGCCCCGCTGGACGGCGGCCGGGCCTGGCGGCTGACGGCGGACCACCTGCCGGTCCACCACCCGAGGTTCTCCCCGGACGGGCGGCACCTCGCCTTCACCTCCACCCGGGACGGCGCTCCGGAGGTGCACGTGGTGCCGGTGGACGGCGGTCCGTCGCGCCGGCTCACCCACTGGGGCAGCCACCAGACCCGGGTGCTCGGCTGGACCGACGACGGCCGCCCGATCGCGGCCACCGCCGCCGGCGAGTCCGGCTTCCGCCGCACCTGGGCGCACGCCGTGCCGCTGGACGGCGGCGAGCCGCTGCGGCTGCCGTACGGGCCGGTCGGCGGGCTCGCCTTCGAGCCGGGCGGCATGGGGGTCCCCCCGGCCGAAGGCCGGGGGAGGGTGCTGCTGGCCAGCGTCAACGGCCGTGACCCGGCCTGGTGGAAGCGGTACCGGGGCGGGCGGGCCGGCAAGCTGTGGCTCGGCCGGGACGAGTTCGTCCGCGTCCACGCGGAGCTGGACGGGCAGCTGGACTCGCCGCTCTGGGCCGGGGAGCGCATCGCCTTCCTCTCCGACCACGAGGGCGTCGGCGAGCTGTGGTCCAGCCGCCCGGACGGCACCGACCTGCGCCGCCACACCACCGACCCCGACGGCTTCTACGCCCGGAACGCCACCACCGACGGCATCCGGGTGGTCTTCCACCGGGCCGGCGACCTGTGGCTGCTGGACGACCTGGAGGGCGCCGAGCCGCGCCGGCTGGACGTCCGGCTGGCCGGCCCCCGGGCCGGGCGCCGTCCCCGCCCGGTGCCGGCCGCGCACTGGCTGGAGTCCGTCGCCCCCGACCGCACCGGCCGGGGCAGCGCCGTGGTGGTGCGCGGCAGCGTGCACTGGCTGACCCACCGCGAGGGCCCGGCCCGGGTGCTGGACGAGACCCCGGGCGTGCGCGGGCGCCTGGTCCGGGTGGTGCCGGGCGAGGACGGCGCCCAGGGCGTGCTGTGGGTGACCGACGCCGAGGGCGAGGACGCCCTGGAGTTCGCCCCCGACCTGCACGGCGAGGAGCGCCGCCGGCTCGCCGCGGGGCAGCTGGGCCGGGTCAACTCGCTGGTGGTCTCCCCGGACGGCAAGCAGGCCGCGCTCGGCGTGCACGACGGCCGGCTGCTGCTGGTCACGCTGGCCGACGGCGCCGTGCACGAGCTGGACCGCAGCGCCGACGGCGAGCCCGGCGGGCCGGTCTTCAGCCCGGACTCGGCCTGGCTGGCCTGGTCGCGCCCGGTGCGCGGGATGGGGCCGCACTCGCTGCGCCAGATCGTGCTGGCCAACCTGGCCACCCGGACGGTCGGCGAGGTCACCCAGCCGCGCTTCGTGGACACCTCGCCCTCCTTCACCGCGGACGGCCGCTACCTGGCCTTCCTGTCGGTGCGCAACTTCGACCCGGTCTACGACGCGCACGTCTTCGACCTGTCCTTCCCGAACGGCTGCCGCCCCTACCTGGTCACGCTGGCCGCCGACACGCCGTCCCCGTTCGGGCCGCAGCGGGCCGGGCGCCCGCTCGGCGGGGAGGAGGACGAGCCGAAGGCCGGGAAGGCGGACGGCGAGGAGGCGGCGGCCGGCGCCGCGCCGGTGACCAGGGTGGACCTGGACGGCATCGCCGACCGGATCGTCCCCTTCCCGGTCGAGGGCGGCCGCTTCGAGGAACTGGCCGCCGCCAAGGACGGCGTGCTCTGGACCAGGGCCCCGCTGACCGGCGAACTCGGCGACGGGGCCGCCTCCCTGGACGACGAGCGGCCCCGCCCGGTGCTGGAGCGCTTCGACCTGAGGAAGCGCCGGGTCGAGCAGCTGGTGCACGGCCTGGACGACTTCGCGGTCAGCGCGGACGGCACCCGGGTGGCCGTGCTGGACGAGGGCGAGCTGCGGGTCGTCCCGGCCGACCACAAGGGCAGCGACGACGAGGAGACCGCCGTCGACCTCGCCCGGCTGCGGGTGACCGTCGACCCGGCCGCCGAGTGGCGGCAGATGTACGCCGAGAACGGCCGGCTGATGCGGGACAACTTCTGGCGCCCCGACCTCTCCGGCGTCGACTGGGACGGGGTGCTGGAGCGCTACCGGCCGCTGGTCGAGCGGGTCGGCTCGCACGACGAACTGGTCGACCTGCTCTGGGAGGTGCACGGCGAACTCGGCACCTCGCACGCCTACGTGATGCCGTACGGCCGGTACACCGAGCCCGCCCGGCGCCAGGGCCTGCTCGGCGCCGACCTGGTCCGGGACGGCGAGCGGTGGCGGATCGGGCGGATCCTGCCCGGGGAGTCCTCCGACCCCAGGGCCCGCTCGCCGCTGGCCGCGCCCGGCGCCGCGATCCGCCCGGGCGACGCGCTGCTCGCCGTCAACGGCCGCCCGGTGGACCCGGTCACCGGGCCGGCCCCGCTGCTGGCCGGCACCGCCGGGCAGCCGGTCGAGCTGACCGTGGCCGGGAAGGACGGCACCGACCGGCGCCACCCGGTGGTCGTCCCGCTCGCCGACGAGGAGGCGCTGCGCTACCACGACTGGGTGGCCGGGCGGCGGGCCGCGGTGCGCGAACTGTCCGGCGGGCGGCTGGGCTACCTCCACCTGCCCGACATGCAGACGGCCGGCTGGGCGCAGCTGCACCGCGACCTGAGCACCGAGATGGCCAGGGAGGGCCTGGTCGTCGACGTCCGGGGGAACCGCGGCGGCCACACCTCGCAGCTGGTGATCGAGAAGCTGGCCCGCCGGATCATCGGCTGGGACGTCATCCGGGACACCGACCACCCGGTGCCCTACCCGGCGGACGCCCCGCGCGGGCCGGTGGTCGCGCTCGCCGACGAGTTCACCGGCTCGGACGGCGACGTGGTCAACGCCGCCGTCCAGGCGCTCGGGATCGGCCCGGTGGTCGGCACCCGCACCTGGGGCGGGGTGATCGGCATCGACAGCCGCTACCGGCTGGTCGACGGCACCCTGGTCACCCAGCCCAAGTACGCGCTCTGGCTGGAGAACTACGGCTGGGGCCTGGAGAACCACGGGGTCGACCCGGACGTCGAGGTGCCGTTCGCCCCGCACCACTGGGCGGCCGGCGAGGACCCGCAGCTGGCCGAGGGCGTCCGGATCGCCCTGGCGGGGCTGGCCGAGACCCCGGCCCGCACGGCGCCACCGCTGCCCTGGCTCTGACCGGTCGGCCGGGGGTGCTCCGGAGCGGGAAGTCGGCCCGTCCGACCTCCTGCTCCGGAGCCCGGGGCGTGGGTAGGATGCGGGGCTGCTCTTGATCCACAGCTCACGGGGGAACCACATGGCGCAGGGCTACCCGCCGCCGCAGTACGGCCAGAATCCTTACGCACAGCAGCCGCAGCCCTATCCGCCGGCGCAGGCGCAGGGCTACCCGCCGGCGCAGGCGCAGGGCTACCCGCCGGCGCAGGCGCAGGGCTACCCGCCGGCACAGCCGCAGGGCTACCCGCCGGCGCAGCCGTACCCGCCGCAGGGCGGCTACCCGCCGCCGCAGGCCCAGCCGCCGCAGGGGTACGCCCAGCCGTACCCGAACCCGCACCCGCGGCCCGGGCAGCCGCGGCGGGCGGCGCTGCCGCCGTGCCCCAAGGAGGCGGGCGGCGGCCGGCGGTTCCTGGCGATCGTGCTGGACTGGCTGTTCGCGGTCGGCCTCGGGTTCGTCGCCGCCAACGCCGCCAGCCGTCCGAAGACCCGGCACATGGCCGGCCACGCGGTGCAGAGCGGCGGGCCGGTGGTGCCCTACTTCGTGGCGCTGCTGGTGGTCGGCCTCGGCACGTCCTTCCTCAACCAGGTGGTGCTCGCCCGGCTGACCGGCTTCAGCGTGGGCAAGGGGATCATGGCGATGCGGGTGGTGCGCCGCAAGGGCGTGATGCGGCCGAACACCTGGCGGCTCACCAGGCGCTGGCTGCTCGGCTTCGTCATCCTCGCGGTCGCCTTCCTCGCCGAGGACTTCGACACCGACGACGGCGACGTCGTCGGCATGCGCGCGGTGCGCTGGAAGCACCTCCAGGAGTACCAGCAGGCCGTGGCCCGGCTCGGCTAGGCTGCGCCCGTACCGCCCCACCACCCGACGTACCGATCCCGAGGAGAGAGCCATGGCCGGCGAGCCGCAGCCCGACTGCCTGTTCTGCAAGATCGTGGCGGGCGAGATCCCGGCGACCGTGGTGCGCAAGACCGAGCGCATCCTCGCCTTCCGCGACATCGCCCCCAAGGCGCCCGTGCACGTGCTGGTGATCCCGCACGTCCACTACCCGAACGCGGCCGCGCTGGCCGCCGCCGAGCCGGAGACCGCCGGCGAACTGCTCGCCGAGGCGGGCGCGGTGGCCAGGGACGAGGGCATCGAGGACTACCGGCTGATCTTCAACACGGGTGCGGGCGCCGGGCAGACCGTCTTCCACGCGCACGTCCACGTGCTCGGCGGCAAGCCGATGACCGAGCGCATGGTCTGACCGCGGGTGTCCCAGCGCGAACTCGTCGTCCTCGGCACCGCCAGCCAGGTGCCCACCCGGAACCGCAACCACAACGGCTACCTGCTGCGCTGGGACGGCGAGGGCCTGCTGTTCGACCCCGGCGAGGGCACCCAGCGCCAGATGCTGCACGCCGGGGTCACCGCCACCCAGATCACCAGGATCGCGGTCACCCACTTCCACGGGGACCACTGCCTGGGCCTCGCCGGGGTGATCCAGCGGATCAACCTGGACCGGGTCCCGCACCCGGTCGACGTCTACTTCCCGGCCTCCGGCGAGGTCTACTTCGAGCGGCTGCGGCACTCCACCGCCTACCACGAGACGGCCGTGCTGCGGCCCCGGCCGATCGACGAGGCCGGGCCGCTGCCCGCGCCCGGCGCCCGCTTCGCGCTGGACGCCGTCCGGCTGGACCACCCGGTGGAGTCCTTCGGCTACCGGCTGTCCGAGCCGGACGGCCGCCGACTGGTGCCGGAGCGGCTCGCCGCGTCCGGCGTGCGCGGCCCGGCGGTGGGCCGCCTCCAGCACGAGGGCGCGATCGAGGTGGACGGCCGCACCGTCACCCTGGGCGAGGTTAGCGAGCCGCGGCCGGGCCAGAAGTTCGCCTTCGTGATGGACACCCGGCTGTGCGAGGGCGTGCACGAGCTCGCCGAGGGCGCCGACCTGCTGGTCGTCGAGGCGACCTTCACCGACGCCGACGCCCGGCTCGCCGAGGAGCACGGCCACCTCACCGCGGGGCAGGCGGCCAAGGCCGCCGCCGAGGCCGGGGTGCGCACCCTGGTGCTGACCCACTTCTCCCAGCGCTACCCGGACCTCGGCCAGCACCTGGCCGACGCCCGCAAGCACTTCGACGGGGAGCTGGTGCTGGCCGCCGACCTCGACCGGGTGCCCGTCCCGGCCCGCCGCCCGTCGTGACGGCCGCCACCGCCGCGGCCGCCGCGAGCGCCTCCGGCGCCGGGGGCGGGAAGACCGGGCGCGCCGCGAGCGCTGTGAAGGTCGTGAACAGCCCGAAAAAGGGTTCGCGTCGGCCCGCGAACTGCCGCAGCATCGTCGGGTGCGGCCCCGCCGCCCGCCACGGCGATCACGGTCGCGGCGTACCCTGGTGCCCCGGAGACACCGAGCGGCACCCGACACCACGGATGGGATGAGGCAGGCCCCAGCGCCGACCTATGAGTGACACATCGCAGACCCGTACCAACGGACAGCCGCGCCCCGAACCGGCCGACGACGGCCGCGTCAGCACCCGGATCGTCATCCCCGAGAAGCACCCGATGGTCACCCTGCTCGGCACCGCGGACTCGCTGCTGCGCGTGATCGAGCGGGGCTTCCCCGCCGCCGACATCCACGTGCGCGGCAACGAGGTGACCGCCACCGGGGCCCGGGCCGAGGTCGCCCTCGTCCAGCGGCTCCTGAACGAGATGATGCTGGTGCTGCGCACCGGCCAGCCCCTGACGGAGGACTCCGTGGAGCGCTCCATCGCCATGCTCCGCAGCCAGGAGCAGGACCCGGACAGCCCGGCGCCCTCCCAGGTGTTCACCGCGAACATCCTGTCCAACCGGGGCCGCACGATCCGCCCGAAGACCCTCAACCAGCAGCGCTACGTCGAGGCGATCGACAAGCACACGATCGTCTTCGGCCTCGGCCCGGCCGGCACCGGCAAGACCTACCTGGCGATGGCCAAGGCCGTCCAGGCCCTCCAGGCCAAGGAGGTCAACCGGATCATCCTGACCCGTCCGGCGGTCGAGGCGGGGGAGCGGCTGGGCTTCCTGCCCGGCACCCTCTACGAGAAGATCGACCCGTACCTGCGCCCGCTGTACGACGCGCTGCACGACATGATGGACCCGGACTCCATCCCGCGCCTGATGGCGGCCGGCACCATCGAGGTCGCCCCGCTCGCGTACATGCGCGGCCGCACCCTCAACGACGCCTTCATCATCCTCGACGAGGCCCAGAACACCTCGCCCGAGCAGATGAAGATGTTCCTCACCCGCCTCGGGTTCAACTCCCGGGTGGTGGTCACCGGCGACACCAGCCAGATCGACCTCCCGGGCGGCACCCGCAGCGGCCTCAAGGTCGTCCAGGAGATCCTGGCCGACGTGCCCGACATCCACTTCTCCGTCCTCACCAGCACCGACGTGGTCCGCCACAAACTGGTCGGCCGGATCGTGGACGCCTACGAGCGCTGGGACGCCCGCCAGGAGGCCGAGGACGCCGCACCGGCGGCCCGCAAGCCCGCCCAGCGGCGCACCGGCAAGGCCACCGCGCCCCGCGCACCCCGACAGTCCCATCGCACCGAAAGCTGAGCACACAGCCCGTCATGTCGATCGACATCGCCAACGAGTCCGGTTGGGACGCCGACGAGGAAGCCATCCTCGACGTCGCCCGCTTCGCCCTGGACAAGATGCGGATCCACCCGCAGTCCGAACTGTCCGTGATCCTGGTGGACGGTGCGGCGATGGAGGAGCTGCACATCCAGTGGATGGACCTCCCCGGGCCCACGGACGTGATGTCCTTCCCGATGGACGAGCTGCGGCCCGGCAAGGAGGGCGAGGAGCTGCCGCAGGGCCTGCTCGGCGACATCGTGCTCTGCCCCGAGGTCGCCGAGCAGCAGGGCAAGGCGGCCCCCTCCAAGCACTCGATGGACGAGGAGCTGCAACTGCTCACCGTGCACGGCGTGCTGCACGTCCTCGGCTACGACCACGAGGAGCCGGAGGAAGAGGAGGAGATGTTCGCCCTCCAGAAGCGCATCCTGGACGACTGGCGGGCGGGCCGCGGCCTCGGCGGCATCTCCCCGGCCCCCACCACCCACTGAGCGCGGAGCCCGAACCCCTGTGAGTGGTGAGAGTACGAGCTTCATCCTCGGTGCCGTGCTGCTCGTCGTGCTCGGCTGGCTGGCCGCGTGCGCCGAGGCGGGCATCTCCCGGGTCTCCCGGTTCCGGGCGGAGGAGGCGGTGCGCAGCGGCCGGCGCGGTTCCGCGCGGCTGCTGACCGTCGCCTCCGACCCGATCCGCTACCTCAACCTGGCCACCCTGATCCGGGTGGCCAGCGAGATGGCGGCGGCCGTCCTGGTCACCGTGGTCTGCGTGCGCAACGTCAGCCCGACCTGGCAGGCCGTGCTGCTGGCGTTCGGCGTGATGGTGCTGGTGTCCTTCGTCGCGGTGGGGGTCTCGCCGCGCACGATCGGGCGCCAGCACCCGCTCACCACCGCGACCGCGGCCTCCTTCGTGCTGCTGCCGCTGGCGGCGGTGCTGGGCCCGATCCCGCGGCTGCTGATCCTGCTCGGCAACGCGCTGACCCCGGGCAAGGGCTACCGGGAGGGCCCGTTCGCCTCCGAGGCGGAGCTGCGGTCCCTGGTGGACCTCGCCGAGAAGGACGACCTGATCGAGGACGAGGAGCGCCGGATGGTGCACTCGGTCTTCGAGCTGGGCGACACCATCGTGCGCGAGGTGATGGTGCCGCGCACCGACCTGGTGATGATCGAGCGGCACAAGACCGTCCGGCAGGCGCTCACCCTGGCGCTGCGCTCGGGCTTCTCGCGGATCCCGGTGGTGGGCGACAGCGAGGACGACGTGGTCGGCATCGTCTACCTCAAGGACCTGGTGCGGCGCACCCACATCAACCGGGAGGCGGAGTCCGAGGAGGTCGGCGCGGTGATGCGCCCGGCCGTCTTCGTCCCGGACTCCAAGCCGGCCGGCGACCTGCTGCGCGAGATGCAGCAGCGCCGTTCGCACGTGGCGATCGTGATCGACGAGTACGGCGGCACGGCCGGCCTGGTCACCATCGAGGACATCCTGGAGGAGATCGTCGGCGAGATCACCGACGAGTACGACCGGGAGATCGCCCCGGTGGAGGACCTCGGCGACGGCTCGTACCGGATCACCGCCCGGCTGCTGGTGGAGGACCTGGGCGAGCTGTTCGGCATCGAGCTGGAGGACGAGGACGTCGAGACCGTCGGCGGCCTGCTGGCCAAGCACCTGGGCCGGGTGCCGATCCCCGGATCGTCCTGCGAGATCCCGCTGCCCGAGCCGGTCGACGGCGGTCTGACCGGCATCCTGCTGACCGCCGAGTCCTCGGCCGGCCGCCGCAACCGGATCGGCTCCATGGTCGCCGCCCCCGTCCGGGGCACCGACGGGGCCGGGGTCCCGGCGGGCGAGTAGCGGGTGGGCGGTCGCCGAGCGACCATGGAGGGCATGACGCACAAACTTCGCGCGGAGTACGGCCCGCAGGGGGCGGCCGGCGGAGTCAAGTCCTGGCACGTGGTGCGGGACGAGGACCTGTCGGCGGCGCTCTGCGGCCGGACGGTGTCCGACGACGCCGAGACGCGGCCCGAGCAGGAGTGGGGCACCGGGCTGCGCTGCTGCCAGCAGTGCGGCTCGCTCTACATGCACGAGACGCCGCACATGGAGAAGCTCCATCCCTACAGCTAGGCCCGGCCGGACCACGGCCGGGCTCTGGAGGCCGCCATGAAGCTGCAAGACTCGCTGAAGCCCGTCGACCGCCGACTCGCCCTGGTGTGGCGGATCGGAGCGGGGCTGGGGGGGATCTTCCTGATCGTGTTCGGATGCCTGGGGCTGGCCGACCACCCCGGCTTCCTGGCCACCCACGGTGACCGGATCGCCGGGCTGTCGACCAACGGGGCGCTGAGCATCCTGTCCATCGTGGTGGGCGCGATCCTGGTGCTGGGGGCGGTGATCGGCGGGAACTTCGCGTCCAACCTCAACATGGCGGCGGGCGTGCTGTTCGTCCTGTCCGGCTTCTACGGGCTGACGGTGCTCGGGCGGCCGGACGCGAACATCCTCAACTTCCGGATGTCGAACGTGCTGTTCGCGTTCGTCTTCGGGATCGTCCTGACGACCTTCGGGATGTACGGCCGGGTGAGCAGCCACCTGCCGCACGACAACCCGTTCTGGCGCGAGCGCGTCGAGCAGGAGGAGCCTCTGCCGACCGGGCCGAAGACCTTCGTCAAGGTCCTCAGGCCGAACCCGGGGCGGACCCACCCGGTCGGCCACTGACCGGCGCCGGGTGCCTATGCTCGGCGGCATGAGTGACATCGTCGAGCTCGACCCCGAAGACAAGAAGATCATCACCCTGGCCCGCTCGGCCCGCGCCCGCAACGGCGTCGCCGAGGGGGCCGCGGTGCGTGACGAGACCGGACGCACCTACGTGGCCGGGACGGTCGCGCTGGAGTCGCTGCGGCTGAGCGCCCTGCAGACGGCGGTGGCGATGGCGGTGGCCAGCGGCGCCCGGTCGCTGGAGGCGGCGGCCGTGGTGAGCGAGGCGCAGCAGCCGGCCGAGGCTGACCTGGCGGCCGTGCGGGACCTGGGCGGGGCCGGGACGCCGGTGCTGCTGGCCGGGCCGGACGGGACGCTGCGGGTGTCCGCCGAGGCCCGCTGAGACCGTCCCCGGCGAGGGCTGGTGCCGGGGCTCGGTACCGGGCCGGCGAGGGGCCGGCGTCGTGGCTGCCCGGGGCCCGGCCGGGGCCCGGGGCGGCCCTCGGCGGCGGTACCGCCCGGCACGGTCCCGGCCAGGTCCGGCGGCGGATAATCTCACCGGGGGAGTGGACTCGGTGAGGGGGCTGGGGGCATGGGGGCGGTGGCGTTCTTCGCCGGGCTGCTGCTGTTCGTGATGGGGCTGGGCAAGTGGCAGGAGACCGGGTCGGAGGTCTGGCTGTTCGGCTCGCTCGGCTTCCTGCTGGTGCTGGTGGTGGTCTCGCTGATCCCCACCGACGGCACCGGCGGGAAGGGCGGGAAGAAGGGCTGAGCGCGCCCCCGGGCGGCGTCGGGGGTGGGCCCGGACAGCGGGGCTCCGGTGATCAGGGAGAATGGAGCCCATGAATGCCCCTTCCTCCTCGTACCGCTCCGGGTTCGCGTGCTTCGTCGGCCGGCCCAACGCGGGCAAGTCGACCCTGACCAACGCCCTGGTGGGGACGAAGGTCGCGATCACCTCCGACCGCCCGCAGACCACCCGGCACACCGTGCGCGGCATCGTGCACCGCCCGGACGCCCAGCTCGTGCTGGTCGACACCCCCGGTCTGCACAAGCCGCGCACCCTGCTCGGCGAGCGCCTCAACGACCTGGTCCGCACCACCTGGGCCGAGGTCGACGTGATCGGCTTCTGCCTGCCCGCCGACCAGAAGATCGGTCCCGGCGACAAGTTCATCGCCAAGGAGATCGCCGGGATCAAGAAGACCCCGAAGGTCGCCATCGTCACCAAGACCGACCTGGTCGACTCCAAGCGCCTGGCCGAACAGCTCATCGCGATCCAGCAGCTCGGCGTCGAGCTGGGCTTCGAGTGGGCCGAGATCATCCCGGTCTCCGCGGTGGGCGACAAGCAGGTGGAGCTGGTCGCCGACCTGCTCACCAAGCTGCTGCCGGAGGGCGACCAGCTCTACCCGGAGGGCGACCTCACCGACGAGCCCGAGCAGATCATGGTCGCCGAGCTGATCCGCGAGGCCGCGCTGGAGGGCGTGCGCGACGAACTCCCGCACTCGCTGGCCGTGGTGGTCGAGGAGATGCTGCCGCGCGAGGGCCGCCCGGCGGACCGCCCGCTGCTGGACATCCACGCCAACGTCTACATCGAGCGGCAGAGCCAGAAGGCGATCGTGATCGGCGCCAAGGGCTCGCGGCTCAAGCACGTCGGCACCACCGCCCGCAAGCACATCGAGGCGCTGCTCGGCACGCCGGTCTACCTGGACCTGCACGTCAAGGTCGCCAAGGACTGGCAGCGCGACCCCAAGCAGCTGCGCAAGCTGGGCTTCTGAGCCCGGAATCCGAGCCCGGGGCGCGGTAGTCCGCGCCGCCGGGAGGCCTGGGGCCCGTCCGGACGTTGTGCGTCCGGGCGGGCCTTCGCCGTGGCCCGGCCGTACGCGACGTCAGAAGGGGAACACCGCGATGAAGTTGCACACCCGGGAGTGGGGCAGCGGGGACCGGCTGGCCGTGCTGGTGCACGGCATCATGTCCGACCACCGCACCTGGCGGCTGGTCGGCCCGGCGCTGGCCGAGCGGGGCTACCGGGTGGTCGCCGTCGACCTGCGCGGGCACGGCGCCAGCCCGCGCGGCACCGGCGCGAGCCCGCTGGAGCGCTACCCGCTGGAGGCGTACGCCGAGGACCTGCTGGAGACCGTGCCGGCCGGGCCGGAGCTGGCGATCGGCCACTCGCTGGGCGGCATCGCGCTGGCCGACGCGGTCGAGCGGCTCAAGCCGGCCCGCGCGGTGTACGTCGACCCGGCCTGGCGGTTCGCCCAGTCCGGGATGGACCCGCGGGTGATGGCGGAGCTGAGGCACCTCACCCGGGAGCAGGTCGTCGAGCTCAGCCCCAAGTGGGAACCGGCCGACGTGGACGCCGAACTCGCCGCAGTGGCCGCCTGGGACCCGGACTCGGCGCAGGCCATGGCCGAACGCGGCTCGGACCTGCCGGCCCGGCCGGCGGTGCCCTCGCTGGTGGTGCTGGCCGACCGCAGCCTGCTGGTGGACGCGGCGAGCGCCGAGGCGCTGCGCGCCCGGGGCTTCGAGGTGCGCACCGTCCCCGGCACGGGCCACACCGTCCACCGGGACGACCCGGTCGGCTTCCTGGCCGCGCTCGACGGCTGGCTCTGACCCCGGTCTCCCTGGTGCTGAGCGCCCTCGCGCCGGGTGCTAGGCGCCCTCGCGCAGCACCAGGGAGATCAGCTCCCGCTGCGAGTCGGTGAGCTTCGGGTCGGCGCAGTACACCGACCGGCCGTCGACGGTGATCTCGTAGTGGAAGCCGTCCGGCACCCCGTACGAGGGCGCGCGCAGCCCGCCCGCGACGGCCTCGCGGGCGAGTGCGTGCACGTGCGGGGCGTCCGTGCGGTCGGCGGTGTCGATCTCCGCCTGGCGGACGATCCCCGCGAAGCCGCCGGTCCGGGTCACCTGGATGCGCATGGTGTCCATGGTGCTATGCAGGGAGGGGGTTTGCCGGGCTTTTCCCGGACCGTGACCTTAAGCCCGCCTCAACCCGGTCTCAACCACCCTTCAGGCGCGCCCCCGCCGCCCCGGACCGGCGCCGGAGGTCAGGTCGGGCTGATCCCGACCTGGGCCCAGGACGCCGTGACGGTGTCCGCGACCGACCGGTCGTCGGGGTAGCGGGCCCCGGCGGCGGCCACGGTGGCCCGGGCGAAGGCGGTGAAGTCGGCGTCGGCGGGCAGCGCGCCCCCGGTCAGGGCGTCGTACCAGATCCGCCCCGCGCGCTCCCAGGACGAGCCGCCGAGCGCGGTGGCCAGCAGGTAGAACGCGTGGTTGGGGATGCCGGAGTTGATGTGCACCCCGCCGTTGTCCCGGGTGGTGTTCACGTAGTCCCGCATGTGCGCGGGCTGCGGGTCCTTGCCGAGCTGCGGGTCGTCGTAGGCGGTGCCGGGCGCCTTCATCGAGCGCAGCGCCACGCCCTGGACGCCCGGGGCGAGCAGCCCGGCGCCGATCAGCCAGTCGGCGTCGGCGGCGCCCTGGCGCAGCGCGTACTGCTTGACCAGTGAGCCGAAGACGTCGGAGACCGACTCGTTGAGCGCGCCGGGCTGGTCCTGGTAGTCCAGCCCGGCGGTGAACTGGGTGACGCCGTGGGTGAGTTCGTGGCCGATGACGTCGACGCAGGCGGTGAAGTCGCCGAACACCACGTTGTCGCCGTCGCCGAACACCATCTGGTGGCCGTTCCAGAAGGCGTTGTCGTAGTTGCGGCCGTAGTGGACGCTGGCGTCCAGCCGCAGGTTCCGGTCGTCGATCGAGTGGCGGCCGAAGACGTCCGCGTAGAGCGCGAAGGTCGCGCCGAGGCCGTCGTAGGCCTGGTTGACGGAGCGGTCGGAGGACGCGGGCGCGCCCTCGCCGCGCACGCTGCGGCCGGGCAGCCGCTGGCCGTGGCCGGCGTCGTAGACCACCCGGTCCAGGCCCGGGGTGGCGGCGACCGGCGGGACGGCGGCCACCGGCGGGGCGGGGGAGAGCCGGGCCGTGCGGTGCGCGGCGTCGAGGGCCAGGGAGTGGGCGGCGGGCTCGTGACCGGCCTCGGCGAGGCGGTCCAGGACGTACGGCGGGACGATCGTGCAGATCGGTGCTGCTGCAGTCATGTCGCCCAGGGTGAGGCCTCGGTGACCGGTTGTCACCGGCTTTGACGGGACCGATCGGTGTCTCAAGGAGTGGAACGGTTGCCCGGATCACTTCGGGGGCGCGCGGCGCTGGGTTACGCTGGGGCCATCATGCGCAACGGGCTGCTTCTTCTTAGCTGCCGCGTCGAGGGCCTGTAGTCCACTGGGGCCGGCACCCTCGCCGCGGGGAACGTGCTGTGCGCGCGATCGGCGATCCGACGGTGTATCGCGAGCGGCAGCAGAGGCCGGCCAGTCGGTGTCAACCAGGTGTTGACCACCCCCGACCCGCCCGCTCCACGCATCACAGGAAGCCGAGTCACCTCCATGACCGAGCAGAACTCCGCCGTGTCCGCCCCCGCCGGCCGTCCCTTCGTGGACCGCCCCACCCCGATCACCGCCGCCTCGGTGCGCCAGCACTCCTCCGGCATGCGGTACGGGCGCTACCTGCCGTTCGGCACCGTCGACCTGCCGGACCGCACCTGGCCGGACCAGGTGATCACCAAGGCGCCGCGCTGGCTGTCCACCGACCTGCGGGACGGCAACCAGGCGCTGATCGACCCGATGTCGCCGGCCCGCAAGCGCATGATGTTCGACCTGCTGGTGAAGATGGGCTACAAGGAGATCGAGGTCGGCTTCCCGTCCTCCGGGGCCACCGACCACGCCTTCGTACGGTCGCTGATCGAGGAGGGGGCGATCCCCGAGGACGTCACCATCTCGGTGCTGACCCAGGCCCGCGAGGAACTGATCGAGAAGACCGTGGAGTCGCTGGTCGGCGCCCCGCGGGCGACCGTCCACCTGTACAACGCGACCGCGCCGCTGTTCCGCCGGGTGGTGTTCCGCAACGACCGGGCGGCCACCAGGGCGATCGCCACCGAGGGCACCCGGCTGGTGATGGAGTACGCGGAGAAGCTGCTGGGCGACGACACCGTCTTCGGCTACCAGTACTCGCCGGAGATCTTCGTCGACACCGAGCTGGACTTCGCGCTGGAGGTCTGCGAGGCGGTCATGGACGTCTGGCAGCCGGGCGAGGGCCGCGAGATCATCCTGAACCTGCCCGCGACCGTCGAGCGGGCCACCCCGAACGTCCAGGCCGACCAGTTCGAGTGGATGTCGCGCCACCTGTCCCGCCGGGAGTTCGTCTGCCTGTCGGTGCACCCGCACAACGACCGCGGCACCGCCGTCGCCTCCGCCGAGCTGGCGTACATGGCGGGCGCCGACCGCATCGAGGGCTGCCTGTTCGGGCAGGGCGAGCGGACCGGCAACGTCGACCTGGTGACGCTGGGGATGAACCTGTTCTCGCAGGGCATCGACCCGCAGATCGACTTCTCCGACATCGACGAGGTGCGCCGCACCGCCGAGTACTGCAACCAGATGGAGGTGCACCCGCGCCACCCGTACGCCGGCGACCTGGTGTACACCTCCTTCTCCGGCTCGCACCAGGACGCCATCAAGAAGGGCTTCGACGCCCTGGAGGCGGACGCCGCGGCCGCGGGCGTGCCGGTGGAGGAGCACGCCTGGGGCGTGCCGTACCTGCCGATCGACCCGAAGGACGTCGGCCGCACCTACGAGGCGGTCATCCGGGTCAACAGCCAGTCCGGCAAGGGCGGCGTGGCGTACGTGCTGAAGAACGACCACAAGCTGGACCTGCCGCGCCGGATGCAGATCGAGTTCTCCCGGATCATCCAGGCCAAGACCGACGCCGAGGGCGGCGAGGTCAGCCCGGCCGAGATCTGGCGGGTCTTCGAGGACGAGTACCTGCCGACCACCGACAACCCGTGGGGCCGGATCTCGCTGAGCGGCTCGCGCACCCTGACCACCGAGGACGGCCGGGACGCGCTGACCGCCGAGGCCCTGGTGGACGGCGCGCCGGTGACCCTGACCGGTGCCGGCAACGGCCCGGTCTCGGCCTTCGCCGACGCGCTGGCCCGGATCGGCGTGGACGTGCGCGTCCTGGACTACGCCGAGCACGCGCTGAGCGAGGGCGGCGACGCCCAGGCCGCCGCGTACGTGGAGTGCGCGGTGGACGGCAAGGTGCTGTGGGGCGTGGGCATCGACGGCAACACCGTGCTGGCCTCGCTGAAGGCCATGATCAGCGCCGTCAACCGCTCGCAGCGCGGTTAATTCGAACGGGTGGTGTGCGAAGGGCCGTCCCGCGGGGCGGCCCTTCGCCGTGTCCGCCTGCCGTTGTGGCCTGCGCCACATTTTTTCGAATCGGAAGCCGTTCGAGGTACTGACACGTGCCGGTAACCGTGGCAACATCGATCCACCGGAAAGCCGGGTCGGTGGGACGGCCTCGGTGTCCGGTCGCGTGACCTGCCCATCGTCGAGCAGGCCGCCTGCCATGTCTGGGGAGTGGCGCCGTGACCAGGTTGTGGGGTGTTCGCCCGCGGTGGCGGACTGACGTTCTCGGTGACTTCTTCTGCCCGGGCTGTGGCGGGGACCGCAACTACCGCCGGCAGCACGGCCGGCGGTGGCTGCGGTTGCTGGGGGCCCCGGTGGCCCCGCTCGGCCCGGTGATCGGCAGTGTGCAGTGCACCAGCTGCCACGGCAGGTACGGCGTGGAGAGCCTGGAGCAGCCCACCTGCGTGCGCCTCGGCGCGATGCTGCGGGACGCCCAGTACACCGTCGCGCTGGCCCTGCTCGCGGCCGGCGGCACCGCCCACCGGGCGGCCCGCGACGCGGCCTGCGCAGCGGTGCGCGAGGCCGGGTTCGAGGACTGCGGGGAGGCCCAGGTGCTGGCCGCGCTCGCCGCGCTCTCCGGGCTCGGCAGTGAACTCCACGAAGCCCACGGGATGTCCGGCGGCCTGGCCGTCGAACTGCACGCGGTGCTCGAACCGCTCACCCCGCACCTGGCCCGGCAGGGCCGCGAGCGGCTGCTGCTGCAGGGCGCGGCCATCGCGCTGGCGGACGGGCGCTACCTGCCGCAGGAGCGCGAGGCGCTGGCCGCGGTGGGGCGCTGCCTGGACCTGCCGCAGTCCCGGGTCGGGGCGCTGCTGGAGGCGGCGACCAGGGCGCCGTACTAGTAGCGGCGTTCCGTCCCGAAGGCCCGCCCGCGAACCCGAAGGCCGTCCGCGGCCACCGTGGACCGACTCCCCGTAGACCATCTCGAATCCCCCACAAAACGGGCCTGCGCCCCACCCCGGGCCCGCCGTGACCCGCACCGTTGTGGGCCTCCCCCACGGCCGCCGGTGCGGGCAACACGGCTGTCCGGCGCCGGGCGCGGGTGGGGGAGAATGGTCCCCATGAGTCTTTTCCGGGACGACGGCGTCGTGCTGCGGGCGCAGAAGCTCGGCGAGGCCGATCGGATCATCACCCTGCTGACCCGCCAGCACGGCAAGGTGCGGGCGGTCGCGCGGGGGGTGCGGAAGACCAAGTCCAAGTTCGGTGCCCGCCTGGAGCCGTTCTCGCACGTGGACGTGCAGTTCTTCAGTCGCGGGAGTGAGCTGGTCGGCCGCGGGTTGCCGCTCTGCACCCAGGTGGAGACCATCGCGCCGTACGGCGGTTCGATCGTCACCGACTACGGCCGCTACACGGCCGGCACCGCGATGCTGGAGACCGCCGAGCGGTTCGCCGAGAACGAGGGCGAGCCGGCCGTCCAGCAGTACCTGCTGCTGGTCGGCGGGCTGCGCGTGCTGGCGGCCGGGCTGCACGAGTCGCACCTGGTGCTGGACGCCTTCCTGCTGCGCTCGCTCGCGGTGAACGGGTACGGCGCGAGCTTCACCGACTGCGCCAAGTGCGGCCTGGAGGGGCCGAACCGTTTCTTCTCCCTCCCCGCGGGCGGGGTGCTGTGCGGGGACTGCCGAGTGCCCGGATGTGCCGTACCCTCCCCTGAGACACTGGTACTGCTCGGGGCGCTGTTGTCAGGGGACTGGCAGACGGCCGACGCCTGCGAGCCGCGGTACTGGCGGGAGGGCAGCGGCCTGGTCGCGGCCTATCTGCAGTGGCACCTGGAGCGGGGAATCCGCTCGATGAGATACGTGGAGAAGTGAGCACATGGCAGCGCGACGGCTCTTCGGCGGCGGCAAGCAGAGGACGTACGTCCCCCCGACCCCGCACCCCAGCGGCGCACGGCCCCCGAAGCTCCCCGGCGAGCTGGTCCCCGGCCACGTCGCCATCGTGATGGACGGCAACGGCCGTTGGGCCAAGGAGCGCGGGCTGCCCCGCACCGAGGGCCACAAGGTCGGCGAGTCCGTGGTGCTGGACGTCCTCAAGGGCGCCATCGAGCTCGGGGTCAAGAACATCTCGCTGTACGCGTTCTCCACCGAGAACTGGAAGCGCTCGCCCGACGAGGTGAAGTTCCTGATGAACTTCAACCGGGACGTCATCGCCCGCCGCCGCGACGAGATGGACGCGATGGGCGTGCGGATCCGCTGGGCGGGCCGGATGCCCAAGCTGTGGAAGAGCGTCGTCCAGGAGCTCCAGGTCGCCGAGGAGCAGACCAAGGGCAACGACGCCGTCACCCTCTACATGTGCGTCAACTACGGCGGCCGGGCCGAACTCGCCGACGCGGCGCAGGCGATCGCCCGGGACGTGGCGGCCGGGAAGCTCGACCCGAAGAAGGTCAACGAGAAGACCCTGGCCCGGTACATGTACCACCCGGACATGCCGGACGTGGACCTGTTCCTGCGCCCCAGCGGCGAGCAGCGCACCTCCAACTTCCTGCTCTGGCAGTCCGCTTACGCCGAGTTCGTGTTCCAGGACGTGCTCTGGCCGGACTTCGACCGCCGCGACCTGTGGCGCGCCTGCGAGCAGTACGCGATGCGCGACCGGCGCTTCGGTGGCGCGATCCCGAACGAGGTCGGCGCGCCGGTGCCGTCCCCGCGCTGAGGCCGTACCGGACGACGGAAAGGACCCACCGGCAACAGCCCGGTGGGTCCTTTCCGTCGTCCGGCCGGAGTCAGACCTTCTTGGCGCACTCCGCGCAGGTCCCGAAGATCTCCAGGGTGTGCGCGATGTCGCTGAAACCGTGCTCGGCGGCGACCGAGTTGGCCCAGCGCTCCACCGCGGGGCCCTCCACCTCGACGGTCGCGCCGCAGTGCCGGCAGACCAGGTGGTGGTGGTGCCCGCTGCTGCACCGGCGGTAGACCGCCTCGCCGTCGGCCGTGCGCAGCACGTCCACCTCGCCGGCGTCCGCGAGCGACTGGAGCGTGCGGTAGACCGTGGTCAGACCGACGGAGTCCCCGCGGTGCTTGAGCAGGTCGTGGAGCTCCTGGGCACTGCGGAAGTCCGCGATCTCGTCCAGGGCCGCCGAGACGGCGGCACGCTGCCGGGTCGAGCGGGCGCGCGGCGACGGGCCTGCGGTGGTCACCGTGGGTCCTCCTGGGGTCGTGGGCGTCTCGCACATCATTGTGCCAGCCCCGCACGTCGCTCAGGGGTGGTCGGGCCGGACGGCCCGGAGGCGGCCTGTCCGGGCAGTTCGACGTCGCACACCTGCGGCCCGTGCTCGCCCGCGCCGCGGTGGCGCCGGCGGGCGAGCGGCGCGGCGAGCAGGCTGAACACCGCGAAGACCGCGATGGCGAGCAGCACGATGGCCGGGCCGGAGGGCACGTCGAGGTGGTAGGAGCCGGTGACGCCGGCCAGCGAGACCACCACGCCGAGCGCGATCGAGGCGGCCTGGGTGGCGGCGAAGGACCGGGTGAGCTGCTGGGCGGCGACCACCGGGACCACCATCAGCGCGCTGACCAGCAGCAGCCCGACCACCCGCATGGCGACCGTGACGGTGACCGCGGCCATCACCGCGAGCAGCAGGTTGAGGGTGCGCACCGGCACGCCGGTGACCCGGGCGAAGTCCTCGTCCTGGCAGATCGCGAAGAGCTGGCGGCGCAGGCCGACGGTGACCGCGACGACCACCGCGCCGAGCACCGCGATGGCGGCCAGGTCGGCGGGGGCGACGGTGAGGATCGAGCCCCACAGGTAGCTCTCCAGTGAGCCGGCCCCGGCCTGGGCGGAGAGCGAGACCAGCAGCTTGCCGCAGGCCATGCCGCCGTAGAAGAGCATCGCGAGGGCGATGTCGCCGCGCTGGTTGCCGCGCGAGCGGACCAGCTCCATGGTGACGGCGCCGAGCACGCAGACCAGCACGGCCATCCAGACCGGGCTGGTCTGGAAGACGAAGCCGAGGCCGACGCCGGTCATCGCGACGTGGCCCATGCCGTCGCCCATCAGCGCCTGGCGGCGCTGCACCAGGTAGATGCCGACGGCCGGAGCGGTGATCCCGACCAGGACGGCGGCGAGCAGGGCGCGCTGCATGAAGTCGTAGGAGAACATCTCGGTCATGCGAGCAGCCTCGGCGGGGTCAGGTCGGCGTGCGGGTGGACGTGGTCGTGGCCGGGCAGGGCGTGCAGGCCGGTGTTGGGCACGGGCGGGCCGTCGTGGGCGACGCAGCCGTCCCGCAGCACCACCGCGCGGTCGATCAGCGGCTCCAGCGGCCCGAGTTCGTGCAGCACGAGGAGGACGGAGGCGCCGCGGCCGACCTCGGCGCGCAGGGTGTCGGCGAGGACCTGCTGGCTGGCGGCGTCCACGCCGGCCATCGGCTCATCCATGATCAGCAGGTCGGGGGAGCCGACCAGGGCGCGGGCGATCAGCACCCGCTGCTGCTGGCCGCCGGACAGGTCGGCGACGCCGTCCGAGGCCCGCTCCAGCATGCCGACGGCGGCCAGCGCGCGGTCCACCGCCTCGCGGTCCCGGCGGCGGAAGGGCAGCAGCCGGTGCTGCGGCAGCCGTCCGGTGGAGACCACCTCGCGGACGGTGGCGGGGACGCCGGAGGCGGCGGTGGTGCGCTGCGGGACGTAACCGATCCGGTGCCAGGCGCGGAAGGAGCCGTACGGGGTGCCGAACAGCTCCAGGGTGCCCTGCTCCAGCGGGACGGAGCCGATCACGGCCTTGACGGTGGTCGACTTGCCGGAGCCGTTGGCGCCCAGCAGGGCGACGACCTCGCCGGGCCGGACGGTGAGGTCGACGCCGCGCAGCACCGGTCGGCCGCCGCGCGAGGCGACGGCGTCACGGAGGAGGACGGCCGGGGGTATCGGGTCGGTCATGGTGCTCGGTCCCGTCAGCTGGTGGCGGCAGGGGTGGTGGCGTCGGTCCCGGCGGGGGCGGCCGGGCCGGTGCCCGTCGGAGCGGGGGCGGCCGGGGCGCCGAGGGCGGCCCGGAGGTTGGCCAGGTTCTGCTTCATGACCGTCAGGTAGTCGTCCTTGGACGGGTCCTTGACGCCCTCCAGCGGGTCCAGGACGGCGGTCTTGAGGCCGAGGTCCTTGGCGACGGTGTCGGCGAGCTTGGGGCTGACCAGGGTCTCGAAGAAGACCGTGGTGACGCCGTTGTCCTTGGCGGCCTTCTGCACCGCGGCGAGGCGGGCCGGGGTGGGCTCGGACTCCGGGTCGACGCCGTTGATGGCGACCTGGGTCAGGCCGTAGTGGTCGGCGAGGTAGCCGAAGGCGGCGTGGCTGGTGACGAAGGTCCTGGTCCCGGCGTCCTTCAGCCCGGCCCGGAACTCCTGGTCGAGCGCGGTGAGCCTGGTGACCAGCTCGTCGGTGTTCTTCCGGTAGTCCTCGGCGTGGGCCGGGTCGGCCTTGGCGAACTCGTCGCCGACGCTCTTGGCGATCGCCGCGTAGCGGGTCGGGTCGAGCCAGACGTGCGGGTCGCCGGCCGGCTCCTCGTGCTTGTGGCCCTCGTCGCCGTGGCCCTCGCCCTCGGCGCCCTCGTCGAGGTGGTGGTCGACCAGCGGGCTGGCGGCGGTGGCGTCGACCTTGTGCTTGCTGGACGACTGCGCGACGGCCTGGTCCACGGTGGGCTGGAGGCCCTTGAGGTAGATGATCGCGTCGGCCTTCTGGACCGTGCCCACCTGCTTGGCGGTGAGTTCCAGGTCGTGCGGCTCGACCCCGGCCGCGGTGAGGTCGGTGACCGCGACGTGCTCCTTGCCGATCTGCTGGGCCAGGAACTCCATCGGATAGAAGGACGCGACGACCTTCAGCCGACCGTTGCCGCTGTCGGCGCTGCTGCTGCCTCCGCAGGCGGTGAGGGCGAGGGAGGCGGCGAGAGCGGTCGTGCCGAAGGCCAGGGAGCGGCGGGCGCGGCGGGAGAGTCCGAGTCGAGGCAGTCCGATCATCATGACAATCATTCTCATCTCACATGGAAATGATTGTCAAATCACCCGAAAGGGTGAACGGCAGGTGACGGAGGGTGGGGGCGGCCGGACCGTACCGATTTGAATCACGTACCCGTATGGCCGGTAACCTGAGGTATTCGGGTACGCGCAACCAGCCGTGCCCTGACCGTGCCGTACGTACTGAAGAGAGCACTGTGGCCGCCGACAAGATCGACACGATCGTCAGCCTGAGCAAGCGCCGTGGCTTCGTCTACCCCTGCAGCGAGATCTACGGCGGCACGCGTGCCGCCTGGGACTACGGGCCGCTGGGTGTCGAGCTCAAGGAGAACATCAAGCGCCAGTGGTGGCGCGCGATGGTCCAGGCCCGTGAGGACGTCGTCGGACTCGACTCGTCGGTGATCCTCGCCCGCGAGGTCTGGGAGGCCTCCGGCCACGTCGCCACCTTCAACGACCCGCTGACCGAGTGCCTCTCCTGCCACAAGCGCCACCGGGCCGACCACCTGGAGGAGAAGTACGAGGCCAAGCACGGCTTCCCGCCGCCGAACGGCCTCAAGGACGTCAACTGCCCCGACTGCGGCACCAAGGGCCAGTTCACCGAGCCCAAGGACTTCTCGGGCATGCTGAAGACCCACCTCGGTGTCACCGAGGAGGCGAGCGGCCTGGCGTTCCTGCGCCCGGAGACCGCCCAGGGCATCTTCACCAACTTCAAGGCCGTCCAGACCACTTCGCGCAAGAAGCCGCCGTTCGGCATCGCCCAGACCGGCAAGAGCTTCCGCAACGAGATCACCCCCGGCAACTTCATCTTCCGCACCCGCGAGTTCGAGCAGATGGAGATGGAGTTCTTCGTCAAGCCGGGCGAGGACGAGCAGTGGCACGAGTACTGGCTCCAGCAGCGCTGGGACTGGTACGTCGGCCTCGGCCTGCGCACCGAGAACATGCGCTTCTTCGAGCACCCGAAGGAGAAGCTCTCCCACTACGCCAAGCGCACCGTGGACATCGAGTACCGCTTCAACTTCGGCGGCAGCGAGTTCTCCGAGCTGGAGGGCGTCGCCAACCGCACCGACTACGACCTGCGGGTGCACAGCGAGGCCTCCGGCCAGGACCTGAAGTACTTCGACCAGGAGTCCGGCGAGCGGTACTTCCCGTACGTCATCGAGCCGGCGGCGGGCCTCAACCGCGCCATGCTGGCCTTCCTGATCGACGCCTACTTCGAGGACGAGGCGCCGAACGCCAAGGGCGTCATGGAGAAGCGCGTCGGCATGCGGCTCGACCCGCGCCTGGCCCCGGTCAAGGTCGCCGTCCTGCCGCTGTCGCGCAACGCCGAGCTGTCCCCGAAGGCCCGCGGCCTGGCCGCCGACCTGCGCACCGCGTGGAACGTCGAGTTCGACGACGCCGGCGCCATCGGCAAGCGCTACCGCCGCCAGGACGAGATCGGCACGCCGTTCTGCGTCACGGTCGACTTCGACACCCTCGAGGACAACGCGGTGACCGTCCGCGACCGCGACACCATGTCGCAGGAGCGCGTGTCGCTGGACCAGGTCAAGGCGTACCTGGGCGCGCGGCTGATCGGCTGCTAGCAGGTTCCCGCTCGGAGCCCTCGTCCGCCCTGTCGGGGCGGACGAGGGCTCCTTGCCGTTACGGACGTCGTTCCGGGCGGCCCGGGTGCCGGCTGCCGGCTACCGCCATCCCCAGCGGGAGCGCGGGGCCGCCGGCGGGCGGGTCGGCAGGCCGGCGGTGCGCAGGGCGGCGAGGGTGGTGCGGTGGCGGGTCTCGTCGGCGAGCATCGCGGCCAGCAACCGCGCGTACAGCTCGGCGTGGCCGGCGCCGTTCAGGGCGGAGGCCAGCCGGACCACCTCGGCGGGCGGGCGCAGCACGGCCAGTTCGTTCAGCAGGAGGTCGGCGAGGACGGTCGGCAGGCCGGCCGCGAGGTCGGCGAGGTCGGTGGTGGAGCGGCCGGCGGCCTGGCGCAGTAAGGTCCGGACGTCCTCGGCCCGGCCGTGCTGCTGGAGGCAGGCGGCCAGCGAGGTCAGCTCGGGCACCGGCGCCGACCCCCACTCCCAGAGCAGTGTCGCGCTGTCGGCGGCCAGGCCGGCCCGCTCCAGCGCGGAGAGCAGACCGGGGACGGACGCGGCCGGATAGCCCCAGAAGGCGTGGAACACCTCGGCCGCCTCCTCGGCCAGGCCCAGTTCGCGCAGTTCGGCGAGCACGGCGACGCAGTGGTCGGGCGCGGCCCGGGCGATGCCGCGGGCGAGGTGGAGCGAGGCGCCGGTCGGGCCGTACCGGGCCAGCATGCCCACCAGCAGCGCGGCGTCGGCGGTGGTGAGGCGGGCGGCGGCCGCGTCGATCACCTCGGTGGCCTCGGTGAGGGAGCCGGACCGGTGGAGGGCGTTGATCCGCTCGGTGAGGGCGCCGAGGTCGGGGCGGGCGGGCGGTGGCGGGGCCTGCTGCTGCGGTGGCTGCTGCTGGTACTGCTGCCGCGGGGCCCGCTGTTGCTGTTGTCGTCGCTGCTGTTGCTGCTCTTGTTGTTGCTGTTGCTCTTGTTCGTGCCCGGGCGGCGGTGGCTGCTGCTGGTGTCTGATCCGGCTCTCCAACGCCTCCAGCTGGTCGCTGAGTTGGAGGCAGCGGGCACCCAGGCCCTCGCGGAGGGTGCGGGCCTGGGCGAGCTGCCGCAGCAGGTCCCCGTCCGGCCGCTGACGGCCGGGGGTGGCCCGGACCGCCTCGTTCAGGCGTCGTTCACGTTGGCTCGCGTAGCGGCTCGCACGGAGTAACTCGTCCAGCTCCGCTCGGAGTTCGTCGGCCTGTTGCTCGCCCCCCGGCTGCCGGCCTGCGGATTCTGCCGTCGGCCGCATGCGCATGATCGCCCCACCCCGTCCATCCAGACCCTGACTGCGTGACATCCTGACGTCAGTATGTGGCTGAGGAGTTAAGAGCGCACGACCAGTCGTGTCCGAGTGGTGTCCAGGAGCGCACAGACGGCGGTCGTCGCGAGAAGTGCGCCGGTCGCGCTCCGTAGCAGGGTCGCCTCGTAGTACGGGCCGGGGGCGAGCGTCGCGACGGCGTATCCGACCACCGCGCCCGCGAGGGCGGGCAGCAGCAGGCGGGTCGCGTCCCGGCGGGCCGCCGCCCCGATCACCAGTATCCCGGCCAGGGCGGCGAGTTCGGGTGTGCCGAAGGACTCCGCGTAGCGGATCGACAGGGCGGGGACGAGGAACAGGGCGAGCGCCCGGCCGATCGTCCCGGCGAGGGCGGCGCTGTGCGGGCCGGTCGGCCGGCTCGGGTCGCCGGGCCGGGCCGGGACGGCGCGGGTCGCGACCAGCACCGCCAACGCGACCGCGACGGAGGGGAGATGGTCGCCGAGCCGGGCGAGGTTGTAGAGCAGCGCGGTGTCGTACAGCACCAGCATCAGCTGGCCGTACGCCCACAGGTCGAGTGCGAAGCGGAACAGGCCGAGGGTGGGGTCGGCCCCTCCCTCACCCTCGGGCACGGGCTCGTGCCGGGCCAGCCGGGCGATCAGGGGAGGGGTGAGGCAGGCCGCGACCACGCGCAGGACGAGGTCGTCCACGGTGTACGGGTTCCGCAGGTCCCACTCCACGGCGCAGAACGCCACCGTGTAGGAGGCGGCGGCGAGCGGGATCAGCGGGGAGCGGGCCAACCGGACGTACAGCGCGCGGTCCAGCCGCCGGACGACGGCGACGAACGCCAGCAGCACCAGCGGAAGTTCGAGGAGGGCCGGCACCCGGAGCACCGACGGGGCCAGCAGCTCCGGGGCCGGGAAGCGGGCGGCGAGGGCGTCCAGGCGTGGCACGTCGAACCAGCCGGGCGGCAGGTGGCGGGCGATGAAGGAGACGTCCCCGTGGTGCACCCGGTTCACGTAGACCGCGACGAGCACCTGATTGAGGTAGATCAGCGCGACGACGACCGCCAGCACCGGCTCCGGCCCCGACACTCGACCGGGCGGCCGGGGAGGAGCCGTGCGCCGCAGCACCCTCGGTGCCAGGAACAGGGCGGTGGCGGCCGACGCCACCACCGTTCCGTCCAGCAGCGGAGCGATGACGCTCACGCGCCGCCCAGCCGCGCCCGTGCCTCCATCAGCGCGAAGCCGAGCAGGTTCAACCCGCGCCACTCGGTCGGCCGTTGGGCCCGGATGTCGTCGGCGGCGAGCCCGATGCCCCAGATCCGGTCCAGCGGGCTGGCCTCGACCAGCACCCGGTCACCCGTGCCCAGCAGGTAGTCGCGCAGCGCCTCGTCCTGCCCGAACTTCGCGACGTTGCCCGCCACCACCAGCTCGAACCGGCCGGCCGTCCACGTCTCGTCGTCGAATCCCCTGACCAGCCGGCCCAGCTTCTTCGCCTCGGCGGGCGTCCGGGCCGCCAGCACCTGCCGCACGATCTCCTCGTCACCGAACATCCGGGCCTTGCCGGCCATCATCCAGTGCTCGGCGGAGGCGTACGTCACCCCGTCGACGGTGAACTCGCCGGGCCACCACTGGCTCAGGCACTCCTGTCGCGTCCCGCCGCCCTTGCGCTCGGTGTGCCCCCAGAACATCACCCACTTCGGGCGCATCCCGTCGGCCATCGCCGCGGCCAACTCCTCGCGGCTGCGGACGGCGGCCAGGTCCCCCACGTGCATCTCGCTCATATCGTCAGTCTGACATAAAGGGTCCACGGCCGCGAACCGTTTCACCGCGGGGTGCGGGACGTGGGGTGGAGTGTGGGCGGGGGGTCAGGCGTGCGGGGCGCGGGGCCGAGGTGCGGGGCCGAGGTGTCCCTCGACGGTGGTGTGGGGGATCGGCGGGCGGTCCCGGAGGGCGAGGAGGTCGTTGGCCACGGCCACGACCGCCAGCGGGTGCTCGTCGCCCCGCACCTCGACGCCGGCCGCGGACAGTCCGCTCGGGACCGCCCCGGCGTCGAGGAGGACGCGCCACTCGTCGGGACCGAGGCCCAGGTACTCCAGAGCGGGCAGGCCGGTGACCTCCAACGGGTCGGCGAGGGTGCCGGGATGGGCGGTGAGGGTGCGGACCCGGGGCAGCCCGGCGACGGGGGCGAGGCCGAGGGGCGCGCCGCTCCGGCGGAAGATCCTCACGACCTCCAGGTCGGGGTGCGCGGCGGACGCGAGGTCGTCCAGCTCGTGGTGGTCGCCCACCCGGGCCGCGACCGGTGGCAGCCGCTCGTGGTGGCCGACCGGGGCCTCGTTCGAGAACCTGCTCAGGACCAGCTCCGTCAGGGATTCGCCGTACAGTTCGGCGCCGATGCTCTGCTCGTGGTCGATCAGGATGACCTGTCCGAGGTGTCCGCGCGGGCCCGGCGTCAGGTCGACGGCGAAGGTGTCACCGCCGTTTCCGCCGAAGGCGATCCAGCCGGGCGAGCCGACCAGGGCCTGCACGGCGGCGTCGGGCGGGGTGGCGGCCGCCTTCGTCGCCGCGTACTGCCACGGGCACGGCCGGGTGGCCGCATCGGCGACGAACAGCCCGTCCAAGGAGCTGAGTTCGCAGCCGACGGCGGACCCGGCGGCCTGGATCTCCGCGAAGTCGGCCTCCCAGTCCCCCGATCCGCCCGGCCCCGCCGGGCTCACCCTGGTCACGCGGTAGAGCGCCTTGAGCTCCTCGGGCAGCGCGACGCCGAGCCGCTCCTCGGCGGCGGCGATCTCCTCCTCGGTCGCGCCGACGGCGTCGGGCAGCCGCTCGCGGAGCGTCCGCTCCAGCAGGGCCGGGTCCGCGGACGGCGCCGGCGTCGCCCCGGGAGCCGGTGACGGCAGACGACGCCACGGTTCGGCGACGGCGCCCTCGACCAGGACGAGCGTGCCCGGGCTCGGGAGTCCGGACCCGGACTCCACGGCGGGGCTGTCGCCGAACACGTGCAGGACCGTCCGCCCGTCCGGCGAGACGTCCGCCGCGAACATCGCCTCGCGCAGGCCCGCCTCCGCGAGCGCGCGCTGCACCGGCGCCGCGGCCCGGGCGACGGCCTGACGGCGATGGGGCTGCACAGACCGGTGGTCCAGGGGCAGACTCCACCCCGTCGAACTGACGGTCCCCGCGAGGTGGCCGGTGCCGGCCGCGGGGCGGTCGGCGTGCTCGGCGCGAAGGAGCGTCAGCAGCGGCTCCCAGGTGGCGAAGTCGTGGAGCGCGGGCACGGTGTCCTCCGGGGCGGTGCGGCGGTCGTGGGTGACGGTCCGCAGGACCCTAGCGGCCGCCGCCGACAGCGGTGCCGAGCCCGGCCGCGGGCCTCAGTGCGACACCGCCCACTGCACCCGGTGGTGGCGCGGCGTCTCGATTTCGTCCAGCAGCGCCACCGCCAGGTCCGCGTGCGAGATCCGGCCCTGCCCCACCACCGCGCCGACCGCACCGCGGTAGCGCCCGGTGGCCTCGGCCTCCGCGTCCAGGTCCATCGGGGGCACCACCATCAGCCAGTCGAGGTCCGCCGCGGCGGACCGCAGCAGCTCGAACTCCGCGACGTGCCCCTGGGAGAACAGCCGGTACTCCGCCGGGAACAGCGGGTCGTCCATCACCCGCACGCCCGGCGAGACCTCCAGCGTGGTCGCGATGCCCAGCACCAGGAGCCGTCCCACTCCCGCCCGTCCGAGCCCGTCGACCAGCGCCCGCGCGGCCGCGGTGAAGTACTCCTCGGCGGGCAGGTCCAGCCGAGCCGAGGCGTTCACGGCCGCGTCGTGCCCGGCGGCGACCGCCGCCACCGACTCGGCGTCCGTCGCGTCGCCGCGCACCACCGTCACCGCGTCCGGCGTGCCGAGCTCCCGGTACTTCCCGGGGTCCCGCACCACCGCCGTCACGGTGTGCCCCCGCCGCACGGCTTCGGCGACGGCCGCGCGCCCCACGCGTCCACCCGCGCCGAAGATCACGATCCTGCTCATGGTTCCTCCCTCGACGGCCCGTTCGGGCCTGATGCACGAGGACGGTAAGCGGGAGGTGCCCGGTTACTTCAACGGAACCGGCCCTATCGTGGAGCCATGACCGCCCGCGTGGACACCGACCCGTTCGACCCGCACTGCAGCCACCGGATGCCCATCCGGGTCGGCGACAAGTGGGCCGGCATGATCCTCCGCTGCCTGGAGGACGGCCCCCGCCGGTTCACCGAGCTGAAGGCGCCGCTCAGGGGCGTCGCCCCGAAGGTGCTGACCGAGACGCTGCGCGCGATGGAACGCGACGGCTGGCTCACCCGGACCGCGTACGACGAGAACCCGCCGCGGGTCGAGTACGCCCTCACCGAACTCGGGCGATCGCTGCTCGGCCCGATGGACGTGGCCTGCGCCTGGGCCCGCGAGCACCTGGACGAACTCCCGCGCACGGGCGGGTGACCGCGCGCGGGTGAGCGCCCGCGTCCGGGCGAGCGCGAGCGTGCGGACGGGCGCCCGCGTCCGGCGCGGTCGTACCGGCGGTGTTCCCGGACGGGCCCCGCGGCCGGCGGGTTCATTCCCGCTCTTCGTCGGGCCAGCGGCCCTCCACGTACAGCTGGACGAGCGCGGCGTGGGAGAGCGGGCTGGAGGTGTCGGCGACGTCGCCGTTGGTGGTGTAGTCCAGGAGCACGACCTCCTCCTTCTCCCGGAGCCGGTCGACCAGGTCGGCGGCGCGGTGTTCGAGGACCCAGCGGTAGGCCGGCAGGTAGATGCGGCGGCGCGCCGTCTCGTAGGGCAGCAGCCGGTCGCCGTGCGGGCCGGTCCGGTGGCCCAGGACGGGGCCGAACCGCCGTACCGTCCGCTTGAGGCCCTTCATCGTGGTGACGCGCAGCTTCGCGGGGTCGACGTCGGCGTCCCGGAAGACCTTGAGGGCCTGCCAGATCCCCTCCACCGACTGGCTGGTCACGCCGTCGCCGTAGGGGACCGGGATGCCCCCGTGCGGGTAGAACGGGCTCAGCCGCACCCACGGGTCCGGCGCCTTGGAGGTCACGTCGATGATCTCCGCGCCGGGGTGCGCGGCGGTCAGTGAGGCCGTCGTGCGGCGGCGGCCGGCGACGCGGATCGGCATGCGTGGGCTCCCGTTCTCGATGGTGCTGGCCACCGAGCGTCTCCCGTGCCTCTGACATCCCGGCCGCGGAGTCGGGAATGCGGTCCTCTGGCCCCGGCCCCTCACCCCGGCCCCGGAGCACGCCCCTTGACCCCGGAGTCGGGAGCGCGGCTCAGGCGGGCCGGTAGTAGGACCGGATCGGGGCCCGGGCCTCCTCGGGCAGCGCCGGGCCGTCCGTCGTCACCGCCGGCCAGGCGCCCGAGTCGGGGTTGAGCCCCACCAGCTGCTCCGTGGAGAGCGCGTACACGACGCGGCCGATGCCGGAGCGGAGGATGCCCCCTTCGCACATGCCGCAGGGCTGGCAGCTGGTGTACAGCGTGGTGCGTGCGGCGGCGTCCGGGGCGAGTTCGCGGGCGGCCCAGCGGGCGAGCTTCAGTTCGGGGTGGGCCGTGATGTCGTCGTCGCGCCGTACGGTGTTGTGGGCCTCGGCGAGGACCTCGCCGCCCGGGCCGGCCAGCAGGGAGCCGTACGGGGCGTCGCCCAGGGCCACCGCGCGGGCGGCGATGGCGATGGCGCGGCGCAGCAGGGTCTCGTCGGCTTCGGTGATCACGCGGTCCTCCAGCGGGTGGCCACGGTGGTGAGCGCCTGCCAGGCCTGTTGCGGCCGGCGGGTCTCCTCCGGATCCCCGTGGTACGGGTCGAACACGACGGTCTCGGCGCCGAGACCGCGCAGTCGGCGGAGGTCGTCCAGGATCTGGTCGACGGTGCCGACGCCGGCCGGCCGCTCCGGGTCGTCGACCGGTGCGGTGGTCGGCCGCAGGGCGATGCGGGGCGCGAAGCCCGGCATCGGGTGTTCGGCCAGGAGCGACCGCATCCGGGCGAGGGGGAGCCGCAGCGGGTGCCAGGCGTCGCCGAACCGGACCGCCCGGCGGAGCGCCGCGCCGCTGTGGCCGCCGACCCAGACCGGCACCGCCCGGCGGTCGGGCTCGGCCGCCCAGGCGTCCCGCAGGGTGCCCAGGTACTCGTCGGTCAGCCTGCCGCGCGCGCCGAACGGCACACCGAGGGCGTCGAACTCCTGGCGCGCCCAGCCGGCCCCCACGCCGAGGACGAACCGGCCGCCGCTGAGCCGGTCGAGGGTGCTCGCCATCCGGGCCACCAGCAGCGGGTTCCGGTAGGGCAGGACGAGCACGGTGGTGCCCAGCCGCAGGCCGGTGGTCGCCCCGGCGAACCACGACAGCGTGGTGAAGGGCTCGTAGAACGGCTCCGGGTACCGCTCGGCCACGTCCGGGGTGACCGCCACGTGGTCCGACACCATGAGGAGGTCGAAGCCGAGGCCCTCCACCGTCCGGGCCCACTCGCGCAGCACGCCGGGGTCCGTCCCGGGGCCGAAGTTCGGTACGTTGACGCCGAGTCGCATGGGTCGAGGCTATCCCCGTGATCATGGCGGACGGAACGGAATCCTCCTGGTGTGACGGGCCGATCGTCGTGGTTTTCCCGGTAGATTCCCGTCATGGCCGTGAATCTTGACGACACCGACTGGGCGATCATCGAGCAGCTGCAGCGGGAGGCCCGACTCTCCCTCAGCGAGCTGGGGCGGCGGGTGTCCCTCAGCCCGTCGGCGACCACGGAACGGGTCCGCAACCTGGAGTCCCTGGGCGTCATCACCGGCTACCACGCGACGGTGGACCTGGCGAAGGTCGGCTACCCGGTGCTCGCCGTCGTCCGGCTGAAGTACCCGGGCAACCGCCACGAGCCGCTGCGCCGGCTGCTCGCCGAGCGGCGGGAGCTGCTGGAGTGCCTGCGCACCACCGGCGACGACTGCTACACCCTGAAGGTGGCGGCGACCTCCATGGAGCACCTGGAAACCCTGGTGGACGAGCTGGCCGGCTTCGGCACCACCACCACGAGCGTCGTCTACAGCCGGACGCTGCCGCTCCGCGGGCCCGGCCGGCCCTGACGCCGGGCGCCAGGCGCTCCCTCGATCGGGGGAGGCCGGGCGAGCGCCGCGCGACCAGACTGGCGGTCGTGACCGGGGGGTTCCTCGCTACTCCCCACGATTCCAGTGGAGTTGACCCGTGCGTCGTTCGCGCATCCGCCACATGGCACTCGCCCTCTCGCTCTCGACCGCCGCGGTCGTCGGGATGCAGACACCGCCCGCCGCCTCGGCCGCGGCCCCGCCGGACGTCGTCCAGCAGGGGCTGAACGCGCTGGTGCGGACGGACGGGGTGCCCGCCGCGCTCGCGACCGTCCGGGACGGGCGGGGCCGGACCCGCGGTTACACCGCCGGTGTGGGGGACCTGGCCACCGGCGCCGAGGTCCCCGCCGACGGCCAGGTGCGGATCGGCAGCAACACCAAGACCTTCACCGCCGTCGTCGTGCTCCAGCTGGTGGGGGAGGGGAAGGTCGACCTCGACGCCTCCGTCGGGACCTACCTCCCCGGCCTGGCCCGCGGCGAGGGCGTCGACGGGAGCGGCGTCACCGTCCGGCAGCTCCTCCAGCACACCAGCGGCCTGGCCGACTACGAGGGGCTGCTGGACGAAGCCTCCCTCCGGAACCGGTACTTCGAGCCCCGGGAGCTGCTGGACCTCGCCCTCCGGCAGAAGCCCGCCTTCGCGCCCGGGGAGAGGTTCGGCTACAGCAGCACCAACTACGTGCTGGCCGGGCTGATCGTCCAGCGGGTGACCGGCCGGCCGCTCGCCGAGGAGATCGACCGGCGGATCGTCCGGCGCATCGGGCTGCGGCACACCTACTTCCCGGCCGCGGGCGACCGGACCATCCGCGAAGCCCACCCCAGGGGCTACCGCCGGGACTCCGCCGACGGGCCGCTGACCGACTTCACGGAGATGGACCCCTCGGCGGGGTGGGCGGCCGGGCAGATGATCTCCACCAATGCCGACCTCGACCGCTTCTTCACCGAACTGCTGCGCCCGGGCCGCCTGTTGCCAGCGGCCCAGCTCGCCCAGATGCGCACCACCGTCCCGATCGGGGGCAGCGGCGCCGGCGCCGGACTGGGCGTCTTCAGCCGGCCGCTCTCCTGCGGCGGGGTCTACTGGGGCCACGGCGGCGACATCCCGGGCTACGAGACCCGGGGCGGCGCCACCGACGACGGGCGCGCCGTGAACATCGCGGTCACCACCGTCCCGACCGACTACGCCGTCACCCGGCACCTCGAAGCCGTCGTGGACGCCGCCCTGTGCCGCTGAGCGGGTTGCCGGGCGGGGCCGAGGCAGGGCTACTGAAGTGAGGTCGGTCGGATGAGGGCGGGTCAGATGAGGTCAGGAACGGTGGCGGTTCCCCTCGTCGCCGACCACGCCGTTGCCGTGGTGGACGGACAGGCTCGAGTACGTCGCCCGCATGCGTGCGGCCTGGGCCGTCCGCTGCTGTTCGATCAGCATTCCCTCGGAGGTGTCGTACGCGTGCCGCCGGGCGCGTTCCCGGAGCAGCAGGAAGACCGTGGCGCCGACGACGGTGGCGACGAGGACGAGCAGGAACACCAGGACGAGACCCATGACGCCAGCCTTCCCCCGGTTCGGGTGCGTCCAATCCGGTCGTGCGGGACTCAGACGCCGGCCAGTTCGGCGTTCGCACGTTCCGTGACCAGCGCCAGGACGCGGCCCGCGGCGGCGAGGTCCTCGGCCGGGATGCCGGCGTACAGGCGGGCGGTGATCTCGGCGGACTCGGCGGTGGTGCGCGCGTACAGTTCGCGGCCGGGTGCGGTGAGGCGCAGCCGGGACGGCCCCGCCGGGTCCTGCTCCAGCAGCCCGGCTGTCGTCAGGCCGTCGATCACGTCGTGGACGACCGACTCCTCGGCCTTCAGCGAGCCGGTGACCTCGCGGACGAGCGCGTCCCGGGCGATGGCGCCGTCCGCGACCACGACGGCCCGGAGCGTCACGCTCTGCTGGAAGGTGACGCCGTGGCGCTCCAGTACGCCCTCCAGGAGGGCGCGCGCCGCGTAGTGGGCCAGGGCGACGACCCGGCCGTTGACGGGTGCGGGTGCGGGTGCGGGTGCGGGTGCGGGTGCGGGCGCGGCAGGCGTGGCGGGTGCGGTGGCCGGGGTGGTGGTATCGGTGGTTGCGGTGGTGGTCATGTCGGCTCCTCGTCGTTCTCGGTGTGCGGATCCAGAGGTGCGTCGAGCAGGGCGGCCAGTTCGCGGGTGAACTCCCGGGCGCGGGGGCTGTGCCGGCCGCCGAGCGGCTCCAGCAACTGGTCCAGGAGGCCCTGGACCACCGTGATCGCGCGGCGGGTGACGTCGCCGCCCTGCTCGGTGAGTGACAGCTGCATGGCGCGCGGGTCGTCCGGATCCCGGGTGCGGGCCACCAGCCCGCCCGCCTCCAGGGCGCGGGCGAGCTTGGAGACGTAGAGGGCTTCGAGCCCGGTGCGGTCGGCGAGCCGGCGCTGGCTGGGCCGCAGCCCGGAGCGCGACATGCCGTACAACGAGGCCAGCACCACGTACTGGGCGTGGGTCAGCCCCAGTGGCGCGACCGCCCGGTCGACCGCCACCCGCCACTTCATCGACAGGCGCCAGACCAGGAATCCCGGGGTGGCGTCCTCAGCTGTTGAACTCACGGCGGATACGGTACATGGCTACTATGTCCATGGCTACTGTTTTACGAGCCCCCTGGTAAGAGCCGCAGCCGGGGGCGGGGGCGGGGACGGGACGGGAACCGGCCCGGGAGATGAGTCGGGTGACGGCTCCGGACATGACTTTCGACAGATCCGCTGCGACGGCGGCCCTCGTAGGGTCGTGGGCATGCGGATGAGAGGGGCGGCGCTGCCCGTGGTGGCGTCGGTGTGTATCGGGCTCGGTGTCACGAGCCTCTGGTGGGCGCTTCCGGCGATCGGGTTCTCCTTCCTGGCCGGGTTGCGGACGGAGCGGGTACGGCCGGCGGCGGTGGTGTTCGCCGTCCTGGTCACGGCCGGTGTGCTGGTGGTCGGAGCGGTGCCCTCCTGGATCGTTCTGGGCCTGTTGTTCATCGCGCTCGCCGTGAGCACCGGGATGGGCCCGTGGCTGCTGGGCCGGTTCTGGCGGCAGTCGCAGGAGCTCGTGCGTGCCGGGTGGGAGCGGGCCGAACGGCTGGAGCGCGAGCAGCAGCTGATCGCCGAGCAGGCCCGGCTGCGCGAACGGGCCCGGATCGCCCAGGACATGCACGACGCCCTCGGGCACGACCTCAGCCTGATCGCCCTGCGTGCCGGGGCCCTCAAGCTCGCCCCGGACCTGGCGCCGCCCCACCGGGAGGCCGTGCAGGAGATCCGGGCGGGCGCGGCCGCCGCCGTCGACCGGCTCGGCGAGGTGATCGGCATCCTGCGCGACGAGGAGGAGGGCGGCGGCACCTCCGCGACCCGGGGGCCGGCCGACTCGGACATCCCGCACCTGGTCGCCGAGGCGGCCGCCGCCGGCCTGGACGTCCGCTCGGACGTCACCGGCGAGCCGGACGGGCTCCCGCGCGCCACCGAGCACGCCGCGTACCGGGTGGTGCAGGAGGCGCTGACCAACGCCGCCAAGCACGCACCGGGAGCGGCCGTCACCGTGGAGCTGGCGTACTCGGCCGAGGGCGCCCGTGTCCGGGTGGCCAACGGCCCCGCGCCCGTACCCACCGTTCTCGCGTCCACCGTTCCTGCATCCACCGTCCCCGCGGCGTCGTCGCCGGTACCCGTTTCGCCGGCACCCGCATGGTCGGAGCCCGCTTCGCCGGAGTCCGTGTCAACCCCGCGCAGCGCAACGCCCACCGGGACGATCTCCGGAGCGTTCACCGGGCCGTTCGTCGGCACCTCCACCGCGGCGCGCGGCGGAAGGCCCGGCCCGGCTCCTGCCGGGCGGCCCACCGGCGGTCGCGGACTGGTCGGGCTGGCCGAGCGGGTCCGGCTCGCGGGCGGCACCTTCGCCCACGGGCCCCACCCGGACGGCGGGTTCGAGGTCGTGGCCGACCTGCCCCGCCGTACCGCCGGGCCCGTCGCGCCGCCGCCCGCCGCCCCGCCGTCGCCGGTGCGCGAGCTGCGACAGGCCCGCCGGAGGGTGGGCCGGACGCTGGCCGCCGTGGTGCTCGTCCCGCTGGCGACGGCCGTGCTGCTGATCGTGGTGCTGCGAGTATGGACGCTCTACGTCGTCAGCCTGTCGGTGCTCGACCCGGAGGTCTACGCCTCCCTCCGGGTGGGGCAGGACCAGGCCTCGGTCGAGCGGGTGCTGCCGGGCCACCGGCTGCCGTACCACCCGCCGAGCGGGCCGTCGACGCCCGCGCCGCCGTCGGAGGAAGGGGTTTCGTGCGCGTACTACGCCATCACCGCCCAACTGTTCGTGGACCGGTCCGGCGACGCCTACCGGCTCTGCTTCCAGGACTCCCGGCTGGTCTCCCGCGACGTGCTCGTCTCCTGACCTCCCACCGCACCCCGCTCTCCCCCTCACCTCCGTACCGACCGAACGACAGGAGCCGACGATGACCACCGCACCGATCCGGGTGCTGCTCGCCGACGACGAGCCCATGATCCGCGCCGGACTGCGCGCGGTGCTCGCCACCGACCCGGGCATCGAGATCGTCGCCGAGGCCGGGGACGGCCGAGAGGCCGTCGAACTCGTCCGCCGCCACCGGCCGGACGTCGCCGTGCTGGACATCCGGATGCGCCCCCAGCCTGGCGGCCGGGAGGTGCCCCCAGGCACGGACGGCATCACGGCCGCCGCCGAGATCCGCCGGAACGGCCTGGCCACCGGAGTTCTCATGCTGACCACCTTCGGGGAGGACGACTACATCCTGCGCGCGCTCAGCGGCGGCGCGAACGGCTTCCTGATCAAGTCCGGCGAGCCCGAGGAACTGCTCGCCGGGGTGCACGCGGTGGCGGGCGGAGCGGCCTACCTCTCACCCAAGGTGGCCGCCCGGGTGGTCGCCCACCTGGCCGCCACCGGGGCGGGCGGACCCGCCGACCGGCGCGCCGGCGCCCGGGAACAGGTGGCCGCCCTGACCACCCGGGAACGGGACGTCCTGACGCTGATCGCCGCCGGGCTGTCCAATGCTCAGATCGCCCGACGGCTGGGGCTGGTGGAAGGCACCGTGAAGGCCCATGTGAGCTCCATCCTGGCGCGGCTGGGCGTGGCCAACCGGGCGGCCGCCGCCGTGCTCGCGCACGAGGCCGGGCTGACCCTCGGCGCGACCTGCGCGGGCGGCCCACGGGACTGAGACCGCCGGGGCGGGGACCGCGCCCGTTCCCGAGCCCGTTCCCGAGCCCGGGGCCGACGGTATCGGCGGTGCCGGTGGCGCCGACAGCAGCCGCCCGAGGACGGGCACCCCGGTCAGTGCCGTCACCGCGGTGGTGGCCACCGGCCGCAGGGCGAGGACCACCGCCGCCGTGACCGTGCCGCCGAGCGCGGCACCGGCGAGCACGTCGTGCGGGTAGTGCACCCCGGCCGCCACCCGCAGCGCCGCCGTGGCGCCGCCGACGGGTATGACCAGCAGCGCCCAGCGCGGGCGCAGCAGCACCAGCCCCGTCGCCAGCGCGACCGCCAGGGTGGCGTGGTTGCTGGGGAACGACCAGTCGCCCGGCGTCGGACACTCGGCGACCGCCGTGCCCGGCAGCCCGACCAGGGCCCGGCAGGGACGCTCCTCGTCGAGGAGCACCTTCAGCACCTCGCTGGCCCCGTACGCCAGCACCGTGCCGAGCCCGACCAGCGTCACCCCCACGACCACCCCGACGGCCCGCCGGGCCCGGGCCGTCCACCAGCAGAACGCCAGCAGGAGCCCCAGTACCAGCAGCCCGGCCTCGGTGGCCGGCTCCGACAGCGAGGCCACCGCGTGCGGGGCGTCGGCGACGGCCTCCGCCACCCGCCGGTAGCCGTCGGCCGACCACCCGGCCGACACCCGCACCGGCCCCGCGCCGCCGCCCCGCTCCGGCGCCAGCCAGGCCACCACCCCGGCCCCCGCGCAGAGCAGGGCCGCGGCGAGGACGGGCCTGCCCCGGACGGCTGCCCGACCCACCCTCGGTGCCCTCCGTCCGGCGGCTCCGGAATCCCTGGATTTCCTGTCCGTGTACGTCATGGTCCGGACGGTAGAGGTCGAGGAGCCCTGTCCACCCGACCCGAAAGTCAGGCAACGACCATGACGATGGTCAGGGTTGACAACACCTCACCGGAGGCCCGCGGGTACTCTGCGGCCATGTCCGCCCCCAACGCGCCGACCGTCCCCACCCGCTTCGACGGCGACCCCGACCGGGTCGCGCTGATCGTCCCCGGCGTCGGCTACTCGCCCGCCCGGCCGCTGCTGCACTTCGCCCGGTCCGTCCTCCTCCGGCACGGCTGGACGGTCCAGGAGCTGTGGTGGCAAGTGCCGCACGGCTTCGACGAGTCGGCGACGGAGGACCGGATCGCGTGGGTCGAGCGGCAGGTCGCCGGAGCCGCCGACGCCGAGCGCGGCGCCTGCCGGCTGCTCGTCGGCAAGTCCCTCGGCTCCCTCGCCGCCTCCGTCGCCGCCGACCGGAACCTCCCGGCGGCCTGGCTCACCCCCCTCCTGACCGTCGACCAGGTGGCCCGCGCCCTGCACCGCTCCGGGGCGCCGACCCTCCTCGTCGGCGGAACCGCCGACAAGCTGTGGGACCGCCCGACCGCCGGCGCGACCGGCCACCAGGTCCTCGAACTGCCCGCCGCCGACCACGGCCTCGAACTGCCCGACGACCCCCTGGGCTCGATCGACGTCCTCCGGCAGGTCACCTCGCGACTGGACCGCTTCGTCGCCGCCCTGGGCACGGGAAGCTAGCCCGGATCCGCCGGGCACCCTGCGCGGTCGGGCGTCCGGACGTCTGCTCACCTGGAGTCGGCTGGCTGGCCAGGGGTGACCACGGGCAGGTCCCGTGCCTCAGCCGCGTCGGCCAAGCGCTTGTCATATGTGACGAAGGCAGTGAGCGCGTGTTCCAAATGCTCTGCGGTGGCGAGGTGGATGGCGTCGAGAGTGCGGAGGTGCCGGGCGGGAAACCGGCAGGCGGCTCGGAGGACGGGATCGGAGGGCGGGATCGGAGCGGTGGATGAGAAGCAGCCGGTCGAGCAGGTCCGCCGATGCGTCCGGCAACTCAGGTGGTGCGCCGATCCGGATCAGTGCGCGTGGCACTTCGACCTGCGCCAGCGCGCTGGTCGTATGGCCCTCGGAGCCGCGCGAGGAGAGAAACGTTCGCAGCGCGGCGGACTCGCCCTCAGGACCAGAAGTCTGAGGAGCGCGCAGCCGTCGAGGTGGATCAACGGTCCTCCTCTTCCCGCATAGCGTGCAGGGCGTCGGCGGCCGAGGCCAGCCCGGTGCCGACGGTGGGCAAGCTCCCGTCGGCCAAGCCGCGCGCGGTGACGGCGTTCTCGGGGGTGATGGTGTCGTCGCGGATGAGGCCCTCCAGCACCCGCTGTTCCGGGTCGGGCGGTGCGAGGACGGCGATCAGCCGGCCATTGCGGGTGATCTCCACACGCTCACCGGCTGCGACCCGGTCGATCGACTCGCCGGCGTGCTGCTGGAGCTGTCGGATCGGGACTCTGGCTGTCATACGACTCACGGTAGAAACGGACCGTACGGCCGTCAGAGGAATGTGCGTCGATTTCACGCGAACGAGTGCTTCCCCTCGCTGGGAAGCCGTCGCGCCGCCCGGTGAGGGCGGGCCGGGGCAGGGGGGTCGGGTCGGCCTGGTCCAGGAGGAGGCCGCCGACCAGCCCGCCGAGCGTGATGCCGAGGTTCCAGCAGGGGACGAGCAGCGGCTGGGCGATGACCCTGGCCGGCCCGGCCGCGTCGGCGACGGCGGTCTGGAGGAGGGTGGCGGCGCCGCCCAAGCCGAGGACGCCCTGGTCGGCCGACGTGACCAGCTCGCCCTGATCGACCCCTACCCGCGGACGGCCGCCGCCGTCCTCGACGGCGTCGACCACAACCTCCAGGTCGAGGCCGGTGAAACCCTCCGAACCCTGCTGGGCCACTGGCTCGGACCGGCTGGAGCACGGAACCCGTGGTGCCGGGAACGCCGACGGCCTCCCGACCGGTCGTACGAGTCGTACCGGTCGGGAGGCCGCGCGTCGCCATCGCAGAGCGCCATCGCCGGGGCCGAGGCCTGAGGGTCAGGACCCCGAGGCCCGGCGTCAGCCGATGGAGCGGGGAAGGCGGGTGGTCAGGTAGAGGATCGTGAAGGAGCCGAGGAGCTGGATGCCCAGGCAGAGGGCGAGGGCCCGGTCCATGCCGAGGACGGGGGAGAGGGAGAGGTAGAGGGTGCCGAGGGTGGCGACGCCGAGGGCGAGGCTGGACTGCTGACCGGTGGCGAGGACGCCGCTGCCGACGCCGGCCCGGGCGGCGGGCACCTTGGCGAGGACGACCCGGAACAGCGGGGTGCCGATCAGGCCCTGCCCGATGCCGGCCAGGGCGACGCCCGGGGCCATCCGCAGCGGGGAGAAGTGCGCCCAGTCGGCCAGAACGGTCACGGCGAGGACGGCGAGGCCGGTGGCCTGGACGAGGGCACCAGCGCTGAGCACCCGGCTGCCCCAGCGGCCGATCAGCCGCGGGCCGGCGAGCGAGGCGGAGAAGTAGCCGACCGCCATCGGGACGAGCGCCCAGCCGGCCGCCACCGGGCCCAGCCGTAGGCCCTGCTGGAGGGCCACCGCGATGACGAACATGAAGCCGCCGAAGCCCGCGAAGTAGGGGAGCGCGATGCCGAGGCCGCGCCGCATCTCCGGAATGCGCAGCAGGGACGGCGGCACCAGCGGGGTGTCCCCGCGCCGCTCGGCGCGGCGCTCCACGGTGCCGAAGGCGACGGCGAGGACGGGGAACAGCGCCAGCAGCACCCAGGACCAGAGCGGCCAGCCGGCCGCCCGGCCCTCCATCAGCGGGATGAGCAGGGACAGCAGCGTGCCGGTGAGCAGGACGGTGCCCGGCACGTCGACCCGGGCGGCCGTCGCGGCCCGGCTCTCCGGGACGTAGCGGACCGCGAGCACCACGGCGAGCAGCGCGAACGGCACGTTCAGCAGGAACACCGAGCGCCAGCCGGTGCCGAACAGGTCGGCGGCGACCAGCATCCCGCCGAGCACCTGCCCGATCACCACCGAGATCCCGCCGACCGCGCCGTAGACGCTGAGCGCGCGGCCGCGCCGGGCGCCCTCGGTGGCGGCGGTGATGGTGCCGAGCACCTGCGGGATCAGCAGCGCGGCCGAGGCGCCCTGGGCGGCCCGGGCGGCGACCAGGGACCACGCGTCGGGGGCCAGGCCGCAGGCCAGCGAGGTGAGGGCGAAGGCGACTGCGCCGACGACGAAGAGCCGGCGGCGGCCGTAGCTGTCGCCGAGGCGCCCGCCGAGGACGAGCAGCACGGCGAAGGCGATGCCGTAGCCGGCGGCGACCAGTTCGAGGACGGCGGGCCCGGCGGCCAGGTCGTGGTCGATGGTGGGCAGGGCGACGTTGACGATGAAGAAGTCGAGCATCGGCAGGAAGGCCCCGAGCAGGACGGTGACCAGCCCGGCGGTGCCGAGGGCGGCGGCGGGTCCGGTGGCCGATCCGGCCGATCCGGCCGATCCGGCGGGTCCGGTGGATCCGGAGGCGGTGGTGGGGGCGGTGGCCGCGGCGCCCGGGGTGGTGGCGGTGCGGCCCGATGCGGGGGCGACGGCGAGTGGTTGGGTCACGGGTCCTACGATCCGCCGCGCCGTACCCTGGTACCAGAGTGTGGTTATCCAGGTATAAGAAGTACCTGGCAACAGGCTGGCCGCTGCCGCATGCTGGGGAGCATGAGCCTCGCCACACCCTCCGCGCAAGCCCGCCCGGCCGCCGCCGCGCGAGCCGCAGCGCAAGCCCGTCCGGTCGCCACCGCCGCCGCGCAGCACCGGCCCACCCCCGGCGAAGCCCGCCGCCACGAGTTGGCCGCGTTCCTGCGCAGCCGCCGCGAGCGGTTGGCGCCCGAGCAGGTGGGCCTGCCGATGACCGGACGCCGCCGGACGCCGGGGCTGCGCCGGGAGGAGGTCGCGCAGCTCGCCGCGGTCGGGGTGACCTGGTACACGTGGCTGGAGCAGGGGCGGGACATCCAGGTGTCCACCCAGGTGCTGGACTCGGTGGCCCGGGCGCTGCTGCTGGACCCGAGCGAGCGCGCCCACCTGTTCACCCTGGCCGGCGCGGACGACCCGGCACCGGTGCGGGAGTGCCCCTCGGTGACCCCGAGCGTGCGGCTGCTGCTGGAGCAACTGGCGCCCTACCCGGCCGTGGTGGTCAACTCCCGCTACGACGTGCTGGCGCACAACGCCCAGTACACCGCGATCGTCGGCGACCTCGGTGCCCTGGCGCCCGAGGACCGGAACCTGATGTGGATGGCGTTCACGCCCTCGCAGTTCCGCGAGGTGCTGGTCGACTACCGCACCGAACGCCTGGGCATGGTGGCCCGGTTCCGCTCGGCGATGGCCGAGCACAGCTCGGAGCCGGCCTGGAAGGCACTGCTGGCCCGGGTGCTCAAGGCCTCGCCGGACTTCGCCGAGCTCTGGCAGCGGCACGACGTGATGCGGCCGGGTAACGGCATCAAGCGCTTCCAGGTGCCGGGCGTCGGGTTGTTGCGCTGCGAGTACACCAACTTCTGGCTCGGCCCGCAGCGGGGGACCCGGATGATCACGTACACCCCGCTGGACGACGAGACCCGCGCGCTGATGGACGCGCTGCCCATCCGGTAGCGGCCACCCGGCAGCGGCCAACCCGGTACTGGCCACCCGGTTCTAACTCGCCAGGCCCGAGCCCAACCGACCCGGGCCCAACCGGCCGCAGGCCCGCGCCGCCGCGTCCCGCCCGAGCCAGAGGCACACCACGGCGAGCGGCAGTTCGATGCAGCCGGCCATCACCAGGGCGGCGAGCACGGCGTGGCCCGGACCGGCGCAGGCGATGTCGGCCAGCGCGTCCCCGGTGAGCAGCAGGGCCACCGCCGCGCCCGCCCACAGCGCGGCGGGGCTGCGCCGGCGCAGCAGCGCGTCCAGCGAGAGCAGGGCGGCGAACTCGGTGAGGTCCAGCACGACCCACGGGGTCTCGTGGCAGACGGCGAGGACCGCCAGCCAGGGCAGCAGCGCGACCGCGGCCATGACCGGGACCCGGGCGAAGCGCGCGGGCAGGACGTACGAGGCTGCGGAGCGGGCGGAGCGGTCGGAGCGGGCGGCGAGGACGGCGGTGGTCACGCCGCACCCCGGTGCCGGTCCCGGTGCCGGTCCCGCACCCGCTCCAGCGGCAGCCGCTCGGCCGTCCCGCCCGCCGGGTGTTCGACCCGTACCGCGTCGAAGGGGCCCTCGGCCCAGGCGACCCAGAACCGTCCGGCCACCGTGGCCACTTCGGCCGTCGACCGCACCCGGCGGAACGGCCGCCGCCCGCTGAACACCACCGTGGGCGCCGCGCCGTCGGCCGCGAGCCGGCCCCAGGCGAGCACGTGCCGGTTCCGCCCGGTGGACGGGCAGTGCCGGGCCCCGCGCAGCAGGTGCCGGGTGAGCCGGGCGGCGACCAGGACGTCGGTCAACTCCCCGTACTGGTAGAGCTCCAGCGCGGCCCGGCCGCGGCCGGGCCCGACGCCGCGGACCGACCAGGGCCCGCCCCCGGTCGGCAACGCCCCCTCGGGCAGCTCCCTCTCGGTCGACGCCCCGTCCGGCAGCGCCCCGTGGGACAGCAGCGCCTCGCCGGACGACAGGGCCCCGTGGGACGGCAGCGTCCCCTCGGACATCAGCGTCCCGTCGGACAGCCGCCCCCCGGGCAGCGCCCCCTCCGACAGCGCCCTCGTCGGCGCCGGCGTCCCGGAAGCACTCCCCGGACTGGGCCGCCCGTGCGGCGGAGTGGCGGAGTGCGATGCAGTGCTCGTCATGCCCTCAAGCCTTCCGGCGGGACCCCCGTCCTGTCGGTGGTGCCCTACACCGAATCGGGGGTGTACCTAGCTACACCCCCACCCGGAACCCCCCTTCATGGCGGCCCGTGATCACCGGGCCCTACGCTGTCGGGCATGCCCTCCACCACGCTGCGCCGAGCACTCGTCAGGAGCCTTCGGCGCCCACCGTGGTCGCCCGAGGTCTGGCGGGACGTCCGCTTCATAGCCGCCGGAATACCCATGGCGGTGCCGGTCTGGCTGGCCGTCACCGATTCGAGAATGCTCTTCCCCGTGCTCGCCGCCGTCCTGCTCTGCACCCGCCCGCTGACCGGCGTCCAGCGCGGCCGGCTGCGGGCCCTGCACGGGGTGGAGGTGCCGCCGCTGCGGCCGCCGACCGGACTCCGGCGCCTCCTGCTCGGACTGACTTGGCGTCAGGTGCTCCACCACCTGGTGGTCGGCCCGCTGCTGGCGGTGGCCGCGTTGGGGGTGCTGTACGCCTGGGCGACCGCCCTGGTGCTGGCCACCGTGTACGGCTGGATCTGGCTGCTGCCCGCCGGCACCGCGCTGCGCTCCGGCCTGGCCGGGGAGGACGTCCTGCTCACCGTCGGCGGGGTGCTGCTGCTGGCGGTCCTTCCGCTGCCGGGGACGCAGTTGGCCCGGCTGGAGGCGTGGGCGGCCCTCCGGCTGCTCGGCCCGGACCGCGCGGAGGCGCTGGAGCGGCGGGTCGAGGAGATCGCCGAGAGCCGGGCCGGGCTGGTCGACGCGGTGGACGCCGAGCGCCGCCGGATCGAGCGCGACCTGCACGACGGCGCCCAGCAGCGGCTCACCTCCCTCGCGATGAACCTGGGCCTGGCCCGGCGCACCCTCAAGGACGTGCCGCCCGAGGTGATGCAGGTGATCGTCGACGCGCACGAGGAGGCCCAGGCGGCCATCGACGAGCTGCGCGACCTGGTCCGCGGGCTGCACCCCGCCGTCCTGGAGGACCGCGGCCTGGACGCGGCGCTGTCCGGCATCGCGGCCCGGGCGCCGCTGCCGGTGCGCCTGGACGTCGACCTCGCCGAGCAGATCGCCCCGACCGTCGAGGCGGTCGCCTACTTCACCGCCTCCGAGGCGCTCACCAACGTGGCCAGGCACGCCAGGGCCAGCCGGGTCGACCTCTCGGTGCGGACGGCCGGCGGCCGGCTGCGCCTGGTCATCAGCGACGACGGCGTGGGCGGCGCGGACCCGTCCCGCGGCACCGGGCTCACCGGCCTGCGCAAGCGCGCCGCCTCGGTCGACGGCACGCTGTCCGTTCTCAGCCCCCTCGGGGGCCCCACCACCATCACCGTGGAGTTGCCGTGCGCGCTGTGATCGCCGAGGACTCGGTCCTGCTGAGGGTCGGCCTGGTCAAGGTCCTGGAGGCGGTGGGCTTCGAGGTGGTGGCCGCCGTCGGGGACGCCACCGAACTGCTGGCCGCCGTCGAGGAGCACCGTCCGAAGGTGGTGGTCGCCGACGTCCGGATGCCGCCGGGCTTCACCGACGAGGGGGTGAAAGCGGCGATGGTGATCCGCCGGCAGTGGCCGGACACCGCCGTCCTGCTGCTCTCCCAGTACGTGGAGGAGCGCTACGCCGCGGACCTGCTGGCGACCAACACCAGCGGCGTCGGCTACCTGCTCAAGCAGCGGGTGGCCAACGTCGACGACTTCGTGGACGCGCTCCAGCGGGTCGCCGAGGGCGGTACCGCGCTGGACCCGGAGGTGGTCGCCCAGCTGCTGGTGCGCCGCCACCGGGACCCGCTGGAGAAGCTGACCCCGCGCGAGCGCGACGTGCTCGCCCTGATGGCGGAGGGCCGTTCCAACGCCGCGATCGCCGGCTCGCTGGTGGTCAGCGACAGCGCGGTGGCCAAGCACATCAACTCGATCTTCACCAAGCTGGACCTGCCGCCGGCCGAGGACAGCCACCGCCGGGTGATGGCGGTGCTGCGCTTCCTGGAGGTCGGGTAGCCGTGAAGGGGGCGAAGGGCTGGCGGGTCACCGGGACGGTCGTGATCGTCCTGGTCATGATCGGCGCCGGACTGCAGACCTGGTCGATGGCGGTGCAGCAGCGCACCAGCACCAGCCGGCCGTACGACGTGGCGATCCACCGGGTCCACCTGGAGACCGGCAGCGCCTCGGTCCGGGTGCGGGCCGGCCGGGACGGCCACGTGGTGGTCCGCCAGAGCCTGGACTGGCTGGTGCGCAAGCCGGTGGTGTCCGCCGTCGTCGTCGACGGGGTGCTCGACGTCTCCATGCGCTGCCGCCTGATCCTGCCGTTCACGGACGCCGGCTGCGGGGCCGAGATCGAGCTGGACGTGCCGGCCGCGACCGAGGTGTCCGGTTCGGTGGGCTCCGGCTCCGTCCAGGTGGAGGGGCTGAGCGGGGCCGTGCGGATGGAGCTGACCTCCGGCCGGCTGCTGCTGTCCGACACCTCGGGGGACGTGACCGTGCAGGCCACCTCCGGGTTGGTGCAGGGCACCAACCTCGACTCCCGGCGGGTGACGGCGCGGGTGGGCTCGGGCTCGGTGACGCTGGACTTCGCCAGGGTCCCGCGCGCGGTGGACGCCACGGCCACCTCCGGCTCGGTGGAGATGACCGTGCCGAAGGACAGCCGGTACGCCTTCTCCAGCGAGGTGGGCAGCGGCCACGGCCGGATCGACCCGGTGCTGGCGGACTCCGCCAGCCCGAACCGGGTGCACGCCGCGGTCACCTCCGGGTCGATCTCGATCAACCCGTCGAAGACCGCGGCGGCGGCGGAACCGGCGGAACCGTCGGTGTCGCCAGAGCCGTCGGTGTCGACGCAGCCGGCGCTCCCGCCGTCGTCGCCGTCGTCCCTCCCCGAGGTGCCGTCGCCGGCGCCCTGACGGGGGGGCGCCCCGGAGCGGGCGGAGGCCGCTCACCCGGGTAGGGGACAATGGAGAGTCCCGTCCCCACTACCCGAGGTCAGCCGCGCATGACAGCCACGCCCGCACCCACCGCGTCCGACGCCGAGTTCGCGCCGCTGGACATCGGCCCGATCCAGGTGTGGCCGCCCGTCGTGCTGGCTCCGATGGCCGGCATCACCAACGCGCCGTTCCGCACCCTGTGCCGCGAGCAGAGCGGCGGCCGGGGCCTGTACGTCTCGGAGATGATCACCACCCGGGCGCTGGTCGAGCGCAACGCCAAGACCATGCAGCTGATCAAGTTCGACCCGAGCGAGAAGCCCCGCTCGATCCAGCTGTACGGGGTGGACCCGGTGACCGTCGGCAAGGCCGCCCGGATGATCTCCGAGGAGGGCCTGGCCGACCACATCGACCTCAACTTCGGCTGCCCCGTCCCCAAGGTCACCCGCAAGGGCGGCGGCTCGGCGCTGCCGTACAAGCGCAACCTGCTGCGCGAGATCCTGCGCGAGGCCGTCGCCAACGCGGGCGACCTGCCGGTGACCATGAAGATGCGCAAGGGCATCGACGACGACCACCTGACCTACCTCGACGCCGGCCGGATCGGCGCCGAGGAGGGCGTGGCCGCGATCGCCCTGCACGGGCGCACCGCCGCCCAGCACTACGGCGGGACGGCCGACTGGTCGGCGATCGCCCGGCTGCGCGAGTCCGTCCCGGCGCACATCCCGGTGCTGGGCAACGGGGACATCTGGTCGGCCGACGACGCAGTGCGGATGATGCGCGAGACCGGCTGCGACGGCGTGGTGGTGGGCCGCGGCTGCCTGGGCCGGCCGTGGCTGTTCCGGGACCTGGTCGCGATCTTCGAGGGCGAGGTGGACTACGCCCGCCCCGACTTCGGCTACGTGGCCGGGGCGATGGTGCGGCACGCGCAGCTGCTCGGCGAGTGGCTGGGCGACGAGGCCCGCGGCGTGGTCGACTTCCGCAAGCACGTCGCCTGGTACACCAAGGGCTTCTCGGTCGGCTCCGAGCTGCGGGTGCGGCTCGCCAACTCCTCCTCGCTGGCCGAACTGGCCGGAACCCTCTCCCAGGTGGAGCAGTCCCAGGGCTGGCCGGTCGGTGCGGACGGCCCGCGCGGGCGCACCAGCGGCAACAACCGGGTGGTCCTGCCGGAGGGCTGGTTGGACGATCCGTACGACTGCGCCCGCCCGGGCGCGGACGCCGAATCGGACACCTCTGGCGGATGATCTGTACGGACCGGCGAAAACACCCCTTCCGGGGCGACTGCCACTAGGTCCCGGCCCTCTTGTCCGTCCTGGACAAGAGGGCTCCTTTTCGTCGTCCGAACGTCACGGAGCGGACACGTTTCTGGACACAGTGCGACGATCGGCGGAGGCGCCCTACGCCCGACCCGTGAGATGCGCTGGTGACGCTTGCCACATAGGCTGAGGACTGACGGCCGGTCAGTGGACGAAATGGACAGGTCGGCTGTGAATCGCTTCCCGAAGCCGGTCGGCCGGTGATCGGGCGATCCGGGTGCAGGAAATCAAGCCGGGGCAACGCCATCGACGCGCGGCCGTTACCGTGCGTCCGGATCGTGTGATCTTCGGGCTGGCTTGTCTTCAAGACTTGAACACTGCCTAGCGTCAGGCGGACGATTTCACCAACAGAGGTGAACGCCTTTATGCGCTTTCGATCTAGCGGGTTACCGCTTGGTACCGGCCTCGGGTGGCCTATTCAGGGCAGAGAAGCGCCTTCGAAATGGGTATGTTCTCCGGCGTCAGGGCAACCGCGTACGAGGAGACCGACCCGTGCCGTCCCAGCAGAAGTTTGTTTACTCCTTCACCGAAGGAAACAAGGACCTCAAGGATCTTCTCGGCGGCAAGGGCGCGAACCTGGCCGAGATGACCAACCTGGGCCTCCCCGTCCCTCCGGGGTTCACCATCACCACCGAGGCCTGCAAGGTCTTCCTGGAGACCGGTAGCGAGCCCACCTCCCTCCACGAGGAGATCAGCGCCCACCTGGACGCCCTCGAGCGGGAGATGGGCAAGAAGCTCGGGCAGGCCGACAACCCGCTCCTGGTCTCGGTGCGCTCCGGTGCGAAGTTCTCCATGCCCGGCATGATGGACACCGTCCTCAACATCGGCCTCTCCGACGCCTCGGTGACCGGCCTGGTCGCCCAGTCCGGCAACGAGCGCTTCGCCTGGGACTCCTACCGCCGCCTGGTCCAGATGTTCGGCAAGACCGTGCTGGGCGTCGACGGCGAACTGTTCGAGGAGGCCCTGGATGAGGCCAAGCACGCCAAGGGCACCGTCAACGACCTGGACCTGGACGCCTCCGACCTCCGGGACCTGGTCGAGGTCTTCAAGGGCATCGTCGAGCGCGAGACCGGCCGGGCCTTCCCGCAGGACCCGCGCGAGCAGATGGACCTGGCGATCCACGCCGTCTTCCACTCCTGGAACGGCGACCGCGCCCGGCTGTACCGCCGCCAGGAGCGCATCCCGAACGACCTGGGCACCGCGGTCAACGTCTGCACGATGGTCTTCGGCAACCTCGGCGAGGACTCCGGCACCGGTGTCGCCTTCACCCGCGACCCCTCCACCGGCGCCCAGGGCGTCTACGGCGACTACCTGTCCAACGCCCAGGGCGAGGACGTCGTCGCCGGCATCCGCAACACGCTGCAGCTGTCCGAGCTGGAGAAGCTCGACAAGAAGTCGTACGACGAGCTGATGGCGATCATGCAGACGCTCGAGAACCACTACCGCGACCTCTGCGACATCGAGTTCACCATCGAGCGCGGCAAGCTCTGGATGCTGCAGACCCGCGTCGGCAAGCGCACCGCCGCGGCCGCCTTCCGGATCGCCGTCCAGCTGGTCGACCAGGGCCTGATCGACCTGGACGAGGCCCTGATGCGGGTCACCGGCGGCCAGCTCTCGCAGCTGATGTTCCCCCGCTTCGCCCCGAACGCCGAGTCGCAGCAGATCGCCTGGGGCCTGGCCGCCTCGCCGGGCGCCGCGATCGGCAAGGTCGTCTTCGACTCGTACACCGCCGTCAAGTGGTCCCGCTCCGGCGAGAAGGTCATCCTGGTCCGCCGCGAGACCAACCCGGACGACCTGGACGGCATGATCGCCGCCGAGGGCATCCTGACCTCGCGCGGCGGCAAGACCTCGCACGCGGCCGTGGTCGCCCGCGGCATGGGCAAGACCTGTGTCTGCGGCGCCGAGGAGCTGGAGGTCGACACCAAGGCCCGCAAGTTCACCACCGCCGACGGCCAGGTGATCCACGAGGGCGACGTCGTCTCGATCGACGGTGCCACCGGCAAGGTCTACCTCGGCGAGGTGCCCGTCCTGCCGTCCCCCGTGGTCGAGTACTTCGAGGGCACCCTGCACGCCGGCGCCGACGTCCAGGGCGGGCTGGTCCAGGCCGTGCACCGGCTGATGTCGCACGCCGACGGCCGCCGCCGGCTGGCCGTGCGGGCCAACGCCGACAACTCCGAGGACGGCTCGCGCGCCCGCCGCTACGGCGCCCAGGGCATCGGCCTGTGCCGCACCGAGCACATGTTCCTCGGCGAGGAGCGCCGCAAGGAGGTCGAGCACCTGATCCTGGCGGACAACGACAAGGACCGCGAGCTCGCCCTCTCCACCCTGCTGCCGATGCAGAAGGGCGACTTCCTGGAGCTGTTCCAGGCGATGGACGGCCTGCCGGTCACCGTCCGCCTGCTCGACCCGCCGCTGCACGAGTTCCTGCCGGACATCACCGAGCTGTCGGTGCGAGTCGCCCTCGCCGAGGCCCGCAAGGACCCGAACGAGAACGACCTGCGGCTGCTCCAGGCGGTGCACAAGCTGCACGAGCAGAACCCGATGCTCGGCCTGCGCGGCGTCCGCCTCGGCCTGGTCATCCCCGGCCTGTTCGGCATGCAGGTCCGGGCCATCGCCGAGGCCGCCGCCGAGCGCAAGCTGGCCGGCGGGGACCCGCGCCCCGAGGTGATGATCCCGCTGGTCGGCACCGTCCAGGAGCTGGAGCTGGTCCGCGACGAGTGCGAGCGGGTGCTCGCCGAGGTCGCCAAGTCCACCGGCGTGACGCTGGACATCAAGCTCGGCACCATGATCGAGCTGCCGCGCGCCGCGGTGACCGCCGGGCAGATCGCCGAGGCCGCCGAGTTCTTCTCCTTCGGCACCAACGACCTGACCCAGACGGTCTGGGGCTTCTCCCGGGACGACGTGGAGGCCTCGTTCTTCACCGCCTACCTGGAGAAGGGCATCTTCGGGGTCTCCCCGTTCGAGACCATCGACCGCGACGGCGTCGGCTCGCTGGTCAGGCACGCCGTCGAGGCCGGCCGGGCCACCCGCCCCGACCTCAAGCTCGGCGTCTGCGGCGAGCACGGCGGCGACCCGGACTCGGTCCACTTCTTCCACGAGGTGGGGCTGGACTACGTCTCCTGCTCCCCCTTCCGGATCCCGGTGGCGCGCCTGGAGGCCGGCCGCGCCGCCATCGAGTCGGCGGGCAGCGACTCGCGCTGAGGAGGGTAGGCATCCCCTCCGCACGCGCGGGTACGACTGACCGCTCCCCCTCCCGTCGGGAGGGCGTACACCGGAGCTCGGCGCAGGAGAACCGGCGTACGTGACACGGCCGGGCGGGAACGGACAACGGCGTCCGTTCCCGCCCGGCCGTACGTCTGCCCGTGGACGGGACGCGGCGCGCGTCCGGCCCCGGTGTGGCGGCGGCCACGCGGGTGGCTCCCCCGGCGCGGACCGGCCGCCTGCCAAGCTGGACCGCATGACCAACCGCAAGAACCCGCTCGTCGTCGTGGCCGTGCTGCTCCTGGCGGTCCTGGCCGGGATCGGGTACCTCCTCACGGACCAGGGGAGCGGCCACCCCGGGGCAGGTGCGAGCCCCACCGCGGCCGCCACCGCCGGACCGTCGACGGCCGGGTCCACGGCGGCCAAGCCCTCGGCCCCCAAGCCGAGCCCGCCCGCCGGGGGCGCCGCCACCTCCGCCCCGGCCGCCGGCTGGGTCCCGACCGACCCGGCCATGGCCGACGTCTGCCGCACCAAGCTGCCCAGCCAGGCCGTGGACACCCTCACGCTGATCGCCAAGGGCGGGCCCTACCCGTACAGCCGCGACGGCGTCGTCTTCGAGAACCGGGAGAACCGCCTCCCCAGGAAGGCCGGCGGCTACTACCACGAGTACACCGTGGTCACCCCGGGCTCCAACGACCGCGGCACCCGCCGGGTGGTGACCGGCGGCTCCGGCGAGCAGTACTGGTCCGCCGACCACTACGCCACCTTCCAGGAGATCGACTCCCGCTGCTGAGCGGGGCCGCGGCAGGCCGCCCCGGCCCGGGCGCGCGACGGCCCCTCACCGCGCCCGCCGCCAGGTGATCCGTGGGTGCGGCTCGTGCGGGCCGGTGGTGACCAGGGCGGTCAGCTCGTGGAGCACCGGGGCCGGGTCCCGGCGCAGCTGGGCCGGGGTGGTGCGGACCACCGGCAGGCCGGTGGCGGTCAGGCGGTTGGCGCGGGCCAGGCCCCGTTCGTACTCGGCCGGGCGCAGGTGCCAGGCGCGGGAGTCGATCTCCAGGGCGACGCAGGCGTGCGGCCAGTAGGCGTCCGGGACGGCGAGGAAGCGGCCGTCCAGGAAGAGCACCGGGTTCCACAGCGGCTCCGGCAGCCCCGCGTGCGCCAGCAGCTCACGGGCCTCGCCCTCCACCACCGACCGCACCCCGACCGTCAGGTCCTCCACCACCCCGGCCACCTGGGGCAGTCCGAGCGCCCCCGGGCGGGACAGCAACTGGTCGAGCAGTTCGCCGAGTTCGCAGTGCCGCCGCTGCACGGCCTCCGCGCACAGCGCCCGGAACCGGCGCTGCCCCGTCTCCTTCGGTGCGAGGTCCGCCAGCGCCCGGGCGACGGTGGTGCTCCACAGCCCGTCGTCCCGCTCGAAGCCGCCCGGCATCGCCCCCGAGGCGCGGTGGATCCGGACGAACTCCCTGTCGCCGACCCGCCGTTGAGCGGGGATCAGGACGTCGACCGAGCTCAGGTCGGACGGGTGCCCGGCGCTCGGCAGCCCGGCCTCGGCCAACACCGCGAAGCCGGTCAGCAGCACCTCCCCGGCCCGCGCGTCGCGGCCCTTCGGCGTCGCGTACGCCAGGGCGGCCCGCATCTTCTGATGGATCGTCAGCCGCCCGCTCTGGAGGCAGATCACCCGGGGCAGCACCTGCTGCCAGGGCCCGCCCGGGCGCAGCCGGTGGGCGATGGTGCCGGAAGGCACCCCGAGCCGGCGCAGCTGCGCCCGGGTGGCGATGTGCTGCTGGTCGGCGCCGAGCAGGGCGACCGGGTCGAGGGGATTCGCGCGGGTCATGCCCCGGGGCCTGCCCGCCGGGATCGGAGGTATGCGAAACGTCCCCCGCCGGTGGGGGTGGCGGTCGCGGGTGTTGACGGATCGGCGGCGGAGCCGTTGAGCTGGGGGCCATATGACCATTCCATTCACCCACGCCGGTCCCGCGCTGGACGCGCTCCTCGGCCTCTCCGTCGGCGACGCCCTCGGGGCCCAGTTCTTCGTCCCGGAGACCGCCCGGGCCCACCTCGCCGCCCGTACCGAACCGCCCCGCCCCTGGCCCTGGACCGACGACACCGAGATGGCCTGCTCGGTGTACGCCGCCCACACCGAGCGCGGCGCGATCGACACCTTCGACCTCACCCACGCCTTCGCCCGCCGCCACGACTTCGACCGCGGCTACGGACCGGCCGCCAACCGGCTGCTGCGGCTGGTCCGGGAGGGCGGCGACGCGAGGCGGCTGGCCGCCGAACTCTTCGACGGCCAGGGCTCGTACGGCAACGGCGCGGCGATGCGGGTCGCCCCGCTCGGCGCCGCGTACGCCGAGGACCCGAAGGCGGTGGTGCGCCCCGCCGCCGACACCGCCCTGATCACCCACACCCACCCGCAGGCCGTGGACGGCGCGATCGCGGTCGCGGTGGCGGCCGCGTACGCCGCGCGGACCCGCACCCGGCCGCCGACGCCGGAGCGCTTCCTGGAGTCGGTGGCCGACCTCACCCCGAACGGGCCGGTCAAGGACGGCCTCAAGGAGGCCCGGGCGCTGCTCGGCCGGTCGGACGTCCGGTTCGTCGCGGGGGTGCTCGGCAACGGCAGCCGGACGTCCGCGGCCGACACCGTCCCGTACGCGCTGTGGTGCGCCGCCCGGAACCTGGCCGACTACCGCGCCGCCGTGTGGGACGCGATCGCGGCCGGCGGCGACGTGGACACCGTCGCCGCGATCACCGGCGGGGTGGTCGCCGCGCACACCGGCACCGGCGGCATCCCGCGGGCCTGGCTGGCCGCCTGTGAGCCGCTGCCCGCCTGGGCGTTCCCGGAGCCGGGCGGCGTCCGCGCGGCCGGCGAACCGCACCTGCTGCCGATGAGCCTGCCCCGCCCGTGCCCGGTGCCGGACCGGATCTGGTCCGACCACGACTGGGAGCGGATCAGGCGCGGCCTGCGGCCCCGGGCGGTGGAGGAGCGCTGGGTCTCCGTCACCTCCGAGGGCACGCTGCACCTGTACCGCGGCGTGGGCGGCCGGGAGGTCTACCGGGTCCGGGTCGCCCCGGTGCGGGGCGGCGGCTGGCGGCCGGTGTCGGCGCTGGTCGAGGCGGACCCGGCGTACCATCGGGCGTGGGACGACCCCGACGCCCTGCCGCTCGCCCTGTCGCTGGCGGTCGTCGGCTACGACCCGCCGGGGACCGGCTTCAGACCGTGATCATCAGCTGCCCGGCGCCGCCGCCCGGTCTAAGGCACTCCTGGTTGATCGCCGGATCCGGGGCGCTCGGCGAGGTCGCGGCGGCGATCCGCAGCTCGATGATGTCCCGGACGGCCGGCCACTCGTCGTCGAGGATCGAGTAGAAGGCGGTGGAGCGCACCACCCCGTCCAGCCCGCGCGAGTGCGCCCGGCGGACGCCCTCGGAGGTCGCGCCGAGCCGCTCGATGGCGGCGCGCGAGCGCAGGTTGCGGGCGTCCGCGCGCAGCGAGATCCGCTGCACGCCCCAGGTCTCGAAGGCGTGGCGGAGCATCAGCAGCTTGGCCTCGGTGTTGATGCCGGTGCCCTGGGCACGCGGCGAGAGCCAGGTGTTGCCGATCTCGGCCGCGTCCGGGACGGCCGTGGCCGGATCGCCGAACGGGACCCCGGGCGCGGGCGGCCACACCAGCGGGCCCTGCCAGTAGTCGAGTTCCAGGAACCGGGTGGAGCCGACCACCCGGCCGTCGGCGACGTTCACCGTCGCGAACGGCAGCGAACGGCCCGCGGCCTGGTCGGCGAGCGCCCGGGCGACGTAGTCGCGGGCGGCCTCCAGGCCGTGCGGGACGGGGGTGAAGGCGTAGGTCGTACGGTCCTCGGCGCCGGCCTCGGCGATGGCCTCGGCATGGTGCGCGGCGAGGGGCTCCAGCCGCACGGTGCGGCCGGTGAGGATGACAGGTACGGGCACGGAACCTTCGGTCCTTCATCGGTCGGAGGGAGCCTCCCACGCCGGGGTACGGCACGGGGTGCGCTGGTCTGGGTACGCCTGGGCCCGGGTCCGTCCGCCGGGTACCCGCGCACGCCGGAGAGCCGGTCGGACGGGGCGGGGGCGGCGGCCCGGAACGGGCGGCGCGGGGTGCCGGAACGGACACGGATCCTCGGACCGGTCCGGCGGGACGTGCGAGGGGACAGTGTGCGTCCGCGAAATGGCCGAAGAGGGAACGAGAGCGCGAAGGGGAGCAGGCGGCCAGGTGAAGGCAAGATGCGTCGTGGGTGGCTGGCCGAGCACCGGACCGGGACGTGGTCGACGGCGTTACGGACGACGTGACGACGACGCGACGATGCGAGGCAGCGAGAGGACGATACCCGCCAGAAGGCGGTGCGTCACTTCGCGGCGCGCGAATGGGCGCGCGGGCCGCTCCCGGGTCCTGCGGACGGCCCCCTTCCAGGGCTGTGACCAGGGGCTCTTCCTTCGGGTGCGATCATGGTCCGGGGCGGTCGGCCGAGGCCGTCGGGCGCGTCCCGCGGGGAGCCGCCGGACGGGCCGGGAGCCGCTCGCGGAGCGGCCGGTGCGGCGGCCCTCGGACGGGGTCTCCGCAGAACGGGCACCGGGGCGGGAATTCCGGCGGCGCCCGGCACGCTGGAGAGGACGAGAAGCCGGTCGACCGGAACGAGCAGGGAACGGGGTTGGGTGCGCGGTGCGTGACTTCCAGGCGTTGTACGAGCTGGATCAGCGGGGCGTGGCCGCCGTCGCCGCGGCCAACGAGCAGTTGCGCGACACCGGTGCCGGCCTCGTGCTGCTCCAGCACTTCGAGGGCTTCATGGACGCCGGGGAGGCCGGCGGCCAAGTGGTGGCCCACCTGCTGGAGACGGGCTCGCCGCAGGTGGTGGCCCGCTTCGACCACGACCGCCTGGTGGACTACCGGGCCCGCCGCCCGGCGATGGTCTTCGACCACGACCGCTGGACGTCCTACGACCCGCCGGAGATCCTGCTCCAGCTCCTCCACGACGCCGCGGGCGCGCCGTTCCTGCTGCTCACCGGCCCCGAGCCGGACGTCGAGTGGGAGCGCTTCGCGCGCGCCGTCCGCGAGCTGGTGGAGCGCTTCGAGGTCCGGCTCTCGATCGACTTCCACGGCATCCCGATGGGCGTGCCGCACACCCGCCCGGTCGGCCTGACGCCGCACGGCAACCGGCTGGACCTCGCCCCGGGCTACCCGCAGTGGTTCGAGCAGGCGCAGGTCCCGGGCAGCGCCCAGGCGCTGGTGGAGTACCGCCTGGCCGAGGCCGGGCACGACGTCCTGGGCTTCGCCGTGCACGTCCCGCACTACGTGGCCCGCTCCGCCTACCCGGCGGCGGCCGTGCAGATCCTGGAGGCGGCGCAGTCCGCCACCGGGCTGGTGCTGCCCGGCACCCGGCTGCGCGAACAGGTCTCCGAGGTCTACGCCGACATCGAGGAGCAGCTGGCCCAGGGGGACGGCGAGTTGCGCTCGGCGATCCGCGGCATGGAGGGCCAGTACGACGCCGTGGCGGGAGCGGAGGGCCGGGAGAGCCTGCTGGCCGAGCCGGTCGACCTGCCCTCGGCGGACGAACTCGGGCGGCGCTTCGAGCAGTTCCTGGCCGAGCACGAGCGCGGCGCGGAGTAGCCGGCGCGGAGGGGCCGGAAGCGGGGCGGTCGGCGCGGGGCGGTCGGAGCGGGCGGCGGAGGCCGCGGTCGGCCGGGGCCGGTCGGGGCCGGTCGGGGCCGGGGTCGGAATCCGGCCGGTTCGGGTACGCCGGACGGCCATTTCGCCGGGGTGGGAGTCATCGGTCACGGCCGTTCGTTGGCCCCCTGGTGCGCCCGGGGGACGGGCCGCCGTGAGGAGCCGACCGTGACCCGTATCCCCGGGGGGAGACCATGCCGAGGACCGCACGCCCGACCATCGCCCTGACCGTCGGACTGGCCGCTGTGCTGCTGGCCGGCTGCACCGACAACGCCGGTCCGGACAGCGGGGGGAGCGCCGCCGCGGGCGTGACGCCCGCCCGCGTCCAGGCCGGAGCGGCCGCGTCGCCGGCCGCCGCCCCGGCCCCCACCGGCCCGTACGTCGCGCTCGGCGACTCGTACACCGCCGGGATGAGGATCCCGCCGCAGCTCGGCGAGCCGGGCGGCTGCCACCGCTCCGGGGCCAACTACCCGTCCCTGGTGGCGAAGGGGCTCTCGCTCGCCGCCGGGCAGTTCAAGGACGTCAGCTGCAGCGGCGCCCGCACCGGGGACCTGAGCAGCCCGCAGAAGGTCGCCGACGGCACCAACCCGGCCCAGCTGGACGCGCTGACCGCGGACACCCGGCTGGTCACGCTGGGGATCGGCGGCAACGACGCGGGCTTCATGGAGGTCGTGACGGAGTGCGCCAAGGAGAACCTGGTGGACATCGTCAAGGGCGTGATCACCGACAGCGACCACCGGATCAGCGACTCGCCCTGCCGTGACCGCTACGCCGTCGGCAACGGCACCGACGAGGTCCAGCGCAAGGTGGACACGGCCGGCGACCGGCTCGGCCAGGTGCTCCAGGACGTCAGGAAGCGCTCCCCGAAGGCCAAGGTGTACGTGATCGGGTACCCCGGGCTGCTCCCGGCCGACCCGGCGAGCTGCCTGCCGGTGCTCGGCAACGCCGTGGCCGCCGCCGACCTGGGCTTCCTGGTGGAGAAGGAGCAGCAGCTCAACGGCATGCTCAGGAAGCGGGCGGAGGCCGCCGGAGCGGTGTTCGTGGACCTCTCCGGGCCCTCGGCCGGGCACGACATGTGCGCGGGGGAGGACAAGCGCTGGGTGGAGCCGCCGTTCCCGGCCCAAGGGCTGGCGCCGATCCACCCCAACGCCAAGGGCCAGGAGGCGGTGTCCGGCGTGGTCCTGAAGGCGATCAAGGGCTGAGGACTCCCGGCCGGGGGGCGACGGGGCGCGCGGGGCTGCGCCGTCCGGGTGGGGCCGACTCGCCGGGGCGGGCACCCGCGCGCCGCGCACCGTTCACGCCCCGGCCCGCGCTCCTTCGCGCGCGGCACCCCCCGCGTGTCGGGGGCGCGGCGTACCGTGAGGGGCATATGGACGACACCACGCACCGCCTCGCCGCCCCGCTCCCGTACGACCACGCAGCCGAGGCCCGCTGGGTCCCCGAACCGGACAAACGTCCGGGCCGCACGGCCTTCCAGCGCGACCGCGCCCGGGTGCTCCACTCGGCCGCGCTGCGCCGGCTGGCGGGCACCACCCAGGTGGTCGCCCCGATGCGCAGTGACTTCCCCCGCACCCGGCTCACCCACTCCCTCGAATGCGCCCAGGTGGGGCGGGAGTTGGGCGCGGCCCTGGGCTGCGACCCGGACCTCGTGGAGACCGCCTGCCTGGCCCACGACATCGGCCACCCGCCGTTCGGCCACACCGGCGAGGAGGCGCTCGACCAGGCCGCCGAGGCCTGCGGCGGCTTCGAGGGCAACGCCCAGTCGCTGCGCATCCTCACCCGGCTCGAACCCAAGCGCTTCGCGCCCCAGGGAGAGCAGCCCGCCGCCCGGCTCGCCCCCTGGCCGGGCCGCAGCGTCGGCCTCAACCTGAGCCGGGCCGCCCTGGACGCCGCCACCAAGTACCCGTGGAGCAAGGGCGCCCACCCCACCGACCCGGCCTCGCCCAAGTACGGCGTCTACGCCGACGACCTCTCGGTCTTCCGCTGGCTGCGGGCCGGCTCCCCGGCCGGGCGCAAGTGCTTCGAGGCCACCGTGATGGACTGGTCCGACGACGTGGCCTACTCCACCCACGACGTCGAGGACGGCCTCCAGGCCGGCCACATCGACCCGGCCGCCCTGCGCGCCCCCGGCGAGCGCGCCGAGCTCTTCGAGGTTGCCGAGCGCTACGCCCCGGACGCCGGGCCGGAGGAGCTCGCCGCCGCCCTGGACCGGCTGCTCGCCCAGGAGTGGTGGCCCCGCTCCTACGACGGCACCGCCCGCGCCCGGGCCGGGCTCAAGGACCTCACCAGCCAGCTGATCGGCCGCTTCTGCCTGGCCGCCGAGCAGGCCACCCGCGCCCGGTACGGCCCCGGCCGGCTCACCCGCTACGCCGCCGAGCTGGTGGTGCCGAGGCACGTCCGGCTGGAGTGCACGGTGCTCAAGGCGGTCGCCGTCCGCTACGTGATGCAGCGCGACGAGCAGGCCCAGCTGCGGGCCCGCCAGCGGATCGTGATCGCCGAGCTGGCGTACGTCCTCACCCAGCGCGCCCCCGAGGGGCTGGACCCGGTGTTCGCCGCCATGTACCGCGAGGCCGAGGACGACCGCGCCGCGCTCCGCACGGTCGTCGACCAGATCGCCACCCTCACGGACGCCTCGGCCCTCGCCCTGCACGCCCGACTCGTCGGCGCCGCCTGGGCGTGACCGCCCCGCCCCCCGCCGGGGGCGTGCGTCGGTCCCGCCGGGCCGTGCCCGGCGCAGTGGGGAAGCCCGGCCGCCCCAGTAGACTTCCGGGGTGGCCGGGCGGATCAGGGACGAAGACGTGCAGGCGGTGCGCAGCGCACTGCCGATCGACGCGGTGGTCGGCGACTACGTACAGCTGACCAACGGTGGCGGCGGCGAGTACAAGGGCGTCTGCCCCTTCCACGACGAGAAGTCCGCCTCCTTCTACGTGAACCCCGCCAAGGGCGTCTTCCACTGCTTCGGCTGCCAGGAGAACGGCGACACCATCGCCTTCCTGATGAAGATCGAGCACTTCACCTTCGCCGAGGCCGTCGAGCGGATGGCCGCGCAGGCCGGCATCACCCTGCGCTACGAGGAGGGCGGCTACAGCCCCCGCCACCAGCAGGGCGAGCGCACCCGGCTGGTCGAGGCGCACAAGGTGGCCGCCGCCTGGTACCAGGAGCAGCTGGCCTCGCCGGAGGCGGAGATCGGCCGCCGCTTCCTGGCCGAGCGCGGCTTCGACGAGGAGGCCGCCAGGACCTTCGGCGTCGGCTACGCCCCCGCGGGGTGGGAGCACCTGGTCCGCTACCTGCGCGGCAAGGGCTTCACCGACAAGGAGATCCTGCTGGGCGGCCTCGCCTCGCAGGGCCAGCGCGGCGGCCTGATCGACCGCTTCCGGGGCCGGCTGGTCTGGCCGATCCGGGACATCGCCGGCGAGGTGGTCGGCTTCGGCGCCCGTCGGCTGCGCGAGGACGACAACGGTCCGAAGTACCTCAACACCCCCGAGACGCCGATCTACAAGAAGTCCCACGTGCTGTACGGCATCGACCTGGCGAAGAAGGAGATCGCCAAGTCGGGCCGGGCGGTGGTGGTCGAGGGTTACACCGACGTGATGGCCTGCCACCTGGCCGGGGTCACCTCGGCGGTGGCCACCTGCGGAACCGCCTTCGCCGAGGACCACATCAAGATCATCCGCCGGCTGCTGATGGACACCTCGCAGTACCGGGGCGAGACCGTCTTCACCTTCGACGGCGACGCGGCCGGCCAGAAGGCCGCCCTGCGCGCCTTCGAGGACGACCAGAAGTTCGCCGCCAAGACCTCCATCGCGGTCAGCCCGGGCGGCATGGACCCGTGCGAGCTGCGCCTGGCCCAGGGCGACGAGGCGGTCAAGCACCTGATCGACAACCCCGTCCCGCTGTTCGAGTTCGCACTGACCTCGGTGGTGGCCCGGCACCGGGTGGACACCCCGGAGGGGCGTTCGGCGGCCCTGGAGGAGGCGGCCCCGATCGTCGCCAAGATCAAGGACCGCTCGATCCAGCACGAGTACGCCGTCCGCCTAGCCGGCATGCTCGGCATCCTGGACGAGCAGTTCGTCGTCCGCCGGATCTCCCAGCTGGCCCGCTGGGACCGCGAGCGCCAGCAGAACCCGCGCGGCGCGGCCGCCCAGCGCCGCCCCGAGCCGGCCCAGCCGCAGCGCCCCGCGCGGCCCGCCTTCCGGCTCAACCCGCGCGACCCGGCCCAGTTCGTCGAGCGGGAACTGCTCAAGCTGGCGCTCCAGCACCCGGACCTGGTCAGCCCGGCCTTCGACCACTACGGCGACGACGAGTTCCCGACCCCGCCGTACACCGCCGTGCGGCAGGCCGTCGCCAAGGCCGGCGGCGCCGCGTACGGGGCGACCCTGCCCGACTTCACCAGCGCGGTGCGCGAGGCGGCCCCGGACGACCAGGTGCGCTCGCTGGTCACCGAGCTGACCGTCGAGCCGGTGCGCTCGCGCCGCAAGGCGGACGCGGTCTACGCGGGGGAGTTCCTGGTCAAGCTGCGCCTGCTGGCGGTGGACCGGCGGATCACCGAGGTCCGCGGCTACCTCCAGCGGCTCGGCCCCCGGGCCGAGGCCGAGCAGCTGCACGCGGTGCAGACCGAGCTGTGGCAGCTCCAGCAGTACGGGCAGCAGCTGCGCAGCCGGGGCGCGGCGGCGCTGTAACCTCCGCCTCGGCACCGTCGCAGGACCTGCACACAGAAAATCGGCGCACGAGTCTCGGCCACGGAGTGTGGCGTACCGCACACTGGAGGCCGCCCACCTCCGTACAGCGCGGGTCCGCCAGAGTCGCGCCCGCCCCGAGGGGATGCCCGTGGACCAAGGCCTCGTCTCAGCGACCACCACCAGCGCGGGAGCGAGCCCCGCCGAACCGGCCGACGGCCGGCAGCACGGCCCCGGGGAGCAGGAGACCCACCACAGCCGGGCCGGGGCGGTGCTCCCGGACGGTGCCAGGGTCCCCGCCCAGGGCCTGCCGGAGGGCCACCCGGACAGCCTGGACCCGGACCCGGACCCCGACGTCCAGCCCGGGGCCGAGGACCCGGAGGAGCGCCGCGGCCCCGTGGACGACACCGGGCCGGCCGCCGACCTGCTGCGCCAGTACCTGCGGGAGATCGGCCGGATCCGGCTGCTCACCGCCGAGGAGGAGGTCGAGCTGGCCCGGCGGGTGGAGGCGGGCGTCTTCGCCGAGGAGCGGCTGAACGGCGACCCGCCGCCGCCCGACCCGCTGGCCGGCGAGCTGGACGCCCTGGTGGTGCGGGGCCGGATCGCCAAGCGCCGGCTGATCGAGGCGAACCTGCGGCTGGTGGTCTCGGTGGCCAAGCGCTACGTCGGCCGCGGGCTGACCCTGCTGGACCTGGTCCAGGAGGGCAACCTGGGCCTGATCCGGGCGGTGGAGAAGTTCGACTACACCCGCGGCTTCAAGTTCTCCACGTACGCGACCTGGTGGATCCGGCAGGCGATGAGCCGGGCGCTGGCCGACCAGGCCCGGACGATCCGGGTGCCGGTGCACGTGGTCGAGCTGATCAACCGGGTGGTCCGGGCGAAGCGCTCCCTGCTCCAGGAACGCGGCCAGGAGCCGACGGCGGCCGAGATCGCCGTCGCCCTGGAGCTGACCGAGGAGCGGGTGCGCGAGCTGCTCCGGCTGGCCCAGGAGCCGATCTCGCTGCACACCCCGGTCGGCGAGGAGGAGGACGTCGCGCTGGGGGACCTGATCGAGGACGCCGACGCCGCCTCGCCCGCCGAGTCCGCGACCTTCCTGCTGCTGCGCCAGCACCTGGAGGCCGTCCTGGCCACCCTGGGGGAGCGCGAGCGCCAGGTGGTCCAGCTCCGCTACGGGCTGGACGACGGCCGTCCGCGCACCCTGGAGGAGATCGGCGCGGTGTTCGGCGTGACGCGGGAGCGGATCCGCCAGATCGAGTCGAAGACCCTGGTCAAGCTCCGCGACCACGCCTACGCCGAGCAGCTGCGCGGCTACCTCGACTGACCGGTGACCGGGAACCGGCGCGCTAGGACACGGACGCGGACGGCGACGGCGACGGGGACGGACCCGCGGAGCCCGTCGGAGCCACGGGGCCGACCGGAGCCGTCGGAGCCGCCGGGTCGGCCGGAGCGGGATCGGCCGGAGCCGGCGGTTCGGCCGGAGTGGCCGGGGCCGGAGTGGCCGGGGCCGGGGTGGTGGGCGCCCCCGCGCCGGTGCCCGGCGGGGGCGAGGCGGGCCCGATCGGGATCGGGGTGGAGGCCACCACCATGGCCAGGTCGGAGACCACCGCGGTGCAGTCGTGGCCGGCCGGCTGGTAGCCGCAGACCTGGAAGGCGACGGCCGGGTCCGCCGCGTTCAGCATCGGCGAGTAGTTGTCGTAGCCCCAGTGGATGAGCGCCGTCTCGCTGTCGCCGGTGTTGTCGCTGATCGTCGCGTAGTCCTTGGGCTCGCCCTCGGTGATGGCCGCCCAGGCGGCCTGGCAGGTCCGGCTGTACCGGAGGTAGACGACCACCTTGCCGATCACCTGGGTCTGCAGGGTCCGGGCGTCCTTGCCGCAGCCGGTGGTCTTCGGGTCCTTGTGGGCGCAGCCGACGGCCCGGCAGGCCGGGGAGGTCGGGCCGGGTTTGGCGCCGGGGGAGACGCCGGCCGTGGCGGCGGCCTGGTCGGCCGCCGCGGCCTGCCCGTCGTGCCGGCTGATCCGCAGGCCCACCAGCACCAGCAGCAGTGCCAGCACGGCCGCCCCGGAGACCAGCGCCACCGCGCGCCGCGACCAGCGCACGGCGGCGGGCCCGGGCTCCTGCCCGGTCACCGGCGCGTCGGCGACGGCGGGCTCCGCAACGGGCGGCTCCTCGCCGGAGGCGCTCTCCTCCCCGGCGGCGGGCTCCGCCGGGCCCGCGAACTCCCCGGCAACGGGCTCCGCCGGGCCCGCGGGCTCCCCGGCTGCGGACTCTGCCGGGCCCGCAGGCTCCCCGGCGGCGGTCGGCCGCTTCACCGCCTCACCGGGGGCGGCGGCCGTCGCCTGCCGCCACAGCGCCCGCAGCGCGGCCCCGTCGCACTCGACCGCCCCGACCAGCGCCTCCAGCGCCTGCTCGGTGACGATCCGTTTGCCGTTCAGCCAGCGCTCCCAGGAGGCCCGGCTGTAGTGCGTCCGGGCGGCCAGCTCGGACAGCGAGAGCCCGGCGGTGTCCTTGACGGCCCGGAGCTCCTCCGCCAGGCGTCTGGCGGGTTCGGACAGCTGCTTCCAGGCGGAACCCAATGGGGCGCTCCAATTGAGGGAAACGGGAGGGGGACGGATGAGCGGCAGGGCCCCGGCCCGGGCCGTTCGGCGTCTCCAACCCGATCGGCCTGGCGTCCCAAACCCCAGGTCATGGCGCTGAGACGGACGGAAGTGTCTCACAACCCCCGGAGGCGCTCGAACAATCCCGTGGTCATCGTGCAGAGTTCTCTGGCCGGTGCGGTCCACCCGTCGGTGGAACCGTTCGGACGCCGATCGATCACCCGTCGTCGGACCGCACCCGCTCCCGGCCCCCCACCGGTCCGGGGCAGCCTCGCGGGGGGAGGCTGCCCCGGACCGCCCGGGACGCTCCGGCGGGGAGGGCGCTTCACTGCGTCCTCCCCGCCGTGAGGTTTCCCGGGAGGGCGGTCAGTGGTGGAAGCCCGACCGGGCCGGCACCCCGAGCCGCCTGAGCGGGACGGGCTGGCGCCGCAGCTCCGGCAGCAGCCGCTCGAGGTCGCCCAGCAGCAGGTCGGCGAGGTCCCGGGAGAAGCCGTTGCGGCAGACCACCCGGAGCACCGACAGGTCCTCCCGGTTCGCCGGGAAGGTGTACGCGGGCACCTGCCAGCCGCGCTCGCGCAGCCGCCGGGACACGTCGAACACGTCGAACGGGAGGTCCCCCTCGGTGGTGAAGGCGAACACCGGGACCTGGTCGCCCCTCGTCAGCAGCCGGAAGCCGTCCAGCGCCCCGATCCGTTCGGCCAGGTGGGTGGCGACCTCGCGGCAGGCACCCTGGACGGCCCGGAAGCCCTTCCGGCCGAGCCGCAGGAAGACGAAGTACTGGGCCACCACCTCGGCGCCGGGCCGGGAGAAGTTGAGCGCGAAGGTCGGCATCTCGCCGCCCAGGTAGTCGACCCGGAAGACCAGCTCCTCCGGCAGCGCCTCCTGGTCGCGCCAGAGCGCCCAGCCCACGCCCGGGTACACCAGGCCGTACTTGTGGCCGGAGGTGTTGATCGAGGCCACCCGGGGCAGCCGGAAGTCCCAGACCAGTCCGGGGTCGAGGAAGGGCGCCACCATGCCGCCGGAGGCGCCGTCCACGTGCACCGGGACGTCGGTGCCGGTGCGCTCCTGGAAGGCGTCCAGCGCCGCGCAGATCTCCGCGACCGGCTCGTAGGAGCCGTCGAAGGTGGAGCCGAGCACGCCGACCACACCGATGGTGTTCTCGTCGCACAGCGCGACCGCCCGCTCGGCGTCCAGGTGGAAGCGGGTGCCCTCCATCGGCGCGGTGCGCGCCTCGACCTCCCAGAAGTTGCAGAACTTCTCCCAGCAGACCTGCACGTTGACGCCCATCACCAGGTTGGGCCGGGCCCCGGCGGCGTAGCGGTCGGGGTTGCGGCGCGTCCAGCGGCGCTTGAGCGCCATGCCGGCCAGCATGCAGGCCTCGCTGGAGCCGGTGGTGGAGCAGCCGACCGCGCGGTCCGGGTCGGGGGCGTGCCAGAGGTCGGCGAGGATCGCCACGCAGCGCCGCTCCAGTTCGGCGGTCTGCGGGTACTCGTCCTTGTCGATCATGTTCTTGTCGAGGCACTCGGTCATCAGCCGGGTGGCCTGGGCCTCCATCGACGTGGTGACGAAGGTCGCCAGGTTGAGCTTCGCGTTGCCGTCCAGCATCAGCTCGTCGTGGATCAGCTGGTACGCGGTGTCGGCCGCGACCGGGCGGTCGCCGAGCCGGTGCAACGGCGGGGCCAGCTCCATCGCGCCCAGCGGGTCGGCGACGGTCGGGTACGGGCCGGTGCTCAGCCGGCGGTCGCCGCCGGCCCCCTTGTGCAGCGCCATGGCGTCCTGCCGCCCTTCGCGTCGGTGGCCGTGTCCCGACCCACGCTGCCACCGGGTGCCGGGCGACGCATCCGCGCGGTCCGTCTCCCCCGACGGGGCGTCCGTCGCCCCGGACCGGGGCTCAGGCCGCCGCCTCCGGGTGGATCTGGTCGCGGGCGGCCCGGTACTGCTGACGCACCGCCGAGCCGATCGCCAGGTCCTGTTCCCCGTCGGGCTCGACGGTCTCGGCGTCCGGCAGCTCCCACTCCGGGGGCTCCGGGGTGCCCGCCAGCGCCCAGGCGGCCTGCCGGGCGGCCCCGCGGGCGGCGTGCGCGCCCGGCGGCGGCACCACGACCGGGACGCCGAACAGCATCGGGGCGATGTGCCGGACGGCGGGCAGCCGCCCGGCCGTGCCGAGCAGGAACACCCGTTTCACCGGCACGCCCTGGGCGCGCAGCACGTCGAGGGCGTCGGCGATGTTGCACAGCATGCCCTCGACGGCGGCCCGGGCCAGGTGCTGAGGGGTCATCGCCTCGGCCCGCAGGCCCGTCAGGGTGCCGGCCGCGTGCGGCAGCGCGGGGGTGCGCTCGCCGTCCAGGTAGGGCAGCAGCACCAGGCCGTAGGAGCCGGGGGAGGAGTGCAGGGCGAGGTCGCTCAGGCCGTCCAGGTCCCGGCCGAGCAGGTCGGCGGTGGAGCGCAGCACCTGGGCGGCGTTGAGGGTGGCGACCATCGGCAGGTGCCGGCCGCTGGCGTCGGCGAAGGAGGAGACCAGGCCGGAGGCGTCCACCACGGCCTCCTCGTGCACCGCGAAGATCGTCCCGGCGCTGCCGAGGGAGACCACCGCGTCGCCCGGGCCGAGGCCCAGGCCCAGCGCGGCGGCCATGTTGTCCCCGGTGCCGGCCGAGATCAGCAGGCCCTCGGGGGTGTGCCCGGCGGGCTCGGCCGGGGGCAGGACGTCGGGCAGCCTGAGCTCGTGGCCGAGCGCCAGCTCGACCAGGTCCTGCCGGTACTCGCCGGTGATCGGCGACCAGTAGCCGGTGCCGGAGGCGTCGCCGCGGTCGGTGGTGCGGCGCTTGGGGTGGCCGAGCAGCTGCCAGACCAGCCAGTCGTGCGGCAGCAGCACCTCGGCGACCCGACGCGCGTTGGCCGGCTCGAACTCGGCCAGCCAGCGCAGCTTGGCGATGGTGTACGTGGGGGCGGGCACGGCGCCGATCGCGGCGGTCCAGGCGGCCCGGCCGCCGAGGGCGTCCAGCAGCTTGGCGGCGGCGCCGCTGGAGCGCGGGTCGTTCCACAGGATCGCCGGGCGGACCTGCACCCCGCCCGCGTCCAGGCCGATCATCCCGTGCTGCTGGGCGCTGACCCCGATCGCCCGGACGCCCTCCAGCAGGCCGCCGGTCGCGGCGTCGCCGAGCGAGTGCAGCCAGACCTGCGGATCGGCCTCGCCCGGGCGCAGGTCCTGGTCCTCGGGGACGGGGTGCGGAGCCTTGCCGGAGCGCAGGACGGCGCCGGTGTCGGCGTCGCACGCGACGATCCGCGTGCGGTTGGTCGAGCTGTCTATCCCCGCGACGATGGCCATGCCGAGATCATGCCTCAGCCCGGCCCGGGACGCGTCCGGGCCGGGTGAGCCGTTGCCGGTTCGCGACACCGGGTCGGGCCTCGCCCGGCCCTGGTGTCACCCTCCCGTCACGGACGGAAGGTGCCCCAGCCGTCGTCCTCCGTCCGGGAGCGGTTGAAGTACGGCACCCGGTCCGTGACGGCGCTCGGCAGCCGGTCGCCGACCCGGTCGGCGACCGCGCCGGCGGCCTTCCCGGCCACCGCCCCGGCCTGCTGCCGGGCCCGGTCGGTCGCGCCCTGGACCGTGGGGTTCCGGGCGATCTGCCGGGTGACCTTGGCGATCTGTTCGTAGCGCCGGTGCCCGGCCCGCGAGCCCAGGACGTAGCCGGCCGCGAAACCCGCGGCCAACGACAGCTTCCACATGGTCGGATCCACCCTCTCCTGGCGGCTTCTGCCGCATTGCCCTACCCGTCCGTCGGGACGGCGAACCGTCCGTGCCCCAGCATCCCCGGCCCCGCCGCCGGGCGCGCGCGGGGCACGCCGGGCGGCGGCCCGGCGGCAACCGGGGAAAGCGATTGGCGGACCACCCCCCCGAGTGCGCTAATGTATGTCCCGCAGCGAGCGCCGAGGAGCCCGGGAAACCGGGAGCCGGAGCGGAAGCCGATCCCCCATAGCTCAATTGGCAGAGCAGCCGACTGTTAATCGGCAGGTTATTGGTTCGAGTCCAATTGGGGGAGCTCGGGAGAAGGCCCTTCGGGGCTCGACTCCCGTCCGTGGTGCGGAAGTCCAGTACCGCGATCCCGCATAGCTCAATTGGCAGAGCAGCCGGCTGTTAACCGGCAGGTTATTGGTTCGAGTCCAATTGCGGGAGCTGCACCGGGTCCGCCCGGTGACTGCTCAGAGCGAAGGCCCCTCGGTCGACCGGGGGGCCTTCGTGTTGTCGCCGCCCGGCTCCGGGGCGTGACGTACGCGACACCGCCCGGCGGCCCGCCCCGCCGCCCCGCCCGGCGCCGGAAGGATGCCGGGTCAGGCGGTCGCCCTCCGGTAGAGGTCGGCGACCCGCTGGTCGAAGGTGATGCTGTACGAGGTGCCGGGGGTGCTCCCGCCCTCCTGGAAGCCGCCGATCACGCCGACCACCGCGCCGTCCCCGGCGACCCACGGGCTGCCGCTGGTGCCGTCGGTGTAGCCGCCGCAGTCGAAGCGCTCCTGGGTGGCGCTCTGCGAGCGGGTCCGGGCCGCGCAGGTGATCGGCTCGTCGCTCTCGTTCGGGTAGCCGGTGACCGAGACGGACAGCCCGAAGCCCTGGCCGGTGCCGATCGGGTTGCCGCCGACCGCGTCCTCGACCTGCCGGCCGTCGACGGGGCCCACGGTGACGAACGCCACGTCGTACTCCGGGTCGTCGCCGGCCGCCCAGCGCGGGTCGACGGTGATCGCCTGCACCGGCCAAGTCCCGTACGGGGCGGACCCGTTGCGGTAGCCGGGGGTGAACACCAGGCCGTTCAGCAGGCCGGTCCGCCGGGACTGCACGCAGTGCGCCGCGGTGACCAGCAGGTTGCGCCGGGGGCTGCGCACCACGCTCGCGGTGCAGGCCCGCGGGCCCTGCGCGGTGTGGACGGAGAGGGTGCCGATCCGGTCCCGGGCGGGGCTCCGCTGCGCGACCTCGGCCGTGGGCGCCCCGTCCTGCCCGCCGCACCCGGTGCCGACGGCCAGCAGCAGGGCGGCCAGCGCGACCGTCCGCGCCGTGCGCGCGGGCCGTGCCGGGCGGGAGTCCATCGGGGCTCCGTCTCGTTCCTCGGGGCGGGCACCGGGGCCGTGCGTTCCGCCGTTCGTGAGGAAGATCTACCAGGCCGTGCCCGGCGGCGCCACCACCGGGTGCCCGCCCGCCGCCCGGTCAGCCGGTGGCGCGGTCGTACAGCGCCTGGACGCGGTCGCCGAAGTAGCTGCTGTACGAGGTGTCCGGGCTCTCGCCGCCCTCCTGGTAGCCGCCGATCACGCCGACCACGGTGCCGGTCCTGGTGGCCGGGTCGAAGTCGGTGACCCAGGGGCTGCCGCTGGTGCCGCCGGTGTAGTCGGGGCAGTCGATCCGCAGCTGGGTGGGGCTCTGCCGGGCGGTGGTGTTGGAGCAGGTGATCGGGACGCCGCTGCTGCTCGGGTAGCCGGTGACCTTCACCGGGAGCCGGTAACCCCGGTTGACGCCCAGCCGGTTGGCGCCGAGCACCTGCTGGACCTGTCGCCCGTTCTGCGCCTGGACGACCGCGAAGGCGACGTCCATGTCCGGGTCGGCGTGGTCGTTCCAGCCGTCGTCCACGGTGACGGCCAGCAGCGGCCAGACGCCGCTGGGGGTCTCGCCGTCCCGGTAGCCGGGCACGAAGACCAGGTCGGCGCGCCGGCCGAGCCCCGGGTCCCAGACGCAGTGGGCGGCGGTGACGACGAGGTTGAGCCCGGCGCTGTCGACCACGCTGGCGGTGCAGAAGTGGTCGCCGTCGGCGGTGCGCGTGAACACCGCGCCGACCAGCCCGTTGAGCACGGTGGGCCTGGCGGTGCGGGTGACCCCGGTGTGCCGGCCGGCCGCGGCCTTGAGCCGCTGCCGGTTCCAGCCGTGGCCGTCGACCGGGGCGGCGGCCGTGGGCGGTGCCGAGGTGACGGTCGGGGCGCCGCCGACCGGTCCCGCCGCGGTGGTGCAGCCCGCCGCGGCCAGCACCAGCGCCAACGCCACGGCCGCCACCCCCGTCCCACGTGTCGTCATCCGCCCAGGCTGCCCCGAACGGGTGCCCCGCCGCCACCCGGGTTGCGCCGCCGGGGGGTGCGCACCGTCGCGCACCCAGGTGCGCCCCCGGCGCGCACCACGGGTGATCGACCGGCTATGCTGCCCGGGACGGCCTCGCTGGGGCCGTCTGCTGCTGCCGTGCCGACGACCGGCGCGTGCGGCGAACCGGGGCGGTAGCTCAGCCGGTTAGAGCAGGGGACTCATAATCCCTTGGTCGTGGGTTCGAGTCCCACCCGCCCCACCTTCTCGACGTGCGACGAGCGTCGCACGACCTTTCGCGGGCGGGCCGTCGGGCCGGAGCCCCGCCACCTCTCCCACCTCCTGCGACGTCGCAGAGTCTAGGCCGCGGCCACTTCCTTTCCCGGGTGGCGCGCCGGAATTCACCCGCCCGTGGGCATCGGCCCCGGCGGTTCCCGACCGCCGTCCACCGCCCCTCGGCGGCCGTCCGTCCACGCGTCCCCGCGCCCGTCCCTGGCGTTCTGCGGCGAAAAAGTGATATCACTTTGCCATCGGATGCGGATGCTCGTCGAAGGAGTCGCTCCCATGACCACACAGCCTTTCGCCGTCGAGGACGGCCCTGTGCTGGACCTCCCGGTCCCCAAGATCACCGAACGGGTCATCACCGGGGCGGCCGGTCTGCCGGTGCTCGGCGGCTCGCTGCTCGGCCTGCTCGCCGGGATCGGCTCGACCGTCGTCGGCGCGGCCCAACTGGCCGGGCGGACGAGCGCTTTGGGCATCGCCCTGGTGGTCGTCGGGCCGCTGCTGGTGCTCGGCTCGCTGCTGCTGACGTTCGGGCTGACCGTGGTCTCGCCCGGCCAGGCCCGGGTGGTGCAGCTGCTCGGGAACTACCGGGGCACCGTCCGCTCCGAGGGCCTGACCTGGCTGAACCCGTTCACCAACCGCCGGCACATATCGCTGCGGATCCGCAACCACGAGACCGAGACCACCAAGGTCAACGACGCGGACGGCAATCCGATCGAGATCGCCGCCGTGGTGGTCTGGCAGGTCGAGGACACCGCGATGGCGATGTTCGAGGTGGACGACTACGCCGACTTCGTCGCCATCCAGACCGAGACGGCCGTGCGGCACATCGCCACCAGCTACCCGTACGACGCCCACCACGAGGGCCAGTTGTCGCTGCGCGACGGCGCGGACGAGGTCGCCCGCATGCTCTCCGCGGAGATCGCCGCCCGGGTCGCCTCGGCCGGAGTGCGGGTCGTCGAGTCCCGGATCACCAGGCTCGCGTACGCTCCGGAGGTCGCCCAGGTGATGCTCCAGCGCCAGCAGGCCGGGGCCGTGGTCGCGGCGCGCAGGCTGATCGTCGAGGGCGCCGTCGGCATGGTCGAGGAGGCGCTGGAACGGCTCGCCGAACGCGATGTCGTGGAGCTGGACGAGGAGCGCAAGGCCGCCATGGTGAGCAACCTCCTGGTGGTGCTCTGCGGCGAACGCGGCACCCAGCCCGTCGTGAACACGGGCTCCCTCTACCAGTAAGGCGAGGCCTTGGCGACGGAACGGAAGAAGCTCCTGCTGCGACTGGACCCTTCAGTTCACGACGCGCTCGCCCGATGGGCCGCGGACGACCTGCGCAGCACCAATGCGCAGATCGAGTTCCTGCTCCGCCGGGCCCTCACCGACGCGGGCCGGATGCCCGGTGGCGCGGCCCGGCTTCCCCGGCGCGGACGCCCACCCAAGCAGAGCCCGGCCGAGGACGGCCCGGCCGGGGAGAACCCGGCCGAGGACGGCCCCGAACCCGGCGGCTCCGAGCCGAGCTGACCGGCGGCCGGGCCCACGAAGACCTTCCGGAGACCGACATGGACCTGCCCGCCACCCTCCCCGAGAAGCTGTACCTGCTGGCCTACGACCCCGAGCGCGGGCGCGTCACCGCCGCCCTCCACCTCGACCTGGCCGTGCGGGCGGCGGCGCTCACCGAACTCCTCCGCCGCGGGCTGATCCGCGACGACGGCCGGCACCCGGTCGGCGTGGACGGCGCGGGGGACGGCCTCGACCCGCTCTCGGCCGCGCTGCTGGAGCAGATCCGTCAGGAGAGGCGACGCAGTTGGAAGACCTGGATCGGGCGCCGGGCGGCCTCGGCCCGGGTGGTCCGCGACGGGCTCGAGGCCGCCGGCCGGATCCGGGTCGAGCAGCACCGGGTGCTCGGGCTCTTCCCGGTCGTGCGGGTCACCTTGCGGGAGCCCCGGGTGCGCAAGGCGCTGGCGGCGGGTGTCGCGGCGGCGCTGACCGGCCCGTTCAGCCGGGTCGACCCGGCGGACGCGGCCCTGGTCGCGCTGGTCGACGCCGCCCGGCTGGGCTCGGCCCTGACATGGCGCCAGCGCCGGGAGTTCCGCGGCCGGATCGACAAGCTGGCACCCGCCGCCGGCCCCGTCCCGCGCGCCCTGCGCCGGGCCGTCAATGCGCAGAGCGCGGACGGAGGGGCGGGCTGACCGCCCCCTCCCGGGCACCCGGCCGACCGGCCCGTCCCATCTGCCCGGCCGCCGCTTCCGGCGGCCGGGCCCGCCGTTCGCGGCCCGCGTAAGCTGGCCGGATGCTCGAACCCGCCCTGCTGCCGACCCCGCTGGTGGACTGCGCCGACGAGGCCTTCGCCCGCGCCGGGGTGGAGCTGCGGCTGAAGCGGGACGACCTGCTGCACCCGACCGTCCCCGGCAACAAGTGGCGCAAGCTGGCGCCCAACCTGGCCGCCGCCGTGGAGCGCGGCCACACCCGGCTGCTGACCTTCGGCGGCGCCTACTCGACCCACCTGCGGGCCGTCGCGGCCGCCGCCGGGGCGCTCGGGCTGGAGAGCGTCGGGCTGGTCCGCGGCGAGGAGCTGGCCGACCGGCCGCGCAACTGGTCGCTGCGGGCCGCCGAGGCGGCGGGGATGCGGCTGGCGTTCCTGACCCGGGCCGAGTACCGGGAGGCCACCGGCCGGGCCGGCGGGGAGCACGGCACGGACGCCCTGCTCCGCCGCTGGGGCCCCTGCCTGGTGCTCCCGGAGGGCGGCTCCAACGCCCTGGCCGCCGTCGGCGCGGCCGCGATCCCGGCCGAACTGCCAGGTCTCGGCGAGCGGGACGTGGTCTGCTGCCCGGTCGGCACCGGCGGCACCCTGGCCGGCATCGCGGCCGGCCTGCCGGCGGGTGCCCGGGCGCTCGGCGTCGCCGTGCTGCGCGGCGGCGAGGGTTACCTGGAGGCGGAGGTCGCCCGGCTGCACCGGGCCGCCTATGGACGCGACTTCGACAACTGGCGGATCGACCACGCGCACCACGGCGGCGGCTACGGCAGGGTCCCGGCCGGGCTGGCCGGCTTCGCCGAGCGGTTCGAGCGCCGCCACGGCGTCCCGCTGGAGCGCCGCTACGTCGCCAAGCTGCTCGCCGCGCTGGCCGACCTGGCGGCGGCGGGCGCCTTCCCGCGCGGCACCCGGCTGACCGCCGTGGTCACCGGTCTGCCGGACCCCGAGTAGCGGCCGGACCCGGGGCCGACCGGCCGACGGTCGGATCGGCCCGAGGCCGGATCAGCCGAAGGTCAGGTTGGCGCACGGGTCGGTGTCGGCGTTGCGGGTGTTCTCCGCTATGCCGGTGGGGACGCCGCTCGGGAGGGCGCCGGGGGTGCCGGGCGGGCTGCCCGGGGTGGCACCCGGGAAGGCGCCCGCCGCGGCACCGGCCGGGGCTCCGGGCTCCGGGCTCGGGGCGGCCGCCGAGTCGATCCGGGTGCCCGCCGCGCGGTAGTCGGCGCCGAGGGTCACGGTGATCGCCTCCGAGCCGGGCTCCTCGACCGCCTTGGCGCCGGGGAAGAGCGCCGCGACCTGGTCGGCGGCGGCCTTCAGCGCGGGGTCGTAGGCGACCCGGGTGGCCTGCTGCCCGGGGGAGTTGGGGCCGAGCACGACGTTGCGGAAGCCGCGCACCTTGAGCGTCTCGGCGCCGGAGCCGGCCAGGCCGGGCGTGCCGACCCCGTTCACCACGGTGACCGGCGCCGCGGCCTGCTCCGGGGTGAGCGGGGCGGACGGGGTGCCCGGGGCGGTAGCGGCACCCGGGCCGGCGGTGGGGGAGGAGGTCACCTGGCCCGTCCCGGAGGTGCTCTGCCCGTCCAGGGTGCGGTCCTCGCGCAGCAGCTTCCAGAGGGTGTCGGCGTCCGGCTGGACGAGCCGCACCCGGTCGCCGGCGAAGCGCCAGGGGGCGGTGACGAAGGTGACGTCGGAGAGCTTGATGTCCTCGATCGAGCGGGCGAAGTCCACCAGCTTCATCGCGGTGCCCAGCCCCTCGTCCACGGTGAGTGACTTGGTGGCGGCGTCGGCCAGCGGCAGCAGGGTGGGCAGCGAGAAGCCCTGGCCCTGCACCTTCTTGATCATCGAGGAGAGGAAGGCCTGCTGGCGCTTCATCCGGCCTATGTCGGAGTTGTCGCCGAGGCCGTGGCGGATCCGCAGGTAGTCCACCGCGGACTGGCCGGAGAGCTTCTGGAGGCCCTTCTTGAGGTGTATGCCGTACTGGTCGACGTCGTTGGGCACACAGGCCTCCACGCCGCCCACCGCGTCGGACATCGCGGCCGCGCCCTTGAAGTCGACCACGACGGTGTGGTCGATCCGCAGCCCGGTGAGCTTCTCGACGGTGTTCTGGGTGCAGGCCGGGTTGCCGTTGGGGGCCAGGCCCACGGTGAAGGCGGAGTTGAACATCTGGTCAGTCTTCGGCGTCGTCCAGGTGCCGTTCGGCAGCTTGCAGGACGGGATGGTGACCAGGGTGTCGCGGGGGATCGAGACGCCGACGGCGTGCTTGTGGTCGGCGTAGACGTGCACCAGGATCGCGGTGTCCGAGTGGCCCACGCCCTCGTCGCCGCCGCCCAGCGAGTCGTTGCCCGCCTCGCGGGTGTCCGAACCGAGCAGCAGCACGTTGACCGGGACGGAGGCGCCCGGGGTGGCCGGGACGGGGGCCGGCGGGCGCTCGGTGGCGACGCCGCCCGGGTCGAAGGTGGTGATGTTGTTGTCCAGCCGGTGGTAGAACCACGCGCCGGCACCCACGACCGACAGCACCAGTACGGCGGCCAGGCCGATGGCGGTCCGCAGGTAGCGGCGCCGGCGCGTACTGCTGCTCATCCTCCGTGCCCCCCGTCCTCAGGTCTCTCGCGTTCGATGTTCGAACGTTAGACGTTCCGGGAGGCGGTTCGGTTACCCCCGGGGGGCCCGTGGCCAGCCCCCGGAGCCTGTGATGCTGGTCACGCGCCCGGTCCGGAGGCGCCCGCCAGCATCCGCCGGAGCAGGTCGCGCAGGGCCGTCCGCTCGTCCGGGCCGAGCGCGGCCAGCGGCTCGCGGGCGAAGTTCAGCGACTCGCGCAGCTCCTCCGAGGCGGCCGAGCCGGTGTCGGTGGCGGCGACCAGCTTGACCCTGCGGTCGTGCCGGTCGGCCTCGCGGGTGACGAAGCCGCGGGATTCCAGCCGGTCGACGATGCCGGTGATGTTGGACGGCTCGCAGCTGAGGGTCTGGGCGATCTGGCGCATCGGCATCGGCCCGCGCCGCAGCAGGGCGAGCACCTTGGCCTGGGCGCCGGTGAGCGAGCGGGCGGCGGCGGCGTCCTCGTACTCGCGGTGGAACAGCGCGACCAGGTTGGCCATCAGGTCGACGACCTCGCGGGTGATCTCGTCGGGCTGCGGCGCGGCGTCCTCGATCGGCTGAGTCTCCATGGTCCAGAGTCTACCTGAAAAGTTGACAAGGTGAACCTTTCATGCCCATCGTTACTTCAGTTGCTCAACCTTTCATGCACCTGAACCGCGCGGGGAGTCCGGGCCCGGAGCCCGGCCGCGCGGCGAATCCCGCACCCGAACCGCAAGGAGCCCCCGATGGCAGAGCAGACCGCCCCCGCGACCGCGCGTGAATGGCACCTCGCCGCCCGCCCCCAGGGCTGGCCGGTGCCGTCCGACTTCGCCCTGGTCGAGGCCCCGGTCCGGACCCCGGGCCCGGGCGAGATCCTGGTCCGCAACGCCTACCTCTCCGTGGACCCGTACATGAGGGGCCGGATGAACGACGTGAAGTCGTACGTCCCGCCGTTCCAGCTGGGCCAGGCCATGGACGGCGGCGCGGTCGGCTACGTCGTCGCCTCCGGGGCCGAGGGCTTCGCCCCGGGGGACGCGGTGCTGCACGGCCTCGGCTGGCGCGAGTACGCCACCCTGGACGCCGCGCACGCGGTCAAGGTCGACCCGGCCGCCGCCCCGCTCTCCGCCTACCTCGGCGTGCTCGGCATGCCGGGCCTGACCGCCTACGCCGGCCTGCTCGCCGTCGGCGGCCTCAAGGAGGGCGACCGGGTCTTCGTCTCCGGCGCGGCCGGCGCGGTCGGCTCGCTGGTCGGCCAGATCGCCAGGCTCAAGGGCGCCTCGCTGGTGGTCGGTTCGGCCGGCTCGGCGGAGAAGGTGGCCAAGCTGGTGGACGAGTACGGCTTCGACGCGGCCTTCAACTACAAGGACGCCCCGGTCGCCCAGCAGCTCGCCGAGGCCGCCCCGGAGGGCATCGACCTCTACTTCGACAACGTCGGCGGCGACCACCTGGAGGCCGCGATCGGCGCGCTGAACGTGCACGGCCGCGCGGTGCTCTGCGGCGCGATCGCCCAGTACAACGACACCACCGCGCCCGCCGCCCCGCGCAACCTCGCGCTCGCCATCGGCAAGCGGCTGCGCCTGGAGGGCATGCTGGTGCGCGACCACGCCGGGCTCCAGCCGCAGTTCGTCGCGGAGGTGGCCGGCTGGCTGGCGTCCGGTGAACTGCGCACCGAGGAGACGGTGGTGGACGGTTTCGAGAACGCCGCCGAGGCCTTCCTCGACCTGCTGCGCGGCGTCAACACCGGCAAGATGGTCGTCCGCCTGGACGGCTGACGATCCGTCAGTAGCGCTGACCGCCCCGCCGCCCCGACCGGGCGGCGGGGCGGTCGGCTGTGGACGGTTCGCGGTCGGGCGCGGGCGCCCCGGCCGCACTACCGCATTCCGGTCGGATCCGAAAGTGCGTCATCCACCGTGCGGCGCCGCGCGGTACGGTGGTCCCGCCGACGATGGGGCCGTTCGGGGGAGAGATCCGGTCGAGGGGTAGACCTCGTTGAGAATTCGACTAGCATTGAGCGAAAGCCTGTCCGTTTTGCTCGATTTTAGTAGCTTAATGTCGGCTAACGTGGGTAACTGCGGATCAACTGCAGGCACGAGGCAGCTGGGGAAGGCGACCCTCGTCCACAGCCTGGAGGTCCCGGTGACGACACGTGGAGTTCTGTACGTCCACTCCGCGCCCCGCGCGCTGTGCCCGCACGTCGAGTGGGCCGTCGCCGGGGTGCTCAATGCGCGGGTGAGCCTGGACTGGATCCGCCAGCCGGCCGCACCCGGGCACTGGCGTGCCGAGCTCTCCTGGCAGGGGGAGCCCGGTACGGCTTCGAAGCTGGCCTCCGCGCTGCGCGGCTGGCAGCTGATGCGGTACGAGGTGACCAGCGAGCCCTGCGCCACGGCGGAGGGGGAGCGGTACAGCAGCACGCCCTCGCTCGGCATCTTCCACGCCGTCACGGGCATCCACGGCGACATCCTGATCCCCGAGGACCGGCTGCGCGCCGTCCTGGTGCGCGCCCGCAGCGAGGGCGCCGACCTGGAGGCCGAGGTCGCCCGGCTGCTCGGCAAGCCCTGGGACGACGAGCTGGAGCCGTTCCGCTACGCGGGCGAGGGCGCACCGGTGCGCTGGCTGCACCAGGTGGTCTGAGACCGGCGGGTACGTCGAAGGGGCCGGCGCTCACGGCGAGCGCCGGCCCCTTCGACGTGGGCGTCAGCGGGTGCGGAAGGCCAGCACCACGTTGTGGCCGCCGAAGCCGAACGAGTTGTTCAGCGCGGCGATCCGGCCCTCGGGCAGCTTGCGGGCCTCGTCGCGGACGATGTCGGCGTCCACGTCGTCGTCCAGCTCGTCCACGTTGATGGTCGGCGGGGCGAGCCGGTGGTGCAGGGCCAGCACGGTGGCGACGGTCTCGATGCCGCCGGCGCCGCCCAGCAGGTGACCGGTCATCGACTTGGTGGCCGAGACGGCGATGTGGTCGAGGTCGTCGCCCAGCTCCTTGCGCAGCGCCTTCAGCTCGGCGGTGTCGCCCTGCGGGGTCGAGGTGGCGTGCGCGTTGACGTGCACGATCTCGGCCTTGTCCAGCTCGTTGCGCTCGAACAGGTCGGCCAGCGCGCGGGCCACGCCGGCGCCGGTCGGCTCGGGCTGGGCGATGTGGTGGGCGTCCGAGGACAGGCCCTGGCCCACGGCCTCGCAGTAGATCCGGGCGCCGCGCGCCTCGGCGTGCTCGATCGACTCCAGCACGACCACGCCGGCGCCCTCGCCCAGGACGAAGCCGTCGCGGGCCTTGTCGTACGGACGGGAGGCCCGCCGGGGCTCGTCGTTGGTCTTGGACATCGCCATCATGTTGGCGAACGCGGCGATCGGCAGCGGGTGGATCGCCGCCTCGGTGCCGCCGGCCACCACGACGTCGGCGCGGCCGGTGCGGATCATCTCGATCGCGTAGCCGATCGCCTCGGCGCCGGAGGCACAGGCGGAGACGGGGGTGTGCACGCCCGCGCGGGCACCGACCTCCAGGCCGACGTTGGCCGCCGGGGAGTTGGGCATCAGCATCGGGACGGTGTGCGGGGAGACCTTGCGGGCGCCCTTCGCCTTCAGCACGTCGTACTGGTCGAGCAGGGTGGTCACGCCGCCGATGCCGGAGGCGATGACGGCGCCCAGGCGCTCGGGGGCGAGCTTGGAGGACTCGTCGGTGGCGGGGGTCTCGTAGCCGGCGTCGGCCCAGGCCTCGCGGGCGGCGATCAGCGCGAACTGGGCCGAGCGGTCCAGCTTGCGGGCCAGCGGGCGGGGCAGGATCTCGCCCGGCTCGACGGCGGCCCTCGCCGCGATCTTCACCGGCAGGTCCTCGGCCCACTCCTCGGTCAGGGCCGCCACGCCGGACTCACCGGCAACCAGGTTCTCCCAGGTGCTGGCGGCGTCGGCGCCCAGCGGCGTGAAGGCGCCGATACCCGTGACGACCACGGTGCGGTTTTCAGCGGTCACTGGTTTCTTCTTCTCTCACGTGTGGCAGGGGGTCGGCGGCGTGCCGAGGATGGGCCCGGCCGGGCGCCCCGGTGAGGGCGTCCCGGCCGGAGTGGTCGGCCAGGCTCGACGAGCCCGGCCGACGGGTCGGTCCGGGCCGGCGTACGGGACGCCGGACGGGCCGACCGGGTCGAACGAGTCGATCGCTCAGGCGTTGAGGATGTACTCCACCGCGTCGCCCACGGTCTTCAGGTTCTTGACCTCGTCGTCCGGGATCTTGACGTCGAAGCGCTCCTCGGCGGCCACGACGACCTCGACCATGGACAGCGAGTCGACGTCCAGGTCATCGGTGAAGGACTTGTCGAGCTGGACGTCCTCGGTCGGGATACCGGCGATCTCGTTGACGATCTCGGCGAGACCTTCCAGGACCTCGTCCTTGGTAGCCATACTGGCTGCTCCTCTTCGGTGTTGAACGCGTCCGGCCGGCGGCCGGACACAGGCTTGTGAATCGGGCGAATGCGCCTAGGGGAGAGTAACGACTGCCGCGGCGTACACGAGACCCGCCCCGAACCCGATGATCAGGGCCAGGTCCCCGCTGTGGGCCTCACCGCTCTCCAGCATGCGTTCCATCGCCAGCGGGATGGAGGCCGCGGAGGTGTTGCCGGTCTCGGCGATGTCGCGGGCGACGGGCACCGACTCCGGCAGCTTGAGCGCCTTGATCATGGCATCCGTGATCCGCATGTTGGCCTGGTGGGGGATGAACGCACCGAGCTGGTCGGCGGTGATCCCGGCGGCGTCCAGCGCCTGCTGGGCCACCTTGGCCATCTCCCACACGGCCCAGCGGAAGACCGGCTGGCCGTCCATCCGCAGGGCCGGCCACTTGGCCTCCTCGCCCGCGCCGTTGATCGCGTCGGACTTGGCGAAGGCGGTGTCCCAGGCCTGGGTCTGGGTGATGAGGTCGGCCTGCGAGCCGTCCGAGCCCCAGATCAGCTTGCCGATGCCGGGGGTGTCGGACGGGCCGACGATCGCGGCGCCGGCGCCGTCGCCGAAGATGAAGGCGGTGGAGCGGTCCGAGGTGTCGGTCAGGTCGCTGAGCCGCTCGACGCCGATGACCAGCACGTACTCGGCGTTGCCGCCGCGGATCATGCCGTCGGCCAGGCCCAGGCCGTAGCCGAAGCCGGCGCAGGCGGCCGAGATGTCGAAGGCCGGGGCGGTGCCGCAGCCGAGCCGCTCGGAGATCTCGGTGGCGATCGCGGGGGTCTGCTTGAGGTGCGAGACGGTCGAGACGATCACGCCGCCGATCTGGTCGGGGGAGATCCCGGCCTGGGCGATGGCCTTGCCGGCGGCCTGGACCGACATCTCGGCGACGGACTCCTCCGGGCCGGCCCAGCGGCGCTCGGCGATCCCGCTGCGGGTGCGGATCCACTCGTCCGAGGAGTCGATCCACTCCAGGACCTCGGAGTTGGGGATCACCCGGACCGGGCGGTAGCCGCCGACGCCGAGGATGCGCGAGTACTGCGCGCCGCTCACCGGGCGGATCTGGGGCTTGGTCATGCCTGGGTCTCCTGCTCCTGACCGCCGTGCTCCGCAACGAGCTCGCGGGCCTTGTCCAGATCGGCGGGGGTCTTGAGGGCGAGCGTGGCCACACCCTTGAGGTTGCGCTTGAGCAGCCCGGTGAGGGTGCCGGCGGGGGACAGCTCGATCACGGCCGTCGCCCCCAGCTGCCCGATGGTCTCCATGCAGAGGTCCCAGCGGACCGGGTTGGAGACCTGCGACACCAGGCGCGCGAGCACCTCGGCACCGGAGTCCACGACCGCGCCGTCCTTGTTGGAGACGTAGCGGACCTGCGGGTCGGCCGCGGTCAGCGTCGGGGCCAGCTCGGCCAGCCGCTTGACGCCCGGGGCCATGTGCTCGGTGTGGAAGGCACCGGCCACCTTGAGGGCGATCAGCTTGGCGCGGGCCGGCGGGTCCGCCTTCAGCGCCTCCAGCTGGGCCAGCGTGCCGGCGGCGACGATCTGGCCGCCGCCGTTGTTGTTGGCCGGGGTCAGGCCGTGCTCGGCGAGCTTCGCCGCGACCTCCTCCGGCTCGCCGCCGAGCACGGCGAGCATGCCGGTCTCGGTGACGGCGGCGGCCTCGGCCATGGCCCGGCCGCGCTCGCGCACGAAGGTCAGCGCGTCGTGGGCGGTGAGCACCCCGGCGCCGGCGGCGGCGGTGATCTCGCCGACGCTGTGGCCGGCCACGGCGCCGACCAGCTTGCGGGCGGCGTCCTCGTCCGGGAACAGCTCCCGAGCGGTCACCAGACCGGCGGCGACCAGCAGCGGCTGGGCGACGGCGGTGTCCTTGATCTCCTCGGCGGACGCCTCGGTACCGGCGTGCACCAGGTCGAGCCCGGCGACGTCCGACCAGCCGCGCAGGCGGTCGGCGACGCCGTCGAGCTCCAGCCAGGGGCTGAGGAAACCGGGGGACTGGGCACCCTGTCCAGGGGCGACGATTACGAGCACGGTTCAACCCTCTCTCGCCAGGCGCCCAGGGGCGGGTAGGCGACGGTAACGAAGAAAACCATCCGGGATTGTATGGTCCCTACACTCCGGCTCAGCCGGGCTCCCCCACGCCGCCCAGTCGGCCGAGGGCCAGCGCGATCCGCAGAGTGAACGCCGAACGTACGTCGGAGGGGGCGTACCCCGTGACGTCAGTCACACGTCGCAGCCGGTAGCGCACCGTGTTGGGGTGGACGAAGAGCATCCGCGCCGCGCCCTCCAGCGAGGAGGCCTGCTCCAGGTAGACACTCAGCGTCTCCAGCAGCGCGGAGCCGGCCTCGTCCAGCGGTGTGTAGATCTCCTCCACCAGCTGACGGCGCGCGGCCTGGTCGCCGGCCAGCGCCCGCTCGGGCAGCAGGTCGTCGGCCAGCACCGGGCGGGGGGCGTCCGGCCAGGCCGCGCAGGCGCGCAGGCCGGCCGCGGCGGCGTGGGCCGAGCGGGTCGCGGAGAGCAGGTCGGGCACGGTCGGGCCGACCACCACGGGGCCCGGCGCGAACTGGCCGATCAGCGCCCGGGCCGCCTGCACCGGCTCCTTGTCGCCGCCGACCACGACCACCAGGCGCTTGCCCAGCACCCCGGTCAGCACGTTCAGCTTGGCGTACCGGGCGGCCCGGCGGATCGCCTCCACCACCAGCTCGCTGTCGCCGTCCGGCGCGCTGCCCACCACCACCCGGATCTGGCTGGGCTGGCCCCAGCCGAGCGCCGCGGCGCGGGAGAGCACGCCCTCGTCGGCGTCGCCGGACAGCAGCGAGTTGACCACCAGCGCCTCCAGCCGGGCGTCCCAGGCGCCGCGCGCCTCGGCCGCCTGGGCGTACACCTGGGCGGTGGCGAAGGCGATCTCCCGGGCGTAGACCAGCACCGACTCGCGCATGTCCGCCTCGTCGCCGGGGGCGGCCACCTCCTCGATGGCCTCCTCCATCACCTCGATCGTGGTGCGGATCAGCTCGACGGTCTGGCGCAGGGTGATCGCCCTGGTCAGTTCGCGCGGGGCGGTGCCGAAGACGTCGGTGGAGATCGCCTTCGCGGACTCGGGGTGGCGGTACCACTCGGTGAAGGCGGCGATGCCGGCCTGGGCGACCAGACCGATCCAGGACCGGTGCTCCGGCGGCATCCGCCGGTACCAGCCGAGCTGGTCGTCCATCCGCGAGATCGCGGCGGTGGCCAGCTTCCCGGAGGACTTCTCCAGCCGCTTGAGCGTCGCCGCCCGGCGCTCGGCGCGCTCGGCGGCGGTTCTGCGCTCCTGCGCGGTCAGACGGGGTGCCGCACGGCCCGGGCGGTCACGGACCGGCCGGGCGGCCGGGCTCTTCCCGGCCGGTTCGGCTGCGGGGCTGGGGCTGGGTTCGCTCTTGGAGTTCGCGGAAGCGGCTGGCACAAGGACAAGACTGCCTCACGTGAGTGACTGCTCGTGCACACCCCCCGGCGGAGCGGCGCGGTGGCAAGGGTCACACCCCGCGCCCCAGCCACTACGGTGGGGGGCGTGACCGAAGCCGCCGACCGCCCCCGTGCCGACCTGCGCCGCACCGCCGAGCGCTACCGTTCCGCCCCGGCCGAGGGCGTCGAGACCAGGCACGCCTTCTCCTTCTCCGGCCACTACGACCCGAAGAACACCCACTTCGGCGCGCTGCTCGCGTGCAACGAGGAACTCCTCGCCCCCGGCGCCGGGTTCGAGGAGCACAAGCACCGGGACACCGAGATCCTCACCTGGGTGCTGGAGGGCGCGCTGGCCCACCGGGACTCGCACGGCCACAGCGGGGTGGTCCGCCCGGGGATGGTCCAGCACCTCAGCGCCGGCTCCGGGGTCACCCACACCGAGCGCAACGTCGGCGGCGCCACCGGTCCGGTCCGCTTCGTCCAGATGTGGCTCCAGCCGGACGAGTTCGACGCGCCCCCCGCGTACGGCCTGCGCAAGGTGGAACCGGCGGACGGCGGGTTGACGCTGCTCGCCTCCGGGCTGGAGCGGGACGCCGGGACGGACGCCCTGCGGCTGCGCCGCGGCGACGCCGCGCTCTGGCTGGCCACCGCCGGGCCGTGGCAGCCGCTGCCCCGGCTGCCCGAGGCGCCCTGGCGGTACGCGCACCTGACGGCCGGCTCGCTCGGCTACCGCACCGTGCCGGGACCCAAGGGCGCGGGACGCTCGATGGTCCCGGGCGACAGCGTGCGGATCACCGGCGACGCCTTCGCCGACCCGGCGGCGGGTGGGACCGGCGCCGAACTCCTGCTCTGGGAGATGCACTCGCCGGTCTCGTACGGCTGAGCCCTGTCGTCGGACTCCCCGCGTCGTCCCGCGGGCGCGGGTCCGACAGCGGGTCCGTCAGCGGGCCAGTTCGTCGAGCACCGCGTCCGAGAAGGCCGGCCAGGCCTCGACCGCCCACGGCCCGAAGTCCCGGTCGGTGAGCGCGACGCAGGCCGCGCCCGCCCGCGGGTCGACCCACAGGAAGGTGCCGGACTGGCCGAAGTGCCCGAAGGTCCCGGGGGAGTTGGCGGTGCCGGTCCAGTGCGGGCTCTTGCCGTCGCGGATCTCGAAGCCGAGGCCCCAGTCGTTCGGGCGCCGGTGGCCGTAGCCGGGCAGCACGCCGCTGGTGCCGGGGAAGGCGACCTCGCGGGTGGCCTGCCGGAGGGTGGACGGGTCCAGCAGCTTCGGCGCCTGCAGCTCGGCGGCGAACCGGGTGAGGTCGGCGACGGTGGACAGGCCGCCGGCGCCGGCCGGGGACTTGTGCGCGGTGTGGATCAGGGTGTCCGACATGCCCAGCGGCTGGAACACCGCCTCGGCGACGTAACGGGAGAACTCGATCCCGGCGGCCGTGGACAGCGCCCGGGCCAGCGCGTCGAAGCCCGCGTTGGAGTAGAGCCGGCGGTTGCCGGGCTCGGCGAACACCCGGTCCTCGTCGAAGCCCAGGCCGGAGGTGTGGGCGAGCAGGTGGCGGACGGTCGACCCGGGCGGCCCGGCCGGGTCGTCCAGCTCGAACACGCCCTCCTCGACGGCGACCAGCGCCGCGTACGAGGTGAGCAGCTTGGTCACCGAGGCGAGCGGGAACAGGTGCTGCTGCGGCCCGTGCGCGGCCAGCACCGCGCCGTCCGTCCCCCGGACCACGGCCGCCGCGGCGTGGGGCACCGGCCAGTTCTCGATCATCCGCAAGCTCTCCATGGGGTCCGACTGTAGTCGCCGGGAAATCCGCCGGAAAACGTGGTGGCGAAGCCACCCGGATGTCGGGCTTGCTTGGAGTGCACTCCAACTCGGTAGCGTCGTCCACGTCGCACAGGACAGGGGGAAGACGAGCGATGGCCGCACCCGCACGCATCGAGATCGACCGGCGCAGCTGCACGGAGGTGTTCAGCCGCCCGACCGGCGACCCGGACCGGACGCCGAGGCACACCATCAGCGAGGTCGCCGCCGCGAGCGGGCTGACCGCCCACACCCTGCGCTGGTACGAGCGGATCGGCCTGCTGGACCCGGTCGACCGGGCGGCGGGCGGCCAGCGCCGCTACTGCGACGCCGACCTGCACCGGCTGGCCTTCCTGGGCCGGCTGCGGCTGACCGGCATGTCGGTGGCGGACATGCTCAGGTACGTGGACATGGCCCGCCAGGGCGAGCGGACCTACCCGGAGCGGCAGCAGCTCCTGGAGGCCCAGCGCGAGGAGGTCCGGCAGCGGATCGTGGACCTCCAGGCCACCCTCGCCGTCCTCGACCACAAGATCGACCTCTACGCCGGGAAGGTCGCCGACCTCACCGGCGCCCCGGTCCAACACCGGAACATCCATGGAGAGGAAGCGCAGAGCGCATGACTCAGACCGTCCTTCCCACCGTCGAACTCGGCACCGGGGGCCCGCTGGTGGGCGTCCAGGGCCTCGGCTGCATGGGCATGAGCGAGTTCTACGGCCCCACCGACGCCGACGAGGCGCTCGCCACCCTGGACGCCGCGCTGGAGACCGGCGTCACCCTCTTCGACACCGCCGACATGTACGGCTCCGGCCACAACGAGGAGCTGATCGGCCCCTTCGTCCGGGCCAACCGGGACAAGGTGGTGCTCGCCACCAAGTTCGCCATCGTGCGCTCGGCGGAGGACAACTCCGTCCGCGGCATCAGCAACGACCCGGCGTACATCCGCACCGCGGTGGACGCCTCGCTGCGCCGCCTGGGCGTGGACGTGATCGACCTGTACTACATGCACCGCCGCGACCCGGCGGTGCCGCTGGCCGACTCGGTCGGCGCCATGGCCGAGCTGGTGGAGGCCGGCAAGGTGCGCCACCTCGGCCTGTCCGAGGTGACGGGTGCCGAACTGCGCGAGGCGCACGCGATCCACCCGATCGCCGCGCTCCAGTCCGAGTGGTCGGTGTTCGCCCGCGACGTCGAGCGCACGGCGGTGCCGGCCGCGGCGGAGCTGGGCGTCGCCTTCGTGCCGTACTCGCCGCTCGGGCGGGGCTTCCTGACCGGCGCCTTCCAGGACGCCAAGGAGCTCTCGGCGGACGACTACCGCCGCAACCACCCGCGCTTCACCGGCGACAACGCGGCCGCCAACGGCGAGCTGCTCGACCCGCTGCGGAAGATCGCGGCGGCCCACGGCGTGACGCTCGCCCAGGTCGCGCTGGCCTGGGTGCACCAGCGGGCCGAGGTGCACGGACTGGCCGTCGTGCCGATCCCGGGCACCCGCAAGCGCGGCCGGCTCGCCGAGAACACCGCGGCGGCGACGCTGCGGCTGACCGCCGAGGAGCTGGCGCTGCTGGAGCCGGTGGCCGGCCGGGTGGCGGGGAACCGCTACCCGGACATGAGCTCCACCTCGGCGGCGCGCGAGTAGCGGGCACCGGCGGCCCGGGGGCGGTGGCTCCCCCGGGCCGCCCGGCGGGGTCAGACCGACCGGCCCATCCAGGCGGCCAGCCGGGTGTGCACGTCGGCGTCCTCGGCGACCGGCCGGACGTCGCCGAACGGGCCGCCCGGCGGCCGCTGCCCGTCCGGCAGCACGGACTGCGCGATGCCCAGCGCGGTCCGCGACAGGTCGTCGTCCAGCGCGAAGCCGCCGCCCAGCGCGGTGGCGATGTCCCAGGAGTGGGTCACCAGTTCCATCAGGTAGCCGCCCACCGCGATCGCGCCGGGCACCTCGCCCCAGGGGGCGACGGTCGGGCGGCCGAGCTTGGCGTCGTCCGCCCAGGCGGCCGTCACCCGGGCGCGGGCCCGGCCCAGCGCGGCCGGCCAGCCCTCGTCCGAGGGGTCCTCGACGGCGGCCACGACGTCCCCGGCGCGGCCGCCCTCGCCCATGTACGCGAACCGGTGCATGCCGCCGACCACGTGGTTCAGCAGCTGACGCAGGGTGAACTCGGTGCAGGGGGTGGGCAGGCCGAGGTCGGCCGGGGTGACGGTGGCGAACAGCTTCTCCAGCTGGTCGAGGGCGGTCTGGTACTGCGGTCGGGCATCCTGGACGGCGGTCATGGCGCTCAACTCCCTGGTGTCGGGTGGTTTTTCGGGCTCGGAACGCAATCTCCCAGCAAAACCTGACAACTGCCGTCAGGATTACTGGGATCATTGGGATATGAAGGCAGACCGCCTGCTCTCGATCCTCCTGCTGCTCCAGACCCGCGGCCGGGTGCCCGCCACCGAACTCGCCGAGCGGCTGGAGGTGTCCGTCCGCACCATCTACCGCGACGTCGAGTCGCTCTCCGCCGCCGGGGTGCCGGTGTTCACCGAGCGCGGGCGGCACGGCGGCATCGGCCTGCTGCCCGGCTACCGGACCGACGTCACCGGACTGACCGCGGACGAGGCCAGGGCGCTGTTCGTGCTCTCCGCCCAGGGGGCGCACAGCGACCTCGGGCTGGACGGCGCGCTCGGCTCGGCGCTGCGCAAGGTGATGGCGGCGCTGCCGGCCCCGCACCGGCCGGCCGCGGAGCGGACCAGTGAACGGATCCTGGTCGACCCGGTCCGCTGGATGCAGACGCCCGGCGCGGTCGGCTCCGCCGCCGGGCCGGACCTGGGCGAGCTTCAGTACGCCGTCTTCGCCGACCGGCGGCTGCGGCTGCGCTACCGGCACAGCGGCACGCCCGCGCCGGTGGAGTACACCGTCGACCCGTACGGGCTGGTGAGCAAGGCCGCCGTCTGGTACCTGGTGGCCGACCTGCACGGCGAGCCGCGGCTGTTCCGGGCCGACCGGGTGCTGGCCGCCGAGACCACCGAGGAGTCGGTGCGCCGCCGGGCCGGGGTCGGGCTCGGCGACGTCTGGGCGGTGCTGCGCGAGCAGGTGGAGCGGCTGCCGATGGACGTGCCGGTGCGGGTGCGGGTCCGGCGCGGACGGTTGGACATGTTCCTGCGCATCCACGGCGGCCGGGTCACCGCGCCGCCGCCGGAGCCGGGCGCCGGGCCGGTCGAGGAGTGGGCCGAGGTGACGATGGCCTTCCCGGCGCCGGCGGCCGTCCGGTCGCTGCTGGCCTTCGGCTCGGACGTCGAGGTGCTGGCCCCGCCGGCCGCCCGGCGCGAGCTGGTCCGGGCGGCGGCGGACGCGCTGCGGCTGTACCAGGACCAGTCGGGTTAGCCCGGTCGGCCCGGTCCGGTCTGGTCGGGTCGGCCCGGGGCGGCCCGGCTCAGGAGTCGGGGGCGGCCCGGACCACGTCCTGGTAGTGGCCGAGGGAGATCGCCGCGAAGTTGCGCAGGCTGTCGGTGCCCGCGGCGAAGTAGCCGTTGTGGCCGACCGCCCGGGCCGAGGAGATCTGCTCCGAGCCGAAGCTGCCCGCCGTCGGGTCGGCGCCGTGGCCGAGCCCGCCGACCTCCAGGAACGGCACGTTGCCGATCCAGTCGCTGGGGTTGCGGGTGGCCCAGACGTGCACGCCGGCGCCCAGCTGGGTGGTGCTCTGCACGCCCATGCCGGGGCTGCCGAAGACCGTCAGGTCGGTGATGCCGGAGGTGTCGGACGGTGAGGCGGCCGCGCGCGGGATGTCCGGGGCGGCGGTGCCGCAGACCACCGAGCCGTAGGAGTGGCAGAGCAGCGACGGCGGCGCGTCCGGGCGGGTGGTCTCCTTCAGCCCGGCGAGCAGCCGCTCCAGTCGGGGGGCGGCGACGTCGGCGAGCCGGGAGGTGGCGGCGTCCGGGCCGAGGCCGGAGGGGGTGACGTAGCCGGTCCAGGAGATCACGGCGGTCCGGGTGCCGGGGGCCTGGCGGCGCTCCTCGGCGTGGAGGGCGCGGGCCATGCCGGCCGGGGAGCGCAGCGGGTCGACCGCCTGGTCGTGGTGGCCGAGGTCGGCGTCGGAGCCGGGGACGAGCACCGAGATCCGCTCGGCGTCGGCGAGGTCGCCCCACACCTCGGTGACCAGGCCGCGACCGCGCGGGTCGAAGGCCAGGACCTGCCGGTCGGGGGCGAGCAGGTGCTCGACGTCGTTGGCGCGGGAGACGGCCAGGGCGCGGGTGTCGGAGGGCAGCCGGTGGTCGGCGGCGCGGGCCCGGGCCCGGTCGCGCTCGGCGGCCAGGGCGAGCTTGTTGGCGCGGTAGCGCAGGTCCAGCGGGGCGCCGTCGTAGTTGCCGACGACCAGCGGGTACGCCTGGATCAGCCGGTCCAGTTCGGTGGGCGCGAGCGAGGCGAAGAACGCCGCGGCGGCGGCCGGGGTGGTGGTGGCCGGGTCGGGCAGGGAGCGGCCGAAGGAGTGGTCCTCGACCCAGGCGGCGCTGCCGGCCGGAGGCGTGGAGATCGCCAGCTGTTCGGAGGAGATCGCGGCCGCGGCGGCGGAGGCTCCGGCGTCGGCGAGCACCGCGCAACCGGCGAACGCCCCGACCAGTACCCGCTTCCAGCGCCGACGGTTGCGCACCGCACCAACTCCCTTGGGCCCGTCACCATTTCGCGGGCGGTGCCCGGAGGGTGCGATAAACCTGTTGACTTCCCTGCGCAAGCCTAGGGGGCCCGGAGGGGTGGCGGGAACACCTAAACTGTGGGATGGATCACACGAACCAGGGGTGTCCGCGCGACGTCTCCCAGTGGTTCGGGCGGTGGTCCCCACCCGCCCCGGTACGACTGGACCGGCCGGTCGCACTCAGGCGTCGAACTCGCGGACCAGGCGCTTCGGCGCCGTCCGCCGCCAGGCCTCGGTGACCAGGTCGGTCAGCTCGTCCCGGTCCACCCGGTCCAGCCGGACGCTCACCCAGCCGTGCCGTCCGACGTACGGCGCGGAGGAGAACACCTCGGGTTCGGCGGCGAGCAGTTCGGCCTGGTCCTCGGGGGAGGCCTTGACGGTGACGCGGTCCCCGCCGGGCGCGCCCATCGCGAAGATCCGGCCGCGGACCCGCAGCGTCTCGATGTCCCAGGTCGGCTCCTGGGCGGCCTCCGGCAGGGCCAGCGCCATCGCACGGAACTCGTCGAACGTCACCATGACGGCAGGGTAGAGCAGGGCACCGACACCGCGCCCCAGCGCGCCCTGGCGCGCTGCGGGGCGCACCGGGGGCGGATGGCGACGGCCGAGGGGGCGTGGACCGATCGGCCCACGCCCCCGTTGGAGCAGTCACACCCGGCGGATCGTCACACCACGCCCAGCGCGTACGCCGCGAACAGCGCCGCCCCGGCCCCGGCCAGCGCCTTGCCGCCCCGGGAGAAGGCCGTCCACGGGCCGTCGAACCGGCGGGTGAACCAGCCGATCGCCACCAGCACGGCGCCGAACAGCGGCAGCAGCGCCAGCCGGGCGACCACCCAGCCGAGCGAGTCCGGTGCGGTGGTCAGCCCCGGGACGGCGCCCAGGGCGGCCGCGCCGGGCACGGCGACCGCGAGCATCGCGCTCTGGTGCCAGCAGAAGATCGTCATCGCCGACAGGTTGACCACCACGACCGGCAGCCAGAGCAGCGGACGGCGGGTCAGCAGCCGGCCCAGCCGCTCCCGCAGCAGCACCGCGGCGCCGCACTGGAACGCGGCCAGGGCGAGCACCAGCAGGGACGGCGGGTGCGAGTTGGTCCGGGCGGCCCCGGGCACGCCGACCATGCTGGCCGGGTAGTGGAAGACCAGCAGCAGCGCGGCGAACAGCGCGCCGCCGCCGAGCAGCAGCACCCGGGCCGCCGGGCGGCCGAGCCGGCCCTGCGCCCAGAGCACGCCCAGCTGGTACCCGAACAGCCAGCCCGGCAGGATGTTCAGCAGCGCGACCCAGGACGGCACCGCCCCGGCCCACGGCCCGTAGCGCAGCAGGTCGACGGCGGCGACCGAGGCCACCAGCAGGCCCGCCGACCAGCCGCCCAGCCGGCGCCCGGCGGCCACGCAGAGCGGGGTGAGCGCGGTCAGCCCCAGGTAGACGCCGATGTACCAGAGCGGCTGCACCACCAGGGTGGCGCCGGTGCGCAGGGTGTCCGCGGGGACGCCGAGCGCGGGCAGCAGCGGGACCAGCGCCGCCCAGACGGCCGTCACGCCGAGCACCGGGCGCAGCAGCCGGACCGTACGGGCCCGCAGCCAGCCGCCGTAGGTGACGCCCCTGGCCCGGGCCCGCTCCAGCGAGCGGACCGAGGAGTGGCCGCCGACCAGGAAGAACACCCCGAGCATCTGGAGCACCCAGCTGAGCGGGGCGAAGAAGCCGAGGGTGGAGAGCGGGCTGGCGTTGTGCAGGACGCCGTCGGGGGTGCGGGTGAAGCCGCCGAGCATCCAGTGGCCGACCGGAACGGCGAGCAGGGCGAGGGCGCGCAGCCCGTCCAGGGCGCGGTCGCGGTCGGCCGGGGTCTTGGCGTCGACCGCGGCGGCGGCGCGGCGCAGGGCGGTGAGCGGCCGGGCGGGGCGGGGCCGGGCGGTACGGGGCTCCGTGGTGCGGGCCCGGGTGGTGCGGGGCCGGGTGGTGAGGGTGCTGGCCATGGTGGTGCTCCTTCCGGTGCGGGCGGTCAGGCGCGGCCGAGCGCGACGGCGGCGTAGGCGGCGAGGGAGGCGGTGCCGGGGGCGAAGTAGCCGTTGTGGCCGTGGGATCCGGTGGCGGGCAGTGGGCGGGCGCCGAAGCCGGCGGCGGTCGGGTCGGCGCCGTGGCCGAGGCCGAACAGCCGGACGTTGGGCACGTCGCCGATCCAGTCGGAGCCGTTGCGGGCGGTGGCCCAGAGCGGGACGCCCGGGTCGAGGTCGGCGACCGAGCCGACGCCCATGCCGGGCGAGCCGAGCACCACCACGCCGGAGGCCTGCGCGGGGGTGGGGCGGGCCAGGCCGCAGACCACCGAGCCGTAGCTGTGGCAGAACAGGGTGGGCGGGGCCTGCGGGCGGGTGGTGACGGCGAGTCCGTCGAGCAGCCGGGTGAGGCGGGGGGCGCCGGCCCGGGCCAGGTCCTCGGTGGCGGCGTCCGGGCCGACGCCGAGCGGGGTGGTGTAGCCGGCCCAGGCGATCACGGCGGTCTGCCGATCGGTGGCGTCCAGGAGCGCGCGGGCCATCCCGGCGGGGGTGCCGTACGGGTTGGCGGTGCGGTCGAAGCGGAGCAGGTCGACGTCCGAGCCGGGCACGACCACGGCGGTGCGGCGGGCGGTGGCGAGGTCGCCGTACACCTCGGCGACCTGGCCGCGGCCGCGCGGGTCGAAGGCGAGGACCTGCCGGCCGCCCTCCAGCAGGGCGCGGTAGCGCTCGGCGCGGGTGCGGGCGGCCTCGTGGTCCTGCGGGGTGAGGGCGGGGTCGGCGGCCCGGGCGAGTTCGCGGGTGCGCTCGGCGGTCAGGGCCAGGGCGTTGGCCCGGTAGCGCAGGGCGATCGGGGCGCCGTCCAGGTTGCCGACCACCAGCGGGTGGCGGACGGCCAGGGCGTCCTGCTGGGCGGGGCCCAACCCGGCGAAGAACGCGGCCACTCGGGCCGGCGTGGCGGTGGCCGGGTCGGGCAGCCGCAGGCCGAGCGAGGTGTCGGCCGTCCAGGCGGCGCTGCCGGGCGGCGGGCCGGTGACGGGGGTCTGGGTGTCGGCGGCCCAGCCGCCCGCGCCGAGCACGACCCCCAGTGCCACCGCGGTGGCGGCGATCGCCCGCCTGACCCGGAACTTGCGCATGTCCCTGCTCCCCCTCGTCCGTTCGGCCGCCGACTCGGTTCGGCTTCCGACGAGGAGGAAGGTAGGAATGCGACGGCCCCGCGGACGTCACTCCGCGGGGCCAACTCCCGTGTGCTACCGGGGTATCAGGAGGATTTCCCCCGGCTGCGAGGGGGGTCACCGGGGTGGGGGCGACCCCCCTACTGGCCGGGGGTCACCAGCCCGGACTCGTAGGCCAGGACCACCGCCTGGGCACGGTCGCGCAGACCGAGCTTGGCGAGGATGCGCCCGATGTGGGTCTTGACGGTCTGCTCGGCGAGCACCAGTTCGGCGGCTATCTCCTGGTTGGACAGGCCGCGGGCGATCAGCTCCAGCACCTCGGTCTCGCGCGGGGTCAGGCCGTTGAGCCGCACCTTGGGGTCGCGGCGCCTGGCCGGGCGGGTGCGGGCGAAGTCCTCGATCAGTCGGCGGGTCACCGAGGGGGCGAGCAGCGCCTCGCCGGCCGCGACCACCCGGACCGCGGCGATCAGGTCGGCCGGCGGGGCGTCCTTGAGCAGGAAGCCGCTGGCCCCGGCGCGCAGCGCCTCGTACACGTAGTCGTCCACGTCGAAGGTGGTCAGCATCAGCACCTTGGGCCGGTGGGCGCCGGGCACGGCCGGGTCGAGCAGCCGCCGGGCCGCCTCCAGGCCGTCCATGACGGGCATCCGGACGTCCATCAGCACCAGGTCCGGGTGGGTGCGGCCGTTGACCTCCAGGGCCTGGGCGCCGTCCGCCGCGTCCCCCACCACGTCGATGTCGCTCTGGGCGTTGAGCAGGGCCGCGAAGCCCGCGCGCACCATGGCCTGGTCGTCGACGATGATCACGCGGATGGTCATGCGGTGGTCTCCCGGGGGGTGTCTGGACGGTCGAGGGGCAGGACGGCGGCCACCTTGAAGCCGCCGTCCGGCAGCGGGCCGGTGTCCAGCCTGCCATCGACCAGCCGGACGCGTTCACGCATTCCGACCAGCCCCTGTCCGGTGCCCTCGACCGAGGCCTCCAGCGACTCGGTGCGCTCCGGCGGCGGCGCGTTGACCACCGTCACCAGCAGCGCCGGGCCGTCGGTGGTCAGCGACACCCAGGTCCGCGCGCCGGGGGCGTGCCGCACCACGTTGGCCAGCGCCTCCTGCACGATCCGGTAGGCGGACAGGCCGACGGCCTGCGGCACCAGGTCCGCCGTGCCCGGCTCCACCGTGAGTTCGGCCGGGACTCCGGCCCGGCCCACCGTCTCGACCAGCTGGGCGAGTTGGCCGACCCCGGGCTGGGGGGACTTCTCCCCGCCGGACTCCTCGCTGCGCAGCACGCCGAGCAGTCGGCGCATCTCGGCCAGCGACTCGCGGGCGGTGCCGGCTATCGCGCCGAACTCCTCGGCGGCGTCGTCCGGCACCCCGGCGATCCGGTACGGCGCGCTGGCCGCCTGCACCGCGATGACCGACATGTGGTGCGCCACCACGTCGTGCAACTCCCGTGCGATCCGGGCGCGTTCCTCCAGCAGGGTGCGGCGTTCGCGCTCGACCTCGCTGATGTGCTCCTGCTCGGTGAGCAGCCGGCGCGCCTCGGCGCGGTCCCGGACGGCCCAGCCGAGCAGCAGCGCGGCGCCGCTGAGCGCGATCAGCAGCATGGTGGTGCCGTCGCCGGAGCGGGGCAGGCCCAGCGTGGTGGTGAGCGCGGTGAGCGCGACGGTGGCCAGCCAGACGGAGACCAGGGTGGCCCGGCTCTCCCGCAGCGCCAGGGCGAACAGCAGGAAGATGTACGCGAGGATCATCGGCGCGTTCCACGGCCAGGTGCCACCGGCCATGTCGTAGCGCGCGGTGATGGCGGCGGTGGTGACCAGGGTGGCCGCGCTGATCCACCAGGCGGCCAGCGGCCGGGTGATGGCGAGCAGCAGCGGGACGGTCTGGGCGACGGTGAGCGCGCCGGCCACCGGCAGCACCAGGCCGAAGGTCTCGACCAGGACGGTGATCCCGGTGGGGATCAGCGAGGACAGCAGGGCGAGGGCGACGGCGTACGGCAGCCGGCGCAGCCAGGGCCGGGGCGACTCCCCGAGCAGCGGGGTGTGGCCGCCGCTCGGGGTGGTGAGGTGGTGTCGGAAGGCGCGCAGCAGGCGGCGGCCGTACGGGCGGAGGTCGGCGGCGGTGAGGTTCTTCATCGCGGGCCAGCCTAGGAGGGCGGGGCCCGCCGGGCGTCGCACTGGAGCCCGAACTTCCGGGTGGTACCGGGGTGTCGGGTGATACCCCGGTATGACACGGATGTGCCGACGGGCCCCGGGGCCTCAGGAGGGGTCGCGCCAGTGGCCGGCCAGGGCCGGGCCGAGCTGGTCGAAGTAGCGCTCGATGACGGCGACCATGCCCTCGGGGCCGGCCGGTTCGTGCTCGGCGCTCCAGGACAGGTGGGCGGAGCGCAGCAGGCTGCCGAAGACGGCGGCGAGCACGGCCGGGCGGAGGTCCTCGGCCGGGTCCAGTCCCTCGCGTTCGGCGAGCACCTGGACCACCAGCCGCTCCTGTTCGGTGACCCGGCGCAGGTGGGCGGCGAGCAGCGGGGGCGTCTCCTCGATCATCCGCATGAGTTCGAGGGCGCTGTGGATCGAACCGGGGCCGGCGGTCTCCTCGCTGCCGAGGTCGCGCCAGGCCTTGACGATCGAGGCGCGCAGGGCCTGGAGCGGTGGTTCCTCGGCCGGGCGGTGGCGCAGGCACTCGATGAAGTAGTCCTCGGCCACGGCCATCACGGCGAGCGCGACCTCGTCCTTGTTGGCGAAGTAGCGGAAGAAGGTGCGCTGGGAGACGTCGACGGCGGAGGCGATCTCGTCGACGGTGGTGCGGGCGAAGCCCTGGCGGAGGAAGAGCAGGTGGGCGGCCTGGATCAGGGCGTACCGGGTCTGCTGCTTCTTGCGCTCGCGCAGCCCGGGCGTGCGCCCGGGGCCCGCCGGGGCGTCGGTGGTACGGGGGGTGTGAGCGGCCATGGCGGGGGCCTTCCGGAGCGCTGGGTGTGGCGGGTGGGAGCACAACCTTAGCGCTCTGACAAATGTCAGTAGTGGCCAGAAGTCACTGTTTGCCGAATGTCAGCAGCTGACATAATCTGCCCGGAGTGGCGCCCGTCGGGCCGGGGCACCTGTGGGGACGGGTGGGCCGGGGCGCCACGACCATGTCCCGCACCCAGCCACGCCCCCCGGAGGGCCCAGATGAGTCAGTCCGTCGTCAAGAACTCCGAGGCGGACGCACCGCCGCCGAACCCGCCGTCGGGGGGCGGCCTCAAGGGGCACCCCTGGCTGACCCTGCTGACCGTCGCGGTCGGCGTCATGATGGTCGCGCTGGACGGCACGATCGTGGCCATCGCCAACCCGGTGATCCAGGAGAAGCTGCACGCGGCGCCCGCCGACATCCAGTGGGTCACCAGCGGCTACCTGCTGGCCCTGGCGGTCTTCCTGATCACCGCCGGCAAGATCGGTGACCGCTTCGGCCACAAGACCACCTTCCTGGTCGGCGCAGTGGGCTTCGCCGCCACCTCGGCCGCGATCGGCTTCGCCGGCAACATCCAGACCGTGATCGCCTTCCGGGTCCTCCAGGGCCTGTTCGGCGCGCTGCTCCAGCCGGCCGCGCTCGGCCTGCTGCGCGGGGCCTTCCCGGCCGAGAAGCTCAACATGGCGATCGGCATCTGGGGCGGCGTGATCGGCGCCTCCACCGCGGCCGGCCCGATCGTCGGCGGCCTGCTGGTCGAGCACGTCAACTGGGAGTCGGTGTTCTTCATCAACATCCCGGTCGGCCTGATCGCGCTGGCGCTGGGCGTGTGGATCCTCAAGGACGTCCGGGCCGAGAACGCCGCCAGGTCCTTCGACCTGCCCGGCATCGCGCTGCTCTCGGTGGGCATGTTCGCGCTGGTCTTCGGCATCATCAAGGCGCCCGAGTGGGGCTGGGGCGACGGCAGGACGCTGCTGTTCCTGGGCGGCGCGGTGGTCCTGATGGTGCTGTTCGCGCTCTGGCAGGGCAAGGCCCGCGAGCCGCTGATCCCGCTCAGCCTGTTCCGCTCGGTGCCGCTGTCGGCGGGCGTGCTGCTGATGGTGCTGATGGCCTTCGCGTTCTTCGGCGCGATCTTCTTCGTGACCTTCTACCTCCAGAACGTGCACGGGATGAAGCCGGTCGAGGCCGGCGTCCACCTGCTGCCGATGACCGGCATGATGATCGTCGGCTCGCCGCTGGCCGGCCTGGCGATCGGCAAGCTGGGCCCGCGGATACCGATCGTGGCCGGCATGCTGATCACCACCGCCGCGATGTTCGGCATGTCCACCCTGGACACCGGCTCGGGCAACGGCGTGATGTCGCTCTGGTTCGTCCTGATGGGCCTCGGCATCAGCCCGGTCATGGTGGGTGCCACCGAGGTGATCGTCGGCAACGCCCCGATGGAGCTGTCCGGCGTGGCCGGCGGCCTCCAGCAGGCCGCGATGCAGGTCGGCGGCAGCCTCGGCACCGCCGTGCTGGGCGCGCTGATGGCCGCCAAGGTCGGCGACGTGCTGCCGGGCAACTGGGCCGCGGCCGGCCTGCCGCCGGTCGAGGGCGAGGCGGGCGAGGGCCTCAAGCAGGCCGCCCAGCTCGGCATCGCCCCGCCGGCCCCGGCCGGCACCCCGCAGCAGGTGGTGGACGCGATGGCCGGCGCCGTCCACGAGTCCTTCGTGAGCGGCATGTCGCTCGCCTTCGCGGTGGCCTCCGTGGTGGCCTTCGCCGCCGCCGTGCTCGGCCTGCTCACCCGCCGCGGCACCACCGACGCGGGCCCGGCCGTGCACATCTGACGGCCCCCCCGCGACGCGCCCCGCGCAACGCCACGGCGGGGCGCGACGCGACGGCCCCGGACTCGCTGGAGTCCGGGGCCGTCGTGGTTCCCGTGCGCGGTGCCCCCGCCGGTCAGACGCGGGTGAGCGCCACCAGCGGGACGGTGCGGGCCTCCGTGCGGAAGCCGGCGAACTGGGGCTGGGCGGCGATCTGGCGGGCCCAGAGCGCCTCGTGCTCGGCCGGGTCGACGGTGGCCGCGAGCGCCGGGTAGCGCTCGGTGCCGACCTCGACGGTGACCTCCGGCGCGGCGACCAGGTTGCGGTACCAGGCCGGGTCCGTCGCGCTGCCGCCGTTGGAGGCGAAGACCACCAGCCGCTCGCCGTCCGCCAGGTAGACCAGCGGGGTGGTGCGCGGCTCCCCGCTGCGGGCGCCGAACACGGTGAGCAGGAGCAGCGGGGCGTCGGCGAGCTCGCCGCCGACCACGCCCCCGTCCCTCCGGAACCCGGCGATCACCCGGCGGTTGAACTCGCCCGCGCCGTCGGCGGGTTCGGGGTGGCGCCCGGAGGGCCCGCGCCCCGTCCCGCCCGGCACGGCGCCGGCCTTCGTCTCGTCCGTCGTGCCGTCGGCCTTCGTGTCGTTCGTCATGCCGCCGACCCTAGGACCTCACACCGGTGAGAGGGTCAAGTCACGGCGGACGCCGAAGGGCCGGACCCCCCGTGGGGAGTCCGGCCCTCCAGTCAGTTCCAGCGGGTGATCAGGCGTCGCCGCCGGCGGCGCCCGGGTCGGCCGCGGCCACGTCCAGCAGCTGGTAGCGGTCGATCGCGTCCTTCAGCGCCGAGCGGTCGATCCGGCCCTGCTTGGCGAGCTCGGTGAGCACCGCCAGGACGACCGACTGCGCGTCGATGTGGAAGAAGCGGCGGGCCGCGCCACGGGTGTCGGCGAAGCCGAAGCCGTCGGCGCCCAGCGACTGGTACTGACCCGGCACCCAGCGGGCGATCTGGTCCGGCACCGCGCGCATCCAGTCGGACACCGCGACGACCGGGCCCTCGGCGCCCTGGAGCTTCTGGGTGACGTACGGCACGCGCTGCTGCTCCTCGGGGTGCAGCAGGTTGAACTCCTCGGCCTCCACCGCGTCGCGGCGCAGCTCGTTCCAGGAGGTCGCGGACCAGACGTCGGCCTTGACGTTCCACTCCTCGGCGAGGATGCGCTGGGCCTCCAGGGCCCACGGCACGGCCACGCCGGAGGCGAGGATCTGGGCCGGGATCTGGCCGGCGGTGCCCGGCGCGTACTTGTGCAGGCCCTTGAGGATGCCCTCGACGTCCACGTTCTCGGGCTCGGCCGGCATCTTGATCGGCTCGTTGTAGACGGTGAGGTAGTAGAACACGTCCTCGCCGTGCGGGTGCTCGGCGCTGGAGCCGTACATCCGGCGCAGACCGTCCTGGACGATGTGCGCGATCTCGAAGCCGTACGCCGGGTCGTAGGCCACCACGCCGGGGTTGGTCGAGGCCAGCAGGTGCGAGTGGCCGTCGGCGTGCTGGAGGCCCTCACCCGTCAGCGTGGTGCGGCCGGCGGTGGCGCCGAGCACGAAGCCGCGGGCCAGCTGGTCGGCCATCTGCCAGAACTGGTCGCCGGTGCGCTGGAACCCGAACATCGAGTAGAAGACGTACACCGGGATCAGCGGCTCGCCGTGGGTGGCGTAGGACGAGCCGGCGGCGATCAGCGAGGCGGTGCAGCCCGCCTCGGAGATGCCGTCGTGCAGCATCTGGCCGGTCGGCGACTCCTTGTAGGCGAGGAGCAGCTCGCGGTCGACCGACTCGTAGGTCTGGCCGAGCGGGTTGTAGATCTTCGCCGACGGGAAGAGCGAGTCCATGCCGAAGGTGCGGTACTCGTCCGGCGCGATCGGCACGAAGCGGTTGCCGATGCCCTTGTCCCGCATGAGGTCCTTGAGCAGCCGGACGAACGCCATGGTGGTGGCGATGGTCTGGTTGCCGGAGCCCTTCTTGACCGCCTTGTACGCGTCGTCGCCGGGCAGCTCCAGCTTCCGCGGGCGGACCTTGCGGGTCGGCACGTAGCCGCCGAGCTCCTCCCGGCGGTCGTGCATGTACTGGATCTCCTCCGAGTCGCGGCCCGGGTGGTAGTACGGCGGGAGGCCGTCCTCGAGCTGCTTGTCGGTGATCGGCAGGTGCAGCCGGTCGCGGAAGCGCTTCAGGTCCTCGACCGTCAGCTTCTTCATCTGGTGGGTGGCGTTGCGGCCCTCGAAGTTGGGGCCCAGCGTCCAGCCCTTGACCGTCTGGGCGAGGATGACCGTCGGCTGGCCCTTGTGCTCGCGGGCCGCCTTGAACGCCGCGTAGATCTTCTTGTGGTCGTGGCCGCCGCGACCCAGGTGCTGGATCTGCTGGTCGGTCATGTTCTCGACCATGGCGCGCAGGCGCAGGTCGCCGCCGAAGAAGTGCTCGCGGATGTACGCGCCGGTCTCGGTGGCGTAGGTCTGGAACTGGCCGTCCACCGTGGTGTTCAGCTTGTTCACCAGGATGCCGTCGCGGTCCTGCGCGAGCAGCGGGTCCCAGCTGCGGTCCCAGACCAGCTTGATCACGTTCCAGCCGGCGCCGCGGAACTGCGACTCCAGCTCCTGGATGATCTTGCCGTTGCCGCGGACCGGGCCGTCCAGGCGCTGCAGGTTGCAGTTGACCACGAAGGTCAGGTTGTCCAGGCCCTCGCGGGCGGCCAGCGACAGCTGGCCGAGCGACTCGGGCTCGTCCATCTCGCCGTCGCCCAGGAAGGCGTAGACCTGCGAGTCGGAGGTGTCCTTGATGCCGCGGTGCTCCAGGTAGCGGTTCATCCGGGCCTGGTAGATCGCGCCGAGCGGGCCGAGGCCCATCGAGACGGTCGGGAACTCCCAGAAGTCCGGCATCAGCCGCGGGTGCGGGTAGCTGGAGAGGCCGTACGGGGCCTTCGACTTCTCCTGGCGGAACGCGTCGAGCTGCTGCTCGGTGAGCCGGTCCAGCAGGAAGGCGCGGGCGTAGATGCCGGGGGAGGCGTGGCCCTGGAAGAAGACCTGGTCGCCGGACTCGCCCTCGGCGTCCTTGCCGCGGAAGAAGTAGTTGAAGCCGACGTCGTACAGCGACGCGGAGGAGGCGAAGGTGGCGATGTGGCCACCGACACCGATGCCCGGGCGCTGCGCCCGGGAGACCATGACGGCCGCGTTCCACCGGGTCGCGTTGAGGATCTTGCGCTCGATCTCCTCGTTGCCGGGGAAGAACGGCTCGTCCTTGGTCGCGATGGTGTTGACGTAGTCCGTGCTGCGCATCTCGGGCACGGCGACACGCTTCTCGCGGGCGCGCTCGATCAGCCGCAGCATCAGGTAGCGGGCGCGCTCACGCCCCCGCTCGTCGATGGCCGCGTCGAGCGACTCCAGCCATTCCGCGGTCTCCTCGGGATCGAAGTCCGGGACCTGACTCGGAAGGCCGCCAATGATGATCGGGTTGCGATCGGATCCGGAAGCCACGCTGTTCCTTCACTGTCGGTCGAAACTGAGGTGTGTCGCGCCGCCTCCATCGTGCTACCGCGCTCGGAGATCCGTCATCTCTACCGATCGGTAACCGTTCCGCCTGGTGGGCGGTCCGGTCTGGCGGCGCGCGGCGCGGGCGTCTTCGTCCGCTCCGCACACCCCCGGGTGTTACGAAAAGAGGTGGTCCGACCTGGTGTCCCGTCCGCCCGATGGCGGGCGGCCGGGGTGAGGGCCAACAGGAGACTCTACGCCCGCGCACGCGCGGACCCCGAATGCCGTTCGCATCTCGGGCACGCGTACGGCCTGTGGGCCGGGACCACCCGAAGCATCCTCGGACGACGCGGAAAAGGGCAAATCGGTGTGATTCCCGCCACGCCGCGCGGCGTGTCCCGGTGTGGCACGTCAACCTTTGGAGGGGATCGGGGGTCGGGTACTTGCGCGAACCGCCGCGCCCGTGTGGACTACGGCCACAGCCTCGGCATGGACGCCGAGCCGAATACTGGAGGTTATTCCCGTGAGCGCGACCGCGGACCCCGCGGACAAGTCCAACCCGGCGACCCGTCTCGGCTTCGAAGAGGGCCAGATCATCCAGGAGCTGGGGTACGACGACGACACTGACCAGGAGCTCCGCGAGGGAATCGAGGAGCTCACCGGGACGGATCTCGTCGACGAGGACTACGACGACGTCGCCGACGCCGTTCTGCTGTGGCACCGCGACGACGACGGGGACCTCACCGACGCCCTCGTCGACGCGCTGGAGTACCTCGCTGAGGGCGGCCTGATCTGGCTGATGACGCCCAAGACCGGGCGCGACGGCCACATCGAGGCCTCCGACATCAGCGACGCGGCCAAGACCGCGGGCCTCTCCCAGACCAGCTCGATCAACATCGTCAAGGACTGGGCGGCCACCCGGCTCGCGACCAAGTCCACGGCGAAGGGCGGCAAGCGCTGAGCGGGCTCTGAAGCCCCCGCGCCGGGCCCTGTCGGAGGAACCCCTCCGGCGGGGCCCGCCGCATGTCCGGCTCCCGGCCGGCCGGCTCCCGGGCGTGGCCGGCCCCACGCGGGCCGGCGCCCCGGACGGCCCGCCGGGGCGTTCGCGGACGGCGAACGGACCGGGCCGCGGCCGCCCGCCTCATCCGTTCGGCCGAACCGCCGTAAACGAATGCGAGGATGTGCCCTGCCGCGCCCGCCGCGCGGCGCGGTCGCGTCAGAAAGGTCCCGTTCATGGCCATCGAGGTCGGCTCCCCGGCTCCGGACTTCGAGCTCAACAACCAGCACGGCGAGTCCGTCCGGCTCTCCGACCTCCGCGGCGCGAAGAACGTCGTCCTGGTCTTCTACCCGTTCGCCTTCACCGGCGTCTGCACCGGCGAGCTGGGCGCGATCCAGCGGGAGCTGGCGGGCCTGCAGAACGACACCGTGCAGGTGCTCGGCCTCTCCTGCGACTCGCAGTTCTCCCAGCGGGTCCTCGCCGACCGGGAGGGCCTGGAGTTCCCGCTGCTGGCCGACTTCTGGCCGCACGGCGAGGTCGCCAGGGCCTACGGCGTCCTGGACGAGGAGCGGGGCTGCCCGCTGCGCGGCACCTTCGTGATCGACACCGCGGGCACGGTGCGCTGGAGCGTCGTCAACGGCCTCCCGGACGCCCGGGACGAGCAGGAGTACCTGAAGGTCCTCGCGGCGCTCTGAGACCCCCGCCGGGGCCCAGGACGGTCCGGAACGCCCCCGCCGCACCCGCCGGCCGGGTGCCGTGGGGACGTGTCCGGCCTGATCAGGGGTGCGGACGGGAACCCCGTACTACGCTCGGGCCGTTGGCGGGGTGGGGTGCGGGAGCCGATGGGCCTCCCGACGCCCCGGGACCGCACCACCGGGGGCACCACTGGGCGTGCCTCCCGATTCTTGGAGGACTAGTGGGAGTCAGCCTCAGCAAGGGCGGCAACGTCTCGCTCACCAAGGAGGCACCGGGCCTCACGGCCGTGGTCGTCGGCCTGGGCTGGGACGTCCGGACCACCACCGGCGCGGACTTCGACCTGGACGCCAGCGCCCTGCTGTGCAACGCCCAGGGCAAGGTCACCTCGGACGGCAACTTCGTGTTCTTCAACAACCTGAAGAGCCCGGACGGCTCGGTCGAGCACACCGGCGACAACCTGACCGGCGAGGGCGAGGGCGACGACGAGGCGATCAAGGTCAGCCTGGTCGGCGTGCCGGCGGACGTGGAGAAGATCGTCTTCCCGGTGTCGATCTACGACGCCGAGACCCGCGGCCAGAACTTCGGCCAGGTGCGCAACGCGTTCATCCGCGTGGTGAACCAGGCCGACAACACGGAGCTGGCGCGCTACGACCTCTCCGAGGACGCCTCCACCGAGACCGCGATGGTCTTCGGCGAGCTGTACCGCAACGGCGCCGAGTGGAAGTTCCGCGCCATCGGCCAGGGCTACGCCTCCGGTCTGCGCGGCATCGCGCAGGACTTCGGCGTCAACGTCTGAGCCGCCGCCGGCGCCCTGCGGCGCGGGCTTCGCGCCGTTCCCCCGGGGCGGTCCCGGACCTCCGCGGTCCGGGGCCGCCCCGGCTCCGTCCGCCCCGGTGCGGCGCCGGTCCGTCGCGCTGCGAGGATGGGTGAGTTCAGGAAGTTCAGCCGACCGGAGCCGGTCGGCCGGGGCCGCGGGGGATACACCTGGAAGGCGCCCCGGGAGAAGCAAGGGAGGAAGAACGTCATGGTGGTCACGCTCGCCAAGGGCGGCAACGTCTCGCTCACCAAGGCCGCGCCGAACCTGACGCAGGTCCAGATCGGCCTCGGCTGGTCGGCCCGTTCGACCACGGGCGCCCCGTTCGACCTCGACGCGAGCGCCCTGCTCTGCGGTGGCGGGCGAGTGCTCGGCGACGAGTACTTCGTCTTCTACAACAACCTCAAGAGCCCCGAGGGCTCGGTGGAGCACCAGGGCGACAACCTCACCGGCGGCGACGACACGGGTGACGACGAGGTGGTCCTGGTCAACCTGGACCTCGTCCCGGCGCAGGCCGACAAGGTGATCTTCGCGGTCTCGATCTACGAGGCCGAGGCGCGGCTCCAGAACTTCGGGCAGGTCCGCAACGCCTACATCCGGGTCGTCAACTCGGTCGACGGCCAGGAGATCGCCCGCTACGACCTGTCCGAGGACGCGTCCAGCGAGACTGCGATGATCTTCGGTGAGCTGTACCGCTACGCGGGTGAGTGGAAGTTCCGCGCGGTGGGCCAGGGGTACGCCTCCGGCCTGCGCGGCATCGCGCTCGACTTCGGCGTGAACGTACAGTAAGGGCGGAAATCGGACTTGTCGTACCCGACCCGATCATGAGAACAGAGGGCAGTGCGGGGGTGACCTGACCGGGCGAGGCCCGGTCAGGGCGTCTCGGGGTCGAGGCCGCCCCCGGCACGGCCAGAACCCGAAAGGTAGTCAACTCCCGTGTTCCTCCGCACATTCGGCTGGTCGTTCGCGATCACCGCCATCGGCCTGGTCGCGGCCGGACTGCTCTGGGGAGCCCAAGGCTTCGGCATCGTGCTGATCCTCTCCATCCTGGAGATCTCCCTGTCGTTCGACAACGCGGTGGTCAACGCCACGGTGTTGAAGCGGATGAACCCGTACTGGCAGAAGATCTTCCTGACCGTCGGCGTGCTCATCGCGGTCTTCGGCATGCGCCTGGTCTTCCCGCTGCTGGTCGTCGGCCTCACCGCCAAGCTCACCCCCACGACGGTCATCGACCTCGCGCTGCACTCCGACAAGACCCACGACGGCCTCACCTACGGCCAGTACCTGGAGGCGGCCAACCCGGCCATCGCGGCCTTCGGCGGCGTCTTCCTGCTGATGATCTTCCTCGACTTCATCTTCGAGGAGAAGGACTACAACTGGCTGGCCTGGATCGAGCGCCCGCTGGAGAAGGTCGGCAAGCTGGAGGCCTTCTCCAGCGTCGTCGCCCTGGTCGCCCTGCTGCTCGCCTCCAACTTCTTCGCCGAGGAGCACGCGGAGACCGTGCTGCTCGCCGGCGTCCTCGGCCTGGTCACCTACCTCGCCGTCAACGGCCTCTCCTCGATCTTCGAGTCGGGCCTGGAGGCCGAGGAGGAGCGCGAGGAGGAGGCGGAGAAGTCCGGCAAGTCGATCGTCCAGGTCGGCGGCAAGGCCGCGTTCTTCCTCTTCCTCTACCTGGAGGTCCTGGACGCCTCGTTCTCCTTCGACGGCGTGGTCGGCGCGTTCGCCATCTCCAGCGACATCTTCCAGATCACCCTGGGCCTCGGCATCGGCGCGATGTACATCCGCTCGCTGACCGTCTTCCTGGTCCGCAAGGGCACCCTGGACGACTACGTCTACCTGGAGCACGGCGCCCACTACGCGATCGGCGCGCTGGCGGCGATCCTGCTGGTCGGGATCAAGTACCACATCCCGGAGATCGTCACCGGCCTGATCGGCGTCGCCTTCATCGGGCTGGCGCTCGGCTCGTCGATCCTGCGCAACCGGCGTGAGGGCGCGGACGAGGAACCGGAGCTGGTCGGCACCGGCAAGTAGTCCGCAGGGCAGGCGAAACGGCCGCCTCCGGGGATCCCCGGAGGCGGCCGTTCGTGTGTCCCCGGTCGTACCCGTGGGGTGCCGGGGTCAGCCGAGCTGCTGCTCGATCGCGCGCAGCTTGCGCTCCAGCGAGTCCAGCTTCGGCATCGAGAGGGTGTCGTCGTCGGCCGTCAGGTCGACGGTCGAGTCGCTGCGGGACGACCCGGTTCCGGAGGCCGAGGAGGACGAGGAGGACAGGGAGGACGAGTACGACGAGTACGAGGAGCCGACGGCGGCGCGCGGGCGGCGCCCGGCGTCCAGGGCGGCCGGCTCGAACGGGTCGGAGGACCGGCGCGAGGACGGGTACGACGAGGAGGAGGCCGAGTACGGCGAGGAGGCCGGGGTGGTGGCGTCGGACTCCGCGGCTAGGGCAGGCTCCGTAGCGCTCGGGCCGTCTCCGGCAGCCGTGAGGGCGGGCACCTGGCGGCCGCCGCGGGCCCGGGAGAGCATGCCGCCCTGGCGGGAGATGGCCTTCAGCTCGGCCCGCTCGCGGCGGTCGGCGGTACGGGCACGGGCCTTGGCGTCCAGCTTCGCCTGACGCTCCTCGCGCACCTCCTCGACCGCCTCGTCCAGGCTGCGGACGTTCTCCAGCAGCATCAGCGACCAGGCCGCGTAGGTCTCGCGCGGGGCGCGCAGCCAGCGGACGATGCGGATCTGCGGCAGCGGGCGCGGCACCAGGCCCTGCTCGCGCAGCGCGGCCTTGCGGGTCTGCTTCAGCGCCCGGTCGAACAGGATCGCCGCCGAGATCGACATGCCGGAGAAGAACTGCGGGGCGCCGTCGTGCGACACGCCGCGCGGGGCGTGCACCCAGTTGAACCACGCCGAGGCGATCGCGAACACCCAGACCAGCAGGCGCGAGCCGAGCGCGGCGTCACCGTGGCTGGCCTCGCGGACGGCGAGCACCGAGCAGAACATCGCGGCGCCGTCCAGGCCGAACGGGACGAGGTACTCCCAGCCGTTGGACAGGCCCAGGTTCTCCTTGCCGAAGCCGACCAGGCCGTGGAAGGAGAGGGCGGCGGCGACACCGGCACAGCAGAACAGCAGCGTGTACGAGGAGATGCCGTAGATCATCTCCTTGCGCCGGCGGCGCTCCTCGCTGCGCTCCCAGGAGTCGCCGGACTCGTCCTTCTTCGAGCTCTTGAAGCGCAGTGTCGCCATCAGGACGGCGACGAACAGCAGGGCTGCGCCGCCGACGACGGTCCAGACCAGCTGTATGGAGGTCAGGTTCATTGCGGGTCGGGCCTCGGGTTTCCGCAGGGGACAGGATCACAGCGCGACACAGGTGGTCAGGACCCGCCGTGCGGGCACCGACTGACGGATCGTTCGTCGCCGCACGGCGTGCCCGCCGCACCCGCGCAGGGGCGGACGGGACACCTGTGCGGCTAGACGATATCGCGTCCGAAGGGGCGGCATGTTACGGGAGGGCGGCTTCCTCCGGCCAATCGACCCGCCGGTGCGGCCCGGTTGGGTAGCGGAGGGCCCGGACGGGGTATCCGACGGCCGGGCCGATGCCCGATCATTGGTCGGCGGACCGTCAGAACGCCTGGCGGGAGCAGGGGAAGAGGACTGCATGGTCTCGATCTGGGAGTACCTGCGCGGGGACAGGAGCTACACCTTCGACAACCCCGGGGGGCAGCACAAGGTCATACTCACCAAGTCGTCCCCGCAGCACGCGATCACCGGGTCGGCGGCCACCACCGGCTACCTCTACGTCAACCTGCACTGGACGATGACCGCCGGAGGCGGCGCGCGGCCGAGCGCCCGGGACTCCGTCAAACGGTTCTTCAGCCCGCGGATCCTGCGGCCGCTGGAGCCGGACTCGCCGCAGGGCAGCGAGCCGACGAACGTCGACCTGGACCTGGCCTGCATGTACGAGCTCTCGGACGGGAGCACGGGCGTGGTGCAGCCGCTCGGCGGGCTGTTCGGCGACCTCCAGAACGCGCCGTACGTCAAGCTCAGCGGCGACGACCAGTACGGGGCGCCGTCCGGCGAGACGATGTACGTCAACCTGGAGAAGAAGGACAAGTTCAAGCGGCTGCTGATCTTCGTCTACATCTACGACGGCACGCCGGCCTTCGAACAGTCGAACGCGGTGATCACGATCGTGCCGCAGACCGGGCCGCGGATCGAGATCAAGCTGGACGAGCGGGCCCGGGCGGCGCGCTCCTGCGCGGTGGTGCTGATCGAGAACGCGGGGGACAACCAGCTGACGGTGCGCCGCGAGGTGCGGTACGTCAACGGGTTCCAGGCGGACATCGACCGGCTGTACGGGTTCGGGATGCAGTGGCAGCGCGGGTACAAGAGCGACTGACGGGGGGCGGCGGTCCCGCGGCGGGGGCTTGTGCGGGTGCGAGTGCGGGTTCCGGGGCCGGCGGGGCCGGGGTCGGCGTCGTCAGGGTCGGCGTCGTCGGGCGGCCCCGCCGGGGGCGTCAGCGCGGCTGGAACTGGGGGCCCTGCGGGGGCAGCGCGAACTCCTCGCCGGTGGCCGCCGGGGGCTGGGCCGTCGGCGGCTGCGGTTGGACGGGCTGCGGTTGGACGGGCGGCTGCTGGCCGGTGCCGGGCTGCGGGTAGCCGTAGCCCGCGGGGCGCTGCTGCTGCGGCGGGGCGGGCTGGTTCGGCTGGGGGTAGCCGTAACCGCCCGGCTGCTGCTGGTAGGGCTGCTGGCCGGTGCCCGGCTGCGGGTAGCCGTAGCCGCCGGTGGGCTGCTGCTGGGGGTAGCCGTACCCCGGGTTCGGCTGCTGGGGGTAGCCGTAGCCGGTGCCGGGCCGGTGGCCCGGGGGAACGGTGGGCGGCGGGGGCATGGTCGGCGGGGCCGTGGGCGGCGGCGGGGTCGTCGGCGCGGGCGACGCGCTCGCGGCGGCGGCCGGGGCCGGTGCCGCCGGAGCGGTGGCCGGGACCGGTGCCGGGGTGGCGGCCGGGGGCTGGGCGGGCGGTGCCTGCGGGACGGCCGGGGCCAGCGTGAAGGTGCCCGGCTCGGGGTTGGTCGAGCGAGGGTCCGGCAGCGGCATGCTGCGCGGGTCGAGCATGCCGGACGGGGTGGCGGTGGAGCCGGTCGCCCGGGCCGGCGCCGGGTCGGCCTCCGCGTCGTCCACGGTGATGCCGAAGTCGGTGGCGAGACCGATCAGCCCGGAGGTGTAGCCCTGGCCGATCGCACGGAACTTCCAGGCCCCGGAGCGGCGGTACAGCTCGCCGGCGACCAGGGCGGTGACGTTCTCGGCGTCCTCGATCCGGAACTCGGCGAGCGCGGGCGCGGCCTCGCCGGCCGTGGCGTCGAAGAGCAGCAGGCGCAGCCCCGGCACCGAACGGAACGGCCCGCCCTCGGAGGAGCCCGCCAGCACCACGCGGTCCACGTCGGCGGGCAGCTTGCCCAGCTCGACCTCGACCGTGTCGATGATCTCGGCGCCGCCGGAGGTCTGCTGCTTGGGCAGGTGGCGGACCAGTCCGGAGGGGTGGCGGGGCTGGTTGTAGAAGACGAAGTCGGCGTCCGAGCGGACCTTGCCGGTGGCGCCGAGCAGCAGCGCGGAAGCGTCCACGTCCGGCGCACCGGGCGTGGCGCTCCAGCGCAGCACGGCGCGGACCGCCGCCGCCGGCAGTGCGATGTTGGCGCCCTTGGCCATCACGTGCGTCATAGCCGACCATCCTGCCTGTTCGCCACCCCTTCGGACAACGTGACCGGACCGGTCCGCGCCGGGTCGGACTTTGCCAAGACTTGCGCTTTCCGAGGTTTGCCGCCGTCGTTTCCGAGGTCCGGGCCCGTCACGGCCATGATCGTCGAAGTGGACCGGGATGTTCCGGGAGTTCAGTGCCGGGGAACCGGGACCGGCCGGATCCCGTCCGTACGATGGGCGGTCGAAAGGTCCCCGGGGGTTCGACGGAGGGGCGTCCGGCGGAGGCGTGCCCGGGAACCATGGCGCCCGGTCGGCCGGTTGACCAGGGTGTCGTCGGCAACGGGCCGGGGACCGGTCCACTTCCTGGAGGAGAGCACCTTGCGCCATTTCGGCCACCTCGCCGAGGACGTACGCGGCCGGCTCTTCCTGGAACAGCCGCGCCCGTTCACCGCGCGGAGCGAACCGGCGGTGCTCGCCACCGCCCTCGGCGGCACCCTGTACAGCCCGGCCACCAGGCCGGCGCTGGCCGCCGACATCCGTAAACTCGCTGGTCGGGGCGTGGTGTCGATGGTGCTCTGCCTGGAGGACGCGATCGCCGACCACGAGGTGGACGCGGGTGAGCGGAACCTGGTCGAGCAGTTGAATGACCTGGTCAAGGATTTCACCGACTGTACACAGAGCCATCCCCTCCTCTTCATCAGGGTCCGTGCCGCCGCCCAGATCCTCGACCTGGCCGAGCGCCTCGGCCCGGCCGTCGAACTGCTCAGCGGCTTCGTGCTGCCGAAGTTCACCCCCGCGAACGGCGGCGAGTACCTGGCCGCGCTGGCCGCCGCCGAGGCCGCGACCGGACGGCGGCTGTTCGCCATGCCCGTCCTGGAGTCGCCCGAACTCGCCCACCTGGAGACCAGGCGGGACCAGCTCTTCGGCATCGCCGAACTGCTCGCCGGCCACCGCGAGCGGGTGCTCGCCGTCCGGCTCGGCGTCACCGACCTCTGCTCCGCGTACGGGCTGCGGCGCTCGCCCGACCTCACCGCGTACGACGTGGCGCTGGTCGCGGCGGTGATCGGGGACGTGGTCAACGTGCTCGGCCGGGCGGACGGCACCGGGTACACCGTCACCGGACCGGTCTGGGAGTACTTCCCGGTGCAGGAGCGGATGTTCAAGCCGCAGCTGCGCCGGACCCCGTTCACCGGGGCCTCGGTGCCCGCCGGGGCCGGAGCCCTGCGGGCCTCCGGCGAGGAGGTCCGCCGGCGGATCATCGACCACGACCTGGACGGGCTGATCCGGGAGGTCGAACTCGACCGGGCCAACGGCCTGCTCGGCAAGACCTGCATCCACCCCAGCCACGTTCCGGCCGTGCACGCCCTCTCCGTGGTCACGCACGAGGAGTACTGCGACGCCCGGGACATCCTCCGGCAGGAGCAGGACGGCGGCGGGGTGCTGCGCTCGGCGTACACCAACAAGATGAACGAGGCCCGGCCGCACCGGGCCTGGGCGGAGCGGGTGCTACTGCGGGCGGAGGTGTTCGGGGTGGCCCGGGAGGACGTGAGCTTCGCGGAACTGCTGTCGGCCTGTCTGTGCGACTGACTCCCGGACGGTCGGTTCCCGTGTGGCCGGCGCCCGGACGGTCGGCTTCCGTGTGCCCGGCGCTCGGACGGTCGGCTTCCGTGTGCCCGGCGCCCGTGTGGCCGGCGCCCGGACGGTCGGTTCCCGTGCGACCGTCTTCCGGACGGCTGATTGTTCCCGTGGTCGAGTCCGAGCCGTTTCCCCTGGTTTCCATAGCGCGGATATGACGAACGCACCATCGCACCATCGAAGGCAGGACCAGCAGTGACAGCAACACCGCAGACGTGGACCGGCCGCTGGGTCGCCGACCGGGCCGGGATCGCGCTGACCGGCTCCGCGCGGCTCCCCGAACTCGTCGGGCTCGCCCTCCGGTCCGGCAACCCGAAGCGAGCCCACCTGCTGGTCTCCACCGTGCTCGGCAAGCACGTGCCGCAACGGCCCTCGGTGGTCCACGGCGCCGGGCTCGAACTCGGCCGCCGGGTCCGCGACCTGCTCGGCGCGGAGGCGGCGGCCCGGGCCGTCGTGCTCGGCTACGCGGAGACCGCCACGGGCCTCGGCCACAGCGTCGCCGACGGCCTGGACGCCCCCTACCTGCACTCCACCCGCCGCCCGGTGCCCGGCATCCCCCCGGTCGGCGGCTTCGAGGAGGAGCACTCGCACGCCACCTCGCACCTGCTGCTCCCGGCCGACCCCGGCCTCCTCGCCGGGAACGGACCGCTGGTGCTGGTGGACGACGAGTTCTCGACCGGGCAGACGGTGCTCAACACCATCCGCGACCTGCACGCCCGCCACCCGCGCGGGCACTACGTGGTGGTCGCCCTGGTGGACCTGCGTTCCGCGGCCGACCGGCGGCGGCTCGACCGGACCGCCGCCGAACTCGGCGTCCAGCTGGACCTGGTGGCCACCGCGAGCGGAGGCGTCGAGCTGCCGGCGGACCTGCTGAACCGGGCCGAGCGGCTGATCGCGGAGGCCGGCGCCGTCACTCCGGAGGCCGGGCCCTCGGCGGCCGCCGCCGCGCCGCTGGTCCGCGTGGGGCTGGACTGGCCCGCCGGGCTCCCGGACGGCGGCCGGCACGGCTTCACCGCGCGCGACCGCGCCCGGCTGGACGCCGTACTCCCCCGGCTGGCCGGGCAGTTGGCCGAAGCCCTGCCCGCCGGTGCGCGGCGGGTGCTGGTGCTCGGCTTCGAGGAGCTGATGTACGCGCCGCTGCGCCTGGCCGACGCCCTCGGCGAGCGGCTCGGCGGCGACCGCGTCCGGTTCTCCACCACCACCCGCTCGCCGGTCCTGGCGGTGGACGACCCCGGCTACGCCATCCGCACCCGGCTCGCCTTCCCCGCCCACGACGACCCGCAGGACGGCGGCTCGCCCGAGCGCTACGCGTACAACGTCGCCCCCGGCAGCGACCCGGCGCGGCGGTTCGACGCCGTGGTGCTGGTGGTGGACGACGTGGCCGACACCCCGGCGCTGCACGAGGGCGAGCGCGCGCTGCTCGGGCAGCTGCGGCGGGTGACCGACCGGGTGGTGCTCGCCGTGCTGCCCTCGCACCGGCCGGTGCCCGGGGCGGCCGCCTCGCTGCCCGGTTCTCCGTCCGCGCCATCGCCTCGCGCGCTGTCCGTGCCGTCGCCGTCGCCGTCGCCGTCGCCGTCGTCTTCGTCCGCGCCGTCGACTTCGTCCGCGCCGGCGACGGCGACGGCGCCCGTCGTGCTCCCCGCGCCGTTGTACGGGCCGGCGTTCTCCTCGTACGCGGCCGAGGAGGTGGCCTGGCTGCTCAAGGACCTCTCCGGGGTCGCACTCGAAGCCCCGACCGAGGAGCGCGAGGAGGCCGTCCAGAGCGGCGGCGCGCACTACGCCGAGTCGCTGCCGGTCGAGTACCAGCCCGGCCCCGGGTACCAGGCGCTGTTCCACGAGGCGCTGCGCGGCTCCGCCGGCCGGATCGCGCTCGCCGTGGGCACCGTCGCCGAGACCCTGCTGCGCGAGCGCGGCCCCGGCCTGGTGCTCGCCTCGCTGGCCCGGGCCGGCACGCCCGTCGGCATCCTGATCCGCCGCTGGCTGGCCTTCGCGCACGGCCTGTCCGTGCCGCACTACGCCGTCTCGATCGTGCGCGGCCGCGGCATCGACCCGGTCGCGCTGCGGTACCTGGCGGCCCACCACCGCGCGCGGGACGTGGTGTTCGTGGACGGCTGGACCGGCAAGGGCGCGATCACCCGAGAACTCGCCGACGCCCTGGCCGGCACCGACTTCGACCCGGACCTCGCGGTGCTCGCCGACCCGGGCCGCTGCGTGCGGACGTACGGCACCCGGGACGACTTCCTGATCCCGTCCGCCTGCCTCAACTCCACGGTCTCCGGGTTGGTCTCGCGCACCGTGCTGCGGGCCGGGCTGATCGGGCCGGACGACTTCCACGGCGCCAAGCACTACGCCGAACTCGCCGGGAGCGACGTCTCGGCGGCCTTCCTGGACGCGGTGGCCGCCCGCTTCGGCGAGGTCCGGGCCGCGGCGGTCGAGGGCGCCGACCGGCTCGCCGCCGACCCGCACCGGACGCCCGACTGGGCGGGCTGGGCCGCCGTCGAGCGGATCAGCGCCGAGTACGGCATCGACAACGTCAACCTGGTCAAGCCCGGCGTCGGCGAGACCACCCGGGTGCTGCTGCGCCGGGTCCCCTGGCGGATCCTCGCCCGGCGCGGCGCCGGTGCCGACCTCGACCACGTCCGGCTGCTCGCCGCCCAGCGCGGCGTCGAGGTGGAGGAGGTGGACGGGCTGCCGTACACCTGCGTCGGGCTGATCCACCCCCGCTACAGCCGCGGGGCGACCGGAGGCGACGGGCGGGCTGTGGCTGACGGGCGGGCCGAGACCGACGGGCGGGCCGAGACGGACGGGCGGGCTGTGACCGACGGGCACGCCGTGCCCGAGACTACGGGGAGGGATTCCTGATGGGTGTTCTGGTGGCGAGCGACCTCGACCGGACGCTGATCTACTCCGAGCGGGCCATGGCCCTGGCCGCGCCCGACCGGCTCGCGCCGCGGCTGCTCTGCGTCGAGGTGTACCAGGGGCGGCCGCTGTCCTTCATGACCGAACGGGCCGCCGAGCTGCTCACCGAACTCGCCCGGCAGGCCTGCTTCGTCCCGGCCACCACCCGGACGCCCGAGCAGTACGGACGGGTCAAGCTGCCCGGCCCGACGCCGGACTGGGTCCCCGCGTACGCGATCTGCGCAAACGGTGGACAGCTGCTGGTGGACGGCGTGCCGGACCGCGACTGGCGGGCCGAGATCACCGCGCGGATCGCCGCCGGCTCGGCCCCGCTGGAGGAGGTGACCCGGCGGCTCGCCCTGTGCGCCGACCCGGAGTGGACCCACAAGCGGCAGGTCGCCGACGAGCTGTTCGCCTACCTGGTGGTCGAGCGCGCCGCGCTGCCCGAGGGCTGGCTGGCCGAACTGGCCGGCTGGTGCGCCGAGCGCGGCTGGACGGTCTCCCTGCAGGGCCGCAAGGTGTACGCCGTTCCCGCACCGCTCACCAAGAGCGCCGCGCTGGCCGAGGTCGTCCGGCGCAGCGGCGCCGACACGGTGCTGGCGGCCGGGGACTCGCTGCTCGACGCCGACCTGCTGCTCGCGGCGGACGCCGGCTGGCGTCCCGGACACGGCGAGCTCGCGGACAGCGGCTGGACGGCCCCCGGCGTCACCGCCCTCACGGAGGTGGGGGTGACGGCGGGGGAGGAGATCGTCCGGCGGTTCCTGGCCGGGGCGGCGGCCCTGCCGGTCGGGGTCTGACCGGGGCGGCCCCCGCTCAGCCGCAGCAGCCGCCGCCGCAGCACCCGCCCCCGCCCCCGGCGGCGGGGGCCTGCTGGGCGGCGGCCGCGCCGCCCGTGACGGCGACGGTGGACAGCAGCTTCACGGTGTCCTCGTGGCCCTGCGGGCAGACGGCGGGGTCGTTGGCCTGGGCCATCGGACGGCGGAGCTCGAAGGTGGCGCCGCAGGAGCGGCAGCGGAAGTCGTAACGAGGCATACCGGCAGAGTACCCAGCCGGGTGCCCGCCGGGTCCCGCTCCTCCTGCTTCCTCCCTCCTCCCTCTCCTCCTTCCTCCCTCTCCTTCTCCTCTTTTTTCTCCTGCTCGTCCTACCGGTGGCCGCCGAGGTCCTCGCGGATCAGTTCGATCACCCGTGCAGAGGTGTCCCGCACCGCCGCGAGCTCGGTCAGGAAGTGCCAGTAGTCGGGGTGCCGGCCGGCCTCCTCCAGCGCGGCCACCGCCCGGTCCAGACGGGCCACCGCCTCGTCCAGCGGGGCGGCGTGCCGAGGGTCCGGCGCGCTGCGGCCGGCCATCGCCAGCCGCTGCGCGTCCCGGATCGCGAAGCGGGCGCGCTCGATCTCCTTGTGGGGGTCGTGCTGCACCTCGTTCAGCTGCCGCAGCCGGTCGTTCACCGCGGCCACCGAGCCGTCGGCGGTCTCCAGCAGTGCGCGGACCGTCCCGATCGCACCGGTGGCGTCCGCCCAGCGCTGCTCGTCCCGGGCCCGGGCGGCCTCGGCGAGCTTGCGCTCGGCGGCGCGCCCGGTCTCCGCGACCTGGTCCGGCACCCGCTGGAGGTCCTGCCAGCAGGCGGTGCTGAACCGGCGGCGCAGCTCGCTCAGGGCGGGCGCGACCGTCTCGGCCTTGGTCTCCAGCGCCTGGATGCGGGTGCGCAGGCTCGCCAGCCGACGGTCGATCTCCCGCGCCCGCTCCGGCAGCTGCCCGGCGTCGGCGGCGATCGCCTCGGCGCGCTGCTTCACGTCGTCCGCGCGCCGCAGGGTGTCCGCGACCCCGTGCCGGGCCGGGCCCTCGTTCAGCCGGCCGAGCTCGGGCGCCAGTTCGGCCAGCCGGGCCGCCAGGTCGTCCGCCCGCAGGCCGGCGCCGCGCGCCTCGTCCAGCGCGGTGGTGGCCGCCAGCAACGCCCGCTTGGCCTGCTCGACCGCCGGGGTGACCCGCATCAGCTGCTGCTCGGCGTGCTCGACGGCCGGCTGCAGGCGCCGCAGGAAGTCGTTCAGCTCCGAGCGGGCCGAGCCGAGCTGGCCCTTCGCGTCCTCCAGCTGGCGCCTGGCCTGCGCGGCCGCGCCCGCGTCCAGGGTCTCGCTGTCCAGGTTGTGGGCGTCGAGCGCGGCCAGGTAGTTCACGGTGACCTGGTCGACCCGGCCGGAGATCGCCGCCAGGTCGGCCAGCGCGCGCTGCGCCGTCTGGCCCTCCTCGGCCGCGCGGACCGTCTCCACCGCGAGCTGCACCTCGCGCTGGGTCTCCTCCAGCTCGTAGAACGCCTCCTGGGCCGCCGCCCGGGCCTCCCGGGCCTGCGCCCGTCCGCCCTCACCGCCGCCGCGCCGGCCCCACCAGCCGCTGCTCCCGGCCGAGGCCAGCCCGACCGCCCCCAGCGCACCCGCCAGCACCACCGGCAGCACCAACGCGTCCGCCAACGCACTCCCCGCCCGACGCCGCCCCCGCCCGCTCCCGCCGGCCACCGTCACTGCGCGCTCCCTGCTCCGACCCGCTGATCCGGCCCCATTCTCCCCGATCCCCCCACCCGCCCGTCACCCCCTCCCGCCCCATCCACCCCCGGCCCCACCCACCGGGCCCACCCCCTCACCCGCCACCTGTCCCACACCACCCCCCGGGACCAGGTACCCTAGGCTCTCGTCGTGCGCCCACCGGGCCACGACCGGGGGCGCGTAGCTCAGTGGTAGAGCGCTGCTCTTACAAAGCAGATGTCGGCGGTTCGAAACCGTCCGCGCCCACAGATGAGAAGGGCCAGTTCGGAGGCAGGATCCTCCCGAACTGGCCCTTGATCGTTCCCGGGCTCCTACTCGTCCCGTGCCATCCTCGTGCCAGATGCCGGTGCGGGATACCGCTTGGCCAGCCATTCTTCGACCGCAGTCTTGGACGTGTATCCGTGCTGGCGGAGGAGTTCGACGATGTCGCGGCCGCAGATCAGGACTACCGGGTGCTCATCGTCACGGATCTCCTTCTGCACCTGCTGGTTGAAGTAGGACGTCGTAACGAGGACCCCGAAGTTTCGGTGCCGGAGCCGTGAGATCAGGCGGCTTCCTTCCTTCACGCCGACGGCCTGGTCGGGCGACTTGCACTTTGCTTCCAGGGCGAAGTCGATGGCGATCCGGTCAGTCGGAGGGCCCAGGTAGTACTGCCCCACGGCGTCGCGGCCGCCATCGCGGCTCCGACGGGTCACCTCGACCTGGCCGGTCGCCGGCGCGAGAAGGCGCCACAGTTCTACCGCGCACGGCTCGAAGTCGTGCTCCCGGCCGCGGAAGTGCTCGCGGATTGTTGCCAGGATCTCCCGGGAGTTCGGGTCAGAGGGCAGCTGCTCCGCCTGGCTGCGGATGACGGTCGTCGCCGGGGCAGTGAGCGGAAGGTAGGAGCGGGTTTCGACCCAGGTCCGCCACGCGTCGGGGCAGTCGCCCTCCAGAGGGTCTCCACCCTCGATGAGGTGCTGGATCCACTTGCGTGTAATGACAGCCTGGTCCAGCACGGTGAACCGGGCCCGGTAGTTCTGGAAGCGCTCGCCGCCGGTTGTGCGCCAGATGGCGGCGAGTTCGTCATCCGAGGTGAGAGCCGGGCCGCCCGGCGCGAGCAGTCCACGGAACCGGACGCCGCGGCCGGCGGCGCCAGCCTTCTCGAAGAGCAGGAACGGTGGTATTCGACGCCGCTCCTCGGGACCCGCATGGGATGCAGCGAAGACGTCCCGGAGGAGGAGGTTGCCACCGGGCTTCGTTCCGTGCAGTTCGTGTCCGGGCTTCTTGTTGTCCCCGTAGTAGGTGAACGTTCCGGTCTGCGGATCGAGAGCATCCGGCCAATCGGACTCCCGGCCGGTCGTGTAGAGGACGGCCAGTCGGACGTTCTGATTCCAGGGTGAACCGGCCAGCCGGAAGCCTCCCTGGTTACCCACCTTCGGGACCAGCTTGTTGATCGGGTCGTCCGAGATGTTGCCTTTGGTACCACCCGGATAGAACGCGTCGAGGTGGAGATCGACATCGGTCAGTTCATCGAATGTTGCTGCGGGTTGCTCGGTCTGTGATGAGGGTGTGCTGGCGACAGGCACGCGCTCAGGCTCCGTTCTGGGCGACTGGCAGTTCGTATGTACGAATGTGGAGTTTCTCGCGGGTCCGATCGCCGGCTGACACTGGGGCGTGATCGCAGCGGAGAAGGTAGCGAGGCCGGTCCCAAGGGGGCCGGCCCGGCTGCGCTGAGTGAGCTGGCTACTGACTGGCTTCTGTAGCCGGATCGTCGCGCTGGAGCGCCTGGCGGACCGCCGCGCCCATGCGGTCGGCGATGGCCCGGTCTCTGGTCATGTGCTGGTGGATCAGCGCGGCCCGGGTGCTGCTGTGCCTCATCCTGGTCATGAGCTCGCGGGTGCGAACCCGGATCGAGGCGTCCCGGAAGTTGCTGCGGCGGAGCTCCCCGCCACCCGGGCCTGATGAATAGGTGCCCGTCCGGGCCGGGGCCGGTGTACCGGTCGAGGTGGTGCGCCAGGTCGTCGACGATCTCGGCGGGGAAGGCCATCGGCCGGAAGCCCGTGCGGCTCTGGAATACCTCGTCGTACAGGCGCCTGCTGTTGAGCTCGGCCTGGTGAACGCGGCACTCCTGGACGAGCAGGCTGCGAGCTGATCAGCTAACAAGCCCGGTGGGGCGGTGGACGGGACTGGTACGACTTTGGCTACTTCATCAAGAGCACGCACGGCGCGCCATCGCGCCGCCCAGCCGATCGCTGTCACTCCTGTCTTTGCTCCGCTCCGACGGCTAGCCGCAGAGAGCGACCAGCCGCCTGGAGGCCGAGGTCAGAATCTGCGGGGGCTAGGGCGGCTGGCATCGCGGTCTTGCCACATCTCTGGATCAGGACCCGAATTGCGCAAGGCCGGGGCCACTCGATCAAATTGCGGTCAGACGCAGAGATCCCTGACCTAGCTTACGCCCCCGATCATGCTCAACCCTAGATCGAACGGGACGCCAGCCAGAACTCCGCCGCCCGTTACTCTGAGCTTCGCTGTTGAATCAGCGCACGGTACGGTGGCCGGGCGTCTGGACTTGGCTCCTCTGGCGAGCTGCAATATGCGTGTCGATATCGTTGATGAACAGGCCGAGAAGATCCCCGTCTCCCACCTTCGCCCCCTTGTGGCCGTAGTCCTGCCGGATGGCCATCAGTACTTTTTCGAGTGCAAATATGGCATCCTCCGGTGAGAGGTTGGCGACAGTACGTTTGAATCGTGACCATTCAACGAGCACCTCATCAGACGACCACGTGATGAGGTCGGGCGTGAGGTCGCGGAAGAGAGCTTCGGCAGCAGCAGTTTGCTGAGGTCCAGCTTCCGCCTGGAGTAGTGTGAAAAGGCCGGATACGAGCCTGGAGTACACAGGGATCTTGCTGATGCGGATTTCGGCCTCAATGGTCTTGCGCTTCTCGATGTACCGGCCTAGAACTAGTGTGGCTACCGCGACGATCACGGTGGCCATTGCCGTGACGGCAGCAGCGGAGATTGTTGGGTTGACTCCGTCGAAGATCTGACGCCCGAGTTGGCGGGCAGTGAGTCCTATTACCTCAACTGCACCCACGAGTAGTGAGGCGAGGAGGACCAGGGCACCCATTCCCTTGAAGAGCATTCGCATGGCGAAACCTTGGCAGATGACTACGACAAAGGGAATAGATGATCCAGACTGAGCGCATGTCAGCTCAATAGAGGTTCGCTGAGATTGGCGATGACGGCGTTCTGCGTGCCACTCGCGAGGTCGCGGCGGTGGGGATTCCCTCGGGGTGGCGTCCGTGGGGCTGTCGGGGTGGGCGGGGCGGTGGTAGGGAAGGGGGGTGCTGATGACCAGGGCGTTCGATGCGGTGCTGTGCGATGTGGACGGGGTGATCCGGTTCTTCGACGGGGACCGGGTGGCGGCGTTGGAGCGGGCGGCGGGGGTGGGGGAGGGGAGTACGGCGGCGGTCGCGTTCGCGCCGGAGAACGACGGGCCGTTGCTGCTCGGGCGGATCGGGAGGGCCGAGTGGGTGGACTCGATCGCGCGGGGGCTGGCCGGGCGGGTGACGTGGGCGCAGGCGCGCGGGCTGGCGGAGGCGTTCGCGAATGCGCCGTTCCGGGCGGATGAGGCGGTGGTGGGGATGCTGCGGCGGGTACGGGAGCACTGCCCGGTGGTGCTGGTGACCAATGCGACGGTGTGGCTGGACGAGGACTTGGCGCTGCTGGGGCTGACGGACTTGGCGGACGAGGTGGTGAACAGCTCCCGGGTGGGCAGTGCCAAGCCGGAGCGGCGGATCTACGAGATCGCCGCCGAGCGGGCCGGGGTGGCGCCGGAGCGGTGCCTGTTCGTGGACGACCGGCAGGAGAACGTGGACGCGGCGGTGGCGCTGGGCATGACCGGGGTGCGCTACCGGGGGCCGGAGGACCTGCGGCGCGCGCTGGCGCCGTTGCTGGTCTGACGGGTGGTGTGGGCGGCGCCGTTGAGGTGGCGGGTCTGGCCGGTGATGTCGGCGGGGGTGCCGGGCGCAGGGTGGTGGTGAAGGCGGCGCCCAGCAGGTGTGGGGAGCCGGGCGGCGCGGCTGGTGGACGGGCGGTCGCCGGCGGAGCGCGGGGCTCTGCCCGCGGGGGAGCTGCGGGTGGCGGGCCGGGGGTGGCGGGGCCCGGGGTGGCGGGCGAGGATCGGGGGAGCGGGCGGACCCCTGAGGCGGTGGGTGGATGGCTGAGCAGGTCGGGGGGTCGCGGGCGGAGTTGTCGTCGCGGCTGAACTGGCTGCGGGCGGCCGTGCTGGGGGCCAACGACGGCGTGGTGTCGACGGCCGGTCTGGTGACCGGGGTGGCGGGCGCGGAGGGCTCCCGGACGGTGCTGCTCGCGGCCGGGGTGGCCGGGCTGCTGGCGGGGGCGATGTCGATGGCGGCCGGTGAGTACGTGTCGGTCAGCACCCAACGGGACACCGAGCGGGCCGCGTTGGCGCGGGAGCGGCGGGAGCTCGCGGAGGACCCGGAGGGGGAGCTCGACGAGCTGACCGACTACTACCGGGTCAGCGGGCTGGAGGACGACCTGGCCCGGGAGGTGGCGACGGCGCTGACCGAGCGGGACGCGCTGGCCGCCCACGCGCAGACCGAACTCGGCATCGACCCGGACGTGTTGACCAATCCCTGGGAGGCGGCGCTGGCCAGCGCGGCGGCGTTCACTCTGGGCGCGCTGGTGCCGCTGCTGGCGGTGCTGCTGCCGCCGGAGTCCTGGCGGCTGCTGGTGACGGTGGTGTCAGTGGTGGCCGCGCTGACCCTGTCGGGCTGGGCGAGCGCCCGACTGGGGGGTGCCGGTCCGGCCCGGGCGGTCCTGCGCAACGTCGTGGGCGGGCTGCTGGCGATGGCGGTGACGTACAGCGGCGGTGTGCTGCTGGAGCAGGTCACCGGGTGAGGCCGGGACCCGTACGACCACGGGAGCAGGCTCCGGGCGGGCATGCTCCCCCGGCCGTACGACCGGGGAGCAGTGCGGCCCGGGTGCTCCGCGTGACGGCCCCCGTCGGCTCGACAGGCGAGCCGGTGCGCCCTGTGTTTGTGTGGCTGCAAACCGCTTGGGAGAGGTGAATCGCCGTGACCATGCCCCCGTTCGGATCGAACGATCCGTTCTCCGATCTGCTCAGCCGGTTCTTCGGGATGAGCCCGCTGGCGTCCCCGCCCGCCGTGCAGCGGGTGCCGATCGGGCGGCTGCTCAGCGAGTCCTCGCAGGAACTGCTCGCGCTGGCCGCGCGGCGGGCGGCCGAGGACGGCTCCAGTGACCTGGACACCGCGCACCTGGCCTGGGCGGCCACCCGGGTGGACCCCTCGCGCCGGATGCTGGAACGGGCCGGCATCGACCCGGACCGGCTCTCCGGGGACCTGGAGCACGCGCTGCCGTCCGGCACCGCCGACGGGGTGGACGGCCGGCCGGCGCTCACCCCCTCGGCGAAGCGCGCGCTGCTCGCCGCGCACGCCCGCTCGCAGGCGGTCGGCGCCTCGTACATCGGCCCGGAGCACATCCTCGGCGCGCTGCTCGACCAGGAGCGCTCGGGCGCGGGTGTGGCGCTGCGCAACGCGGCGCCCTCGCAGGACGCGCTGAAGTCGGTGCTGGAGGGGCGCGGCACCGGCGGCGAGCGCAGCAGCACGGGCGCCCACCCGAGCGAGACGCCGACGCTGGACGAGTACGGGCGCGACCTCACCGAGGAGGCGCGCTCGGGCCGCCTGGACCCGGTGGTCGGGCGGGCCGAGGAGATCGAGCAGACCGTCGAGATCCTCTCCCGGCGGACCAAGAACAACCCGGTGCTGATCGGCGAGCCGGGCGTCGGCAAGACCGCGATCGTCGAGGGCCTGGCCCAGCGGATCGTCTCCGGGGACGTGCCGCAGAGCCTCAAGGAGAAGCGGGTGGTGACGCTCGACCTGACCGCGCTGGTGGCCGGCTCCAAGTACCGGGGCGAGTTCGAGGAGCGGCTGAAGAACGTGATCGACGAGGTCACCGCGGCCGAGAAGAGCGTGATCCTGTTCCTGGACGAGCTGCACACCGTGGTCGGCGCGGGCGGCGGCGAGGGTTCGATGGACGCCGGCAACATCCTCAAACCGGCCTTGGCGCGCGGCGAGTTGAGCGTGGTCGGCGCGACCACCCTGGACGAGTACCGCAAGCACGTGGAGAAGGACGCCGCGCTGGAGCGCCGCTTCCAGCCGGTGCTGGTGCCCGAGCCCAGCGTCGAGGAGACGATCGAGATCCTCCGGGGTCTGCGCGACGCGTACGAGGCGCACCACCAGGTGCGGTTCACCGACGAGGCGCTGGACGCGGCGGCGACGCTCTCCGACCGGTACGTCAGTGACCGCTTCCTGCCGGACAAGGCGATCGACCTGCTGGACCAGGCCGGCGCCCGGGTCCGGCTGCGCAGTCTGAGCGGGTCCACCGAGGCGACCGGGGTGCAGGACCGGATCACCAAGCTGAAGCGCGAGTTGGACCAGGCCGTCGCGGACGAGGAGTTCGTCCGGGCCGCCAACCTGAAGACCGAGCTGCGGCAGACCGAGGACGAGCTGGCGGCGACCGCCGAGGCCCGCGAGGAGGTCGTCGACGTGACGGCCGACGACATCGCGCAGGTGCTCTCCTCCCGGACCGGCATCCCCGTGGCGGAGCTGAACGCGACCGAGAAGGAGCGGCTGCTCAAGCTGGAGGAGCACCTGCACGAGAAGGTGATCGGCCAGGACGAGGCGGTCACCGCCGTCGCCCAGGCGGTGCGCCGCGGCCGGGCGGGGATGGGCGACCCGGAGCGGCCGACCGGCTCCTTCCTCTTCCTCGGGCCGACCGGCGTCGGCAAGACCGAGCTGGCGAAGGCGCTGGCGGCGCTGCTGTTCGGCGACCCGGACCGGATGATCCGCTTCGACATGAGCGAGTTCCAGGAGAAGCACACCGTCTCCCGGCTGGTCGGCTCCCCGCCCGGGTACGTCGGCTACGAGGAGGCCGGGCAGCTGACCGAGGCGGTGCGCCGCAAGCCGTACAGCGTGCTGCTCTTCGACGAGGTGGAGAAGGCCCACCCGGACGTCTTCAACCTGCTGCTCCAGGTGTTGGACGACGGGCGGCTGACAGACTCCCAGGGGCGTACGGTCGACTTCCGCAACACCGTGGTGATCATGACCAGCAACATCGGCTCGCAGCGGATCCTCGACCACGCGGGGAACGTGGACGAGATCCGGGACGACCTGATGCGTGACCTGCGCCGGCAGTTCCGGCCGGAGTTCCTCAACCGGATCGACGAGGTGATCGTCTTCCACGCGCTCACCCGGAAGGACCTGCTGTCGGTGGTCGACCTGCTGCTGGAGCGCAGCCGGCGCCGGCTGCGGGCCCAGGACGTCCAGCTGGACGTCACCGAGGCGGCCAAGGAGTACCTGGTCAACCGGGGCTACCAGCCGGAGTTCGGGGCCAGGCCGCTGCGCCGGACGATCCAGTCGGAGCTGGACAACCGGATCTCCAACCTGCTGCTGGACGGTTCGGTGCGGGAGGGGGACACGCTGATCGCGGACGTGAGCGACGGGGAGCTGGTGGTCACGCTGGCGCGGCCGGAGGCGGCGGCGACCTTCGAGGAGGCGCAGGCCGGGGCCGCCTCGGCCGCCGCGCAGGGCTGACGGCGAACAGCTTCGGGCGTACTCCAGCGGGAGTACGCCCGAACGCCACTGGTGGAGGACGCGCGGGGACGCGGCGCCGGTCTAGCTTGTGGGCATGATGCCGCCCACGTCCCCGCCGCCCGAGCCGCCGTCGGCCGGGCAGTCACCGGAGGAGCCGCCCGAGCCGTGGCGTCCGCCGTGGGTGCGCGCGGCCAAGGCAGGTTACCCGCTCGGGGTGGCGGCGGTGGCAGCGGTGGCCCAGGTGGTCGGCTCGACCTTCGCCGCGCACAACCAGCACGGGCGGGTTCCGCTGGACGCCTTCGGCTACCTGCTGCTGCTGCTCGGGCCGGCCCTGCTGGTGCTGCGCGACCGGTGGCCGGTCGCGGTGGTGGCCGGCACCTCGGCCGTCACCGCCGGGTACCTGGCCGGCGGGTACCCGTACGGGCCGGCCTTCCTGAGCTGGCTGGTCGCCTGCTGCGTGGCGATCGGGTCCGGCCACCGCCGCGCGGCCTGGGCCGGCGTGGGCGGGGTCTACCTGGTGCACCTGCTGGGCACCTTCGTGCTGCCGGAGAGCTGGCGGCGCGCGGCCCCGCCGTCCGGCAGCGTCTGGCTGCAGGAGCTCGGGCTGCTGGCCTGGCTGCTGCTGGTGATGGCGGGGGGCGAGCTGGTCCGGTTCCGGCGCGAGCGGATCGCCGCCCACCGGGCCTACCGGCAGCAGCTGGAGGAGCGCCGGGCCAACGAGGAACGGCTCAGGATGGCCCGGGAGTTGCACGACATCCTGGCGCACAGCCTGTCGCTGATCAACGTCCAGGCGGGGGCCGCGCTGGCGCTGCTCGACCGTCGGCCGGAGGAGGCCCGCAGCGCGCTGGTCACCATCAAGTCGACCAGCAAGGAGGCGCTCGGCGAGGTCCGCCAGGTGCTCGCGACGCTGCGCGGGCCCGGAGCGGCGCCGCGCGGGCCGGCCCCGGGGCTGGACCGGCTGGACGAACTCGCCGAGCAGGCGGACCGGGTGGGCCTGGAGGCGGAGGTGCAGGAGCGCGGCACACGGCGCGCGCTGTCCGCCACCGTCGACCTCACCGCCTTCCGGATCGTCCAGGAGGCGCTCACCAACGTCGTGCGGCACTCGGCGGCCCGGCAGGCGGTCGTGGTGCTGGACTGGACGGACCCGGCCGTGCTGGTCGTCCGGGTGGAGGACCCGGGGCCCGCGGTGCTCGGTGACGCGGGCGGGTCGGGCAGCGGGCTGGTCGGGATGCGGGAACGCGCGGCGGCGTTCGGTGGCACCATCACCGCGGGGCCGCTGCCCGACGGCGGCTTCCGGGTCCGGGCGGAGCTGCCGACACCGAAGGCGGAGAGCGATTGATTCGGGTACTGCTGGCGGATGACCAACTGCTGGTCAGGGCGGGCTTCCGGGCCCTGCTGGACCTCCAGGACGACCTCACGGTGGTCGGCGAGGCGGACGACGGCGAGGCCGCGCTGCGGCTCGCCCGCGAACTCGTGCCGGACGTCGTGCTGATGGACATCCGGATGCCGCGGATGGACGGGCTGGAGGCGACCAGGATGATCGCCGAGGACCAGGCGCTGTCCTCCGTGCGGGTGGTCGTGCTGACCACGTTCGAGCTGGACGAGTACGTCTTCGAGGCGCTGCGCTCGGGGGCGGCGGGCTTCCTGGTGAAGGACACCGAGCCGGCCGATCTGCTGCGGGCGATCCGGGTCGCCGTCGCGGGGGACGCGCTGCTCTCACCGGGGGTCACCAGGCGGCTGATCGGCGAGTTCGCCGCCCGGTCGAAGGCGCCCGAGGCGGTGCCGGAGGGGCTCTCGGACATCTTGATGCTGACCGAGCGGGAGCGCGAGGTGCTGGCGCTGGTCGGGATGGGGCTGTCCAACGAGGAGATCGCCCGGCGGCTGGTGGTCAGCCCGCTGACGGCGAAGACGCACGTCAGCCGGGCGATGCTGAAGCTCGGCGCGCGGGACCGGGCGCAACTGGTGGTGCTGGCCTACGAGTCGGGGCTGGTGCGGCCGGGCTGGCTGGGCTGAGCGGCTTCCGCGCGGTTGCGGTTGCGGTCGGTGGCGGTCGCGGCCGGGCTCGTGGCTTCGGGCTTCGCGGTGCGGGCGCTACTTCCGGCCCGGCGTGTCACGGACGGCTCCTACTCTCCCGGGAGTATCCCAACTGCCGCTGCTGGTAGGACGCGTGATGAGGCTCCGCGGCGGGACGCTCTAGGCACCTCGGGAACCACCCGAGGTCCTGGAGGCCCACCACCGAGGAGTTGAACCACCATGTACACCCAGCTGGCCGACTGGCACGGCCCCGGCCCGTGGATCCTGCTGATCCCGCTGGTCTGGATCGCCGTGGTGGTCCTGGTGATCGCGGTGCTGCGCCGCACGGTCTGGCGGCGGCACGGCTGCGGGTTCGGGCCCGGGGCAGGGTCCGGGGCCGTGGCGGAGCATCCGCTGGCCGTCCTGGGCCGCCGCTACGCCGAGGGCGACATCGACGCCGAGGAGTACCGCGCCAAGCGGGCCGTGCTCAGCGAGCCGCCGCGTGGCGACGCCGGGGGAGGTGGTGCCAGGTGACCACCCTGGACGTCGTACGGGGCGCCGCCGCCCGGGTCGCCGACGCCGTGAAGATCTACGGCGTCGGCGGCACCGAGGTCCGGGCGCTGGACCACGTGACGGTGGAGTTCCCGGCCGGGCGGTTCACCGCCATCATGGGCCCGTCCGGTTCGGGCAAGTCCACTCTGATGCACTGCGCGGCCGGGCTGGACACGCTCACCGCCGGAAGCGCCTGGATCGGCGACACCGAGCTCGGCCCGCTCGGCGACCGGCGGCTCACCCTGCTGCGCCGGGAGCGGATCGGCTTCGTGTTCCAGGCCTTCAACCTGGTGCCCACCCTCACCGTCCTGGAGAACATCACCCTCCCGCTCGACCTGGCCGGGGCCGCCCCCGACCGGGCCTGGCTGGAGGCACTGGTCGACGTGGTGGGCCTGGGGGACCGCCTGCGGCACCGCCCGAGCGAGCTCTCCGGCGGCCAGCAGCAGCGGGTCGCCGTGGCCCGGGCGCTGGCCGGGCGGCCGCAGGTGGTCTTCGCCGACGAGCCGACCGGCAACCTCGACTCCCGCAGCGGCGGCGAGGTGCTCGGCCTGCTGCGCCGGGCGGTGGACGAGATGGGCCGGGCCGTGGTCATGGTCACCCACGATCCGACGGCCGCGGGCTGGGCCGACGAGGCGCTCTTCCTCGCCGACGGACGGCTGGTCGACCGGATGCGGCAGCCCACCTCCGCCCTCGTGCTGGACCGGATGAAGGCCTTCGAACGGGGGCGGGCATGAACACCGTCCCGCTCCGGCTCAGCCTGCGCTCGCTGCGCGCCCACAAGCGGCGGCTGGCCGGCACCCTCCTGTCCATCCTGCTCGGGGTGAGCTTCCTGACCGGCACGATGGTGCTCGGCGACACCCTGCGGGCCAACTTCGACACCCTCTTCGCCGACGCCAACGCCGGCACCGACGTCGTGGTCCGCAGTGCCGACGTGCTGGACTCGGCGGGCACGGCCGGCGGGGTGCGGGCGCCGGTGGCGGCCGCGCTCGCCGACCGGCTGCGCACGGTGCCCGGAGTGGCGGCCGCAGAGCCGTCCGTCCAGGGCGCCGGCCAGCTCATCGGGAGCAACGGCAAGCCCATCGGCGGCCAGGGCCCGCCCACCCTGGCGGGCAACTGGCTGGCGGACGGCCGGCTCAACCCGTACCGGCTGGCCGAGGGCCGGGCGCCGGCCGCCCCGGGCGAGGTCGTGGTGAACCGGGGCGCGGCGAAGGCGGGCGGGCTGCGCCTCGGCTCCACCACCGTGCTGCGCACCCCGGATCCGGTGCCGGTCACCGTCGTCGGCATCGCCACCTTCGGGGCGGCCGCGGACGGCATGGGGCCGAGCACCTTCACCGCGATGACCTTCGCGGACGCCGAGCGGTACCTCACGCCCAAGGGCGAGGGGCAGGCCAGCTCGATCCAGGTCCGCGCGGCGGGCGGGGTCTCCCAGCGGGAGCTGGTCGACCGGATCACCCCGCGACTGCCCGCCGGCGTCCAGGCGATCACCGGCGCGGCGGCCACCCAGGAGTCCACCCAGCTGCTGTCCGGGCGCTTCCTGACCATGTTCACCACGCTGCTGCTGGTCTTCGCCGGGATCGCGCTGCTGGTGGCGACGTTCACCATCCACAACACCTTCGCGATCGTGGTCGCCCAGCGGACCAGGGAGAACGCGCTGCTGCGGGCGCTCGGCGCGGTGCGCGGCCAGGTGCTCGGGGCGACCTTGGCGGAGGCGCTGGCGGTCGGCCTGCTGGCCTCGCTCGGCGGGCTGCTGGGCGGGATCGGCGTGGCCGCCGGGCTCAAGGCGCTCTTCTCCGCGCTCGGCTTCGCGCTGCCGACCGGCGGCATGGTGATCGGTACGGCCGCCGTCCTGCTGCCGCTGCTGGTCGGCACGCTGGTCGCGGTGGGCTCCGCGCTGCTGCCGGCCGTCCGGGCCGGGCGGACGGCCCCGCTGGCGGCCCTGCGGGACACCGGAGTCGACCGGGCGGCGCAGGGCCGCTCGGGAGCCGTCCGGGTGGTGCTGGGCGGCCTGCTGCTGGCCGGGGGCGTACCGGTGGCCGTCCTCGGTGCGACCGACGGCCCGTCCGTGCTGCTGACGGCGGTCGGGGCACTCGCGGTGCTGGCCGGCACGGTGGTGCTGGGCCCGGTCGCCGCGGTGTTCGCGGTACGGACGCTGGGGACGCCGCTGCCCAGGCTGCGCGGAGTCTCCGGGGTGCTCGCCCGGCGCAACGCGGCCCGCAATCCGCGCCGGACGGCGGCCACCGCGAGCGCGCTGATGATCGGTGTCGCGGTGGTCACGCTGTTCACCGTCTTCGGGGCCTCGATCAAGGCCACCCTGGACGACACCGTGAGCAAGTCCTTCGCCGGCGATCTCGCCGTCACCACCGCCTCGTTCGGGGCCGGCGGCAGCGGGATCAGCCCCAAGGTGGCGGACGCCCTGGCGGCCCTGCCCGAGGTGCGGCAGACGGTCGGGCTCGGCCGGGGCGTGGCCCGGATCGACGGGCACGGTCGGACGCTGGACGTCACCGATCCCGCCCGGCTCTCCGGCATCGTCGACCTCGGCCGGGTGGACGGCTCTCTGGCCGCGCTCGGCACGGACGGGCTGGCGGTCTCCCGCAGCGAGGCGCAACAGCACGGCTGGCGGCTCGGGCAGACCGTCACCGTGGGGTTCACCGACGGCGCGAGCGGCCCGTTCACCATCCGCGCCCTGTACGAGGGCGGCAGCCTGGCCGGCGACTACCTGATGACCCGGCAGGCCTGGGCCCCGCACCGGGGGCAGGACGCGGACACCATGGTCGCGGTCGGGCTGCGCGACGGCGTCCCGGCCGCCGAGGGCAAGGCGGCGGTGGAACGGGCACTGGTCCCGTACGGCAGTCCGCAGGTGCAGGACCGCGCCGAGTACGCGAAGAGCGCCGCCTCCGGCGTCGACACGATGCTCTCGGTGGTCTACGCGCTGCTGGCGCTGGCGGTGCTGATCGCCCTCCTGGGTATCGCCAACACCCTGACGCTGGCGGTGCACGAGCGGACCAGGGAGTTGGGGCTGCTGCGGGCGGTCGGCCAGACCAGAGCTCAGCTGCGCGGCATGGTGCGCTGGGAGTCGGTGCTGGTGGCGGCCTTCGGGACGGTCGGCGGACTGGGGCTCGGAGCCTTCCTCGGCTGGGCCCTGGTGCGGGCCTCGGACGGCGCGGGAACGGGATCGTTCGCGATACCGCCGCTGCAGCTGGCCGTGGTCCTGGCGGCCGGGCTATTGGCGGGCGCGGTGGCCGGACTCCGCCCGGCGGGCCGGGCGGCGCGGCTGGACGTCCTGCGGGCGATAGCGACGGAGTAGGAGGTGGTGGACCGGACGGCGGCAGAGCGGGCCGAGGCAGAGCGGGCCGAGGCAGAACACGGCGCGGTCGGAAGGGATGTGGCGGCCCGGCAGGTGAGGGGGTGGCGGAGCCGGGCCGCCGGAGGGCGGACAGGAGGTGCGGGTGAACGGCAGGCTCAGACCGCCGACTGCGGGAAGACTTCGCGCAGCAGCGGGTCCGGCAGTCCGCGCTTGCGCCACTCGCGCGGATAGCCGAGCGAGACCTCCGTGAACGGGACGCCGTCGTAGGTGGTCCGGCGCGGGATGTGGAGGTGACCGTAGATCATCGCCGCGGTGTTGTACCGGGTGTGCCAGTCGGCGGTCAGCTCGGTCCCGCACCACTGGGCGAACTCGGGGTACCAGAGGATCTCGGTGGGCTGGCGGACCAGCGGGTAGTGGTTGACGAAGACGAGCGGGACGTCCGGGTCGCACTCCGCCAGCCGCTTCTCGGTCAGCCGGACGCGCTCCCGGCACCAGGAGTCACGGTCCGGGAACGGGTCCGGGTAGAGCATCCGCTCGTCCGCGCAGACGATGCCGCTCTCGTAGGCGGCCGCCAGGGAGGCCTCCTTGGTGGTCGTGCCCGGAGCGCGGAAGGTGTAGTCGTAGAGGAGGAAGAGCGGGACGATGCGGACCGGTCCGCCGGGGCCCTCCCAGACCGGGTACGGGTCCTCCGGGGTCACCACGCCGAGCCGGCGGCAGCGCTCCACCAGGTGCTCGTAGCGGGCCACCCCGCGCAGTTGGACCGGGTCCTCGGGGTGGGTCCACAGCTCGTGGTTGCCGGGCACCCACACCACCCGGGCGAAGCGCTCGGCGAGCAGGCCGAGGGCCCACTCGATGCTGGTGGTGAGCTCGGCGACGTCACCGGCGACGAGCAGCCAGTCGCCGGGGTGGGAGGGCTGGAGCTTCTCCACCAGGTCGCGGTTCTCCTGGTAGGAGATGTGCAGATCGCTCACGGCGAGCAGCCGTCCACCCGTCGGGGTGGGCCGTTCCGGCTGTGCGTCGCTGCGGTTCTCCGTAGTCACTCCTGCCCCCTGAGGTCGCCCGGCCGATGGGCCCCACCCTACGTGGCGGGCCGGGCGGGCGGGGCGGGTTGACGGGATCAGTCGTTCGAAACCGGTCGGCCGGGACGCCAGGAACGGAAGGGAGGCGGTTCAGGAGCCGATGTCGATGAGCACCCCGTGGGAGGTGGCGGTGGTGACGGCGAGGATCACCAGCGAGGCGATGCCGAGGGACAGGCCGAGGACGGCGCGGCCGCGTCGGCTGGTGCCGCGGACCAGGGCCAGGGTGCCCAGGGTGATGGCGATCGGCCCGAGGACGATGTTGAACAGCAGCAGGCCGGGCAGGCCGAGGAGGAAGGAGGCGACGGCCAGGCCGTCGGCGTCGGCGGCGCCCTGACGGGTGGTCTCCTGCACCGTGGTTTCCTCTGCCGTGGTCTCAGGTGCGTTGGTCTCCTGCCCGTTGGCCCGCAGGCGGCTGACGCCCTGGCGGTCGACGGCGGGACGGTCGACGGTGGGACGGTCGGTGTCGGTGCTCATGGTGGTGCGGGTCCTCTCTGTGGAGTGGCCGCGAGTGCGGTCCGCGGAGCGGCGGGGTCAGCGGTGCCGGAGGCGGGAGATGCCCTCGCGGGCGCCGAAGGCCAGCAGCCAGGCGGTGATGCCGGCGGAGGCGGCGAGGAAGACCGGGAGCGAGGTGTGGGCGGCGGTACCGATCAGGATGCCCATGGCGACCAGGGCGGAGAACAGGATCACGGCTGACTCCTTCGGTTGCGGCTGGGACTGCGCCGATTTCGGTTGACAACTGTTCACTGACTTCGGTCCCACTGTACGCCGACTGGCGAAGTTCAGCAAACGAATGTTTACTGAATGGCGTGAGTCACACCGTTGGGGCCAGACAGGCCCAGAAGCAGCAGAGCCGCCGGGCCCTGCTGGACGCCGGGCTGCACCTGTTGGCCGATCAGAACCTGGCGAGCCTGGGCGTCCGCGAGGTCACCCGCGAGGCGGGGCTCTCCCCGGCCGCCTTCTACCGGCACTTCCCCGACCTCGCCGCCCTCGGGGTGGCGCTGGTCGAGGAGTCGCTGGCCAGCCTGCACGTCATGATCCGCTCCGTGCTCGCCGAGGCCGGCGACGCCGAGGAGCTGATCGACCGTGCGGTGGACGTGATCGAACGGCACGTCCGGGAGAACCGGGGACACGTCCGCTTCCTGGCACGCGAGCGGCACGGCGGGGTGCGGCAGGTGCGCGAGGCGATCGACGCCGAACTCGGCCGCTTCGCCGCCGAGGTGGGAGCCGCCCTGGCGCTGCAGCCGGTGTCGCGGGGGTGGAGCGAGCAGGACCTGCGGATGCTCGCCGAGCTGTACGTCGACCACATGGTCTCCATGGCCGCCGCCTTCCTGGAGGCGCTGGAGGCGGACCCGCCCCGGGGCCGACGGATCGCCGCCACCGCGCGCCTCCAGCTGCGCCTGATCAGCCGCGGCCGGGAGCACTGGCGGGCCGGTTGACCGTACCGGCAGGGGAGTTGACGGCCCCGCGACGGCCGGCCGAGCCCTCCCTCGGGCGGCGCCCAGGGCCGCAGGCCGCGCGCCGAGCCAGATGCGAGGGGTCGCACGCCCCGGGCGCCGCCCCGAGCGGCAGGCCGCACCGTCGAGTGGCAGGCCGCGTTCCGCGCCGCCGCGCCGAACGGCAGGCTGCGCCGCCGCGCCGAGCGGCGCGTTCCGCACCGCTGCGCCGCCGCGCCGCCGCGCCCTGGCCCCGAGCCGGGCGTCGGCGGTAACCGGCCAATGCGGCTTTGAGCGGTTCTTGGTATCGCCTTGACTCTTGACAGTGGGTCATGTCCGCGACAGCTTTGGTGGACCCCCACCCGTGGACCCCCCCCACACCGAGAGGTCTCTCATGAAGAAGCCGCTCATAGGCACGGTCGCGACGCTCCTGGTGGCCGGGGCCACCGCCCTCGTCGGAGCCGTCCCGGCCCAGGCCGCAGCCCCCGCGACCAAGCCGGTCGCCGAGCCCGTCGCCGCCGTCAACTTCGCCGGGACGGTCGCACTCAGCAACTGCTCCGGCTCGCTGGTGCGGATGCCCGGCTCGGCCGCGAGCGACCCGGCCCTCGTGCTCTCCAACGGCCACTGCCTGGAGACCGGCATGCCCGGCCCGGGTGAGGTGGTCCTCAATCGGACCTCCAGCCGGTCCTTCACCCTGCTCAACGGGAGCGGCAGCGGCGTCGGAACCCTGCGCGCCACCAAGATCGTCTACGGCGCGATGACCGACACCGACGTGTCGATCTACCAACTGAACACCACCTACGCCTCGATCCAGTCCCGGTACGGGATAGCCCCGTTGACCATCGCCGCCACCCACCCGGTCCAGGGCACCTCGATCCGGGTCGTCTCCGGCTACTGGAAGAAGATCTACTCCTGCTCGGTCGACGGCTTCGCCTACCGGTTGAAGGAAGCCGACTGGACCTTCAAGGACTCGGTCCGCTACACGTCCACCTGCAACGTGATCGGCGGCACCTCCGGCTCGCCGGTGGTCGACGCCTCGACCGGCCAGGTGGTCGCCGTCAACAACACGATCAACGAGAACGGCGAGCGCTGCACCATGGACAACCCGTGCGAGGTGGACCAGAACGGCACGGTGACGGTCCGCCAGGGCATCGGTTACGCCCAGGAGACCTACGGGATCCCGGCCTGCTTCGCCGCCGGCAACCGCTTCGACCTCACCCTCCCCGGGTGCACCCTGCCCCGCCCGTAGACGGCCAGGACACCCCGAGCGGCCAGGACAACCCCACTGACCAGCACTTTTTCCCCGATGGGCCATCCGCGAACAGCGGGTGGCCCATTCGGCCGTCCATCGGTCGGCCGCCGCACCACCCACGCCGCCCGGCCGTTCCGGCAGGCGGCAGTCATACCAGTTGAACAGATGGAGAGTTGATGACCACCACCGTGAGAAGGCTGCTGGCTTCCGCCCTGCTGATACCGCTGCTCGCGATCGGCAGCCTGGCGAGCCCGGCGTCCGCCGCCGACGGCCAGAGCGCCCAGGGGGGCCAGGACGCGCAGAGCGAGGCGTCCCGCCACGGCCGCGGCCCCGCCGACGACCCGACCGCCGACATCAAGGACCGCCTGGCGGCGATCCCCGGGGTGACCATCACCGAGGAGAAGCCGACCACCACCGGTCACCGCTACTTCCTCGCCACCTACACCCAGCCGATCGACCACTTCCGGCCCTGGCTGGGCACCTTCCAGCAGCGCTTCAGCCTGCTGCACCGCGGCTACGACCGCCCGACCGTCTTCTACACCAACGGCTACACCCTGGGCACCAACCCGTCCCGCACCGAGCCGACCCGGCTGGTGGACGGCAACCAGGTGTCCATCGAGTACCGGTTCTTCACCCCCTCCCGCCCGGAGCCGGCGGACTGGTCGAAGGCCGGCATCCGCCAGGGCGCCGCGGACTCGCACCGGCTGGTGACCGCGCTCAAGCGGATCTACCAGGAGGAGTGGCTGTCCACCGGCGCCAGCAAGGGCGGCATGTCCTCCACCTACTTCCGCCGCTTCTACCCGGACGACGTGTCCGGCACGATCGCCTACGTCGCGCCGAACAACACCAACGTCAACGACTCCGAGCCGTACAGCGAGTTCTTCCGCACCGTCGGCACCCCCGAGTGCCGGGCCAGGCTGAACGCCGCCCAGCGTGAGCTGCTGGTGCGCCGCGACCGCCTGGAGGCCCGCTACGTCGCCGACAACCAGGCGGCCGGTTCCACCTTCAAGACCCTCGGCACCCCGGACCGTGCGTACGAGGCCGGCGTGCTGGACGTGGTCTGGGCGTTCTGGCAGTACAGCCTGGAGGCCGACTGCGCCAAGGTCCCGGTGGCCGCCACCGCGACCGACGACGAGCTGTACGCCTGGTTCGACGCGCAGTCCGGCATCACCGGCAACAGCGACCAGTCGCTGGCGAAGTACACCGCGTACTACTACCAGGCCGCCACCGAGCTGGGCGCGCCGTTCTTCGACGTGTCGCACCTCGACGGCGTGCTGCACTACGACTACAAGGAGCTCTACTCGGTCCGCACCTTCGTGCCGAAGGAGATCCCGACCGTCTTCAACCGGAACGCGATGCCCGACATCGACCGCTGGGTGAAGCGCGAGGGCGAGCGGATCATGTACGTCTACGGCGGCAACGACCCGTGGGGCGCCAAGCCGTTCCGCCTCGGCCGGGGCAGCGAGGACAGCTACGTCTACACCGTGCCCGGCGGCAACCACGGCTCCAAGATCGAGCAGCTGCCCGCCGCGCAGTCGGCGCAGGCCGTCGCCAAGGTGCTGGAGTGGGCCGGGCTGGACGACCCGAACGCCCGCTCGCTCACCAAGTCGCCGCAGCTGATCCCGGACTTCGGTCCGCTGGACGTCGAGGGCCAGCGCCTGGAGCAGGAGCGCCGCCCGCTGTAGCGCCCGCGCGGCAGGGCCGCGGCACGGAGCACTGAGGAGGAGGTCGCCCCGCGTTCCCGGGGCGGCCTCCTCGCGCGTTCCGCGAGTGCCGCCCGGCCGAGCCCGTCCACCCCCTCCCCGAAGCAGTGAATCAGTGCTTCAATGCTTCCATGGCCTACCGACGCACCCCCGCCGTACAAGCCCGCCTGGACGCCCAGCGTGAAGCGGTGCTCCAGTCGGCGGTCGGCCTGCTCGCCGAGCGCGGCTACGGCGGCTGCACGATGGCCGCCGTGGCGGACCGCGCCGGGATCGCCACCGGCAGCCTCTACCAGCACTTCTCCGGCAAGGTCGACCTGTCGGTGCAGCTGTTCCGCCGGGTGGTCAGCCACGAGATCGACGCGGTCAACGCGGCGGTGGCCGTCCGGGACACCCCGCAGCGGCGGATCGCCGCCGTGGTCGAGACCTTCGCCGCCCGTGCCCTGCGCGCGCCCCGGCTGGCGTACGCGCTGCTGGTCGAGCCGGCTGACGCGGTCGTGGACGAGGAGCGCCTGGTGTTCCGGCGGGCCTTCCGGGACGTGATCGCCACCGAGATCGCCGCCGCCGTGGCGAGCGGCGAACTGCCCGAGCAGGACCCGGTACTGACCGCCGCCGCCCTGGTCGGAGCGGTCGGCGAGGCCCTGGCCGGCCCACTGGCCGCCGCCCCGGGCACACCGACCGCACGGACCACACCGGCCAGGGCGCTCGAAGCCGATCCCGAACAGCACGACGGCACCCCCAGCGACACTCCCACGAGCGACAGCCCGCCCAGCGACACCCCCACGAGCGACAGCACCCCCAGCGACAACCCCCCGAGCGACACCACCACGGTGGTCCCCGCCCTGGTCTCCTTCACCCTGCGTGCCCTGGGAGGACGCGATGACAGCGACGCATGAGGTCACCAACCAGGTGCCCCTGCCGTACGGACACGACACCGCCGCCGACCCCACCCTGCTCGCCGCCCTCCAGCGGGCCGGCGCCGGCTGGGCCGAGCCCGAGCTGCGCGAGCTGGGCCGGCTGGCCGGTTCCGAGCAGGCCGCCGAGTGGGGCCGGCTGGCCAACGAGAACCCGCCGGTGCTGCGCACCCACGACCGCTTCGGCCACCGGATCGACGAGGTCGAGTTCCACCCGTCCTGGCACGAGCTGATGCGCACCGCCGTCTCGTACGGCCTGCACGCCGCGCCCTGGCGCGACGAGCGCCCCGGGGCCCACGCCGCCCGCGCCGCCAGGTTCTTCGTCTGGGGCCAGGTCGAGGCCGGCCACACCTGTCCGGTCTCGATGACCTACGCCGCCGTCCCGGCCCTGCGCGCCAACCCCGCCCTGGCCGCCGAGCTGGAGCCGCTGCTGGCCGCCCGGGAGTACGACTTCGGGCTGCGCGAGCCGCGCACCAAGCGCGGGCTGATCGCCGGCATGTCGATGACCGAGAAGCAGGGCGGCTCGGACGTCCGCACCAACACCACCACCGCCGCTCCGCAGCCGGACGGCACCTACCGGCTCACCGGCCACAAGTGGTTCACCTCGGCGCCGATGTCCGACCTCTTCCTGACGCTGGCCCAGGCGCCGGGCGGCCTCAGCTGCTTCGCGCTGCCGCGGGTCCTGCCGGACGGCAGCCGCAACCGCCTGCAGCTGATGCGGCTGAAGGACAAGCTCGGCAACAAGTCCAACGCCTCCGCCGAGCTGGAGTACGACGGCGCGGTCGGCTGGCTGGTCGGCGAGGAGGGCCGGGGCGTCCCGACCATCATCGAGATGGTCAACATGACCCGCCTGGACTGCACCGTCGGCGCGGCCTCCGGCATGCGCTACGGCGCCACCCGGGCGGTTCACCACGCCCTGCACCGGCGGGCGTTCGGCAGGGCGCTGGTCGACCAGCCGCTGATGCGTAACGTGCTCGCGGACCTGGTGGTGGAGTCCGAGGCGGCCACGATCGTCGCCATGCGGCTCGCCCAGGCCACCGACCGGGCGCTCGCCGGGGACGGGACCGAGGCGCTGGTCCGGCGGCTGGGCCTGGCGGTGGCCAAGTACTGGGTGTGCAAGCGCGGTCCGGCGCACTCCGCCGAGGCGCTGGAGTGCCTGGGCGGCAACGGCTACGTGGAGGAGTCCGGGATGCCCCGGCTCTACCGGGAGGCACCGCTGGTGTCGATCTGGGAGGGCTCCGGCAACGTCGCCGCCCTGGACGCGCTGCGCGCGATGGCCAAGCGCCCGGAGAGCGTCGAGGCCTTCCTCGGCGAACTCGACGCCGCCGCGGGCGCGGACCGCCGACTGGACGCGGCCGTCGCCGCGCTGCGCAAGGAGCTGACCGACCCGGGGGACCTGGAGTACCGTACCCGCCGGCTGGTCGAGTCGATGGCGCTGGCCTTCCAGGGCTCGCTGCTGGTCCGGTACGGCAGCCCGGCGGTGGCCGACGCCTTCTGCGCGAGCCGGCTGGGCGGCGACCACGGCGGGGCCTTCGGCACCCTGCCGGCCGGGGTCGACACCGGGGCCGTCATCGACCGTGCCCGCCCGGTGAGCGCGTGAGCGGTCAGGAGGCCGACGGCGTACGGAGGTTCTGGCGGTCGCTCGGCCTGCCCGGGCTGATCGACGTGCACACCCACTTCATGCCGAAGAACGTCCTCGACAAGGTGTGGGCGTACTTCGACGCGGCCGGTCCACTGGTGAACCGCCCCTGGCCGATCACCTACCGCGAGGCCGAGGAGCAACGGGTCCGGCGGCTGCGGGACTTCGGCGTCCGGGCGTTCACGTCGATGCTCTACCCGCACAAGCCGGGCATGGCCGGCTGGCTGAACGCCTGGGCCGCCGACTTCGCCGCCCGCACCCCCGAGTGCCTGCACACCGCGACCTTCTTCCCCGAGCCCGAGGCGCCGGGCTACGTGGCCCGGGCCATCGAGGACGGTGCCCGGGTGTTCAAGGCGCACCTCCAGGTCGGCGGCTACGACCCGGCGGACCCGCTGCTGGACGGGGTGTGGGGGCTGCTCGCCGAGACCGGCACCCCGGTGGTCACCCACTGCGGGTCCGGGCCGGTGCCGGGCAAGTTCACCGGCCCCGGCCCGATCGGCGCGGTGCTGGAGCGGCACCCCGGCCTGGTCCTGGTGGTCGCCCACCTCGGGATGCCCGAGTACCGCGACTTCCTCGACCTGGCCGAGCGCCACCCGGCCGTCCGGCTGGACACCACCATCGCGTTCACCGACTTCGCCGAGGCCGACGCCCCGTTCCCGCAGGAGGAACTGCCGCGCCTGCGCGGGCTCCGGGACCGTGTCCTGCTCGGGAGCGACTTCCCCAACATCCCCTACCGGTACGTCCACCAGCTGGAGGCGCTGGCCGGGCTGGGGCTGGGGGAGGAGTGGCTGCGGGCGGTCTGCCACGACAACGCGGCCGCCCTGTTCGGGCTCCCCGCCCCGGCGGTCGGCTGACCGTCCGCGGTCTCTGCGGCACCCGCGGCACCTGCGGCACCCGCGGCACCTGCGGCACCCGCGGCACCTGCGGCACCCGCGGCACCTGCGGCACCCGTGGCACCCGTGGCACCCGTGGCACCTCCGACCACGGGTGCGGCACCGGGCCGGTCAGCCGGGTGCCCGGCGGGCCGGACCGGACCGGCCGTTACCTGCGGGGTAATCGACGCCCGCCGCCCCACCGGGCAGGGTGGAGCCACCCGGTGAGGCCGCCAAGGCCCCGGGCTCCCACCCCAGACAGGAGGCGATCCGCCATGTCCGCCCACGCGAACACCCTCACGCCCGCCCGGCCCGGTTCCGCCTTCTCGCCGTGGACGGTGCGCGGCGCCCTCGTCCTGGACGCCCTGGTCACCGGCGGCAACGGCCTGGCCTACCTGGCCTTCTCCGGCCCGCTCGGCGAGCTGCTCGGCGCCGGCCGCGCCACTCTGGTCGACGTCGGGATCCTCCTCCTCGGGTACGCGTTCGCGGTGGGCGTGCTCGCCGCCCGCCGGCAGCCGCCGGTGTTCGGGGTGCGGGCGGTGATCGACCTCAACCTGGCCTGGGTGGTGCTCAGCCTGGTCGCGATGGAGCTGTGGCTGGAGCCGACCACCGCCGGGTTCGTCTGGATCCCGTTGCAGTCCGGGACGGTGGCGCTGTTCGCCGTCCTCCAGTTCACCGCCCTGCGGCGAGAGGCCCGGGCGCGGGACTGAGACGCGGGACTGAGGAGCAGGACTGAGACGCGGGGCTGAGGAGCAGGACTGAGACGCGGGGCTGAGTGCCGGGCGCAGACCGAGCCGGGGGCTACCGCTCCGGCCCGACCACCGCCTGCAGGAACCGCACCGTCTCCGCGTCGGCCGGTAGGAAGGTCTCCATGGCCAGCTCGGAGACGGTGACGTCCAGCGGAGTGTTGAAGGTCGCGATGGTGGAGAGGAAGGAGAGCACCCGCCCCTCGTACCGGATCCGCATCGGCAGCGCGAACGGGAAGTCGTCGGCGCCGGGCCCGTCCTCGGCGGGGGCGTCGCCCTGACCCCCGGCCGGCTCGGGGTAGCCGCGGACCTCCTCGTACAGCCGGCGCAGCGGCTCGGCGCGGACCAGCTCCAGCTGCCGTTCCATCCGCTCCAGCAGGTGCTGCCGCCACTGCCGGAGGTTGACGATGCGCGGTGCCAGCCCGTCCGGGTGCAGGGTGACCCGGATCGCGTTGAACGGCGGCTCTAGCAGGTGCGGGGCGACGCCGTCCATGAGCAGCCCGAGCGAGCGGTTGGCCGCCAGCACCCGGAAGGACCCGTCGACCACGACCGCCGGGTACGGGTCGTGGGCGGCCAGCAGCCGTTCCAGCCCCGCGCGCAGCGCGGCCATCGACGGGTCGTCCAGCGGCGTCTCGGGGTAGTGCGGGGCGTAACCGGCCGCCAGCAGCAGGGTGTTGCGCTCGCGCACCGGCACGTCCAACTGCTCGGCGAGCCGCAGCACCAGCTCCCGGCTGGGCCGGGAGCGGCCGTTCTCGACGAAGCTGAGGTGGCGGGTCGAGGAGTCCGCCCGCAGCGCCAGTTCCAGCTGGCTGAGTTGCCGTCGTTCCCGCCAGCCCCGCAGCAGCGGGCCGACACCGGTTCCCGTCGGGCTGCCCATGCCCGCCATGATCGTCATGGCCCAGGACGGTACTCGAACGAGCCCGGTCGACGGGAGGGGGCGACGGGGACCAGCAGGGTTCCGCGGTGACCCGCGGCGGTGGCCAGCGGGGATCCGGAGAGCGGGGTCAGACGCCGGTGCTCGACCCCGGGCGGACGACCATGAGCACCACGACCACGGCCCACAGCAGGTTGAACACACCGGCGGTCATCGGCAGCGTCTTCAGGCCGCTGACGGCCTTGGCGTGCTGCTCGTCCGACGGGTCGAGTTCGAGCGCGTCCACGGCGGCCTGCTGGCCGGGCAGCACGAAGAGCAGCAGCGCGAGTGCGGCGACCGCGGTCAGCACCATCGAGACGATCACCCAGGACTGCCCGAGCACGTCCATCACCTGGGCCAGGCCGATGCCCAGCACCGGCACCGCGACCCCGAGCAGCGCGTAGACCTGGGTGATCCGGTGCAGCACCCGCAGCACGCCGGCGTCGGAGGCCCGGTCCGGACCGCCGGCCAGCGCGGCCTTCGCCCGGCGGGGGAACATGCTGACGGCCACCGCGACCGGGCCTATGAACAGGACCGACACGAGGACGTGCAGGCTCAGCAGCAACTTGGCCATGGCGGGGGCACCCTCTTGAATCCGGTGGGCAGCTGGTCGGCGGGCACACGCGTTCGACGTGCCCACGACCAGGCACGCTAACACCGCTTATCCACCGGCCCGCCGCGCGGGTGGGCGCCGGGGGCCGCCCCCGGCCCGACGATCAGCCCGCCGCGGTGAGCTCCACGATTCGGGCCGGGGCGGTGCTGACGGCCGCGACGGCGGCGGCGTGCTCCGGGTCGGCCCAGTCGAGCAGGTGCAGGTCCTCCCACCGGCTGCGCAGCGGCGCGCCCGGCGGGACGGACAGCGGCAGCCCGGAGAGGTCGACCCGGCCGAGGGTGTCCAGGCTGGCCCGGCCGATCTTGATCAGCGACTCCTTGCGCACCCAGAGCCGCAGGAACGCCTGCTCCGGCTCCGCGTCGGCCTCGACGAGGGCCAGCTCCGCCGGGGCGAGCACCCGGCGGGCGACCGAGCGCAGCGAACCGCCCCGGGCGGACAGCTCGACGTCCACCCCGACCGGCTGGAACCCGGCACCGGCGGCGACCACGCCCCGGGTGTGCGACAGGCTCACGTGCACCCCGGGGTGGTCCGGCAGGTAGGGCTTGCCGTGGTCGGCGAGCCCGCAGTCCGGGCACTGCTGGGCGAGGAGGAGGCCGGCCACCGGCACGCCGAGCAGCCGGGCGGCGCAGAGCCGGACCAGCAGGTGCCCGGCGGTGAAGTCGATCCGCCCGGACTCGTGCCGGAAGCGCGCGGCGCGCTCCCGTTCCAGGGCGGTCAGCAGGTGTTCGCCCGCCTCGGGGTGCCGCAGTACGGCGTCGGCGGACGCGACCGCGACGAGCGGCGCGCTCTGTTCCTGGGCCTCGGTGGTCATGCGTCCAACCTAGGGCCTGCCGCCAAACTCCCGCTTGCCCGGGCGATCGCTGCTCCGGACGGATGAATTTCAGCTCCGAACTGAGGATCTGTAAGGTGTGAATAGTCCGATTTAAGGTTTGATATCCCGGATCTGCGGGATCGCCGGCAGATGGTACGGAACGCGGCAGTCCGTCCGGGCCTGCCCCTTTCTCATGCACGGAGGAATTGTCGATGGGTCAGGTCACCGGTTCGTCGGATCACAGAACCGCCGCCGCGAGGACTCCGGCCGCGCCCGGGCGCCGGGCCGTCCGGGTCGCCGTGGCGACCGCCGTCGCCGCGCTGCCGCTGGCCGCGGTGCTGACGACCGGTTCGGCCGCGCCGCTGGCCCCGCCGCTGGGTGCCTGCTCCGGGTCCGACTGTCCCAGCGCCTGGCCGCCGCCGCACAACGGTGACTTCCCCGGCCGTGACGCCGCCGTCAACGTCTTCACCGGCGGCGACTACACCGTGAACGGCCGGGCCGCGGAGGCCGAGGGCAAGATCGTCACGCTGGGCAAGCTGACCGTCGACAAGAACGGCGGCGGCGTCTACAACATGGGCGTCGTCGGCGTCGGCTCTCGCGTGGTGCCGCCGAACGGCAGCGACTTCGTGACCACCGGCGGCGACGTCGACGTCAGGACCGGCAACAGCGTCCTGATCGGCGGCAGCGACTCGCACGGCCCGGCGTTCGGCAACCTGCGCCACGCCGGCCCGGTCACCGGCACCGTGAGCATCGACCCGACCGGCGAGTCGATCCAGGACCCGGACGCCGCCGCCCCCTACCGGTCGGTGCTGACCCGGATCCAGGAGGTCTCCGACTGCGTCGGCCGGGCCACCGCGACCGGCACCGTCGCGGTCGCCGCCAACGAGGCGACCTTCACCGGGGACGGGACCAGCATGAGGCAGGTCTTCAACGTCACCCGGGACCTCGCGTCGCCGACCGGTGGGCAGATCGGCCTGGTCTTCGACGGCATCCCGGCCGGTGCCACCGTCGTGGTGAACATGCTCGGGGACAGCCCGGTCATCAACACCTACACCGGCACCGGTCTGGCGGGCGACCGGACCACCGAGCTGCGCTCCAAGCTGATGTACAACTTCCCGACCGCGAGCACGGCGCGGATCCTCGGCAGCGCCCAGTTCCAGGGCTCGGTCATGGCCGGCAACCCGGGCGGCACCACGACGATCGCCCAGCCGGGCATGAACGGCCGGGTGTACCTCGCGGGCAACCTGATCCACACCGGCACCGGCGGCTACGAGATCCACAGCTACCCGTTCGACGGCGACCTGCCGGACTGCGCCGTGACGCCCAGCCCGTCGCCGACCTCGCCGACGCCTTCCCCCTCCCCGACGTCGCCGAGCCCGACGTTCCCGTCACCGACCTCCCCGTCACCGACCTCCCCGTCACCGACCTCCCCGTCACCGACCTCGCCGGGCCCGACCTCGCCGGGCCCGACGCCCACCTCGCCCGCGCCGACCTCGTCCGCCCCGACCTCCCCGTCGGCCACCGCGACGACGTCGAGTGCGGCCCCGACCGGCCACCGCCCGAGCGGGGGTCCGACCAGCCCCCACCCCGGTGGCGGCGGTGAGCTGCCCTCCACCGGCGCGGGCAACGCCTCGGTGGTCCTCGGCCTGGCGGGCGTCGGCCTGCTCGGCCTCGGCGGTCTGGCCGTGCTGGCCGCCCGCCGTCGCGGTCGCCACAGCTGACGGGCCGTACGGCCGAGTCGCTGATCAGCCGATCAGCCGATCAGCCGAACAGTCGAGCAGCCGAACAGTCGAGCAGCCGGACAGCGGCGCAGGCCGCCCGGGTCGAACCGACCGGGCGGCCTGCGCCGCTTCCGCTTCCGTCCGCGCCGCCGCCCCGTTCCCCGGCTCCGGCCGGCTACCGCTCGCCCGGGTAGTGGGCGAGGCCCGAGCCGAGCAGCCCGAAGGCGCGGTCCACCGCCGCCTCGACCCGGGTCCGCACCGTCTCGGCGGGCTCCCCGGCCACCACGGCCCGCCGGACCTCGCCGAGGACGGCCCGGTGCGCCCCCGCGACGGCTCCGGCCACGATCCGGGGGAGCGGGTCCTCCGGTGCGGCCCCCGACTCCTCGGCCAGGGCGGTCGCGAGCGCCGCCTCGGCCCGTTCGCCGAGCTCCAGCAGCCGGGCCCGCAGGGCGGCGCTGTCCTCGACGATCCGCCAGAACGCCGCCATCCCCGGGTCCAGCCCGACCGTCGGCTCCGCGTTCGCGAAGGCGGTCAGCAGGTCGGCCCGGACGGCGTCCACGGCCGTGCTGCCCGCCGGGCGGTGCCGGACCACGGCGGCCAGGTGGGCGACCACCTCCTCCTGCCGGTCGAAGAAGAGGTCCTCCTTGGTCGGGAAGTAGTTGAAGACCGTGTTCGGCGAGACCCCGGCGGCCCGGGCCACTTCCACCACCGTGACCCGGTCGAACCCGCGCTCGGCGAACAGGCCCATGGCGGTGTCGGACAGCAGCTCCCGGGTCTGCTGCTTCTTGAGTTCGCGAAGTCCCATGGCCGGATTCTATCCGCAGATCCTGATGTCACTTCAAACTTGCAGTGACACCAAAAATATCGGCTACGGTGGCGGCATGACCTTCACCTTCGGCATCTACCCCGGCGGGGCGGCCGGTGACGACACCGGCGTGATCACGCCCGCCCGCCCCGACGACCCGGCCCGGATCACCGCCGCCCTGCGCCTGCTCCAGGGCGGCGCGGCGGAGTTCCTGGTCCGCGCCTACCGCTCGTACCCGGGTGGCGAGCACACCCCGGAGCGGCCCGAGCGGTACGCCGTCGAGGGCCGCCGGCTCGACCTGGTGGTCCAGTACCGGGAGCGCGGCGGGGAGTTGGCGGGCTGGCTGGACTTCGTCCGGCGGACGGTCCGGACCGAGGGGCACCGCCTCGCCCTGCTGCAGATCTGCGAGGAGCCCAACCTCGACCTCCCGCCCGTGGACGGCAGCATCCCCAACGTCCGCCGGGCGCTGGTCGAGGGCGTGGTCGCGGCCAAGGAGGAGGCGCTGGCCCACGGGTTCGACCGGCTGGCCGTCGGCTTCAACGCGGTGCCCTCCTTCGACCCCGCGGACACCTTCTGGCCCGAGCTCGGCCGGCTCGCCGACGAGCGCTTCCACCGGGCCCTGGACTACGTCGGCCTGGACTTCTTCCCGGACGTCTTCCGCCCCGTCCCGCCCGGTCGACTCGCCGACGCGGTACGGGCGGTGCTCACCGGGTTCCGCCGGGACACGCTGCCCCGGGCCGGGATCGGGCCCGGCGTCCCGCTGCGGATCTGCGAGAACGGCTGGCCCACCGGCCCCGGGCGCAGCGAGGCGCGGCAGGCCGAGGTGGTGGCGGAGGTGGTCCGGACGGTCGCCGGGCTCGCCGCCGAACTCAACGTCGCCGGCTACGCGTTCTTCGCCCTGCGCGACGCGGACAGCGCGGGCGCCGGACCGTTCCCGCACTTCGGGCTGCTGCGCGACGACTACACGCCCAAGCCGGCCTTCGCGGTCTACCGCGCGCTGGTCGAGGAACTGACGGACTGACGCCCGAGCGCAGGCCGGTTCTCCTCGAAGGAAGGAGCGCTCCACCGGTGCCCGGGGGCCGGGGCGCGTCCCGCGGATCCCTGCCGGGTGCACGGCAGGGACCCACCGGGCGCGCCCTACGTCACCTCGCCCCGGCGGGAGAAGCGCTCCGCCCGCCACTCACCGCTCTCCAGCACCTCGGCCAACTGCCGGGCGGCGTCCCAGACCTCGGTGTACGAGAGGTAGAGCGGCGTGAAGCCGAAGCGCATCAGGTCCGGCGCGCGGAAGTCGCCGATCACCCCGCGCTCGATCAGCGCCTGCACCACCGGGTAGCCGTCGGCGTGCCGCAGCGCGACCTGGCTGCCGCGCCGGGCGTGCTCGCGCGGGGTCACCACCTCGACGCCGTCCAGCCGCTCGGTCAGCGAGACGAACAGGTCGGTCAGCGCCAGGCTCTTCGCCCGGACCGCCGCCAGGTCGGCCCGCTCCCAGACGTCCAGCGAGGCGCCGAGGGCGGCCTGGCCGAGCAGCGAGGGCGAGCTGGTCAGGAACCGGCCGATGCCCGGCTTCGGGTCGTACCCGGGCTCGAAGGCGAACGGCCGGGCGTGGCCGAACCAGCCGCTCAGCGGCTGGAGCGGGCCGGCCGCCAGGTGCCGCTCGGCGACGTACAGGAAGGCCGGTGAGCCGGGGCCGCCGTTCAGGTACTTGTAGGTGCAGCCGACCGCGAAGTCCGCGCCCGCGGCGTCGAGTTCGATCGGCAGCGCGCCCACCGAGTGGCACACGTCCCAGATCATCAGGGCGCCCGCGGCCCGGACCCGGGCGGTGATGCCGGGCATGTCCAGCAGCTCGCCGGTGCGGTAGTCGACGTGCGAGAGGACGACCGCGGCGACGTTCCCGTCCAGGTGGCGGTCCAGCTCCTCGGGGCGGATCAGCGTGCTGCGCGCGCCCTCGACCAGGCCGGTCACGCCCTCGGCGATGTACAGGTCGGTCGGGAAGGCCTCGGCGTCGCCGAGCACCGTGCGCCGGCCCGGGCGCAGCCGCAGCGCGGCCGACAGCACCTTGAACAGGTTGACCGAGGTGGTGTCGCAGACGACCACCTGCGCCGGACCGGCGCCGATCAGCGGCGCGATCCGCCGCCCCAGCCGGTACGGCTGCTCGAACCAGCCGGCGTCGTTCCAGCTGCGGATCAGCTCCCGGCCCCACTCCTCCTCGACCACCTGGCGTACCCGCTCGGGCGTGCGCACCGGCAGCGCGCCCAGCGAGTTGCCGTCCAGGTAGATCACTCCGTCCGGCAGGGCGAACTCCTTGCGGAACGCCGCCAGCGGGTCGACGGCGTCCAGCGCCTCGCACTCCTCGCGCGTGGTCATGCCCGTCCCTTCCTCGTCATCCGTGTGTCCGGCCCGTCCCGTTCCCGACGTGCCCGTCACCGCTGCCAGCGCCGTCGCGGCCGTCGCGGCCGTCGCGGCCGTCGCGGCCGTCATGTCCGTCTCCGCCGTCACAGCCCGTCCCGGACCGTCCACAGCTCCGGGAACACGTCCTGCTCGGCCGACTTGCGCAGCCAGGTCAGCCCGCTGGAGCCGCCCGAGCCGGGCTTGCCGCCCATCGTCCGCTTGACCGCCGAGAGGTGCCGCTGGCGCCATCGGGTGACCCGCTCGGCCACGTCCAGCAGGGCCTCGGCGAGCGGCTGGAGCGCGGCGAACTCCGGCTCGGTGTAGACCCGCCGCCAGGCCGCCTCGACCTCCGCGGACGGCTGGTACCGCCGCTCGGAGGGGGCCCGCCGAGGGGCGAGGCCGCGGCGCGCCAGCAGGGCCAGCGCCTCGTCGTACAGGCCGGGGGAGCGCAGCGCCTCGGCCAGCTCGGCCTGGGTGCCGGGCATCCCGTCGTACATGTTCAGCAGTGCGGCGTTCTTGTTGCCGAGCAGGAACTCCAGCCGGAGGAAGGCGGAGGACTGGAAGCCGGAGGCCTCGCCGAACAGCGCGCGGAAGGAGTTGAACTCGTGCGGGGTCATGGTGGCCAGCAGGTCCCAGGACTCCACCAGGACGTCCTGCACGTGGGTGCCCCGGCGCAGCGCGGCCAGCGCGGCGGTCAGGTCGTCCTCGCGCAGCGCCTGTCGGGCGAGCGTCCACTCGTGCCGCAGCAGGTCGAACAGCAGCTCCATCACCTGGGTGGTGACGATGAACGACAGCTCGGCGGGCTCCTCGCTGCGCGGGTGCTGCAGGCCGTGCAGCTCGTCCAGGCGCGCGTACTGGGCGTACGGGGTCCCTCGGCCCGGTGCTCCGCCGCGACCGAACGACAGCTTGGGCGTCTCCACCGTGTCGTGCCCCATACCCGATGCCTCCTGATCCTCCGGGCCCCGTCGCCCGGTCCGGTGATCCAGCCGGACTGCCGGGTTCCACCGGGTGCCCATTGTGCGGCGGCGGTGCCCCCCGCTTGAATGGTCGACGGGCATCGCAACCGCGTTCGGAGCTCTCGTTCGCGAGGCGTTGCGCCGATTCGCTTTACGAACGGAAATCCCTTGATCCCGACCACCCGGGAGGTCGCCTTGGACGCCGTCGACCGCCGTCTGCTCGCCGAGCTCCAGGCCGACGCCCGGCTCTCGTACAACGAACTCTCCCGCCGGGTCAGCCTGTCCGCACCCGCGGTGGCCGAACGGGTCCGCCGGCTGGAGTCCGAGGGGGTGATCAGCGGCTACCACGCCCACGTGGACCTCACCAGGGCCGGGCTGCCGATCACCGCGCTGGTCCAGATCCAGTGCTACGGCCCGCGCTGCGTGCTGCGCGACCCGGAGGTGCCGACCTGGCCGGAGGTGGTGCAGCTGCACCGGGTCACCGGCGGGGCGTGCTGCGTGCTGCTGGTCGCGGTGTCGTCGATGGCCGAGTTCGAGGGGGTGTGCGACCGGCTCGGCCGCTACGGCCAGCCGTCCAGCTCGATGATCCTCTCCAGCCCGGTGCCCTGGCGGCCCGTGGTGCCGCCGCGCTGACCGCCGCCGCGTCGTCGCGCCGGGGCCGGCGGGCGCCCGCTGGCCTTGACACGGACGTCAGGGAGTAGGTTCCCGGCATGCCGAACGAGCGCCACATCCTGCTGCTGCCCGGGAGCCTGCGGGCCGGTTCCACCAACGAGACCGTGCTGCGCACCGCGGCCGCGGTGGCCGCCGCCACTCCGGGGTTGCGGACCACGTACTACGACGGACTGGCCGGGCTGCCGCACTTCAACCCGGACCTCGATACCGACCCGCTGCCGGAGCCGGTGGCCGCGCTGCGGGCCGCGATCGGGGCGGCCGACGCGCTGCTGGTCTGCACCCCCGAGTACGCCGGGACGCTGCCGGGCGCGTTCAAGAACCTGCTGGACTGGACGGTCGGCGGCACCGAGATCTCGGACAAGCCGACCGGCTGGATCAACGCCGCCGGCCCGGGCCGCGGCCAGGGGGCCGAGGCCACCCTGCGCACCGTCCTCGGCTACACCGGCGCGGCCGTGCTGGACGAGGCCTGCGTCCGGCTGTCGCCGGCACGTGGGGCGGTCGGCCCGGACGGGCTGGTCGCCGACCCGCTGGTGCGGGAGCGGATCGGCGAGGTGCTGGCCCGCCTCGCGGCGGGCTGACCGGCGGACCGACCGGGGGGCGGCCCGGCGGACCGACAGGCAGGTGGCCCGACGGGCTCAGTGCCCGGCCGGGAGGTGCACCCCCAGCCCGGCCAGGCCCTCCAGGAACAGTTCCACGCCGACCGCCGCCAGCAGCATCCCGAGCAGCCGTGACAGCACCTCCAGCGAGGTGCGGTGGGTGCGTCGCATCAGCGGCGCGAGTACCGCCACGCAGAGGTAGTTGATCACCGCGACGGCCACGTACGCCCCGGCGACGGCGGCCTTCCACCCCCAGTCGTCCTGGTTGAGCGAGGCGACCAGGACGGCCGTGACGGCGAGCGGGCTGGCGATGTACGGCAGCAGCAGTTCACGGATGCCGTCCACCAGCGGGTTCGCCAGGTGCTCGTCCTCGTCGCCGTCCGAGCCGAGGTGGAGGCCGAAGACCAGCGCGACGGCGTAGACGAAGAAGATCGCCCCGCCCGCGAGCTGGAGCGACTGGTCGCTGATGTGGAACAGGGTGGTCAGTTCGTCGGCCCCGAAGCCGAGCACCAGGCCGATCACCGCCGAGATGGCAGTGCTCAGCGCCGCCAGCCGTCGCAGCTCCAGGTTGCTCCTGGTCCCGGCCAGCCGGGCGAAGGACAGCAGGGTCTTCGGCGGGCCGACCACGGCGAAGAAGGTGATGAAGGCGCTGCTCAGGTTGAAGACGAACATGGGCCAAGCATGACCGCGGGCCCCCGGGCGGCCGGTCCGCCACGCCCCGCGGTCGGGCGTGGCGTGAATCTCCTCGCCGGGCGGTTCATTCCTGGCCGGCGGCGGATTCGCCCGGATGGCGGCCCCGGCTCGAAGCGGTGGGCGCTCTCGGTTGCTATGGAGTCAGGACCGCCACCGAGCAGGTCCACGCCGCCGCGGAAACGAGGATGCGAGATGTGCCTGAACCGTAAGGACCTGGGCCTGCTGGCCCTGCGCAGCGCGGTCGGCGGAGTGCTGATCGCGCACGGCACCCAGAAGCTGTTCGGCTGGTTCGGTGGCGGCGGCCTGGAGGCCACCGCCGAGGCCATGGAACACATGGGCTTCCACCCGGCACGGCAGAGCGCGCTCGCGGCCGGTCTCGGCGAGGCGGGCGGCGGCGCGCTGCTGGTGGCCGGGCTGGCCACCCCGGCGGCCGGCGCGGTGGTGGCCGGGACGATGGCGGGCGCGGTGTCCGTGCACGCCCCGGCCGGCTTCTTCGCGATGTCCGGCGGTTACGAGTACCCGGCCTTCCTCGGCGCGACCGGGCTGGCGATCGGCCTGGCCGGTGCCGGCCGGTACTCGCTGGACCACCTGACCGGCCACGTCTTCGACCGGCCGTGGGTCGGCCTGGCGTCCTTCGTGGCGAGCGCCGCCGGGGCGTACGGCGTGGTGGCGCGGCGCCGGCACCTGGTGCGGCTGCGCGAGGAGCGGGCCGCGGTGGAGGCGGACTCGCAGGAGGGCTCCGGGCTCTCCTAGGACTCGGGGCTCTCCCAGGGCTCCGGGCTCTCCTAGGGCTCCGGGCTCTTCCGGCGCCCGGGCGCACGACGGGGTTCGAGGCAGGCCCCAGCGGCTCTCCCGGGCGGCACCGGCCCCGTCCGCGGCCGCGTCACCCGGGGGCAGCAGCCCTGCTGGCGGCGGTCCACCGGGCCTCGGAGGGTGGGCGGGGAGGTGTGCCGGGCAGCCCGGCGCCGACCGGAAACGAGGGACCGCATGGACCGCCAGCCGCTCACCCGCGCCCGGGCCCGTCTCCGCCCCGCGGAGGCGGGCCCGAAGACCGGCCCGGGCTCCCCGACCCCGCCGAGGACCACCGCGCAGGACCTGGACGCACCGCCGCTGCGCCGCCGACGGTGCGCGGTGGCAGGGGCGTTGGCCGTGGCGGTGGTCGGCGCGGCGGTGCTCGCGGGCTGCTCCTCCGGCAGGAGCGCGAGCAGCGTGGCCTCCTCGGCCGCGGCGGCGGTGGAGAAGGGCGCGAGTGCGGCCGCCTCCGCCGCCTCGGCGCTGGCCTCGGCGGCCGGCGGGGCGGGGGCGGCGATCGCCTCGGCGGAGGCGCGGGCCTCGGCGGCGGTGTCGTCGGCGTCCTCGGCCGTCGCCGGGATCAAGGGCGGGCTGGACGCCAAGGGGGACGTCACCGCCGGGGCGGTGGAGACCGGGTCGGACGGCAAGCCGCAGGTGCCGCTGACCGTCACCAACCACGGCCAGCAGTCGTACCGGTACGTGATCCAGCTGGACTTCACCGACGAGTCCGGCAAGGTGCTGGACGCGACCGCGGTGACCGTCGCGGACGTGGCCGCCGGGCAGAGCGCCCAGGCCACCGCGCACGCCAACCGGAGCCTCTCCGGCACGGTCAAGGCCGAGGTGGCCAACGCCGTCCGCTACTGAGTCCGGCGCCCGGCTCCGGCACGAAGGCTTCGGCACCAGGCTCCGGTACCCGAACTCAGGTGCGGACTCCGCGCGCGGCCGCCCAGCTCAGCGCGGGGGTGGAACCTTAAGCGGGTCTCAAGGCCCGACTGCCCCCCTTGACGGGCGAGTTGGTCTAGTCCATTTTTATTGCCCAGGTGCAGGGAGCCCCTGAACCGGCGTCAGCGGTCGTGTGCCGCGGGCGCCGGTTCGGCACATCCCGGTAGTCCGTCATGGTCTGATCCGCTCGATTCCCCACCCATGCCTGTCATGTCCCGGTCGTCCGGCCCCACCCCGGACGCGTGCCGCCGGGCCGACGGGTACCCCCACAACCAGGAGTCACGCACCCATGCTGCGCTCACGCATTGAAAGGGCCGGGGCCCCCGCCCCGCAGGGCGGCCGCCGACGCCACCCCAAGAGCCTGGCCGCCATCGCGGCCGGCACCACCGCCTCCCTGCTGCTCGGCGCCGGCCTCGCGCTGTCCGGCGGCGTCGCCGCCAACGCCGCGACCACCAACTCCACCGGCGCGCCCGCCACCAGCGGCGGCATCAAGGTCGCCTACTTCGACCAGTGGTCGATCTACGCGAACGCGTACTACCCCAAGACGATCCAGGACACCGGCGTCGCCAAGAACCTGGACTACCTGATCTACTCGTTCGCCAACATCCACCCGACCGACCTGGGGTGTTTCGAGGCCACCAAGGCCGCCGACACGAACGACAACAACCCCAACGCGGGTGACGGCGCGGGCGACGCGTTCGCCGACTACCAGAAGAGCTTCGGCGCGGACATCTCGGTCGACGGCGTCGGCGACGTCTGGAACCAGCCGATCGCGGGCAACTTCAACCAGCTGAAGAAGCTCAAGGCGAAGAACCCCAACCTCAAGGTCCTGATCTCGCTGGGCGGTTGGACCTACTCCAAGTTCTTCTCGCCGGCCTCCGCCACGGACGCCTCGCGCAAGCACCTGGTGTCGTCCTGCATCGACATGTTCATCAAGGGCAACCTGCCCAGCGAGGCCGGCTACGGCGGCCCCGGCTCCGCCGCCGGCATCTTCGACGGCGTCGACCTCGACTGGGAGTACCCGGGCGGCGGCGGCCACACCGGCAACATCTCCAGCCCGGCCGACAAGCAGAACTTCACCGCGCTGCTGAAGGAGTTCCGCACCCAGCTGGACGCGCAGGGCAAGACCGACGGCAAGACCTACGCCCTGTCGGCGGCGGTCGGCGCCGGCCAGGACAAGATCATGAACGTCGAGACCGACAAGATCGGTCAGTACCTGACCTTCCTCGACGTCATGACCTACGACATGCACGGCGGTTGGGACCCGCAGGGGCCGACCAACCACCAGGCGCCGCTGTACTCGGGCCCGAACGACCCGTCGACCCCGGCCAAGCCGGGCAACGGGAAGTACTCGATCGACAACGCGATCAAGGCCTGGACCGCCGGTGACAAGGAGTACGGCATCCCCGGCGGCTTCCCCGCCAACAAGATCAACATGGGTGTGCCGTTCTACTACCGCGGTTGGACCGGGGTGAAGGACAACGGCAAGCACGGCCTGTTCCAGCCCGCCACCCAGCCGGCGGCCGGCGCGGCGATGTCCGGCAACGTCCCCGGCATCCAGATGTTCAAGGAGCTCGCGGGCTTCGTCGACAACCCGTCCAAGACCTTCTGGGACGACGACGCGAAGACCACGTACTTCTACGACGGCAACACCTTCTGGAGCGGTGAGGACGCCAAGTCGATCCAGGCCAAGATCGACTACGCGCACTGCAACGGCCTCGGCGGGTCCTTCGCCTTCTCGCTGTACGACCTGGGTACCAAGACCGGCCTGTTCGACAAGATGGTGAGCGCCACCAACGGCTCGGCCTCCGCCTGCCCGGCCCCGCCGACCGGCACGCCGACCCCGACCCCGACCGGCACCCCCACCGGCACCCCGACCGGCACGCCCACCAGCACCCCCACGGGCACGCCGACCACCACCCCCACCGGGACCCCGACCGGCACCCCGAGCTCCTGCCCGGCCGCCCCGAGCTGGGACGCGAACACCACCTACGCGGCCGGCGGCACCAAGGTCTCGTGGAAGGGCCACTACTACACCAACAAGTGGTGGACGAAGGGCGACGACCCGAGCCTGAGCGGCCAGTGGGGCGTCTGGACCGACAACGGTCCCTGCTGACGACCGACGGACCGCCGAGGGCCTGACGGATCCTCGCAGCACCTGAAGCGACGGGTCCGGCCCGCCGGGAGGAGCCTCCTCCCGGCGGGCCGGACCCGTTCGCGTTCCCGGGGCCCGCGCGGAGCCCGGCCGCGGCGGCGGAGCCCCGCCGAGCCGGCCCGCACGCTCCGGTGCTCCGGTGCTCCGGTGCTCCGGTGCTCCGGCGCGTCGGTGTGTCGGCGCTCCGGCGTCAGGCCAGGTCGTCGGTGCGCCCGAGCGCGTCCGGCTGGCTCTCCTCGATCCGCCGCAGCATCCGGCCCAGCGTCGCGCAGAGCGCGGTGCGCTCCTCGCCCACGACGTCCTGGAGCAGTTCCTCCTCGAACACCGCCGCCATCCGCATCGACTCCAGCCACTTGTCGCGGCCGGTCTCGGTGAGCTCGATGATCACCCGCACCCGGTTGGTCTCGTCCCGGTCCCGGGTGACCAGGCCGTCGGCCACCATCCGGTCGATCCGGTGCGTCATCGCCGCCGGGGTGAGCCCGAGCCGCTTGGCCAGCTCGCCCGGGCCCAGCCGGTACGGGCTGCCGGAGACCACCAGGGCCTTGAGCACCTCCCACTCGGCGGAGGTGATTCCGAGCACAGTCAGCTGCCGGTCGTACGCCACGCCCATCCGCCGGGAGACCCGGTTGAGGGTCTGCACGATCGTCTCCACCTGGGGGTCGACGGTGGGGAATTCCCGCTGGTAGAGGGCCACCTGCTCGGCGATGCCGAACTCCAGGGGGGTGGCCGGGGCGGGCTGGCCGGCAGCCGGCCGCGGCTTGTCCGTAGTCATGCGGACCAGTCTCCCACGAGCGTGCACCCCTTAAGCCTTTGACTCCGCACTCTTCCGGTGCTAAGACTTTATCTCGTCAAACTTTAGCTCTGAAATCTTCTGGACTTAAGAGTATCCAGTTGAAACCAGGAAGGGATGTGCACGGTGACCGGCACGGTGAAGCAGCAGAGGCAGCAGCGGCGTGGAGCGGGCGGCCCGCTGCGCCGCGTCCAGATCGGCAACGCGCTCAGCGCGTTCGGCAGCGGGTTCACGATGCCGTACATGTTCGTGTACGTGGACCAGGTGCGCGGGCTGGGTTCGCTGGCGGCCGGGATGGTGTTCACCGTCTTCGCGCTGGCGGCCCTCGCCGTCCTCCCGTTCACCGGCCGCGGCATCGACAGGTACGGCCCCCGCCCGGTGCTGCTGGCCGGTACGGCGCTCGCCGCCACCGGTGCGTTCGCCTTCGGCCACGCCACCGGCACCCCGGCCCTGCTGGTCTCCTCCTTCCTGTTCGGCGCGGGTGTCACCACCTGCCAGCCGGCGCTCGCCACGATGATCGTCCGCTGCTCCACGGCGGCCACCCGCTCGCACGCCTTCGCGCTCCAGTTCACCCTGGTCAACCTGGGCATGGGCATCGGTGCGCTGGTCGGCGGGCAGATCGTGGACGTCTCCGACCCGGCCAGCCTCACCCGGTTGTTCACCATCGAGGCGGCGACGTTCCTCGGCCTCGCCCTGGTCACCGGCACCGCCCGGATGCCCCTGGTCCAGCTGAGCGTCGTCCAGGGCAAGGCCGACGGCCCGACGGGGCTGCGCGCGCTGGTCGCCGACAAGGCGATGCTGCGGCTCTGCCTGCTCGCCGGGCTGATCTTCTTCACCTGCTACGGCCAGTTCGAGTCCGGCGTCGCGGCCTTCGCCACCGACACCGTCGGCACCGCGCCCTCCACCCTGGGCTTCGCGATCGGCGCCAACGCGCTGACCATCGTGGTGCTGCAGATGTTCATGGTGCGGATCACCGCGCGCCGCCGCCGCACCACCGCGATGGCCGCGGCCGGCCTGGTCTGGCTCGGCGCCTGGGCGATGGCCCTGGTGGCCGGCCTGATCCGGACCGAGACCATGGCCGCCACGGTCGCCATCGTCTCGATCTACGCCCTCTTCGGCGTCGGCGAGTCGCTGCTCGCGCCCACCATGGGCCCGATCGTCGCGGACCTCGCCCCGGCCCGGCTGCTCGGCACCTACAACGCCGGGTACGCCCTGGTGAAGCAGATAGCGATCGCGGTCGGCCCGGCCGTCGGCGTGCTGCTGGTCGGCTCCGGCACCTGGCCGCTCTACCTGGCGGCCATGGCGGGCTCCACGCTGCTGATCGTCGTCATGGCGCTGCGGCTGCGCCCGTACCTCACGCCGGAGCAGGACAACGCGGCGCCGGTCGTGGTCCGCGCCGTCCCGGTCCGGGAGCTGCAGACCGCCGCGTAGCGGAACGGCCCGTCCGGGCGTTCGAAACGGGCGCCGACCAGGTCACCTGGTCGGCGCCCGTCGCGCTTGGCTTCGCGGGCACCGCCACATAGTGTCAGTGGCTGTCGACCGCCCTGCCCCGGCCGGGGCGGCACGACCCGGGCGGAGCCAGGACCCGGGCAGAGCAGACAGGCGAATCGGCGAGGCTATGACGCAAGCGGCGCTCACGCACCCACCGGCGGCCCCGGCCCCCGCCGCCCCGGCACCGGCCCCGCGCGGCGGCCCGGTCCGCTGGGCGGCCGACCACGCGGGCTGGCTCGGACCGGTCGCCGTCGCGCTCTTCGCCGGCCTGCTGCGGTTCTGGGACCTCGGCCACCCCGGCTCCTTCGTCTTCGACGAGACGTACTACCCCAAGGACGCCTGGTCGCTGCTCCGGCAGGGCTACGAGGGCACCTGGCCCGACCACGCCAACGCCGACATCCTGTCCGTCCCCCAGTCCATCCCGCTGACCTCCGCGCCCGAGTTCATCGCGCACCCGCCGCTCGGCAAATGGGTGATGGCGATCGGCGAGCAGCTGTTCGGACTGAACCCCTTCGGCTGGCGGTTCATGACCGCCCTGCTCGGCACCGTCACCGTGCTGATGCTGGCCCGGATCGGCCGCCGCCTCTTCGGCTCCACCCTGGTCGGCTGCACCGCCGCGCTGCTGATGTCGGTGGACGGCCTCCAGCTGGTGATGAGCCGGGTCGGCCTGCTCGACGGCATCCAGATGTTCTTCGTGCTCGCCGCCTTCGGCAGCCTGCTGATCGACCGCGACCACGCCCGCGCCCGGCTCGCCCGCGTCGCCGAGGCCGCCGGCGGCGACACCGTCCGGCTGGGGTGGCGCCCCTGGCGGATCGCCGCCGGGGTGTTCCTCGGCGCCGCCTGCGCCGTCAAGTGGAACGGCGCACCGATCCTCGCCGCCCTCGGCGTCCTCACCGTCCTGTGGGACGGGTCCGGCCGCCGCGGCGCCGGCGCCCGCCGTCCCTGGCGCTCCATGCTGCGCCGGGACGCCGCACCCGCCTTCCTCGCCATGGTCGGCTCCGCCGCGGTGGTGTACGTCGGCGCCTGGAGCGGCTGGCTGGCCACCGGCGGTACCGGCGCCGACGGCGGGGGCGGCTACGACCGGCACTGGGCCGACGGGCGCGCCGGGCTCTCCCCGGACAGCGTCCTGGGCATCCCGCTGCCGCAGGTCCCGATGAGCTGGGTGCCCGCGCCGCTGCGCAGCCTGTGGCACTACCACTCGCAGATGTACGACTTCAACACCGGTCTGAGCACCCCGCACACCTACCAGTCCAACCCCTTCGCCTGGCTGGTCGACGGCCGCCCGGTCTCGATGTACTGGGAGCAGGTCCCGGCCGGGCAGCGCGGCTGCACCTCCTCGGGCGGCTGCGCGGCGCAGATCCTCGGCCTCGGCACGCCGTTCCTCTGGTGGGCGGCCTGCTTCGCGCTGGTCTACCTGCTGTGGCGCTGGTTCTTCCGGCGGGACTGGCGCTCGGGCGCGGTGCTGTGCGCGGTGGCCGGGATCTACCTGCCCTGGTTCCGGTACCAGGAGCGGACGATCTTCTCCTTCTACATGGTCGTGCTGGTGCCGTTCCTGTGCCTGGCCGTCGCCCAGATGCTCGGGGCGATGCTCGGCCCGGCCGGGTGCGGCCCCGGGCGCCGCCGGATCGGGGCGATCGGGGCCGGGGCGGTCGTGCTCGCGATCATCGGCTGCTTCGCGTTCTTCTACCCGCTGTACACGGCGGAGGTGATCCCGATGTCGTCCTGGCAGGACCGGATGTGGTTCACCAGCTGGATCTGACGGGCCCGGCCGATGGGCTGGATCTGCCCGACGGGCCGGATCTGATGCTCCCCGCGGACCTGGCGGCCTCCGGCGGGCAGCTGCTGCCGGTCACCCCGGTGCTCGGGGTGGTCACGGCCGTGCTGCTGCTGGCCGCCGTCGCGGTGGCCGGGTGGGGCCTGCTCGGCCACGGGCACGCGGTGCTGCGGGCCGGGCTGCGCGCGGTGGTGCAGCTGGCCGCCGTCGCCGCGGTGATCACCTGGGTGGTCGGTTCGCTCTGGTGGTCGGCGCTGTTCGTGCTGCTGATGTTCTCGGTCGCGGTGCGCACCGCCGGGCGGCGGATGACCCCGGGCCCGGCCTGGGTCTGGGCGGCCGCCCCGATCGGCGCGGGGGTGCTGCCGGTGCTCGCCCTGCTGCTGGGCGCCGGGCTGCTGCCGGCCCGGGGCCTGTCCGTCATCCCGGTCGCGGGCATCCTGATCGGCGGCGCGCTCACCGCGACCTCGCTGGCCGGGCGGCGGGCCCTGGACGAGTTGCGGCTGCGGCGCGGCGAGGTGGAGGCCGCGCTGGCGCTCGGCTTCGAGGAGCGCGACGCCCGGCTGGAGATCTGCCGGACGGCGGCGGCGACCTCGCTCGTCCCGGCGCTGGACCAGACCCGGACGGTCGGCCTGGTCACCCTGCCCGGGGCGTTCGTCGGGATGCTGCTGGGCGGGGCCTCGCCGGTCCAGGCGGGGGCGGTGCAGCTGTTCGTGCTGATCGGGCTGCTGGCGGTGGAGTCGGTGGCGATCGTGGTGGTCCTGGAGCTGGTCGGCCGCGGACTGGTCGCGCCCGGGCCGGACGGGGGCGGCGGGTAGGGGCGAGGGGCGGGGGGCAGGGGGCCTCGGGTGGGGCCTTCGGGTGGGGTGGCCTGCTGGGACCGGCCGGCTCACGCCGTCGGGTACGCTTGGCGTCGTTGAAGGGGAGTAGCCCTCCACCGGACCGTCGACATACTGGCCCCCAGGGGCCCGGCGCCCGGGGCATCGCTCGACAGGGCGTTGCCGGCGAGACCTTCGGCCGCAGTGCTGTGACCATGACCAGTGCTGTCGGGCCGAAGCGTCCCCTGACGGAGCTGCGGTGGCCGGGCAGCCCGACCGAGGAAACCTCTGATGAGTCCTACCGTTGCCGCGTTGACCTTCGGCGTCATCTTCCTGGCCGAACTGCCGGACAAGACCGCGCTGGCCAGCCTGGTGCTCGGCACCAAGTACCGTGCGAGCTACGTCTTCGCGGGCATCGCCGCCGCCTTCGCCCTCCAGGTGGGCCTCGCGCTCGCCGCCGGGCAGCTGCTCTCGCTGCTGCCGCACCGCTGGGTGGAGGGCGTCACCGGCGTGCTGTTCCTGGTCGGCGCGGCGATGCTGCTGTTCCACGGCGGGGACGACGACGAGCACGCGGCCAAGGAGCCGTCCTCGAACAGCTTCTGGAAGGTGGCCGGGGCCAGCTTCGTGGTCGTCGCGATCGCCGAGTTCGGCGACCTGACCCAGATCATGACCGCCAACCTGGCGGCCAAGTACGCGGACCCGCTGGCCGTCGGCCTCGGCTCCTGGTTGGCGCTGTGCGCGGTCGGCGGGATCGCCATCGTGGGCGGGCAGAAGCTGCTCAAGCACGTGCCGATGAAGCTGATCATCCGGGTGGCGGCGACGATCATGGTGGTGCTGGCGGGCATCAGCATCTTCGGGGCGGTCACCGGCTGACGGCTGTGGGCTGACGAGTGGGGCGGTGGCCGCCGGTGGGCGGCCGCCGCCCCTTCGTACGTGCGGGGGATCAGCAGCCCGGGTCGGCGGTGAGGGTGGCCTGGGTCTTGGGGCCGTAGACGCCGTTCTCGCCCTTGATCCGGTTCTCCCGCTGGTAGCTGCTGAGCACCGACTGGGTCCAGTAGTCGAAGGTGCCGGTGATGATCGACTTGTCGACGAATCCGCACTCGGCGGCGTACAGGCGCTGCTGCATGTCCTTGACGTCCGGCCCGTTCATCCCGAGCTGGAGCAGCCGCGGGGTGGGCGTCGGGGTGGGCGTGGGGGTGGGCGTCGGCGTCGGGACGGGGTCCGGCGCGGGCGGCTGGACCGGGGGAGGCGGCGGCGTCGGCGTGGGGGTCGGCGTCGGGGTGGCCGTCCTGGTCGGGCTCGGCTTGCGGGTGGCGGTGGCCGTCGGGCTCGGTGCCTCGCTGGTCGGCGCCGCCGCGCTGGGGGCGGGCGCCGCCAGGGTGGGCGGGTCCACCGGCGCGGGCGCCAGGGTGCTGGTCGGCAGCGGCCGGGCCTGCTCGGCCGGCGGCCCGGCGGAGGGCGTCACGGCGTAGGCGACGCCGATGGTGAGCGCCACCAGGGCGGCGCCGACCCCGGCGAGCAGCCCCTTGCGCTGGGCGAGCGGCCGCCGGTCGGCCTGCTCGGCCGCCCGTCTGGCGGCCCGGCCGCCGCCGGCCCGCGGCCCGGCCGTGCCCGGGGGCCGTCCGGAGCCCGCGCCCGGGCCGAAGGGGAAGAGACCGATCTCGTCGGCGTCCGGCCCCGACCCCGGCACCGGTGGCTGTTGCTGCGCGGCCCCCGGGTACCCGCCCGGCCCGGCGGGCGGGACCGGCGGCAGCACGGTGGTGGCGTGGGCTTCCGAGTAGCCGCCGTCCGCGTAGCCGCCGTCCGGGTAGGCACCGTCCGGGTAGGCGCCGGCGTCCGGCCCGAACGGGCCCTGCCCCGGGGCGGCGGGCGGCAGCACCGTGGTGGCGTACGCGTCCGCGTCCGGTCCGAGCGGGGGAGCGGCCGGCGGCCCGGGCCGTCCCGGGGGGACGGGCGGCAGCACCGTGGTCGCGAACGGGTCCACCACGGGTGCGTTCGGGTGGGCCTCGTCGGCCACCTGGTCGGCGGTCTGCGGGACGTACGGGCGGACCAGCGGCCCTTCGAGGTGGGGCAGGACGGCGGTCTCGGTGAGGCTCGGGTCCGGGACGCAGCCGCACCCGGTGGAGCGTGCGGTGCCGCACGTCGGGCAGTGCTGGTCCGGCATCGGCCGGTCCTCCTCGGTTTCGCGTCGGGTCCGCGTCGACTTCGCGGGCGGTCGTTCGGTCGTTCGGCGCACGTTCCGGGCGGACCGGGGCGCACGATCGCGCCTGATTATGCAGGACCGCCCGAAGGGTGGACAGGGGCGTCCGTCCGCCGGCGGGGGTGTTGTGCCGGTTGGTGCCGGTTGGCCCCTCGGAGAACGCCCGGGGCGCGGCGGTCGTCCCCGGCGCTTACGCTCGGTTCGACCCGACGGAACGAATCGGGACGAACAGACCAGCGCGGTGAGCTGGGAGTGATCATCCGCACGGCCCGGGCGACGGGCCCGCGACCCCCTTGGAGACGCCATGCCCACGGAGACGTCGTGATGCCGACGGAGACGCGATGACGCCCGCGCGGGCGCTGTGGACGTCCGCGGAGGTGCCGTGATGCCCCTGGAGACGCCATGACGACGGATCCGCGCGCCGGGTCCGGCCGGAGCGCCACGGGCGCGAGCGGCCCGCCGGCGGTCACCGTCCCCAACCTCTGGGTGCCGATCGGCGCCCTGCTGCTGGCGATGCTGCTGGCCGCCCTCGACCAGACCATCGTCTCCACCGCGCTGCCGACCATCGTCAGCGACCTCGGCGGCCTGGAGCACCTCTCCTGGGTGGTCACCGCCTACCTGCTGGCCTCCACCGCCGCGACCCCGCTGTGGGGCAAGCTCGGCGACATGTACGGCCGGAAGCGCTTCTTCCAGGCCTCCATCGTGATCTTCCTGCTCGGCTCGGTGCTGTGCGGGATCGCCCAGAACATGGGCGAGCTGATCGCCTTCCGCGCGCTCCAGGGCCTGGGCGGCGGCGGGCTGATGGTGCTCTCTCAGGCGATCGTCGGCGACCTCGTCGCCCCCCGGGACCGCGGCCGCTACCAGGGCCTGTTCGGCGCCGTGTTCGGCGTCACCAGCGTGCTCGGGCCGCTGCTCGGCGGGGTGTTCGTCGACCACCTCAGCTGGCGCTGGGTGTTCTACGTCAACCTGCCGATCGGCGCCGTCGCCCTGGTGGTGATCGCGGCGGTGCTGCACGGGGTGGAGGTCCGGCGCGAGCACCGGATCGACTACCTGGGCACCGTGCTGATCGCCGCCGTCGCCACCTGCCTGGTGCTGATGACCTCGCTCGGCGGGACCACCTGGGCCTGGGCGTCCTGGCAGATCGTCGGCCTCGGTGCGCTCGGCCTGGTGCTGCTGGTCGCCTTCGTCCGGGTCGAGCGGACGGCGGCGGAGCCGGTGCTGCCGCTGCGGCTGTTCCGCTCCCGGACGTTCAGCCTGGTCGCGGTGATCTCCTTCGTGGTCGGCTTCGCGATGTTCGGCGCGCTCACCTACCTGCCGACCTTCCTCCAGGTGGTCCAGCAGGTCTCGCCCACCATGTCCGGCATCCACATGCTGCCGATGGTGCTCGGCATGCTGCTCACCTCGATCGGCTCCGGTCAGATCGTCGCCCGCACCGGCCACTACCGGATCTTCCCGATCGCCGGGACGGCCGTGACCACCGTCGGGCTGCTGCTGCTCTCCCGGCTGGACGAGCACAGCGGCACCGCCGAGATGAGCGGCTACTTCCTGGTCTTCGGCCTCGGGCTGGGCCTGGTGATGCAGGTGCTGGTGCTGATCGTGCAGAACTCGGTCGGCTACGAGGACCTCGGCGTGGCCACCGCCGGCGCCACCTTCTTCCGCTCCATCGGGGCCTCCTTCGGTGTCTCCGTCTTCGGGACGGTCTTCGCGAACGGGCTGCGCGGCCGGCTCGCCGACGCCCTGGCGGGGGTGCCGCTGCCGCCCGGGTTCCGGCCGGAGGTCATCACCGCCGACCCGCGGGTCATCCCCCGGCTGCCGGCCGCCGTCCAGCCGGGGGTCTACCACGCGTACGCCGAGTCGATCACCCGGGTGTTCCTGTACGCGGTGCCGGTCGCGGTGGTCGCCTTCGTGCTGTCGCTGTTCCTGCGCGAACAGAAGCTGCGCTCCACCGTCACCGCGCCCGACCTGAGCGAGTCCATCGGGGTCAACCCGGTCGAGCGCACCTCGCTGGACGAGATCGCCCGCGCGCTGTCGGTGCTGAACAGCCGCGAGGCCCGGCGCGACCTCTTCCGCCGGATCACCGAGTCCGCCGGGCTGGACCTGCGGCCCGCCTCCAGCTGGCTGCTGCTCCAGATGCACCAGCACGGCTCGGTGGAGCCGGTCGAACTCGCCGAGCGGCGGATCGTCCCGGTCGCCGTCATCGAGGAGGCCGTCCGGGAGGTGGAGGGCCGGGGGCTGGCGGCGCGGGTCGGGCGGCTGCCGCTGCGGCTCACCGAACCGGGGGAGGCGGCGGCGCTGCGGCTGGTCGCCGCCCGGCGCACCCAGCTCGCCGAGCTGCTGGGGGACTGGGACGAGCAGAAGTACGCCGAGCTCGCCGGGCTGCTGAACCGGCTCAGCTCCTCGCTCTGCTCGGACCGGCGCGACCGGCCGGACCCGGCGGGGCCGGAGCGGCCGTACCGTGGGGAGGGGCGGTCCTTCTGACGGCCCGACGGGTTCGTCCGGACGGCTCGACGGGCCGCGCGGTGCGAACTGGCTGCTCGGTGCGAACCGGCCGCTCGGTGCGACCGGGAAGGGATGGTGCGGCATGCCGTTCGAGATCGAGCGCAAGTTCCTGTTGGAGGCCTTCGAACCGCCGGAGACGGCGGTGCGGCAGCACATCGAGCAGGGGTACATCGCGATCAAGGACGACGGGACGGAGGTGCGGCTGCGGCGGATCGGCGGCGGCCGCGTCCTCGGCGTCAAGCGCGGCGCCTCGTCCTCGGCGGGTTCCCCCGTCCGGATCGAGGTGGAACGCGAGCTCGGGGAAGAGGAGTTCACCGAGCTCTGGCCGGCCACCGAGGGCGCCCGGCTGGTCAAGGACCGCTACACCTTCGACGAGTCCGGCGTCACGGTCCACGCGGACGTCTACCAGGGGGAGTTGGCCGGGCTGCGCACCGCCGAGGTCGAGTTCGGCTCGGAGGCCGAGGCCCAGGCGTTCTCGGCGCCGGACTGGTTCGGGGCCGAGATCACCGGCGTGAAGGCGTACAAGAACCAGACCCTCGCGACCCGTGGACTGCCCGAGTCCTGACCGTACCAAGGGGGTTGGTCCGCTACGGCGCACCGAACCAGCGCGGGGTGTCGAACCGGAACGGGTCGCCGGGGGCGAGCCGGCGCAGGCCGTCCTCCACCGCGCGCAGCTGCTCCTCGCCGAGGACCTCCGACCACTCCTCGCGCAGCTCGTCGAAGATCCGCGCCGAACGGATCAGGCAGTCCACCCCGCGCTCGGTGAGCCGGACCAGCTTGCGCCGGGTGTCGGTCGGATCGGCGACGCGCGCGACGTAGCCGAGCTGCTCCAGCTGGTCGACGGTCTTGCCGGCCGCCTGCTTGGAGACTCCGAGGCGGCGGCCGAGCTCGGAGGCGGTGGTGCCCTGCGGGCCGATCGCCTGGAAGACGAAGCCGTGCATCGGGCGCAGGTCGGGATGACCCTGACGGGCGATGCGTTCGTGCAGCTCGTCGATGATCGTCCGGAAGGCGAGCAGCAGACGCAGCGGCAGCTCAAAACCCGGCGGAGACGGTTCACTTGACACGATGGACAACCTCATTGACTATATAGACAACTTCATTGTCCATCTTAGGGGTTCCTTCGCCATGCCCGTGATCCGCCGGACCGACGCCCGCCGCACCGCGACCCCGAACGGCGTCATGACCACCTACGCCTCGCCCACCCAGGGATCCGCCGCCCTCGCCGTCTGGCACGTCGACATGGCCGCCGACGCCCGGGGCCCGCTGCACGCCATGGACACCGAGCAGGTCTGGACCCTGCTCACCGGCACCGCCCGGGTCGACCTTGCGGGGGAGGTCTTCACCCTCGCCGCCGGGGACACCGTCGTCCTCCCCGCCGACGCCGCCCGCCGGATCGCCACCGACACCGGCTTCACCGCCGTCGTCGCCTCCCCGTCCCCCGCCCACGCCTACAACCCCGACGCCCGCACCCCCGAGGGCGCCTGCGCCCTCGCCCCGCGCGACGACCAGCGGGTCCTCCCGCCGTGGATCGCCTGACCCCCACGCCGCCCCCGCCGGACGGCCGCCCCCGCCGGCTGCCCCCGCCGGACGGCCGCCCCCGCCGGCTGCCCGTGCCCGGACGGCCGCCCCCGCCGGCTGCCCGTGCCCGGACGGCCGCCGACACCTGCGGACCGCCCGGCCGTGAGGTGTAGCAGACTGCTCCCGTACGCAGTCACCGGAGCAGAAGGAGCGCGCCATGTCCGTCGTCAAGATCAACGAATGTGTCAAGCCACTCACATAAGCGGCCCGGCCGTCTCAGGAAGAGCCGCCGGACCGAAGCCCCGCCCAGGCGAACCCGGACGGGGCCCCTTCGATCCTCAGGCCCGTTTGCCCCGATCGGTCGGATGGTAGGTCACGGTGACGTCCGCCCACGCCGGGGGCATGTCCGGCCGGTACGTCCACTTGCCGTGCGCCTGGGCGTCCTGCTGCGCGTGGCGAAGAAGGATCTCCCCGAAGTCGGCCACTTCGCACGGCACTTCCAACGTCCACCACCGCCGGGCCATCTCCGAAATCAGCCACGCGGCCAAGCGTTCGAACGAGTGCATGGCAGCGCTGCCGGTCACGTTCGAGGTTCCGGCGACGACTCCGGGAATCCCGGGCTGACCCCGAAACCAGTACTCAGCGCGCCAAAGCTTGCCTTCGGGGTTGAATCCCCCGCCGGATGCCTCCATTACGCGGTGTGGCGCTCGCCCGCCGGCTGTCCGATGTACAGGAGGGGCTGACGAAGCCCGCTGTTCCGGATACCCATGGCGACCCGGATGCGCTGCGCCATGTAGGGCTCCGTGACGTCGTCCAGCTCTTCGAGTGCCACCCACCGGTGACCGCTGATCTCTCGGGCCGCGCCGACCGGCACGCCCTGGTCGGCCAGAAGGCGCCGTTCCAGCGGGGTCGCCTCCCCGCCGTCACAGATGATGTTGAACCCTTCGACGGCGCCCGTGGACGGGTTCGCCGGGATCTGGTCGACGCCCAGATGATGCGTGATGACCCGACTCAGTCCGGTTTCCTCGGCGAGTTCGCGCGCCGCCGCGTCAGCGATCTGCTCGCCCTGGTGGACGGCGCCGCCGGGAAGCTGGAAACCGGGCCGGTAGGTGGGCTCCACCAGGAGCACGCGCTGTTCCGGGTCCGTGAGCAGAACCAGCGCCCCGATCCGGCGCTCCGGCTGCCGCTGAATGTCCTTGTGCACCACAGTTGTTCCTGTCGCCTAGTGGTTGGGCAGATGGAACCCGCCCCGACTCGAAACACTTGGACGGTCGATCGAGTCGGGGCGGGGGTCTGAGTGCCGATCCCCCGACGGCTGTTGGTGTCAGAACATCCGGCGGGGGATCGACGCGCGCCACCCCGGGGAGCTGTTCCGGGGGACGCGACCCGGCAGTCATGCCGGGAGTCGAAGGGGCTACTCGGGGTGGTCCTTGTGCGGGACGACTCCCACGTCAACCAGTTGGGCGCGCTCGGCCTCTTCCGCACTGGGCGGCCCGACCGAGGTCACCGGGCACTCCCAGACGTCGTCTACCGTCCCCGGCTCCCGTAGATAGGCGTAGCTGCCGGTGGTCCGGTGAACGAACCCGATCCGATCGGCGCGGGAGTCCTTCGCGACGGAGCCGAGCGACGCGACGTTGAGCCGGACCGCTACGCCCGACGGAGCCAAGTTCCGGGTTTCGCGGCGGAGCACGACCACGCGGCGTTCCGCCCCCTTCGGGCTGGTCCTTGCCATGTGGCACCCTTCCTCGATGGTGGCGGCCCCGCCCGTCCACGACGGGGGTTGTTGCGCGTACGGACGGGACCGGGTTTCCCGTACCGGTGTTGTCGCCTCGGTTCCAGCCCCGGGGCGGGGTACGGGAGTTGGAGCCCGTCCCGAGTGCAACGTCAGCCATGACAGCGCGCCCGGGACGGGAGTCTGAAGGTGCTACTCGGGGCCCGTGCGAAGCTCCACGTGCCAGGGGGCCACGTGGGCGCGTTCGTCACGGATGATCTGTCGTCGCCTCGGGCTGAACATCATTACCGGCCAAGCGAATTGAAGATGCAGACCCCAGAGCATCTGAGCCGTGACCACCGGGTGAGTGATCCGGTGAAGCCACAGCCGGCCCCAGGACCGGACCGTCACGCCATGACCGGCGCGGGCACGCTGCTCCGGCGCTTCCGGCCGCAGACCTGTACGCGGGTCTCGTTCGGGTGCGTCGACACGAAGTCGACCGGCAGCACGTAGCCGAAGTATCCGCACGGGCACTTCCACGTGGCGATGCCGTCCGGGTCCGGCGGGTCCGGACGGATCTCCTCGCCGTTCGGGCACTTGTTCTCCGCATCCTGCATGTGTGCTCCCTCGGAACAGGGCTGGTCACCGCTTAACCGACGTCCAGTCAGTGAACTAGTCCAGCATGAAGAGTGGCCTAGTTCGGTCGCTACGGTTCCGAGTGAACTAGTCTGCTCAAGCGGGGTATCGTCCACCGAGCGGAAGCGAGCGAACGTGCCGAGCAAGACGCCGAAGACGTGGTCTGTGATCGCGGATCACTACCGCCAGCGAATCCTTTCGGGAGAGCTGGAACCGGGTGCAAAGCTGCCCAGCAACAAGGAGATCGCCGGCCGCTGGAACGTCGCCGTGGCCACGGTCAGCCGCGCACTCCAGCACCTCCAGGTGGAGGGCTATCTGCGCACGTCACCACGTGGAACGTTCGTCGCGGACGACCCGCGCGTGAGTGCCAGTAGCCGTGACCGTCTCGCCCGAGTGCAGAGGGTGCAGTCCAGTTTCATGGATGGCGAGACCAGCCGCGTGACGGCTGCCGAGATCGTCATCCCGCCGCTCTACGTAGCGGATCTGTTCGACCTGGAACACGGGGCCCAACTGGTGCGTCGCGAGTACATCGCTGGGCGCGGTAAGTCACGAACCCTCTTCGCGGTGTCCTGGTACCCCGCGCACTTCGCAGCGCTCGTGCCCGACTTGCTCAACACGGCGCCGGGACGGAACGACGGAATCACGGCAAGGGTCCTCCAGGCCACGGGCCGAACCATCACGGCGGCGCGCGACGACATGCACGCGCGAACCGCGGACCAGCGAGAAGCCGCCGCCCTGGCAGTGCCGGTCGGCAGCTCGATCCTGGCGCTCGTCCACCGCTGGTCGGACGACGAAGGTGTGATTGAGTACACGGAGTCCTGCCTGCCCGCCCGGTTCACCATCGGCTACGAGTACACGCCGTAGATCGACCAAGAACGCAAAGAGGCCCCCGCCCCCACAACCCGGAAGGGAAGTAGGGATGGGGGCCTCTTTACCATGCCATCAGATCAGCCAGCGAGAACGTTCATCAGACGTGCCGCCGCCTTGCCGCCGAACAGTGCGATACCGCAATAGAACTCGATTCGGGTCCGGTAAACCGGCTTGTCGTGCGCCTCGCCGAGGTCGGTCACCTGAATGCCGCCGTTCGTCAGACCCGTGACACCCGCATCCGCCTCGGTGGCACCGAACCGGACCGCGTAAATGTCGCCAGTCTCCTTACCGCCGGTAACGGCCGTGAGCGGGAGAATATCGGTGCCGTCGAGCTTCTGGCCGGGATCGAGCATCGGAATGCCGTTCCACATGGTGGCCTTCTTGCCGTTGATCTCGGACGTCAGCAGCTCAGCACCCCCGAGCCGGCGGAACCCGGAACGGATCTTCGCCAGGATCGCCGCGTTCATATACAGGGCGCCGTTCTGCCCGCTGATGCCGCGAACCTGCGCGGTCAACGCGTCGAGCGCATCAAAGAAATCGTAGCCGTTGGCAACCGGACCAACTCCCTTGGCGTCGAGCACCTGCCGCCCGATCAGGCGCTTACGCAGGCCGTCAAGCCCCTTCGGGTTCACTGCGGTGTCGCCGTTGAAAAACTGGTCGGAGAAATGCAGCGAAGCGGCCTTGACCTTCAGGACCTCCTGAACCGCCCGCTGGTCGTTGATGTTGCCACGCGTCTGTACGAGAAACTTGTCTACATCGGAGTCGCCGCCGAGAATGGCGAGGGTCTCGATTCGGGAGTTCACCGCGCCAACGCTCTCGGGGTATGCCTCGTTGACAGCGCGGAAGGAAACCCCGGGAAGCTCGGACTCCTCATTGTATCGATACGCCGTTCCCTCGGTCTCGATGAGGGGGAGGCGGTCGAGAATGGGCGACTCCTGAACGAACGTCTCGATCACGCCACGCTGAAGGTCTTCCGTAGAGAGCTTCGCGGATTCGGCAAGGGTAAGGGCCATAATTGAATCTCCTAGTTGCAGAATTTCGTTACTTGACTCCGGCACGATCAGTCCCAGATCCCGGAATCGTCGCCAGGCTCCGGTGCGACTGCGGCCGCGCTCACTCGAGAACAGCCCCAACCGCAGGAACAGTAGATGAGTTGGCGTCCGGGCGACGTCGTCATTTCCTGGCGATTCGGTCCATCAAGGGGCCTGATTGCGCATTGCAATCCCCACCAAAATGCCCTAATTGACCATTAGATTTTTTCTCCTCCCTGCCGCGCTGGGTGGGGAGGGGAGGGAGTCACCCCCCTGGGTAAAACCGCAGGTCAGAGGCCCTTTATGGGCTTTTGGCGCTCCGAGGCCCATCCTCCGGGCTGGTGAACGGCCGTCTCGCGGCTGTGACACGACGTGCACAGCGGACGGAGACGCGACCAGGCGTCCGGATCACTGACACCTCGGGCGACCAGCGAGCGACGCGACTCGGGGAAGTGGTCAGCGACCACAGCGACGCGAGCACACAGCACGCACCACGGATGCGTGTAGAGGTAGGCCCGTCGGATGCGTGGCCACCGCGGGCCGTACGCGCTTCCGCCTGGTGTGCCTCGCTGTGCGTCGGCCTCGGCCTGGTGGCGCGGGCAGCGTCCGCCCGTGGTCAGCTCGGGGCACCCCGGGACCGAGCACGGGGGGCGGGGCTTACGTGGCACCGAACCACCGCCAATCTGTCAAGGGTAGTGGCGTGATGACGGACCGTCATGTCATGATCCGCAGCGATCGGCAGGGTGCCGAGCAGTGAGGGAGTGGCCATGTCGGATGTCCAGAACGCAGCGACCAGCAACACGAGTGAGCCCGATTTCGCGCAGATCTACAGCAAGGAGCTTGAGGCTCTGGGCGATCTGGGATACTCGAACAGCCGCCTGAATTTGGACGCACTCAAGTTGGCCAAGGGAAACGTGAACATCGCTGTGGGTTACCTCACCGACTGGTCGGCCCGGTAGAACGACTGACCCGCACTGCTCTGACGCAGCGCGTCGCATCTCGTCGGTAGGCTGACGAGTGGTCCGGGGAGGAACTCCGATACCTCAGACAGGCTCGCGAGCGCGGCCTCTCCGGACCGTTCAGAACGGGGTCGACTGCGCCCCGAAGTCCTGACGCGTCTTGGCCTTGTGGCACGGGCGGCACAGGGACCAGACGTTCGAGTCCACGTCTTCGCCGCCGAGGGCCAGGGGGACCACGTGGTCCACGTCCACGGCGGACGGAAGGAAGTCGAGCGCGCAGGCGCCGCAGGTGGCCCGGCCGGCGCGGCGGAGTTGCTTCCGCAGGCGTGCCGCAGCGGAGTTGCCCCGCTCGACCACGGCCTGACGGCGGCGCCTCGCTCGTACCGAGGGGCGGGCTTCGTAGGCTTCGTGGTGGAGCTGGCAGCGGCCCCGGTGAGTGGGCGGTGCGGTGCAGTCGATACAGCGCATCGTGCCCCCTTCGTTGGTCCGGATGGCAGGCGAACCGCTTCACCCCTGCCACGGGCACCCCGCGGATGCTCCGTCGGTGCCGTTCCTGTTGGTCCTGGTGCCCTTTGCGGGGCGGTGGGGACCGCACTCGGTGAGTCCCTTTCAGGTGCGCCCTGGCGGACGCCGTTACTCGGGCTGGTGCGGTCCCCGCGCTCTGCCGCACGACTCCGGCGGCCACCCGGTAACGCGGGTGCGTGGTGCACGGGCAGGGTTGCGAGAGGGGCGCGGGCACTCGGGCCGCCGGTTCCCGTCGGTGGGGTGCGCGGTAATCCTGCGCCCTCTCCCGGAGGTAGAGGAGGGGGAGGAATTCCCGCGGCCCGATGGGCGGCACTGTTCGGGTTGTCCGTCCCCCTCTCTCACTAGTAGAGGAGGGGACGAATTCCCCTCCTGAAAACCGAAAGGTGACGGGGTGACGTTCAAGGGGTCTGTTTCAGGTTCTCTCTAGACTCGCTGTGTCATAGAAGAACTTGAAATCGACCCTTCGAACGTCACCCCGTCACCCCTCGGGCTGTCCCGCGGCTACGCGGCTAGGGCGGGCTCCGACGCTGGTGCGCCCACCAGCCCGGGCTGTACCGAGTCCTGGTTGTTCTCGGCAGGTTGTACAACGGGCTCGGCAAGCCGGACGGCAGTACGGCCCACCTTCGGGGCCTCGGGCTGTGGCTGCTCGGCCTCGGGGCGGTCCTGGTCGCCTTCGACAGCCCCCGTTACCTCGGCTCCGGGGTCGTGATCGATCTCGGCCGTGATGACCACGCGGTCCGCTTTCCCACGGCCCCACACCGGGTACAGCACCACCTTGACGCCGTACTCGTCCAGCATCTCGCGGCGCCCCGCCCCGTCGGCCTCGCGCCACTGTCGGCAACCGTCTTGCCGGTGGGGACGGAGTGTCATCCCGCGCCCGCCGAATGGCGCCGCCCGGACTGTCTCTGTTCCTTCTCCCGGGAGTAGAAGAGGGGGACGATATCCTGCCCGGTGCCAAGGGTGACGGGGTGACGTTCGAGGGGTCAGTTTTGGTTTCTCTTAGACACACGCACACATAGAGAAACCTGAAACAGAGCCCTCGAACGTCACCCCGTCACCCCATCGCTGCCCGCCTGTCGCTGGGGAGGGTGCGGACCGAGCAGCCAGCACGTTCCTGGACGGCCCTCTGCGGGCACGAAGAAGCCCCGCTTGGCCGCTGGGGGCCAAGCGGGGCTGGGAAAGGCCCAAGAGGGGCACTGGCCCCCTTTGGTGTTAGTCGGTGGATGGCTTCTTGGCCCACCTGATGACTACACGGTCCTGGGTGTTCGCGTTCCGACCCCTGCCTATCGCCTTGGTGATACGGACCGAGTCCACGAACAGCGACAGGAACTCCCGCTTGCGCTCAAGGGTCATGCCTGACCAGGTTGAGCCGTCTCCGATCGGGTCACTGTCAGGGGTTGTCCAGTCCATCGGGATCGTGACGGTTCGGTTGCTTGCCGATCGGAACTCTTCGACCCGCGCGGATACGCGCTCCTCGTGTGCCGTCAGTCGGGCGACCGATTCGGCGAATATCCGCTTGCCGGTCTCGCCGACGTACAGACCTTCCTGCCGGTCCTGGTACAGCGTGCGAAGGGCCTCCCGGACGTGAACCAACTCGGCTTCTGATGCAGCCTGTTCGGCATCATGAGTCGGGTCCTGCTGCTGGCGGGTGAATCGGCGGGCAGCTTCCATCAGCCACTCTGCGTCGTCCTCGTCCGCCGGGTCCATGGCCATCAGACGCGCCCACACGGAGCTGGCCACCTCATGGTCCGCAGCCGTTGCGTCGATGACCAGGCCACCATGCCCGGGGATGACACCGGCGGGGCGGTTGCACTTGTAGTAGGACTTCGGGTTCTCGTCGTCGCCCCTCTTGTCCGCCACCATGACCGATCCGCAGACATCGCAGAACAGCATCCCGTGGCCAGCGAGCAGCGTCGGGACACGACGGCCGGAGCGGGCGACGACCTTCGTTCGGCCGTCCAGGATCTCTTGGAGAGCCCACCACTCCACGGCGGTGATGATGCCTTCGTGCGACACCACGGGAGAGCCGTCGTCTCCGCGCAGAACGGTCCGCTTGCCCTGTGTGCCGGGGACCACGTTGCCGTCCTCGTCCTTCGTGCGCGGCTTCCGGCCCTCCCAGACCATGGCGTACCCGGCGAGCCGGGGATCACGAAGGATGCGCAGGACGGTGGAGGTCGTCCAGCCGGGGCCACCGAGACTCTTGGATGAGCCGTTCGCGCGGCGTGCTTCAAGGCGCTTGGTGCCCTTGTTGCCCAGCGTGGTCACCTTGGTCGGTGCGTTCGACTTGGTGAGCTGGCGCGCTATGTCTCCGGCGGACATGCCGTCTGCGGCCCAGCGGGCCATGTCGCGCACGTGCGGCGCTTCGATCGGGTCGGGAATCAGTCGCATCACGGACAGTTCGCCGCGTTGCTCCCGGACCGTCTGGAAGCCGTACGGGGGGATGCCGGAGACGTGGCTCCCGGCCGCGCGCAGCGTCTCCTTGGTCGCCGTGACGTAGGCGGACTTCAAGTCGGATTCCTGCTGGGCCAGCGCGGCGATCAGACCGAAGATGGCAACGCCCATCGGGGTGGAGGTGTCGAGATAGGGCTCTTCGACCGAGACCAGGCGCACACCGTACCGGGCCAGTTCCTCGTTGATCTTCATGGCCTCCAGCGCACCTTGCCTCGTGAGGCGGGAGAGGGAGAACACGACCACGGCGTCAACCTGCCCAGCACGGACGGCCGCCATCATCTCCTCGAACCCGGGCCGAGTGACGTTGGGGTCCCAACCCGACTTGCCGACGTCTTCGAAGTGGCCGTTGTTCTCCCAGCCCTTGGCGACGATCAAGGCTTCGGTCTTCGTTCGCTGGGCAGCCGGCGAAGCCTGAGAGTCGTCCTCACGCTTCTTTGACTGTCGTATGTAGGAGACTGCTCGCACGTGGTCAAGATTAAGTGCCCAGGTAGCGGGCCTCACGATGAGAGGTGTCATGTGAGTAGCGTCGTCAAGATCAACGTCCTGACGGTGCCGGCCGAGCAGCGCGAGGTGCTGGAGCAGCGCTTCGCCTCCCGGGCCGGCGCGGTGGAGAACTCGGACGGCTTCGAGTGGTTCGAGCTCCTCCGCCCCGTCGAGGGCACCGACCAGTACCTCGTCTACACCCGCTGGCGCAGCGAGGAGGACTTCAAGGCCTGGATGGAGGGCCCGATGAAGTCCGCCCACCAGAACGGCCCCTCCGGCGAGGCCCCCAAGCGCCCCGCCGCCACCGGCTCCACCCTCTGGTCCTTCGAGGTCGTCCAGTCCACGGGCCCCAAGGCCTGACATCCGTACGGCGGTTGCGCGCCCCGGGGCTTTCGGAGCCCCGGGCCGCGCTGCTGTGTGCGGGCCCGGGCCGTTCAGGCGAGGGCGGCGGGGAGGGGGAGGGGCGCGTGGTCGGTGCGCCAGAGGAGGCGGAGGTGGAGGGGTGGGGGGTCGAGGGGGAGGCGGACGAGGGTACCGGCGGTGAGGTGGGCGTGGACGGCGTGGGCGGGGAGGAGGGCGATGCCGAGGCCCTGTTCGGCACAGGCGCGGGTGACGGGCACGGCGCCGGTGCGCAGGCGTCGGACGTGGTGGCCGAGGAGGCGTTCGCCCGCGAGGTGGAAGGAGCAGGCGGGGGAGTTGACGAGGAGGCGGTGGCCGCGGAGGGCCTCGCGGGTGAGGGCGCCGACGCGGGCCAGCGGGTGGGTGGGGGCGGCCACCAGGGCGAGCGGGACGTCCTGGACGTCGAGGTGGTCGAGCGGGGCGGGCGGCAGGGGGAAGCCGAGGGCGCCGAGCGGGCCGGGGGCGTCGAGGACGAGCGCGGCTTCCAGGGCTCCGGCGGCGACGCCGTCGAGCAGGGCGTCCCGGGAGGTGTCGGTGTGCAGGGATATGTCCAGGTCGGGCCGGCGGTCGGTGAGGCGGGCGAGGACGGCCGGGACCTGGGTGGCGGCGACGGCCGCCAGGACGCCGAGCCGCAGGCGGGCCCTGGCGGCGACGACCTCGCGGCGGGCCTGCTCGGCCTGGTCGAGCAGCCGCCGGGACCAGGGCAGCAGCCGTTCACCGGCCGAGGTGAGGGTCAGGTCCCGCCCGGACCGGTCGAACAGGGCGGTGCCGAGGCCGAGTTCGAGGGTGCGGACCCGCTCGGTGACGGCGGCCGGGGCGAGCCCGAGCGCCCCGGCCGCGCCGGTGATCGTGCGGTGGGTGACGACGGCCTCGAAGGCGCGCAACTGACCTAGTTCCACTGCTCCCCCGAACGCCCTCGTTCCCGGTGCTGCGGGACAGCGTACGGGGGAGGAGGTGTCGAAGGGCCCGGTGTGCTCCAGAGGGTTCCGGAGGTTTCCGGGAGGGGCTCAGAGGCTCACCGCCGTCTCGCGCTCCATGTGGGTCAGCTTCTCCGGGTTGCGCACCGAGTAGATGCCGGTGATCCGCCCCTCCTCAATCCGCATCGCCACCACCAGGTCGATCTCCCCGTCGATCCGCATGACCAGCGCCGGGTGCCCGTTGACCTGGGCCGGCTCGCACGTCCCCAGCGGCCCCCACACCGCCACGCCGGCGGCCAGCAGGCGGGCCACCGGGCCGGCGCCGACGGTGGGCCGGGGCATGGCCTGCTTGATGCCGCCGCCGTCGCTCAGGGCGACCACGTCGGGGGCGAGGAGGTCTAGCAGCTGCTGCAGGTCGCCGGTCTCGACGGCCCGTTGGAAGGCGGCGATGGCGGTGCGGGCCTCCTCGGCCGAGACGGTGCCGCGCGGCCGGCGGGCGGCGACGTGGGCCCGGGCCCGGTGGGCGATCTGGCGGACCGTGACCGGCGTCCTGTCGACGGCCTCCGCGATCTCCTGGTACCCGAGGCCGAACACCTCGCGCAGCACGAACACCGCCCGCTCGGTGGGCGCGAGGGTCTCCAGGACCGTCATCATCGCCATCGAGATGCTGTCCGCCAGCTCGACCTGCTCGGCGACGTCCGGCGAGGTGAGCAGCGGCTCGGGCAGCCACGGGCCGACGTACGACTCCTTGCGCCGGCCGATCGCGCGCAGCCGTCCGAGCGCCTGCCGGGTGGTGATCCGGACCAGGTAGGCGCGCCGGTCCCGCACCGCGTCGAGGTCGACGCCCACCCACCGCAGCCAGGTCTCCTGGAGGACGTCCTCGGCGTCCACCGCCGAGCCGAGCATCTCGTAGGCGACGGTGAACAGCAGGTTGCGGTGGGCGACGAAGGCCTCGGTGGCCGGGTCGGGGTGATGGTCGTCCGCGTGTTCGCCGCTCATCTCGGGTCTCCCTCCGGTCGGCTGGTGCCTCCCACAGGACGCCGGAGCGCCCCGGTCCGTGACACCTGGCGCCGTGTGACCTGTCTCATACCGCTCTCGTGCCGGATCGGTGTCACGCCGGGCGGCCGGCCGGCATCTCCTGCCCGAACGGACGGACGCAGCACCGGCAGGAGGCCGAGATGAAGGCGGTGGCGGAGATGAAGGTGGTCGTGGTGGGCGCCGGCTACGCGGGCATGCTCGCGGCGAACCGGGTCGCGAGGAAGGTGCGGGCGGCCGAGGTGACGGTGGTCAATCCGCGCCCGGACTTCGTGGAACGGGTACGGCTGCACCAGCGGATCGCGGGGACGGACGCCGCCGCGACGCCGATCGCGTCGATGCTCCGGGCGGGGGCCGCGCTGAGGGTCGGCACCGTCGAGCGGATCGGCGACGGCGTCGTCACCCTGGACGACGGGACGGGCCTCGCCTTCGACTGGGCGTTCCTCGCCATGGGCAGCACGGTGCGACCGGTGCCGGGCACCGTCCCGGTGGGCAGCTGGGAGGGGGCGGAGCGGGCCCGGACCGCGCTGGCCGCGCTGCCCGCCGGGAGCGCGGTCACGGTGGTCGGCGGCGGTGCGACCGGGATCGAGACGGCGGCCGAGATCGCCGAGGCGCGGCCGGACCTGCGGGTGCGGATCGTCGGACGGGCGGTGGCCGCGGACTTCACCGACCGGGCGCACCGGAAGGTACGGGACGGGCTGGCGGCCCTGGGCGTCGAGGTGGTGGACGACAGCCTGGTGCGGGCCGCCGACGGCGCGGTGCACCTGGGGTCGGGCGTGGCGCTCCCCTCCGACCTGACCCTGTGGGCGATCGTGTCGGGCGTCCCCGACCTCGCCGCCCGCAGCGGCCTCACCGTCGACGGGGACGGCCGCGCGGCCGTGGACGCGACCCTGCGCAGCGTCGACGACGAGCGGATCTTCGCCATCGGCGACTGCGCGGCCGTCCCCGGCGCCCGCTTCGCCTGCGCGCTCGCCGGCCCGCAGGCCGCCGTCGCGGTGGACAACCTGCGCCGCCTGCTCGCCGGCCGCACGCCCGCGCCGTACACCCCGCGCTACGTCGCCCGGGCCGTCACCCTCGGGCGGGGCGCCGCGGTGGCCCAGTTCACCCGGCGCGACGACAGCCTGCGGCGCTCGCACCTCGCCGGGCGCGGCGGGGTCGTGCTCAAGGAACTCGCCTCCCGCGGTGGGAAGTTCGGTGCCAGGACGGGCATCGGGGGCTGAGCGCGCCGGTCAGCCGGCGAGCGCGTGGGCCTCGTGCAGGGTGCCGGTCGCGTCGGCGTTGTCGCCGTGGACGAGTTGTGCCATGGCCAGGTCGGTGAGCGCCCTGACCAGGCGCCGGGTGCCGGCGGCGGGGTCCGTCGCGTGGAGGTGCCGTGCGATCCGGACGTTCCGCCGCAGCCGGGGGAGCGCGGTGCGGGCGTAGTAGCTCGGATGCTCTCCCAGGACCGCCCGGCGCAGGTCGAGCCGCCGGGTGAGGGTGCCGAGGGCGGCCAGCAGGTCGCGGTCGTCGGGCAGGGGCGACCGGCCGTCGGTGTGCTCGGGCAGGTCGTCCTCGTCAGGGAGGCGGTCGGTCTGCTCGGGAACGCCCGTGATCGCCTCGACGGCCCGCGCGAGGGCGACCAGTCCGTCCCGGAAGGAATCGCGGAGGCTGAAGGACCAGTGGTGGAAGCTCAGGCCCAGCACGGGCTGGAGGTGTCGGCTCGGGTCGATGCCGAGCGCGAGCGGATCCGGGGCGTCGGCCGCGGCCTGTTCGTCCCGGACACCGGAGCGGGCGAACAGGTCGGCCCGCAGGCCTTCGAGGAAGCCGAAGTTGCCCCGCTCGCCGCGGGCGGGTAGACGCTCGCAGGCGCGGGCGGCCTCCGCGAGCAGGAGGCGGGCCTGCGCGGGGTCGCCGAGGTCGGCGAACCACAGCGCGGCGCCGGCGGCGCGCAGGGCGGGTACGGGGCTGCGGTCCGGCTCCGTACGGCCCTCGTGCAGCCAGGCGAGGGCCTCGTGTTCGACGGCGACGGCCTCTTCGGTGCGGCCCGCGAGGCGGAGCAGCACCGTGAGGCCGAGCAGGCGCCGCGTCAGGTCGGTCCCGCCGGGCTCGGTCACCGCCCGGGAGCGGGCGGCCACCGCGCGGGCGGCGTCCACGGCCTCGTCGAACCGACCCGCCTCGGCGAGCGCGTGGGCGAGGTCGGCGCGCAGGACGGCGGCCCGGCCGAGGTCCGGCACCGGCCGGGCCGCTTCGGCGCACGAGGCCAGGTCGGCCGCCTCCTGCCGGGCGGCGAGGGCGAGGCCGTCGGCGTGGGCCAGGGAGCACTCCAGTGCGAGGGAGGCGAGGGCGTTGGCGGCGGCGCCCAGGTGTTCGGTGCCGCCGTCGGCGACCAGGGCGCGGTAGATGGCGGCGGACTCCTCCAGGAACGGGACGGCCTCCTCGGGCCGGGGCCGGGGCTCGCCGTAGGCCCGGCCCCGCAGCGCCTCGGCCAGCGCGGGCAGGCCCGAGGCGGGGTCGGTGCGGGCCAGGACCCTCAGCCGGGCCACCGTCTCGTCGGTGACCGGCTCCCGACCCGGGCGGCGGGCCCGCGGAGGGGCGTGGTCGTGGCCGGACGGGGCTTCCTGCGCGGGTGTCACGCGTGTCCTTCCGAAGCGGGGGCGAGCGGTCTCCCGTCCGAACGTCCGTACCCTGGAGACGAGTTCCAGGGCCCCGGCGCTGATGTTCTTGAGTGGGAAGTCGGACGGGCCGACTTCCCACGCGAGTCCGCCGTGCCCTACCCGGCGAGCGTGCCGTCCAGGTACTCCTGGACCGGCGGGAACAGCGGGAACGGGACGTACTCGGCGAGTTCGGCGCGGGAGGCCCAGACCACCCGGTCCAGCTCGTCGACGTCCATCACCATGGCGGTGCCGCCGACCACCTCGCAGGCCGTGTACGCCATCCGCCGCCCGCTCTGCGGGTGGTCGCGCTCGCCGAGCAGCCGGGCGGCGGCGACGTAGAGGCCGGTCTCCTCGGCGGTCTCGCGGACGGCCGCGTCCTCCGGGGACTCGTCCGGCTCGACCTCCCCGGCCGGGAACTGCCAGGACAGCCCGCCCTCGGCGACCCGCCGCCGCACCATCAGCACCCGGCCGTCCTCGACCACGATCGCGACGGCGACGGCGGGGAGTCGCCGCTCGGGGTCCTGCTCGGTCATCGCTCTGCTCCTCGGGCCTGCGCCGGTGTCGACGACAGTCTGGCCCGGGGCCGCGGGCCCGCTCGGCAGGCTCCGCGGACCGCGTGTCGTGTCGGCTACCGCTGCGCCGGCCCGTAGAGCGCGGCCGGGGCGCCGGTGGCCAGCGCCCAGTAGCGGTCGCCGTACGACCAGTGCCACCACTCGGTGGGGTAGTTGACGAGCCCGGCGCCGGTCAGGGCGTCGCTGAGCAGCCGCCGGTTGGCGCGGGCCTGCGCGCCGATGTTCTCGGCGTGGGTGTAGCAGGCCCCGGCGCTCTCCTCCGGGCTGGCGTTGACCCTGGTGCCGAGGTCCAGTTCGCGGCCGTCGGCGTCGACGAGGGTGAGGTCGACGGCGGCCCCGGCGCTGTGCGGCGCGATCTCGGGAGGGGAGACGTAGCGGCTGGCCGCCGACCTGATCCGGTCGTCCGGCCAGTCGGGGTTCGCGGCCCGCAACTCGGCGGCGTACTCGTCGAAGTAGCGGCTCTGGAGCGCCGGAGGCCGGTAGCCCTCGACGAACAGCAGCCGCAGGCCGTCCGGCAGCGCCGCCTGCGCGTCGAGCAGCCGGTCGAGCACCCCGGTGCGCAGCTGCGCGAACGCCCCGGCGCCGTCCTGCTTGCGCCCGTCGACCAGCAGCGCGCCACCGCTCCGCACGTCCGACAGCCGCTCGTCGCGGTTCCGAACGGGGATCGCGGCGACCTTCGGGTCGGACATCAGGACGATCTCGCTCAACACGCCTCCTGGGGAAGAGGATCAAGGCTACGGGACCGACATGCCGCGCTCCAGGTGCGCCCCCGGTTCGGGTTCGGTGCACTCAGCCGGTCCGCAGGCGTTCCAGGACTCGCAGGTGACGGACAGCGCCTGCTCGACGTCCCTGGCCTTCAGGTGGCTCCGGGCCCGGTACGTCAGGAAGATGCCGCGCGTCTTGTTCCCTGGTGCGGGGCAGCAGCGCCGTCCCCTCCGCGATCAGGGCATGGGCCTCGTCCGTCCGGCCGAGGCCGAGGAGGCACCGGCCGGAGTCCACGGCCAGATCGGCGGGGCCCATCCACGCGCACCACCCGGGGGCCGGGTCGGTGGATTCGGCCTGTGGGACGAGGTGGCCGCCGCCCACGCCTGGTGGCAGAGCCAGGGCGTGCCGGGCCTCGGTCGGTTCGGTCCGACCGTCACCGTGGAGGGCGAGCGCCGGGTGCGGCTCAACTCGCCGGATCACGTGGTCGGGTGACGACGGAGCGTAAAGCGTTGCGCATGACTGATCGTCAGTCGAGGTGGACGGAAGGCACCGGCGGCACTGGTAGGTTCCACACCCGAACCGGGACACCAGCGATCTCGCCTCCCGTCTCGGCTGCAGGCCGATCAACGGACCATCTTTGTAGTCGGAATTTCGGCGGCCCCGGGCTGGCGAGCCCGGGGCGCGCCGGGTTGTGCGCGCTTGCGCCGCCCGAATGAGTGATCACGAGCTGAGTTTGATTGGGCGTTACGGCATTACGGTGAAGATTGCGGTGCCGGGTGCTCGGGAGGAGTGCTCGATGCATGGGCAAGAGTTACCCCGGCGGTGCGCCAACACCCCGGGGTTCGGCACCAGGAGAGAAGAGCTCCACGATGCAGATTCATCGTATCCCTCGGCATGCTCCCGGGTACACGATCCTCGACAACGGCCACGTCGTCCGTAAGCACTCGCTGAGTTGGGCGGCGCGCGGGTTGCTGAGCTACCTGCTCAGTCTGCCGGACGGGGCGCGGGAGGACGTCCGCACACTCGCTGCGAAGAGCGTTGAAGGGCGGACGACGGTTGCCCGTGCGCTGCGAGAGCTGGAGGCGGCCGGGCACTACGTCCGCCGGACGCTGCGGGATCCGCTGACGGGGCAGGTGCGGACGGTCGTTTCGGTTCATGAGGTGCCGGTGACGAACGGGAAGGCAGCGCATGCGATGCCGCCGCTTCCCGTGGCCCCGGCCGCCGGTGGGCCCGGACCTGGGGTGCCAGGCGGCGGGAAGGTGGGAAGCCCTTCCAAGGAACTGAAAACCAAGGCCGTGGAAGAGCCTTCCGTCCGTCCCCCGGAGAAGTTGACGGCGGGCATGGCTCTGCTGCTCGAACTCGGGCGCAGGGAGCCCCGGATGGCGCTGGCGGGGAAGCCGCTGTGCGACCAGGCCGCGCGGGTGGAGGGGTTGCTCGCGGGTGGGTGGACGCGGGACGCGCTGGCGGGGATCATCGCGGCTCCGCTGCCGGACAGGGTCACGCACAGCGTGGGGGCGATCGTGGCAGCGCGGATCGCGAAGGTGCCGATGGTGCCAAAACCCCGGCAAGGGGACGACGGGCCGCGAAGGCACGAGTGCCCCGGGCGGGGTGGGATGTGCGGGCGGCCCGTCGCCGGGGCCGGGCAGGTGTGCGGCGGGTGCCGTTAGCGCTCCGGCGGGTGGAAGGTGACCGGGGCGTCGAAGGCGGCGCGACGGGTCGTGCGGCGCAGGGCGCGCAGGACGGGGGTGCCGAGGGTGAGGCACAGGACGACGGTCAGCGCGGCGCGGGGCAGGTCCCAACCCAGCGACGTGGTCAGGCAGTACGCCGCGAAGCGGACCAGGTTGGCGGGCAGCGGGTCGCCCGGCACGAAGGAGATGGAGCCGGCCAGGCCGCCGATGTACGGCCAGCCCTGGAGGTTCATGATCGTGCCGTAGAGCAGGGACGCGAGAGCGCCGTAAGACGCCAGCAGCATGAGTTCGCGGCGGCCGCGCAGGGAGGCGGATCCCGGCAGCAGCCCGGCGCCCAGGCAGACCCACCCCATGGCGAGCATCTGGAACGGCAGCCACGGCCCCACCCCGCCCGTGAGCAGCGCGGAGGCGAACATCGACAGCGAGCCGAGTACGAAGCCGAACCCCGGCCCCAACACCCGCCCGGAGAGCACCATCAGGAAGAACATCGGCTCCAGCCCCGCCGTCCCCGCGCCGAGCGGCCGCAGTGCCGCGCCCGCCGCCGCGAGAACCCCCAGCAGGGCCACCGACTTGGCGTCCAGCCCCGGCGCCCCGCCGCCCGCCGAGCGGCCCTCGGAGATCTGGGCGACGACCACGGCGAGCAGCAGCGGCAACAACAGCGCGAACAGCCACGGCGCGTCCGCCGAGTGGCCGACCAGCGCCGACTTGGTCGACGCGAGCAGCGGCCAGCCGAAGGCGGCGACGCCGACGAAGGAGACGGACAGCAGCGCCGCAATGGACCTGCGCCCCAGCGGGACGGGACGAGTGCTCATGCGCCCAGCGCCTCGGCGACCTGCCCGACGGTGAGCCACGGCCCGGGCGCCAGCACCTTGGACACCTGGGGGGCGAACGCCGGGGAGGAGACGACGACCTCGGCCGTCGGTCCGTCGGCGACGATCTCGCCCTCGGCCAGGATCACCGTGCGGTGGGCGAGTTCGGCGGCCAGCTCGACGTCGTGGGTGGCGAGCAGCACGGCGTGGTCCTCCGCCGCCAGGCCGCGCAGGATCTCCACCAGCCGGGCCTTGGCGGCATAGTCGAGGCCGCGGGTCGGCTCGTCCAGGAGCAGCAGCGGGGGCCGGGCGGTGAGCACGACGGAGAGAGCGAGGGTGAGCCGCTGGCCCTCGGAGAGGTCACGCGGGTGGGTGTCGTCGGTGATGCCGGGCAGCAGGCGTTCGACCAGGGCGCGGCAGGTGCCGGCGGCGGCGCCCGCGTCGCCGTCGGCCGCGGCGCACTCGGCGGCGACCGACTCGCCGTACAGCAGGTCGCGCGGGTCCTGCGGGACGAGGCCGACCTCGCGGATCAGTTCGGCGGGGCGGGTGCGGTGCGGGGTGCGGCCGCCGACCTCGACGCGGCCGGAGGCGGGGGCGTGCAGGCCGACCAGGCTGCCCAGCAGGGTGGACTTGCCGGCGCCGTTGCGGCCCATCAGGGCGGTGATCTCGCCGGGGCGGAGCGCGAGGTCCACGCCGCGCAGCGCGGGGACCGGGCCGCGCCGGACGGCGAGGCGGTCGGCTACGGCGACGGGGGCACCGGACGACGCACCGGCGGCGGCGGGCGTCCGGCCGTCGAGTTCGGCGCGCAGCGGTGCGGCCTTGCGGCGCGCGTCGCGGACCGAGAGCGGCAGCGGCCGCCAGCCCGCGAGCCGGCCGAGGCCGACCACCGGCGGGTGGACCGGGGAGTGCGCCATCACCTCGGCCGGTTCGCCCAGCACCGGGGGCGCGTCCGGGGTGAGCAGCAGCACCTGGTCGGCGTACTGGACGACCCGCTCCAGCCGGTGCTCGGCCATCAGCACGGTGGTGCCGAGGTCGTGCACCAGCCGCTGGAGGACGGACAGCACCTCCTCGGCCGCGCCCGGGTCGAGGGCCGAGGTGGGCTCGTCCAGGACCAGGACGCGCGGGTGCACGGTGAGCACGGAGCCGATCGCGACGCGCTGCTGCTGGCCGCCGGAGAGGGAGCCGAGCGGGCGGTCGCGCAGGTCGGCGAGGCCGAGCAGGTCGAGGGTCTCCTCGACCCGGCGGCGCATCACGTCGCCCGGCAGGCCCAGCGACTCCATGCCGTAGGCGAGTTCGTCCTCCACCGTGTCGGTGACGAAGTGCGCCAGCGGGTCCTGCCCCACCGTGCCGACCAGGTCGGCGAGTTCGCGCGGCCGGTGCTCGCGGGTGTCCCGGCCGCCGACGGTGACCCGGCCGTGCAGCACCCCGCCGGTGAAGTGCGGCACCAGGCCGCTGACCGTTCCCAGCAGGGTGGACTTGCCGGAGCCGGACGGGCCCACGAGCAGGCAGAGTTCGCCCTCGGGGACGGTGAGGTCGACGCCGTTCAGTACGGGCGCGGCGGAGTCCGCGTACCGGACGGAGACCTGCTCGAAGGTGATCACGATGCCCTCCGGGGCGGGGTCGGGGCGGCGAACGCCGGTACCAGGCCGAGCAGGACGGTCAGCACGGCGGCCAGGGGCAGCGCGGGGACGGTCGGCGGGACGACGGTGGGGGCGAAGGCGGCCGGGTCCTGCGCGGCCAGGTAGGTGGTGAGGGCCGCCACGGCGGCCCCGGAGCCGGCGGTCAGCCACTCCGGCAGGGCCCAGGGGTCGGGCCGGTAGCGGCTCCTGACGGAGCGTCGGCTGCCGAGCAGCAGTCCGGCGAAGGCGGCGGCCAGGCCGAGCAGCAGGACGGGCAGCGCCCAGCCCGCGCCGCCGGCCGTCAGCAGCCCGTACGCGGCCAGGCAGACCCCGAGCAGTCCGGCCAGGGTGAGCGCGGCCGTCGCCCGGGCGAGCCGGCGCGGGACGTCGGCGGTGCGGCCGAAGCCCCGGGTGTCCATCGCGGCGGCCAGCGCGACGGATCGCTCCAACGCGCCCTCCAGCACCGGGAGTCCGACGCTCAGCACGGCCGCGACGCCCCTGTCGGTGCGGCCGCGCAGGCGCCGCGCGGCGCGCAGCCGACGGACGTCCGCGACCAGGTTCGGCGCGAAGGTCATCGCCACGACGACGGCGACGCCCGCCTCGTAGAGCGCGCCGGGCAGGGCGCGCAGCAGCCGGGCCGGGCTGGCCAGGGAGTTGGCGGCGCCGACGCAGACCAGCAGGGTGGCCAGCCGCAGTCCGTCGTACAGCGCCGCGAGCAGGCCCTCGACGGTGACCCGGCCGCCGATCCGCACGCCCTGCGCCCAGGCGGGGAGGGGGGCTTCGGGCAGGGTGAACAGCACATGGGTGCCGGGGACCGGGGAGCCGAGGAAGACCGCGAACACCAGCCGGATGCCGAGCACCAGCAGGCCCAGTCGCAGGAACGCCCCGTACGACCGCGACCAGGGCGCGTCGCCGCGCCGGGCCGCGACCACGTACCCGGCGACGGCGGTGAGCAGCAGCAGGATCGCCGGGTTGGTGGTCCTGGTGGCCGCCGCGCCCAGCCCGAGCGCCCACAACCACCAGGCCCCGGGGTGCAGTTGGCGGGGTCCGGTGGGCGGTCGGGTGCTACGGGCGGTGCTGCTCACGGTGCTGTCCTGGGTGGGGGCTAGGAGTGACGGCGGCGGCGCGCCTGCCAGACGGCGCCGCCGGCGAGGACGGCGACCAGCGCGCCGCCGGCGATCAGGCCGACGTCCGGGCCGCTGCCGTGGTCGGCGGAGCCGCCGCCGGTGTCCGGCTGGGCGGCGCCCGCTGCGACCTGGTCGCCGCAGCCCGCCTTCGGGTACCCGGCGATGGCGCACAGCAGCCCGTTGGAGTCGTAGCGCAGCGGCGGGGCGACGGCGGCCAGCACCTCGGCCGAGCTGGCGCGGGGCGTGACGCTGGCGCAGGCCGTGCGCTGCTCCGGCGCCGGGCCGGCGGCGGACGGACCGGCGGCGGACGTACCCGCGTCCTCGGCGGTCCCGAAGTCCAGCACGACCGCCACCCGCTTGCGCCCCTCCTGGGCGGGGGTGCCCGCGCAGAGCTCGGCGAAGCTCCCGCCCGTGCGCGGCTTGGCGGCGTCCTGCCCGCCGTCCGGGCTGAGCGCGAACCGCCACCCGTCCACCGACCCGTCCGGCGGCACGGCGACGGCGGGCCCCTGCTGCTGGTACGTCCAGCCGCCGCCCTCGACGCCGCGCCAGAACGACCAGTACCGGTACCCGGCCGCCTGCGCGGGCGCGGCGGAGACGACCAGCAGCACCGCCCCGAGGAGCGGGAGGAGCAGCGCGGCGACGGCCCGCCGGGGCCGGCGGGCCGCCCGGCCGGGCCGGGCGGCACCGACGGCGGGGTGCGGGACGCACTGGGGCCGGGTGGCGGGGAGGGGTACGGGGCGGGGTGCGGGGCGCATCAGAGGTGCGGGTTGCGCTTGCGCTGGAGGCTGAGCAGGAGGCCGCCGCCGATGCCGACGAGGAGGCCGACGCCGATCAGCCAGTACTGGCCGATGCCGCCGTCGTCCTTCTTCTTCTCGGCCGGGGCGGACGTCGCCGCCGCGGCGGCCTTGGGTGCCGGGCCGAGGGCGGTGAGCCGGCCGGTCAGGGCGGCGGTGTCGCGGTGGGCGGCCTGGGAGACCAGCAGCAGGGTGGCGGTGGCGCCGGCGTCGGTGCCGCCCTTGGTCCAGGTGGCGCCCTCCTTGGCGAGCCAGTCGACGGCGCCGGCGGCCTGCTGGGGGTGGCCGCTCTGGACGAGGGAGAGGGCGGCCCAGGCGGTCGCGGTGTAGTCGGGCTTCGGCTCGGCGCCCGGGGTGACCAGGCTGAGGTGGCCGCCGTTGGCCGCGAGCTGGGCGGTGAGGTAGGCGCCGGCGGCCTCGCCGGAGTCCGCGTGCGGGACCGGGGCCGCGGCGGCCGTGGCGTCGGAGGCGCAGGTGAGGGCCTTGGGCGCGGCGTCGGCGTGCACCGAGGTGGCGACCGGCAGGTGGCCGCCGCCGGCGGCGAGCGCGGCCTGGCCGCTGGCGAGGGCGTTCGGGGTGAGGGCGCCGCCGGCCGGGTCGGGCTGGTAGGCGAAGGCGCCGCGCTGGTCGGCGGGGGCGGCGCAGCCGAGCTGGAACAGGGCGAGCCCGTCGAAGGCGGACCGGCCGGCCTTGGCGACGCCCGCCGGGTCGGTCCTGGCGGCGAACAGCGCGTTGACGGCGAGGCCGGTGGAGTTGGCGTCGCCCGGGCTGCCGGGGTTGTAGGCCCAGCTGCCGTCGGCGTTCTGGTTGGCCCTGAGCCAGGCGACGCCCTTGTCGACGGCCTCCTGGTGCCCGCCGAGGGCGACCAGGGCCTGGACGGCGACGGCGGTGGCGTTGCTGTCCTCGGTCTTCGGGTCGCAGGCCGCGCCGGCCGCCCGGTAGGAGGGCCAGCCGCCGTCCTCGCACTGCTGCCCGGTGAGCCAGCCGACGGCCGAGTCGGCCGGGGCCACCTTGGCCGCCGTCAGGGCGGTGAGCGCCAGCGACTGACGCCAGACGCCGTCGTACGTCGGGTCGCTCTTGCCGTACAGCCCCTCGGGGACGGCGGCGGTGGTCGGCGCGGGGCTGTCTGCGGTGGGCGCGGGGCTGTCGGCGAGGGCCGGCCCGGCGGCGAGGCCGGTGAGCAGCGCGGCGGACAGGGCGGCGGCGCCCAGGCGGGCGGCGGTCAGCATGGTGCGGGTGTGCCTTTCGGTGAGCGGTGGTGGCCCGGGCGGGGCCGTTCCGTAGTCCTCGACGGTGCCGGGCGGGTACGTCCGGCCTGGCCGCTCGCCCCGCCCCCGGGCGCTCCGACTCGCCCGGGCGGCCGAGGGCGGCGCCGGACTCACGGCTGCGGGTCAGCGCCGGATTCGCACCGGCTTTCCCCGGGGGAGGAGCGGGATGGAGTTGTGCTGCCCGTCGACTCTAGCCGCCGCGGCGCCGGGAGCGTCCAGCCACCGGAGCGGCTTCACCGCCCAGCCGTCGCCGTGCCCGGGAACAGCCGGCCGTCGCGCCCGGGAACAGCCGGCCGCCGCGCCCGGGAACAGCCGCCCGCCGCGCCCGGGACCAGCCCCAGCCGGAGCGCCTGAGCGGCCCGGGCCGTGGCAGGAACAGGTTCCAGTCGGCGGCGGCCGGCCAGCCGCTCACGGCAGGGTGAGCAGCCGGGCCGCGGTGTGCAGGTCGGCCCGGACCTCGGCGATCGAGGCGCGCCCGGAGAGCCAGGCGACCAGCGCCGAGTGCCAGGTGTGCTCGATCACCCGCACCGCCGCGCGCTGGCTCTCGGTGGGCGGTCCGGACTGGCCGATCGCGTCCAGGATGAGCTGTCCGGTGGCGACGCTGACCTGGTCCACCTCGGCCCCGACCGAGCGGTCCGCGAAGGACAGCGCCCGGACCATCGCCTCCGCCAGCAGCGGCTCGCGCTGCAGCGCGTGGAAGGCCCGGGTGAGGGTGTCGGCGACCCGCGGGGCCGGTTCCGGGTCGGTCGGCGGGTGCCGCCGGATGTGCTCGTGGAGGCCCTGCAGCTGCTCCAGCATCACCGCCACCAGCAGGTGCACCTTGGACGGGAAGTACCGGTAGAGGGTGCCGAGGGCGACCTGGGCGCTCTCCGCGACCTCCCGCATCTGCACCGCCTCGTACCCGCCCCGCACCGCCAGCGCGGTGGCGGCCCGCAGGATGCGCCGGCGCCGTTCGGCCTGGCGTGCGGTCAGCGGCGGCTCGCCCGGCGGGGAGAGCGGCGGCATCGTCGGAGAAGGGGGTGGCGGCAAGGGTGCTCCCGGGCGGGCGAGAGTGGCGGGGTGCTCCACATGGTCGGCAGGATCCGGCGTGGTGGGAATCACCGGCCCTGGCTCCTGAGGTAAAGCTACGGGCCGGTATCTTCGAGGTCTCTCATTGTTCACGTGGTCGACGACGAGTTCCCCGGCCACTGAAACCTGATCTACTTTAGCGACCGGAAGCACGACCGGCAGCACCGATAGCAGCTAGAGAAGAGGGCCCAGGATGACCGCGCAGCCGCTGCGGATTGCCCTGCTGTCGTACCGCGGTGACCCCTTCTGCGGCGGTCAGGGCGTGTACGTACGGCACCTCTCCCGGGAGCTGGCCAGGCTCGGTCACCACGTGGACGTGATCGGCGCCCAGCCCTTCCCGGTGCTGGACGAGGTCGAGGGCCCCGGCTCGGTGCGCCTGGTCGAGCTGCCCAGCCTGGACCTCTACCGCGCCGACGACCCCTTCCGCACCCCGGCCCGCGGCGAGTTCCGCGGCCCGGTGGACCTGCTGGAGTTCGCCACCATGCGCACCGGCGGCTTCCCCGAGCCGCTCACCTTCTCGCTGCGCGCCCGCCGGTACCTGGCCGCCCACAAGGGCCGCTACGACGTGGTGCACGACAACCAGACCCTCGGCTACGGCCTGCTCGGCCTGGCCCGGCACGGCTTCCCGCTGGTCACCACGATCCACCACCCGATCACCGTGGACCGGCAGCTGGAGCTGGACGCCGCCACCACCCGGGTCAAGCGGCTCTCGCTGCGCCGCTGGTACGCCTTCACCCGGATGCAGCGCCGGGTCGCCGCCCGGCTGGACCACGTGATCACCGTCTCCGGCACCTCGCAGCGCGAGATCGCCGAGCACCTGGGCGTCGCGCCGGGCGCGATCTCGGTCGTCCCGGTCGGTGCCGACACCCGGCTCTGGTCGCCCTCGGCGCGGACCGCGCGCGTCCCCGGCCGGATCGTCACCACCTCCAGCGCGGACGTCCCGCTGAAGGGCCTGGTCTTCCTGGTCGAGGCGCTCGCCAAGGTCCGCACCGAGCGGGACGCCCACCTGGTGGTGGTCGGCAAGCCGCAGAAGGACGACGGGCCGGTGGCCGAGGCGGTGCGCCGCTTCGGGCTGGCGGAGCACATCGAGTTCCGCAGCAGGCTGACCGACGGGGAGCTGGTCGACCTCTACCGCTCGGCCGAGGTCGCCTGCGTCCCCTCGCTCTACGAGGGCTTCTCGCTGCCCGCCGCCGAGGCGATGGCCACCGGCACCCCGCTGGTCGCCACCACCGGCGGGGCGATCCCCGAGGTGGCCGGCCCGGACGGGGAGACCTCCCTGGCGGTGCCGCCGGGGGACGCGGACGCGCTGGCCGCCGCGCTCGGCCGGCTGCTGGACGACCCGGAGCTGCGGGCCGGGCTCGGCGCGGCCGGACGGGAGCGGGTGCTCGCCCGGTTCACCTGGGAGCGGGCCGCCGAGCTGACCACCGAGGCCTACCGGGCGGCGATCGCCACCGGCGCCGGCGCCCGGGCCCGCTCGGGACCGGGCTGGCGGTACGTGGCCTAGGCGGTGCCGGGTCGCCGGTCGGCCGCCCGGCCGGTGACGGCGGGTCGGGTCCGTCCGGCGCGGCACGGCGTGCCGAAAGAAGGCCTGACGAAGCGTCAAGGACGCTTGGTAGCAATAGGAATGGGAGTCCAGCAGTGCTGACCGTCGATTTCTCGCGCTTCCCGCTCGCCCCCGGCGACCGGGTGCTCGACCTGGGCTGCGGCGGGGGCCGGCACGCGTTCGAGTGCTACCGCCGCGGCGCCAACGTGATCGCCCTCGACCAGAACGCCGAGGAGATCGCCGAGGTCACGAGGTGGTTCGCGGCGATGGAGCAGGCCGGTGAGGCCCCCGAGGGCGCGTCGGCGGTCGCGATGGAGGGCAACGCGCTGGCGCTGCCGTTCGAGGACGAGTACTTCGACAAGATCATCATCTCCGAGGTGATGGAGCACATCCCGGACGACAAGGGCGTGCTCAACGAGATGTTCCGGGTCCTCAAGCCGGGCGGCCTGCTCGCCGTCACCGTGCCGCGCTGGCTGCCGGAGAAGATCTGCTGGGCGCTGTCCGACGAGTACCACGAGGTCGAGGGCGGCCACATCCGGATCTACCGGGGCGACGAGCTGCTCGGCAAGCTCAAGGACGCCGGCCTGGAGCCGTACGGCACCCACCACGCGCACGCGCTGCACTCGCCGTACTGGTGGATCAAGTGCGCGGTCGGCGTGGACAACGACAAGGCGCTGCCGGTCAAGGCGTACCACAAGCTGCTGGTCTGGGACATCGTCGGCACCCCGGTGATCAGCAGTCTCACCAAGGCCGCCGAGCGGGCGCTCAACCCGGTGATCGGCAAGAGCTTCGTGGCGTACGCCGCCAAGCCCAACCGCGCGCCGGGCGGGGCGGCATGACCGCCGCCGTCCCCGAGGTGCTGCTGCTCGACGGGGTGCTCGACGCCGAGCAGGCCGCCGACACCGTGCGCAGCATCCTGGCCGAGCAGCGCCCGGACGGCGCCATCCCGTGGTTCGCCGGCCACCACCTCGACCCCTGGGACCACACCGAGGCGGCGATGGCCCTCGACACGGCCGGCGAGCACGCCGCCGCCGAGGCCGCCTACCGCTGGCTCGCCGCCACCCAGAACCCGGACGGCTCCTGGTACGCGGCCTACACCGACGGCGTGGTCACCGACCGGGCCAAGGAGAGCAACTTCTGCGCGTACATCGCGGTCGGGGTCTGGCACCACCACCTCAGCACCGGCGACGACGCCTTCCTGGAGTGGATCTGGCCGGTCGTCCGGCGCGCCCTGGACTTCATCGTCGGGCTGCGGCTGCCGGGCGGTCCGATCGCCTGGCGGGTCGACGAGGACGGCGCGGCCACCGACGAGGCGCTGCTCACCGGCTCGTCCAGCATCCTGCACGCGCTGCGCTGCGGCCTGGCCGTCGCCGAGTACCTGGAGGAGCCGCAGCCCGACTGGGAGCTCGCGGCCGGCCGGCTGGGGCACGCGGTCTCCCACCACCCCGAGCGGTTCCTGGACAAGGGCCGCTACTCGATGGACTGGTACTACCCGGTGCTCGGCACCGGCCTGCGCGGCGAGGCGGCGCTGGCCCGGATCGAGCGGGACTGGGAGCGCTTCGTCGTCCCCGGCCTCGGCGTGCGCTGCGTCAGCGACCGCCCGTGGGTGACCGGCGGGGAGAGCGCCGAGCTGGCCCTCGCGCTCTGGGCGATCGGCCAGTCCGACCGCGCGGTGGACATCCTGCGCTGGATCCAGAAGCACCTGCGGCACGAGGACGGCTCCTACTGGACCGGGTACGTGTTCGAGGACGACGCGATCTGGCCGGAGGAGCGCACCACCTGGACGGCCGGGGCGCTGCTGCTCGCGGTGGCCGCGCTCGGCGGGGACCCGGCCACGGTCGCGGTCTTCGGCGGGGAGCAGCTGCCCGCCGGGCTGGTGGTCCAGGACTGCTGCTGAGCCGGGAGCACGGACGGAAGGGGCGGGACCGGAGAACCGGTCCCGCCCCTTCGCGGTGTGCGTCCGAGGAGGTCAGCCGCGCTGGATGCCCGTGGTGTCGGCCAGCACGCCCTGGCTGCCGTCCGGCAGCTGCGCGACCAGCGCGGCGCCGCGCTGCTCGACGGCCAGGTACCAGGTACCGGGCACGACCTCGCCGACCGGGGCACCGGCCGGGTTGTCCTTCGGGGCCAGCTGGCGCGGCGCCGGGACGGCGAACCAGAACGGCTGGAAGTCCGACGCCGGGGCGGCGGCCTGCTGCGCGGCCGGGGCCGGTTGCGGGGCCGGGGCGGCGGCCTCGTGCGGCTGGGCGGCCTGGACCGGCTGGCCGGGCTGCGGCTGGCCGGCGCCCGGGTAGCCGTAACCGCCCTGGGCGGCGCCGTAGGCCGGGTCCTGGCCCGGGGCCGGGTAGCCGTACTGGCCGGGCGCGCCCGGGTGGCCGGGCTGGCCCGGGTAGCCGTACTGGCCGGGGACGGCCGCCGGGCGGTCGGAGGCCAGCGGGGCCTTCAGGGCGGGCACCAGGGGGCTCGCGGCGGCCGCGCCGGCCAGCACGATCAGCGCGATGAAGCCCAGCCAGGCGCCGAAGCCGTGGCTGACGCTCGAACCGTAGGGGCTGGCACCCAGCGACCAGACCGAGGTCCACAGCGCCGCGACGGAGAAGGCGATGCCCCACTGGTCCAGCCGCAGACCGAGCACCTGACGGTTGGTCGCGGCCTGGCCCTGGAAGCGCTGCACCAGGATCAGCACGGCGGCGACGATGCCGAGCAGGTAGATCGAGGGCAGGACGGGGAACAGGTCCGTGCTCCACGCGTTCTTTGAGGCGTCCGCACAGAACCGGCCGCTGCAGTCAGCGGTCAGGTAGGGCAGGAAGGAGGCGATGAAGAGCAGGACGGCCGCGCCTGCGACGGCGGCGTCTCCCCTGGTGAGAGCGCGCAGATTCACTAACGTTCCCCTCGTTGACGTGTCGTGGACGGTGGTTCGTGCGGTCGGGCCGACCGGCCGAAACTCCCGAACGGACCAGAAGCCTAGGCCCAACCGTCCTGCCGGTGCACGGCGGGACCGGGAATGGGGCGAAGTCGTTGCAAACCGTGCGGTCCGGGCGGAGCGTCGTCCTCCGGGGGTGTGCGGTTCAACTCCCGTGTCGCTCTTCGGTCTTCTCTTGGGTCGTCAGGAACGCGGTCAGTGCGTCGGCGATCCCCTGGGCCGCCTGCTGGCGCCACTGAGGGTCCGTCATCCGTTGCGCGTCCGTCGAGTTGCGCATGTTACCGCACTCGATGAACACCTTGGGGACGGTGGAGAGGTTGAGACCGCCCAGGTCGGAGCGGGTGTCCAGGCCGTCCTCGGCGACGTAGTCCGCGTACGGCTCGCCGGTGGCGGCGCGGAACCGGTCGCGCAGCAGGAGGCCGAGGCGGTGCGAGGGTTCGACGATCGCCGTGGTGTCGGCCTTCCCGGCGACCACCCGGCCGGGCATGATCACGTGGAACCCGCGGCCGGCCGCCGGGCCGCCGTCCCCGTGCACCGAGAGCGCGACGTCGGCGTGCGCGTCGGCGCCCGCGCGGGCGCGCTGGTCGATGCACGGGCCCCAGGGGCGGTCGCCGTCCTGGACCAGCACCACCGTGGCGCCCCGGGCGGCCAGGATGGCGCGGGCCCGCCGGGAGACGTCCAGGGTGTACTCGGCCTCGGTGTAGCCGGCGTCGGTCTCGGTGCCGGTGGTGTCGCACTCCTTGCGGGCGTTGCCGATGTCCACCCGACGGTTGATCTCGGCGGTGTGCGCGGAGTTGCCCGGGTTGTGGCCGGGGTCGAGCAGGACGGTGCGGCCGGCCAGGCTGGTGGCGGTGCCGGCGCCACCGGCTGGCGGGGTCTGCGCCGCGGCGGGCGCGGTGGACGGCGGCGGCGCGACCGGAGGGGTGAGCGGCGGGGCGGTCGTCCCGTCGGCGGGGCCCGGTCGGTCCGTGGCCGTCGGGGCCGGGGCGGCCGCCGGGGCGGTCGCGGTCGCCGCGGCGCCCGCCGGGTCGGAGTGGTCGAGGGCCCGCCAGCCGAACCAGCCCGCCGTGCAGAGCGGAACGGCCACGGCCGCGGCCGTGGTGGCGCGCAGCAGGACGGAGCGGCGGGGCGGTCGGGGGGCGGAACCGGTCACGGGTCGGTCAGATCCTGTCCTGGGTGCGCGGAGTGAGACCGTAGCTCTTCGCGATCGCGTTCCACTTGTTCATGAAGTCCGTCTTCGCCTGGGTGGCCTGCGGGTTGAGCTCGTCCGCGCGCTTCTTGTCCGGGGTGGCCGGGGCCCTGCCGGTGCAGCCCTGGGCGGCGACGGCGCGCGCCCAGGTCGCGTACGCCTTGTCGATGTCGGCCGACAGCTGCCAGGCGGACTTCAGCGAGTTCACCGCGTCGACGCCGCCCGGAACGTCCGTGACGGTCAGCCGGGAGAGCTTGGTCAGCAGGGCGGCCCGCTGGGTCGCGCCGTTGTCGAAGGTCTGCGCGGCGCTCTCGATGTCGGCCTTGGGCGGGCAGCTGGTCACCTTGGCGACGGCGCTGCCGATCGGGGCCTTGGCGTTCTCGCCCTCGCTGAGCAGGCTGTCCAGCGCCTGGGCCTGGGCCTGGGCGCCCGGACCGGGGCCGGTCGCGGTCGGGGACTGCGTGCCGGCGGGGGCGCCGGACGCGCTCGCGGCGGCGCTCGGCGCGCCGTCCGTCCCCGTGGGCGCCGGGGCGGGCGGCAGGTTGTCGGAACCGGTCGCCGGGGCGGCGGTCGGGGCGGGCGCGGCCCGGTCCTCCTCGTCGCCGCTGCGGGCGGCGAACAGCAGGCCGCCGCCGATCGCCAGCACCAGGAGCACCGCGAAGCCGATCAGCAGCGGGGCCCTGCGGTTGGCCGGCCGGTCCTCCTCGTCCCCGGGGCCGGTCGGATGGTCGGGCCGGCCGTACGGGGGCTGCGGCGGGGCGGCGGGCGGCCGCAGGAGGTAGTCGTGGCCGGGCACCTGCTGCGGCGCCTGGGCCTGCGGGCCCGCGTGGGAGGGGAACGGCGTGGCCGCGGGCGGGGCGGCCGGCGGCGGCGGGGTGGCGCCGGGGAACAGCCGGGCGGTCGGCGGGTCGTAGCCGGGCGAGGCGGCCAGGTACGGGCGGGCGCCCAGCGGCGGGCCCTGGTCGCCGACGCCGCCGGGCGCGGGCGGCGGGGCCATCGGGCCGGGGCGGGCGGCGGAATCCGGCGTCGCGGGCGGCAGGGGCGCGGCGGCCGGCTGGTCGGCGGGGGCCGGGGCGCCCGGGGCGGGCTGCGGGTCGGCCGGACGCTGCGGGCCGCGCACCCAGCCGCCGGCGCCGCCGCGCGCGGTGGGGTCCCAGACCGCCGGAGCGCTGTTCTGCTGGTCCGTCATGTCGCTGCTGGCCCCCACCGTCCGCCGATGCTCTGCCTGGTGCTGCGCGCCACCGTACCGTTCGAACCCCTGCCCGGCAGCCCCGGCACGACGTTAGGGCACCGGCGCGGGGCGGCGGGAGAGGACGGGCTACCGGGCGGTGCGGCGCAGGACGCGCAGGGAGCCGGTCACCGCCACCTCCTCGAAGCCCTCGGCCAGCGCCCGCAGGTACACCCGGTACGGGGCCTGGCCGCCGTCCGCCGGGTCCGGGAAGACGTCGTGCACCACCAGCAGGCCGTCCGGCGCCAGGTGCGGCACCCAGCCCTCGTAGTCGCCGGTCGCGTGCTCGTCGGTGTGGCCGCCGTCGATGAACACCAGGCCCAGCGGGCGCCCCCACAGCGCGGCGATCCGCGGCGAGCGGCCGACCAGCGCCACCACGTGCTCCTCCAGCCCGGCGGCGTGCAGGGCGCGGCGGAACCGCGGCAGGGTGTCCATCAGCCCGACCTCGGGGTCGACCAGCGTCGGGTCGTGGTACTCCCAGCCGGGCTGCTGCTCCTCCGAGCCGCGGTGGTGGTCGACGGTCAGCGCGACCGTCCCGGCCTCCCGGGCCGCCGCCGCGAGCAGGATCGCCGAGCGGCCGCAGTAGGTGCCGATCTCCAGCACCGGCAGGCCGGTGCCCCGGGCCGCCGCCACCGCCGCCGCGTACAGCGCGAGCCCCTCGTCCACCGGCATGAAACCGGTGGCCCCCTCGAACGCCGCCAGCACCTCGGGCGCCGGTTCGGCGCTCAGCAGCAGGTCGGACATGTGGTGCTCCTCGGACGTGGGCGGGGGACGGACGTGCACGGACCCTACTCGACGGTAGCGGGGGCGGTGGTGCCGGGTCGCGCGGTGCCGGGCCACGGGCCACGGCCTGGGGCGCCCGGTGGCGCGGCCGGGCGTCCGGTGCCGCGCGGACGTGGTGGCCGGAAACGCGCGGCCGGGCCTCCCGTCCGGCGCGGGCTCAGCCGGCGAGCAGGTCGGTGGCGATCCGGGTGCGGTGCGGGGCCGGCTCGGCGGCGATCGCCCCGGTCTCGGCGGTGGCTCAGCCGGTCGGGCTTGTGGAACGCGTTCTAGTCGCGCCGCGCCGCCCGTGCCAGAATCGGCGCGACCGTCGGATCCGAGGAACACACCAGGCACCCCGGGAGCAGCACCATGCGCGCAGCCGTCCTCTACAAGACCGGCCAGGAGACCCTCGACGTCCGCGAGGACGTGACGGCCGTGGGCTTCGGGCCGGGCACCGTACGGGTCCGGATGCGCGCCGCCAGCCTCTGCCACTCGGACCTCTCCGCGATGAGCGGCGTGCTGCCGCAGCCCGCCCCGTTCGTCCCCGGGCACGAGGGCGCCGGGGACGTGGTGGAGGTCGGCGAGGGCGTCACCGGCCTCGCCGTCGGCGACCGCGTGGTGCTCTGCTGGATGGCCCCCTGCGGCCACTGCGACCACTGCCGGCGGGACCGCGGCCACCTGTGCGTCGCCAGCCTGCGCGGCCTCGGCGCCCCCGGGTTCCGGATCGCCGAGGGCGGGCTGGACGCCTCCGGTTTCTACGGCACCGGCGCCTTCGCCGAGGAGGTCGTGGTGGCGGCGAACGCCGTCGTCAAGGTGCCCGCCGACCTCCCGTACGAGGCCGCCGCGCTGATCGGCTGCGGGGTGACCACGGGCATCGGCGCCGCGGTGAACACCGCCCGGGTCGAGCCCGGCGCCTCGGTCGCGGTGATCGGCGCGGGCGGGGTCGGCGTGGCCACCGTGCAGGGCGCCCGGGTCTGCGGCGCCGCCCGGATCACCGTCGTCGACCCGGTCGCCTCGCGCCGCGAGCGCGCCCTGGCCTTCGGCGCCACCGAGGCGATCGCGCCCGAGGAGCTGAAGGCGGTGGCCAGGAGGCTGCCCGGCGGCGGCTTCGACCACGTCTTCGAGGCCGTCGGCCGCGCGTCCACCGTCCGGGCCGGCTACGAGGCCGCCCGGCGCGGCGGCGCGGTGGTGGTCATCGGCGCGGGCGCGCAGGACGACCTCGCGCAGTTCACCATGGGCGAGCTGTTCTTCAACGAGAAGCGCCTGCTGCCGTCGCTGTACGGCGGGGCGACGGTGGCGCGCACCATCGGGCTGGTCGTGGACCTCTGGCGGGCCGGGCGGGTGGACCTCGACGGCATGGTCACCCACCGGGTGGGGCTCGCGGACGTCAACGAGGCGATCGCGCAGATGCGCAGCGGCGAGGCGCTGCGGACGGTCGTGACGATGGACTGACGGCGGGCCGGGCCTCGCGGGTCGCGGCCTGGGGTGCCGGGATGCGCCGAGGGCCCACCGGGAGAGTGCGGACTCTCCCGGTGGGCCCTCGGGTGCGGTGCCCGCTCTGCGGTGCCCCGGCGCCGGTGCGGTCAGCCCCGCGCGCCGGCCGCGCGGTGGCGGCCGTGCGGGTCGGACTCCGGGCGGTCGTCGGCGGCGGAGCCACCGCGGTGGCGGCCGTGCGACGCGGTGACCTTGGCCGTCTTCTCGTCGGCGTCGGTCCCGGTGACCGCGGGTCCGGTGGTGTCGGTGAGGGTGTCGGACATGAGAATCGTCTTTTCCGTGCGGAGGGTGCGGGTCATCGGCGCCCGGCCGGCGCCGGTGGCGCACGGTCGGGTCCCCGATCGGGTGCTCGGTACGCGCCCGTAGCCGGTGATCACGGCCCGTGCCCCGGCCACCATAACGGCCGGGGCGGGCGAGATCCTATCGAGATCATCACGCGAGTCCCGGGGCGGTCGGGGGCCCGGCACCGGGCCGGCGGCGGCACCCGGCCCCGCCCGGCTCCCGCGCGGCGGCGCCCGGACGGCAGGCCGTCCCGCCCGGCACCCACGGCCGGGGCGGGGCCCGCGCGGGTACGTGCCGGGGCCGGCAACTGGCGCCCGGCTGCGGAGAGTTCACCCGGATCGCCCAGCGAGCCGTGCGGGCCGTTCGGGCCCCAGCCGTTCCGCCGAGCCCGGTCGGGCCGTCGAGCCGCGCCGCCAGACCGCGCCGGGCCCCAGCCGTTCGGGCCCCAGCCGCGCCGGGCGCCGACCGTCCGGGGCCGCGGGCGGCGGATCAGCCCGGCCGACCGGTCCGCAGGAACCCGGCCAGCAGCTCGTGCAGCACGGCGGCGCCCTCGTCGGCGAGCACCTCGTGCCCGGAGCCGGCCGCCTCCACGTAGCGGAAGTCCTCGCCCTCGACCCGGCCGATCCGCAGCAGCTCGTGCCGCAGCGACCGGGACTGGCTCACCGGCACGACCTCGTCCCGGTCGCCGTGCACCACCAGCAGCGGCGCGCTGAGCCGGTGCGCGAGCCGCAGCACGTCGCGCGGTCCGCGGGCGTCGGCGATCGGCTCGCCGCCGCCCAGCCGGGTGGTCAGCGCCCCCACGGGCGGCGCCGCCTCGGCCAGCAGCCGGGCGCCGGACAGGAACGGCGCGACCACCGCGCAGCGGGCGACCTGATCGGCCGGTGCGTGCGCCGCCGCCAGCAGCGCCAGGAAGGCGCCGTAGCTGACCCCGAAGAGGGCCGGCGGCTCCAGGCCGAGGGCGGCGCGCTGACCCGCGATGCCGTCCAGCAGGTGGAGGACGTCGTCCAGGTCGGGCCCGCCCCAGGCACCCCGGATGGCCAGCGCGTGCGCCACGCCGTAGCCGGTGGAGCCGCGCTGGTTCGGCGCGACGACCGCCAGCCCCTCGGCGGCCATCCGCTGCAGCGCCGGGTCGAACTCCAGCCGCCAGGCGTCCGCCGGGCCGCCGTGCAGTGCCAGCACCAGGTGGGGGCTGCTCAGCCAGGCGTCCCCGCCGTACACCACGGCCTCCAACGGGCCTGCCGGGCCCGCCAGTTCGAGGCTCTGCGCGGGCTGCCAGCGGCCGCCGTCGCCGGGCGGGGTGCTGCCGTCCAGCCGCCAGCCGGGGGGCTCGGCCCTCACCGGCCGCACCCCGCCGGGCTGCCAGGGCGGCACGGTGTCCCGCCACGGGCCGGGCAAGCCCGAGGCCAGCGGCGCGAGTTGCAGCGGCAGCGGCATCGGGCCGGTGGCGGCCGGCAGCGGGCCGTGCGCCAGCAGCGCGTCCACGTCGAGGGTGGCCAGCGCCGTCGGGTGGTCGGGCGAGGAGTACGGCAGCCGCAGCCCCGCCTCGCCCCAGTGCCCGACCGCGCCGAGCCGTCCGGGTGGTACCGGCAGCCGGTCCAGCCGCCCGGCCGCGGGTCGCCACAGGGCGAGCGCCGAGCCCGCGCCGTGGTCGATCTGCACCGCGACCCGCGGGCCGTCCGCCGCCACCCGCAGCGCGACCGGCCGCAGGAGCATGCCCGCCACGTGCAGGCACTCCGGGAACCGCAGCGGCTCCCCGGCGCCGAGGACGCCCCAGCCGAGCCGGTCGGTGCCGGGCGCGTCGCTGCGCACCATCGCGAACCGGCTGTCCGGGTCGAACAGCACCAGGCGGTCGTTGCTGTCCGGGCCGATCTCCAGCAGCGGGGTGGCGGAGCCGCCGCGCAGGTCGAGCACCACGGTGCGGACCCGGCCCGCGTTCACCCGGTCCAGCGCGAGCAGCGCCCCGGTACGGTCCAGCCAGGTGCCGCCGCCGTGCAGCCCCGGGAGCTCGGCGATCTGCTCGGGTTCGCCGCCGTCCGCGCGCACCAGCCAGACGGTGGTCGCCGGGCGGGTGTCGCTGCCGAGCGCGACCGCCACCGGCGTCCGCGGGCCGGCCCCGGCCCGGACCGGGAGCGGCAGGACCCGCAGCCCGGCCATCCGCAGCGAGCCCGACGGCTGCTCCACGGTGCCGTGCTCGCCGGGGTGGAGGCGGACCAGGTCGTGCCGCTCGCCGTCGTGCCGGCAGGCCAGCACCGAGCCGTCCGGCAGGGCGACCAGCTGTGAGCGCGGGCTCTCCGAGCGGTTGCCGGGCAGCGGCAGGGCGGTCGGCGTGGCGGGACCGCCGTCCTGCGGCAGCCGCCAGCTCTCCACGTACCAGCCGCTGTCGGCGGAGGAGGCGAGGCAGGCGGCGTGGCTGCCGTCGGCGGCGAAGGCGAAGCCCAGCCGGCGCAGGGCCTGGGTCATGGTGCGGGTGGCCACGTTCATGCTCCGCTCACCCCGGTGGTGTCGGACGGGGACGGGCGTACGGCCGGTGGCGCGGGGGCCGGCCGGGGCCGGGGGCCGCCGAGCCGCGGCCGCGGCGGGACGGCCGACGGGCCCGCCGCGTCGGAGCGGAAGGCGGTTCCGGGGTTGCCGCCGGGCCGGGTGGCGTCGGTGCCGCCCGAGGAGTCCTCGCACAGCGTCGCCCGTACCCGGGCCGTCCCCCACCGCTGCCGCGGCTGTTCGGCCCGCAGCCCGAGGACCACCGGCGCCAGCCGGCGCGCCGTCCCGCCGGTGCGGGCCGCGAGGGCGAGCCAGCGGCCGAGGCGTTCGGCGACCGGACGGGCCCGCGGGAGGTCCTCCGGCAGCAGCGGGTCGTGGCCGGTGGCCAGCAGGAAGAGCAGCCCGCCGAGCGCGTACAGGTCGACGGCCGGGTCGGCGACGCGGCTGCGGGCGGGGGCGAGCCGGCCGGGCCCGTGCTCGGGGGCGCGGTAGCCGGGGGTGCCGGCCGGGCCGGCGGGCCGTCCGGCCTCGACGGCGAGGCCGAGGCCGACCAGCCGCAGGGCGCCGTCCGGGCGGACCATGACGTTGCCGGGGGAGAGGCCGCGCAGCACCAGCCGCTGGGCGTGCACCCGCTCGACCAGGTCGAGCAGGCCGTGCGCCACCGGTCCGGCCTCGGCCCAGTCGACGCCCGGGCCGTCGTCGCGCCGCAGCCGGGCGGCCACCCAGCCGTCCAGGGGCTGCCCGGCGATTCGTTCCTGCACCAGGAAGACGGAGCCCTCCTGCTCGATCAGTTCGACGGCGCGCGGCGCCACGCCCTGCCCCGCCAGCCGGGCCAGCAGCGCGGCCTCGTGCCGCAGCGCGTCGCGGGCGTCGGCGCCGGCCCGGCCGGCCGCCGGGTGCGCCCGGGCCTGCTTGACCACGACCTCGGCGCCGCCCGACGCCTCCCGGCCGAGGAACACCCCGCCCTGCGCGCACTGCCGGACGGCGGCGGTCACCGCGTACCGCCCGGCCAGCAGCGGCCCGCCCCGGCGCCGCCGCGCGGCGGCCGTACCCGAACCCGAACCCGTGGCCGTACCCGCGCCGGCCGTCGCGCCCGCCGTCGCACCCGCAGCCGTGACCGCCTCCGCACCCGAAGCGCCGAACGGAAGCCGACCCCGCCCCGGCGTCCGGTACGACCTCCCGCGCGCGTCCTCGCCCCGCTCCCCGCCCGGCCCGCGTGGCCCGCGCGGCACCGGGCGGTACCCCCCGTCGTCGCCCGGCTCCGCCGGCGGCGCGAACGAGCCGTACCGGTAGTGCACCCGGCTCCCGGCCCGGTACGGCCGGTCGGCGGGCAGCACCGGCCCCGGCAGCCCGGCGGTGGCCCGGTCCAGCTCGGCCGCCAGCCGCTGGAACTGGGCGCCGTCCGCCGGGTGGACGGTGATGAACGCGCCCGCCGAACCTCGCCCATCCGTACGGGAGTCGAGCTCGCCCAGGCACTCCTGCCCGGCGGCGAACCGGAAGCCGCACGGGTCCGCGGCGAGCACCCGGACCACCGCCGAGAGCACCGCCTCGCCCGCCGCCGGCGCCGCGCTCACCCGGAGCTGCCACCCCCGCTCCGGCAGCGGCGGGGCCCCGGACGGCCGGGCCGTGCACCAGAAGCCGCCGACGGTGACGTCCCAGCCGCGGCCGCCTCCCCGGCCTCCGGCGCCGGACAGGGCCGCCCGCGCCGTTTCCGGCCACGAACCCTCCGCGCCCGCTCCGCGTCCCACCGCTCCTCCGCGCCCGGCCGTACGCAGCGATGTGCCCGCTCCCATCCGCCACCACATCCCTTCGTCTCCGCCGCCGCCCGGGTGCCCACTGCTCGGGGCACCCGGGCGTCGGCCCGGCCTGATCGGTCCTCCTGGGAGGAGCGGCGGTGCCGCCCCGGGGCGGGAGCGCTCGGCCGGATCCCGTCCGGCCCGGCGCGGTGGCCGCCCGACCCCTGGTCGTGGCTGCCGCCAGGGCAACTCCCGTTCGCAGGAGTGAAGTTACTTTCGAGCCAACCGGCGCCTCAACGCAGAGCCGGTCACTTCACTCATAAGGGTGATCAAGGCGTGGTTTCGAATTCGTGCGAGAACCCTGCTGTGAGTAACGGCCGCCCGGCGCGCGGCCGGGTACGGAGCGCGCGGGCCCGGCCGGGCGCGGCCCCCCGCGGATTGACGCGCACCCGTACGTCCGCAGCTCCCCCGTCCGAACAACCGCGAGGGAGCCCCCGGCCGCCCGCCGAACGGCCGAGGCCCGACCGCCCCCGCGCGCACGGTAGTCTCGACAGGTGCCGAAACTGTCCGACGTCATCACCGCGCTCGACGAGGTCTACCCGCCGCAGTGGGCGGAGTCCTGGGACGCCGTCGGCCTGGTCTGCGGAGACCCTCAGGCCGAGGTCAGCCGCGTCCTGTTCGCCGTCGACCCCGTCCAGGCGGTCGTCGACGAGGCCGTGGAGTGGGGCGCCGACCTCGTGGTCACCCACCACCCCCTCTACCTGCGCGGCACCACCAGCGTCGCCGCCACCACCTTCAAGGGCCGGGTGGTGCACACGCTGATCACCAACGGCATCGCCCTGCACGTCGCCCACACCAACGCCGACCACGCCGACCCCGGCGTCTCGGACGCGCTCGCCGAAGCGGTGGGCCTGCGGGTGACCGGCCCGCTGGTACCGGACCCGACCGACCCGCTGGGCCGCCGCGGCACCGGCCGGATCGGCCTGCTGGAGCCCCCGCTGACCCTCTCCGCCTTCGCCGCCCAGGTGGCGAAGGGCCTGCCGGCCACGGCCGCCGGCGTCCGCGTCTCCGGCGACCCGAACCGGCTGGTCAGCCGGGTCGCGGTGTGCGGCGGCTCGGGCGACAGCTTCTTCGCCGACGTCCGGTCGGCCGGCGTGGACGCCTACCTGACCGCCGACCTGCGTCACCACCCGGCCTCCGAGGCCGCCGAGGCGGCGCCCGTCGCGCTGCTCGACGCCGCCCACTGGGCCACCGAGTGGCCCTGGCTCACCCTGGCCGAGCGGGCCCTGCGGGCCGCCGCCGACAAGCGCGGCTGGACCGTGGAGACCAAGGTCTCCCACCGGGTCACCGACCCGTGGACCGCGCACGCCCCCATGTCCTTCACCGCCTGACCCGATTCACAGGAGCTCCCCGCTTGAACGCCGCGCCCGCCGACCAGATCCGCCTGCTCGACCTCCAGGCCATCGACTCGAAGCTCGACCAGCTGGCCCACCGGCGCCGGAGCCTGCCCGAGCACGCCGAGATCGAGAAGGCCTCCGCCGACCACACCGCGCTCAAGGACCTCGTCGTCGCCGCCGAGGCCCAGAAGGGCGACACCGCCCGCGAGCTGACCAAGGCCGAGCAGGACGTCGAGCAGGTCCGCTCCCGTGCCGCCCGCAACCAGCAGCGCCTGGACTCCGGCGCGATCACCTCGCCGAAGGACCTGGAGAACCTCCAGCACGAGATCGGCTCGCTCGCCAAGCGCCAGGGCGACCTGGAGGAGGTCGTGCTGGAGATCATGGAGCGCCAGGAGAGCGCCGTCACCCGGGTCGAGGAGCTGTCCGCCCGCCTTGAGCACTCCACCGTCGTGCTCAAGGAGGCCGAGGCCCGCCGCGACGCCGCCTTCGCCGAGATCGACGCGGAGGCCGACAAGGTCAGGCGCGACCGCGAGACCGTCGCCGCCGTCATCCCGGCCGACCTGCTGAAGGTCTACGCCAAGCTGCGCGAGACCCAGGGCGGCGTCGGCGCGGCCCGCCTCTACCAGCGCCGCTGCGAGGGCTGCCGCACCGAGTTCTCGATCACCGAGCTGAACGCCATCAAGGCCGAGCCGGCCGACAAGGTGGTCCGTTGCGAGAACTGCTCGCGGATCCTGGTCCGCACCGCCGACTCGGGCGTCTGAGCCGGTGACGGCGCGCTTCATCGTCGAGGCTGACGGCGGGTCCCGGGGCAACCCGGGGCCGGCCGGCTACGGCGCGGTGGTCCGGGACGGGGACACCGGGCAGATCGTCGCCGAAGCCGCCGGGTTCATCGGCCACGCCACCAACAACGTGGCCGAGTACAAGGGCCTGATCGCCGGGCTCAAGGCGGCCCGCGAGCTGGACCCGGACGCCTCGGTGGACGTCCGGATGGACTCCAAGCTCGTCGTCGAGCAGATGTCCGGGCGCTGGAAGATCAAGCACCCCGGCATGCAGCCGCTCGCCGCCGAGGCGCGCACCGTCTTCCCGCGCGGCCGGGTCACGTACACCTGGATCCCGCGCGAGCGGAACAAGGACGCCGACCGGCTGGCCAACGAGGCGATGGACGCGGGCAAGGCCGGGCGCGCGTGGGAGCCCCGCAAGCCGGCCGCCGCCGTCGAGGAACCCCCGCTGGAGACCGCCGCCCCCAAGGCCGGCTGGGCCGCCCCGGCCGACCTCGGCACCCCGACCACCTTCGTGCTGCTGCGCCACGGCGAGACCCCGCTCACCCCGGAGAAGCGGTTCTCCGGCAGCGGCGGCACCGACCCGGAGCTCTCCGACAGGGGCCGCTGGCAGGCCGAGCGGGCCGCCGAGGCGCTGGCCGCGCGCGGCAGCGTCCAGGCGGTCGTCGCCTCCCCGATGCGGCGCACCCGGCAGACCGCCGAGACCGTCGCCGCCCGGCTCGGCCTGGAGGTCCGGTACGAGGACGGGCTGCGCGAGGTCGACTTCGGCGCCTGGGAGGGCCTGACCTTCGCCGAGGTGCGGGAGCGGTACCCGGACGACCTGACCGCCTGGCTCGGCTCCGCCAAGGCCAGGCCGACCGGCGGCGGGGAGAGCTTCACCGCGCTCACCCACCGGGTCGGCGTCGCCCGTGACAAGATCCTCGCCCGGTACGCGGGGAAGACCGTGCTGGTGGTCTCGCACGTCAGCCCGATCAAGACCCTGGTCCGGCTGGCGCTCGGCGCCCCGCCCGACTCGATGTACCGGATGGAGCTGGCCGCCGCCTCGGTCTGCGCCGTCCAGTACTACACGGACGGCAACGCATCGCTGCGGCTGCTCAACGACACCTCGCACCTGCGCTGACCCCGCCGGGGCGGCCGGTCAGTGCACGTCGGTGACCACCACGTCCAGCTGCCACGGCCTGCGGGCGGTGCCCTCCGCCGCGAGCTCCACCTGGTGGCCCAGCTCCAGCAGGGCGTCCATCAGCTCGCCGGGGGTCTTCGGCTCGGCGCCGGTGACCAGCAGGTCCCGCACGATCCGGCCCTTGGTCGCCTTGTTGAAGTGGCTGACCACGGTGCGCTTGCCGTTCCGCTCCTGGAGCACCCGGACGGTCGCGGTCCGGGAGGCCACCTCGCCGGCCGGCTTCCAGGCGGCCGCGTAGGCGGAGCTGCGCAGGTCCAGCACCAGCCCGTCCGCGACCTCGGGGAGCACGGAGGCCGTCGTGCTCCGCCAGTACGCCCCGAGCGCCCCCAGCCCCGGGAGCTTGACGCCCATCGAACAGCGGTAGGACGGGATCCGGTCGGAGATCCGCACGGCGCCCCAGAGGCCGGAGAAGACCAGCAGCGAGCGCTCCGCCCGGTCGTACGCGGCGGCGTCCAGGGTGGCCAGGCCGAGGTTGTCGAACAGCACGCCGGTGTACACCTCGCCCGCCGGGCGGGCGCCGGCCGTCGGCAGCCCGGCGTTCCTGGAGATCTCGCCGCGCAGCCCGGGGGAGAGGCCGAGCACCTCCGCGGCGGTGTCCTCGTCGCCCCGGCACAGATCCACCAGCGCCTCCAGCACCGCGCCGCGCGCCGCCGTCAGCCCGGGCAGCGACAGCCGGTCCAGGGCCACCGGCCCGCCGTCCCCGGACCCGGCCTTGCCCTCCGAGGGCGGCAAAAGCACCAGCACAGCGGACTCCTCAACAACGTGTGCGGACGAACCCGGCAACCCTACTGCGCCCGCCGCGCACACCCTGCCCCGCGCCTTCCGCACCTCCCGCCGCGCACCGACCGGACCCGCCGCACCCGACGCCGCGCACCCGGGCGCCCGCGCTGTGCGGTTCGAAGTCCCCACCGGGCGTTGAGCCTCCGTCCGGAACCACCCGCTCCCGCTCTACCCTGGCGGGCATGCCTCGCCGAAAACTGCGCGTCAAGGCCGCCGACTCCGCCCGGATCAACACCGAGCTGGCCGAGCTCCGCACCCGCCTGGAGATCCACACCGAGTGGCCGCAGGCCGTGCTCGCCGAGGCGGAGGAGGCGGCCGAGCGCCCCCGGCTGCCCGAGCACGACGCCACCGACCTGCCGCTGTTCACCGTCGACCCGCCCGGCTCCCGCGACCTCGACCAGGCCATGCACCTCGCCCACCGCCCCGGCGGCGGCTACCGGGTGCACTACGCGATCGCCGACGTCGCCGCCTTCGTCCACCCCGGCGGCGCGATCGACACCGAGGCCCGCCGCCGGGTCGAGACCCTCTACTTCCCCGACCACCGCGTCCCGCTGCACCCCGCCCGGATCTCCGAGGACGCCGCCAGCCTGCTGCCCGGCGAGCCCCGCCCCGCCCTGCTCTGGCAGCTCGACCTGGACGCCGACGGCGCCGTCGTCCTCGCCGACCTGCGCCGCGCCCTGGTCCGCTCGCACCGCCGCCTGGACTACGCCGCCGTCGAGCGCGCCGTGGCGGTCGGCGGCGCCGACGAGCAGCTCGGCCTGCTCGCCACCGTCGGACGGCTGCGCGAGGAGCAGGAGCGCGCCCGCGGCGGCATCAGCCTGCCGGTGCCGGAGCAGGAGGTCGAGGAGACCCTGCACGGCTACGTCCTCGGCTACCGCGCCCCCGGCCCCGCCGACGGCTGGAACGCCCAGATCTCCCTGCTCACCGGCATGGCCGCGGCCGAGCTGATGCTGGACGCCGGCGTCGGCCTGCTGCGCACCCTGCCCGCCGCGCCCGCCGCCGGGTACGAGCGGCTGCGCCGGATCGCCGCCGCGCTGGACGTCGACTGGCCGCAGGCCGTGCCGTACCCCGAGCTGATCCGCTCGCTGGACCCGGAGGTCCCGCTCAACGCCGCCTTCCTCAACGCCTGCACCGGCCTGCTGCGCGGCGCCGGCTACCACGCCTTCGACGAGTCCCGCGGCCTGCCCGCCCCCGCCGAGCCGGGCCACGCCGCGCTCGCCGCCCCGTACGCGCACTGCACCGCGCCGCTGCGCCGGCTCGGCGACCGCTTCGCCCAGGAGGTCTGCGCGGCGGTGGCGGCCGGGGAGGACGTGCCGGACTGGGCGCGCGAGGCGCTGCCGGCGCTCCCGGCGCTGATGGCGAGCGGGGACCGCCGCGCCGGCGAGGTCGAACGGGCCTGCGTGGACTTGGTGGAGGCGGAGCTGCTGGCCGGCCGGGAGGGCGAGGACTTCGCCGCGGTGGTCGTCGACGTGGACGGGAAGCGGCCCGGCTCCGGCACCGTCCAGCTGCGCGACCCGGCCGTCCGGGCCCGCTGCGACGGACCGGTCGGCGGGCTGCCGCTCGGCCGGGTGATCGACGTCCGGCTGACGACGGCCGACCCGCTCACCCGGACCGTCCGCTTCACCGCGCTCCAGGCACCGCCGCCGTAAGGGGGGCGCCATTTGGACGCGCCACCCGGACGCGCCGCCCACCCGCCCCGGCCCGCCCCGCGGTGGGAGGATCGGTCCGTGCCCGACCCCCAGCCCCGCGCCGCCGCCGCGCCCGCGCCCGCGCCAGCCCCCGGGCCCGCGCTCGGGCGCCGCCACCGCCTGCTCGTCCTGGCGATCTGCTGCCTGAGCCTGTTCATCGTCGGCCTCGACAACACCGTGGTGAACATCGCCCTGCCGGTGATCCAGCGCGACCTGGACGCCCCGGCGTCCGGGCTGCAGTGGATCACCGCCGCCTACACCCTGGTGCTGGCCTCGCTGCTGATGCTGTTCGGCTCGGTGGCCGACCGATTCGGCCGCCGCCGGGTGTTCCAGACCGGCCTGGTCTGCTTCGCGCTGGGCTCGCTGCTGTGCAGCCAGGCGCCCGGCCTGGGCTGGCTGGTGGCGTTCCGGGCGCTCCAGGCGGTGGGCGGCTCGATGCTCAACCCGGTGGCGATGTCGATCATCGCCAACACCTTCACCGACCCGAAGGAACGGGCCCGGGCGATCGGCGTCTGGGGCGGCGTGGTCGGCATCTCGATGGCGCTCGGCCCGCTGCTCGGCGGCTTCCTGGTGGACAGCGCCGGCTGGCCGTCGATCTTCCTGATCAACGTCCCGGTGGCGCTCGTCGCCATCGCGCTGACCGCCCGCTACGTCCCGGAGTCCCGCGCGCCCCGGCCGCGCCGGCTGGACCCGGTGGGGCAGCTGCTGATGATCGTGCTGCTCGGCTGCGGCACCGCCGCGATCATCGAGGGCCCGGCCAACGGCTGGACCTCCCCGCTGATCCTCACCCTGGCCGCGACCGCCGTGGCCGCGCTGAGCGCCTTCCCGCTCTGGGAGCGGCGGGTGGCCGAGCCGCTGGTGGACCCGCGGTTCTTCGCCAGCGCGCCGTTCACCGGCGCCACCGTCACCGCGGTCTGCGCCTTCGCCGCGCTCGGCGGCTTCCTCTTCCTCAACACCCTCTACCTCCAGGACGTCCGCCACTACGGCCCGGTCGAGGCCGGCCTGTGGACGCTGCCGATGGCCGGGATGATGCTGGTCTGCGCGCCGCTGTCCGGGCGGATCGTCGCCGGCCGGGGCCCGCGCCTGCCGCTGGTCGCGTCCGGGCTCGGCCTCGCCGCGAGCGGCCTGCTGCTCACCCGGCTCGCCGCGGACTCCCCGCCGGCGCTGCTGCTGGCCGCGTACGGGCTGTTCGGCTTCGGCTTCGGCCTGGTGAACGCGCCGGTCACCAACGCCGCCGTCGCCGGGATGCCGCGCGCCCAGGCGGGCGTGGCGGCCGCGGTCGCCTCGACCAGCCGTCAGGTCGGCCAGTCGCTGGGCGTGGCGGTGATCGGCACGGTCGTCACCTCGGCCGTGGTCGGGCCGGTGGCGACCGGCTTCGCCCGGGCGAGCCACGCCGGCTGGTGGATCCTGGTCGGCCTCGGCGGCGCCGTCCTCGCCCTCGGCCTGGCCACCACCACCGACCGGGCGGGCGCGACGGCGGCCCGGGTGGCCGCCCGACTCGGCGCCGAGCCGCCGGCCGTCCGGGCCGGTGTGCGGGAGGCGCCGCCCGAGCGGCTACGATGACCACTACGGCGGAAGAGCCGGCCGGGCGGTCGCGACGGGTCCCAGACCCGCCGAGGAACGTCCGGGCTCCACAGAGCAGGGTGGTGGGTAACGCCCACCCGGGGTGACCCGCGGGACAGTGCCACAGAAAACAGACCGCCCACCGCTTCGCGTGGTGGGTAAGGGTGAAACGGTGGTGTAAGAGACCACCAGCGACCGGGGTGACCCGGCCGGCTAGGTAAACCCCACCTGGAGCAAGGTCAAGATCGGTGCCCTCGGGCACCGTGCGCGGACGTCTGAAGGCTGCTCGCCCGAGTCCGCGGGTGGACCGCACGAGGCTGTCGGCAACGGCAGCCCTAGATGGATGGCCGCCTCCCCGGGCCGCGCGAGCAACCCGGGAGACAGAACCCGGCGTACAGGCCGACTCTTCCGCCCCCTTTCCCCCCTCCGCCGGGTCAGGCGGGGTGCGCGCCGACGGCGTCGCGGATCTGCTCGCCGAGCCCGCCGTTGACGCGGGCGCAGTTGGCGCAGCAGAAGAACATGCCGGCCACTTCGACGCCGTGCCCGACGATGCGGACGTCGCACTGTTCGCAGCGCGGGGCGAGCTTCTCCATGGCGCATTCGAAGCTGTCGAAGGTGTAGGTGTCGCCGGTGACCGTCTTGATCTCGAAGGCCAGCCAGTAGTCGTTGCCGCAGGTGACGCAGATGGCCATGGCGGCCGTCTCCTTCCGGTGGGGCGGCCAGGGGTGGCCGCGCGGTCACTTCCAGTGTTGGAGGCGGCGAGGGAGACGGCCACTCGGCCGTGGCGTCAGGCGGAGCGGGCGGCGAGGTCCTCCAGGGCGCGGACGGCGCGGTCGGCGTCGTCCGCGGCGACGAACAGGTGGTCGTGGTGGAAGCCGGCCACCACGTTGCAGCTGATGCCCTCCTCGGCGAGCCGACCGGACACGGCGGCGGTCAGTCCGACGGCCTCCAGCGCCGAGTGGATCCGCAGGGTGATCCAGGCCGCCACGTACTCGTAGCGCAGTCCGAGCGCGTCCGCCTCCTCCTGGGCGACCACCATCGTCACCCCTTCGGGCTCGGCGACGGTCACCACCGGCCGCATGCCGGCGGGCACCCGCGCGGGGAGCGTGCAGTAGACGTACCGCCCCGGGTTGAGCTGCGGGCTCATCCCGCGCAGCAGTGTCGCGAGGTCTCGTTCTGCGGCCATGCCCGTCACCGTAGCGGCTGGACGGGGGATGCGCCGTGCTCCGTGGGCGTGTCGGAATCCGTTGACGAGCGACAGTCGCCGATATATCGTCGAACTATCGAGACAGTGACTCGACTGCCTCGTTGAACCTCAGCGATTCGAGGAGGTGGGCGCGATGCGCTCAGAACGTCAGGGACGGCGCTTCCGCTGGGAGGACCCGCGGGGAGGTGGCGGAGGCGGCCGGCGCCGCGGCCCGGGACCGGACTTCCGGGGCATGCCCGGGGAGGGCGCCGAGGGCCGGGAGGCGTTCGGCGGGTTCGGCCCGCCGTTCGGCGGCCCCGGCCGGCCGATGGGCGGCCCGTACGGGCACGGCTTCGGCGGGCACGGCGGCCGGCGCGGGGGCCCGCACGGGCGGCGCGGCGGGCGGGCCCGGCGCGGTGACGTCCGGGCCTCGCTGCTGGCGCTGCTCAAGGAGCGGCCGATGCACGGCTACGAGATGATCGCCGAGATCACCGAGCGGACCGGCGGGGCCTGGCGGCCCAGCCCCGGGTCGATCTACCCCAACCTCCAACTGCTGGAGGAGGAGGGCCTGATCACGGCGGAGGAGGTCGGCGGCAAGCGGCTGGTCTCGCTCACCGAGGCGGGCCGGGCCGAGGCCGACGCGGGGCCGGCCGAGCCCTGGGCGGAGGCCGGCCGGGAGGTCGACTGGGAGGCGGTCCAGGAGGTCGGCCAGGCGCTCGCCGCCGTCGACCAGGCGATCCGCCAGGTCATGGCCACCGGCACCGAGGCGCAGCGCGCCAAGGGCCTCACGGTGCTGACCGAGGCCCGCAAGAAGCTGTACCTCATCCTCGCCGAGGATGACTGACCGGCCAGGGGGAAACGGCCGGGCGCCCCGCGGAAGAGCGGGACGGGCGGTGCCGCCGCAGGGGCGGCCCGGCGGACGGCCTCACGGCCGGACGGCGAACAGCGCCACGCACACCAGCAGCAGCACCGCCCAGCCGAACCAGAGCCAGGCGTCCGGCTCGATGACCACGCTGTAGAGGCACACCGCCAGGAGCAGCACCCCGGTGGCGGCGGCCACCTGCCGGTTGTGGTGCGCCACCGCCCGGGGGCGGCTCCTCGGGTGTCGTACCGTCCGCGCCATGCCGACCTCCCGGGGGAGAGTGCGGAGGGAGGAGGCGGCCGTCAGCCCGAGGCCGCCTCGTCGTACTCGTAGCGCCAGAACCAGCTCAGGCCCCGAACCTGCTTGCTCCGGACGTACACCAGTGTGCGCGCGGGGACCTCGCCGTGCGCGGGGACCGGGACCTTGTACTTCTTGGGCACGCCGAGCAACGGCCCCAGCGGGATCGGGAGGATCGTTCCGTCCAGGGGGCCGCCGACGAATGCGGTGTCCGCGCTCTTCATCCCTCCAGGGTCTCACCTCCGCGGACGTCCCCGGGACCGGCCAGGTCGGGGGCGCCGGAGGGGGCGCGGCGGGGCTACCGGGGGCTCCCGGAGGGTGCGGCCGGCGGCGGGTCGCGTGAGGGCGGCGTGCCGGGAGTGTGCGCGGGGTGCGCCCCGGGCGTCACCGCGAGTGTGACCGGAGAGGCACCGCCCCCGGTCATCCGGAAGCCCTCCGCACCCTTATCCTTCCTGTTACGCCCTCGGGGTCCACCCGGGTCAGCGGGCCCGTACGGGCCGGGCGAGGCGCGAATCCGCGCGCCCTCCGGCCGATTTGGCGCGGACAGCGTGCTGCCGCGACTGCGTACCGTGACCCGGGCGTCGGCCGTCCGGTGACCCCGGGCCACGGCCGGCAGGGCGCGGACGACAGGGCCGAGCACTCCGGGAAGCAGCCGGGGGCGCCGTGCGTTGCGTCGGAGTGGTACGTCGAACGCTGTGTCGCACCAGGCACGGCAGTTGCGCGGAAGGGGCCCGATGGAAGCCGGCAGCAGGTGGACGACCTGGTGGCAGAAGCGTGATCGTCAGCGAGCGGGGGGCTCGGACGGCCCGGTCGCCGGACTCGATCAGCTGCTCGGTGCGGTGCGCGCCGGATTCCCGCTCGCGCCCGCCGCCCACCCGGCCGGCTACCGGTGTTCCTGTGACCGGGTGGCGTGTCCGGCCCCGGCCCAGCACCCGGTCTCCTTCGCCTGGCAGACCCAGGCCACCACCGACCCCGAGCAGCTCTCCCGCTGGCTCGCCCGGGACCCGCAGGCCAACTTCATCACCGCCACCGGCCGGGTGCACGACGTGCTGGACGTCCCGGCGGAGGCCGGACGGCTGGCGCTGGAGCGGCTGACCGCGGCAGGCGTCGAGGGCCCGGTTGCCGCCGTCGGCGAGGACCGCTACCTGTTCTTCACTGCCACCCGGGGCACCCCGCAGGACGAGGACGAGTGGTGGCCGAGCGCGCTCGACTCCACCCCGGACACCATGTCCGAGCACCCCGGCCTGCGCTGGCACTGCCGCGGCTCGTACACCCTGCTGCCGCCGGCCGCGCTGCCGGACGGCTCCCGGGTGCGGTGGCTGCGCGGGCCCGAGCAGCCGCTGCCGGACCCGCTGCGCGTGCTGGACGTGCTCACCGACGCCTGTACCGAGGTGGGCGCCGTCGCCGAGGAGCAGTGGCTGATCGGCTAGGGCGCCCACCGGGGCGTAGCGGCTTCACGGCGTCGCGGCGCCCCGGCTTCACGGCGCCGCGCGCCGCGGGCCTACGGCAGGGTGAGGATCTCCGCGCCGTCCGCCGTGACCACCAGGGTGTGCTCGAACTGGGCGGTGCGCTTGCGGTCCTTGGTGACGACCGTCCAGCCGTCCGCCCAGATCTCGTAGTCGTAGGTGCCCAGGGTCAGCATCGGCTCGATGGTGAAGGTCATGCCCGGCTTGATCACCTCGGTGGCCCGGTCACTGTCGTAGTGCGGGATGATCAGGCCGGAGTGGAACGACGTGTTGATGCCGTGTCCGGTGAAGTCCCGCACCACGCCGTAGCCGAAGCGCTTGGCGTAGGACTCGATGACCCGTCCGATGACGTTGATCTGGCGCCCCGGCTTGACCGCCTTGATCGCCCGGTCGAGGGATTCCCGGGTGCGCTCGACCAGCAGCCGGGACTCCTCGTCCACGTCGCCGACCAGGTAGGTGGCATTGAGGTCGCCGTGCACCCCGTGGATGTACGCGGTGGCGTCGATGTTGACGATGTCGCCGTCCTGGAGCACGGTCGAGTCCGGGATGCCGTGGCAGATGACCTCGTTGATCGAGGTGCAGACGGACTTGGGGAAGCCCCGGTAGCCGAGGTCGGACGGGTAGGCGCCGTGGTCGCACATGTAGGTGTGGGCGACGGCGTCCAGCGCGTCGGTGGTGACGCCGGGGGCGATCAGCTTGGCCGCCTCCTCCATCGCCCGGGCGGCGATCCCGCCCGCGATCCGCATCTTCTCGATCGTCTCGGCGGTCTGCACCTCGGGCCCGGTGTACGGCGTCGGCGCGGGCTTGCCGACGTACTCGGGGCGCGCGATGTGCGCCGGGACCTTGCGGGTGGGGGACTGGATGCCGGGTACGAGAGCCATGCGGCGAGTCTAGTCGCCGGGCCGGACCGGCCCCGGGCGGTGTGCGACGCCGCTCCCGGCGGGGAATGATCGGTACCGACCCATCCTTCTGGCCTTCTGAACGGGAGAGCGCGATGCCCCTCGGATTCAACCGCAAGCCGACCGGCAAACCCGGCGAGTGGTTCTACTGCATCAAGCACGACAAGGTCGAGGAGGGCCCGGAGTGCCCGGCGAAGGACCGCCTGGGCCCGTACGCCAGCCCGGAGGAGGCCGGCCAGGCGCTGCGGATCGCGGACGAGCGCAACCGTGAGTGGCAGAACGACCCGCGCTGGAGCGACCGGCCGAAGGACGGGACCGAGTAGTCGAGGCCGGAGGCGGGCGGGGGCCGGGAGCCGACGGGCGGAAGGCCGGGAGGGAGCCGGTGCCGGTGGCCGGGGCCCCGGCGGTCAGCGCGGCTCGGGGCCGGTGAAGTACTGCTCCGAGACCTCCAGCACGACGAGGCGCCGCCCGCTCGCGAAGGCCCGGGCGGCCGCCTGGTCCTGCGGCTCCGGAGGGCGGGAGCCCCGGTCCGCCCAGGCCGCCGCACCGTCGTCGGGCGACCGCGGCCGGGGGACGTTCAGGCCGGGGGTGGCGGCGACCTCGGGGCCCTTCCGCCCGTCGAAGCCCAGGCGCACCCCGAGCAGGTCGGCGCGGCCGTCCCGGGGGAACCCGTACCAGAGCTCCTCACCCGGCCGGGGCGAGGCGTTGGTGTCGGCCGACCTGGCGCCCTGGGCGGTCAGTGCGGGCTCCCAGCGGGACCGGATCTGCTGCGGATCACCCGCCACCGCCAGGTACTTGACGATCTGTCGGTGGCACTCGGCGGCCGGCCAGTGGGTGCCGGAGCCGTCGGAGCGGCTCGGCCCGACGGCGCAGCCGTCCCGGACGCCCTCGCCGATCACCTCGGCGCCGGAGAGCGCGGGGAGGAGCGAGGCCAGCCGGCGGTCGATCTCGGCGCCGAGCGCCCGGCCGGCGGCGACCACCTCGGGGGAGTCGGCCAGCGCCCGCGGGTCCGGCACCCGGGGGCCCGGCGCCTGGGGAGCCGGTGCCTGGGGGCCGGGCAGCTGGGAGCCGGGCGGTGGCCCGCCGGTGGTTCGGACCGCCTGTGCCGCGGGCCGCACGGGCCGGTCGTCCGGCCAGAACAGCCAGCCGACCGCGATGCCGGCCAGCACGGTCAGGACGAGCACCACGCCCGCCCACTTCCGCCAACCCCCTGCTGCCATGGGCCGGAGTCTGTCACACCGCGGTGGCGGCCTCCCGGGCGGCGCGTTCGTGCTCGGCGCGGACAGCGGCGGCGTGCGGGTCGGTGCGGTCGTCGTAGGCGAGCAGCTTCGGCAGGGTCGCGGCGACCGCGAGCACGGCGACCACGCAGGCGAGGCCGCCGGTCCAGACGGCGGCGCGCACGCCGACCAGCCCGGCCATGGTGCCGGCCCGGACCTGGCCGAGCTGCGGGCCGACGGAGTAGCTGAGCAGTTCGACGCCGGCCATCCGGCCGCGCACCTCGTCCGGGATGGACTGGTTCCACATCGTCGAGCGGGCGAGCCCGCTGATCTCGTCGGCGCCGCCGGCCAGCGCCAGGCCGAGCAGCACCAGCCCGATGTGCCCGGACAGCCCGGCGAGCGCCATCGCCCCGCCCCAGCCGACGGCGGCGGCGACCAGCAGCCGCCCGTGCCGGTGCACGCGGGAGGTCCAGCCGCTGGTCACGCCGACCAGCAGGGCGCCGAGGGCGGAGGCCGCGTACATCGGGCCGAGCGCCCAGTCCGCCCCCAACTCGGAGGCCAGGAAGGGGAAGACGGCCACCGGGTAGGCGAACAGCATGGCGCAGGTGTCGATCGCGTAGGTGCCGAGCAGGTCCTTGCGGCTCCACGCGTAGCGGACGCCGGTGAGCACCGCCCGTACGGACGGCCGTTCGGCGCCGGTGGGCGGCGGCACCGCCTTGATCCGGACGAGCAGCAGCAGCGAGAGGGCGAAGCTGAGGATGTCCAGCGCGTACGCGGTCTGCACCCCGGCGAAGGCCACCACGACGCCGGCCAGCGCCGGCCCGGCCACCGAAGCGGCGTTGTGGTACAGCGACTTGAGGGCGAACGCGGCGGTCAGGTGCGGGTGCGGGACGATCCGCGGGGTGAGCGAGTCCAGTGCCGGGCGCTGGAGGCCGTCGGCGGCCGCGACCAGGGCGGCGACCAGGTAGATCGGCCAGAGCAGCGGGTGCGGCAGCAGGGCGTTGAGCAGCAGCAGCCCGGCCAGCAGGCCGAGCGCGGCCTCGGCGCGCAGCACCAGCTTCCGGCGGTCCATGGCGTCGGCGAGGGCGCCGCCCCAGAGGCCGAAGACGATCAGCGGGACGAGTTCGACGGCGCCGATCAGGCCGACCGCGAGGGAGGAGTCGGTGAGTTCCTTGATCTGCATCGGGACGGCGACGAGGGTCAGGAAGCTGCCGAAGCTGGTGATGCAGCCGGAGGTCCACAGGTAGCGGAAGTCGCGCGAGGCGCGCCAGGGGGACAGGTCGGGCGTCAGTGAGCGCAGCAGCCTCCGGGCGCGCCCGGGCATGGCGGGATGCGGGGGTTCGTCGTCGTTCACGAACCGTCATCCTCGGACAGCGGTCGCCCTACCCGCAAAGGGTTTTCGACGGCCCGGTGGGTCGGCGGCCGGCGCCCGGCTACCAGCGGCTGATCTCGGGCGTCGAGGTCAGCCGCCCGGCGAGCGCGGCGAGCCGGTCCAGGACGGAGCGGCGGCCGGCCCGCTGCCCGGCGGCGAGGCTGACCAGGTGCTGGGCGAGGTCGAAGGGCTGCTCGGCGGCGGTGCCGACGGTCAGCCGCTCGTGGGCGAGCTCGCGGAGTTCGCCCAGGCCGCCGGCGTCGGCGGGCCCGCCGAGCGCGCCGTGTCCGTCAGGCCCGCCGAACTCGCCGTGTGCGTCAGGCCCGCCGAGCCCGCGGCACCCGGCCGGGGCGCCCCCGTCCAGCGCCAGCACCGTCGCCCCCTGCCGCCGGGCGTCGTGCACCCGCTCCAGCAGCGGGGCGCCGACCGCCTCCGGGACCACCACCAGGACGGTGGCACCGCGCCCGGCCTCGGTCAGCCGCCGCAGGTCGTGCGTCAGGTGGGCGGGGGCGTCGGCCGGCGGCCGGTGCCGCAACAGGGTCGGTGCCAGCCGGGGGACGTCCGACCAGGCGGCCTCGTCGTCCAGGTGGGCGGCCAGGTGCCAGGGCTCGTACGCCTCGGTGCCGACCAGCAGCAGCCCGCTCGCCCCGCGCCGTTCCACCGAGCGGCGCAGCGCCCCGGCGAAGCCGCCGACCGCCTCCAGCCAGCCCGTTCCCGTCAGCCGTTCCCGGAGTGCCGAAACTCTCACCGCGTCCATGCGGGCCAGGATGTCCCGCCGGGGCGGGGATTTGGCAGGATCGGCCCATGACTTCCCTCGATTCAGTGACGAACCCGGCCCACGAGGTGCCGGACGTCTCGCAGCTGGTGGTCGGTGTCCTCGGCGGCACCGGTGACCAGGGGCGGGGCCTGGCCCTGCGGCTGGCCAAGGCCGGCCAGCAGGTGATCATCGGCTCCCGCGACGCCGCCCGGGCCGGGGCCTCGGCGGCCGAGCTGGGCCACGGCGTGCGCGGCGCCGACAACGCCACCGTCGCCTGGGAGAGCGACGTGGTGATCATCGCGGTCCCGTGGGACGGCCACGCCGCCACCCTGACGGCGCTGCGCGAGGAGCTCGCGGGCAAGATCGTCGTCGACTGCGTCAACCCGCTGGGCTTCGACAAGCAGGGCGCGTACGCGCTGAAGCCGGAGGAGGGCAGCGCCGCCCAGCAGGCCGCCGCGCTGCTGCCGGACTCCCGGGTCACCGCGGCGTTCCACCACCTCTCGGCGGTGCTGCTCCAGGACGAGTCGGTGGAGACCATCGACACCGACGTCATGGTGCTCGGCGACGACCGGGAGGCCACCGACGTCGTCCGCGGCCTGGCCGCCCGCATCCCCGGGATGCGCGGCGTCTACGCGGGCCGGCTGCGCAACGCCCACCAGGTGGAGGCGCTGGTGGCCAACCTGATCTCGGTCAACCGCCGCTACAAGGCCCACGCGGGCCTGCGGATCACCGACGTCTGAGCAGGAACCCGCCGTGTCGACCTCACCCCTGGACGGGCTCCGGAGGTGAGGTCGGCGACAATGGGTGGCGGCCGTGACCCGGCCGCCCGCACCCGCTTAGGAGCCCCCCGCCATGCCTCGCACGTCCGTCTTCGCCCTGGCCGCCGTCGTCCTCGCGCTCGTGGCCCTGGTGGTCTCGCTGGTCCAGGGCTTCTGGGTGGGGCTGATCTGGCTGCCGCTGGCCGGCGTCGCCAGCAACGTGCTGTGGATGGACCGCCGCCGCGCCAGGATCGCCGCGGCGGCCGCCGAGCAGGGCTGACGCCCCGGCCGGCGGCCGGTGCCCCCGGGCCGGCGGTCAGTTCTTCCGGCGGTCAGTTCTTCCAGAAGCTGAACAGGTACCGGCCGAGCGTCGCGTAGTCCTGGTCCACGCCGAACAGGTTCATCAGGCCGTGGACGATCCCGAAGAAGAAGTCGTTCACCTGGGGCTGCCACAGCAGCGCGAACACCGCGAGCATCCCGTACGGGGCGAACGGCTCGACCGCGCGCCGGGTCCTGTACGACAGCCAGGGCTCGACGATCCCGTAGCCGTCCAGCCCGGGCACCGGCAGCAGGTTCAGCACCGCCGCGCTCAGCTGGAGGAAGCCGAGGAAGCCCAGCGCGCCGGAGAACGGCGAGATGATCAGCTCGTAGCCGTTCCAGTACGCGTGCACCGTCGGGTCGTCCAGCCAGCCGGCGCCGATCGGGATCAGCAGCACCGCCGCGAAGAGCAGGTTGACCAGCGGGCCGGCCGCCGAGATCAGACTGTGCTTGAGCCGGCCCTGGATCCGGTGCCGCTCGATCCAGACCGAGCCGCCGGGCAGGCCGATGCCGCCGAGGATCACGAAGACGATCGGCAGCACGAAGCTGAGCAGCACGTTGGTGTACTTCAGCGGGTTGAGCGTGAGGTAGCCCTTGGCGCCGACGGTGATGTCGCCGCCGTGCAGCGCGGTGCGCGCGTGGGCGTACTCGTGCAGGCAGAGCGAGACCATCCAGCCCGCGACCACGAACAGGAACACCCCGAACGAGGCGTTGCCGTAGCCCTGGAACACCGCCCAGCCGGAGGTGCCGAGGACGGCGAGGAGCACCCAGAACACCGGGCTGATCCGGCGGTCCTCGCTGCGGGAGCGCGGCGTGGCGGCGAAGGTCATGGTGTGGGTGCTCCCGTGGGCAGGGGAAGTGGGGCGGATTCCGGCCGGGGTCGATCATGCCGGGCGGGCCGGTGACCGGACAAGCCGCTCCGGGTGAACGTCCGGGCGCGCGGTGGCGTTCCACCCTACGTGCCCCGGCCGGGGCGGGCCCAGCACAATTGTGCGGCCCCCGCCGCGCGGATCGACCAGAATGGTCCGGTGTACTACGGCATTCTCGGGACGACGACGGCCCACCACGACGACGGCACCCCGGTACCGATCGGCGGCGCCCGGCTGCGGGCCCTGCTCGCGGCCCTGGCCCTGCGGCAGGGCCGGCCGGTCCCGGCCGACCTGCTGGTGGACGAGGTGTGGGAGGCCGAGCCGCCGCAGGACTCCTCCGCCGCGCTGCAGACCCTGGTCGGCCGGCTGCGCCGCACCATCGGCCGGGACGAGGTCGGCTCCGGCCCGGCCGGGTACTGGCTGACCGGCCCGGCCACCGACCTCGCGGACTTCCAGCGGCTGAGCGGCGAGGGCCGCCGCGCCCTGGACGCCGGGGACGACGCGCTCGCCGCCGAGCGGCTGCGGGCCGCCCTGGCGCTGTGGCGCGGCCCGGCGCTGGCCGACCTGCCGGACCGCACCGGCCCGGCCGTCCGGCTGGAGGCCCAGCGCGAGGAGGCCCGCCGCCACCGGATCACCGCGGACCTCGGCCTCGGCCGGGCCGCGGAGCTGGTCGCCGAGCTGGCCGAGCTGTGCGAACGGCAGCCGCTGGACGAGCCGTTGCAGCTGCTGATGATCCGGGCGCTGCACGAGGGCGGGCGGACGGCCGAGGCGCTGCGCCACTACGAGCGGACCAGGCGCGCGCTGGCCGAGGAGCTCGGGGTCGACCCGGGCCGCGGACTCCGCGCCCTGCACGCCGAGTTGCTCGCCCCGACCGTCCGGGAGACGCCCGCGCCGGAGCCGGTGCGGGCCCCCGCCGCCACCCCGGCGCCCACCCGGGCGCCCGCCCCGCCCCCGGCCCCGGCGCCCCGACTCCCGCGCCCCGTCGGCAACCTGCGCGGCCGGCTGACCAGCTTCGTCGGTCGCGAGGACGATCTCGCCGCGCTGCGCGGCATGCTGACGGACCGTCGGCTGGTGACCCTGACCGGCCCCGGCGGCTCCGGCAAGACCAGCCTCTCGACCGAGGCCGGCCGCGCCGAACAGGCCGCCGGGGCCTGGCCGGACGGCGTCTGGGTGGCCGAACTCGCCCCGCTGGAGAGCCCGGACGCGGTGCCCGCCGCCGTGGTCTCGGCGCTCGGCCTGCGCGAGATCGTGCTGCACAGCACCAGCATGGTCGCCGAGGTGATCGAGAAGCGCGCCGAGGACCCGGTGCGCCGGCTGGTCGAGCACTGCGGCCACCGCCGGATGCTGCTCGTCCTGGACAACTGCGAGCACCTGGTCCAGGCCGCCGCCGACCTCGCCGACGTCCTGCTCGCCGAGTGCCCCGGGCTGACCGTGCTCGCCACCAGCCGCGAACCGCTGGGCGTGCCCGGCGAGACGGTGCTGCCGGTCGAGCCGCTGCCCGACGCGGTCGCGCTGCGGCTGTTCACCGAGCGCGCGGCCGCCGCCCGTCCCGGCTTCGACCCGGGGAGCGACCCGGAGGCCTGTGCCGAGATCTGCCGCCGGCTGGACGGGCTGCCGCTGGCCATCGAACTGGCCGCCGCCCGGCTGCGGGTGATGACCGCGCGCCAGATAGCCGACCGGCTGGACGGCCGGTTCGCGCTGCTCACCGCGGGCAGCCGCACCCTGCTGCCGCGCCAGCAGACCCTGCGCGCGGTGGTCGACTGGAGCTGGGACCTGCTGGGCAAGCGGGAGCGGGCGGTGCTGCGCCGGCTCTCGGTGTTCGCGGGCGGCTGGCAGCTGGAGGACGCCGAGGCGGTCTGCGGCGACGGCGTCGAGGTGCCCTCCGGGGAGGTCGCCGACCTGCTGCTGTCGCTGGTCGACAAGTCGCTGCTGGTGGCCGACCTGGACGGGGCCAGCCTGCCGCGCTACCGGATGCTGGAGACCATCCACGAGTACGCGACCGAGCGCCTCGCCGAGTCGGCCGCCGAGCGCGCCGCCACCGAGGCCCGCCACGTGGCGCACTTCCGCACCATGCTCACCGTCGCCGACGGGCAGATCCACGGCCCCCGCCAGCTGCACTGGCTGGCCGTGCTGGAGCGCGAGCAGGACAACATCCGGGCGGCGCTGCGCCGGGCGATCGACCTGCGGGACGAGGAGCAGGCGCTGCTCATCGCCCTCGGCATGAGCTGGTACTGGTCGCTGCGCGGCTACAGCATGGAGGCGCGCACCTGGTACAACGCGGTCGTCGCGCTCGGGCCGGACCCGTTCGGCCCGGACGCCCCGCCGCCGGTGCCGCTGGAGCGCGGCGTGCTCTCGTACGAGCTGCCGCTGCCCGCGGAGGTGGTCGAGGAGGCCCGCCGGCTGCTCGCGATGTACCGGCTGATCGGGCTCTTCGAGGGCAACCTGGACGTCCTCGGCGACCCGGAGGCGGTCGACGTCGCCCAGCGGATGCTGGACGCCTACACCCCGGACCTGCCGCAGTCCTACCGCTTCCCCGCGCTGATGCGGGTGTTCGGGGCCTTCCTGGCCGGCCGCCTGGAGACGATGAAGGACCTGCTGGACGACGCCGTGCGCGGCTGCGAGCAGTACGGCGAGCTGAGCGACCTGGCGTTCATCCTGCAGGTCCGGGCCAGGATGATGAACGACTGGCCGAGCGGCACCGAGCAGAGCATCCAGGACGGCGAGCGCTCGCTGGAGCTGTACCAGCGGGCGGGCGACCTCTGGGGGATCTCCCAGGCGCTGGCCGCCCACGGCGAGTCGCTGTCCAACCGGGGCGAGTCCGCGGCCGCCGTGGAGGCGTACCGGCGGGCGATCGAACTGGCCGAGGAGCTGGGGGCGCCGCAGGAGGTGCCGATGCTTCGGGTGCACCTGGGCACCGCCCTGCTGGAGCAGGACATGGACGGCGGCGAGCGGGTGATCCGGCAGGCGCTGGCCTGCATCGAGAGCCCGGGCGTCAACCAGTCCACCACCGGGGCGCTGATGTTCGGCCACCTGACGCTCAGCGGCATCCACACCCAGCGCGGCGAGTACGACCGGGCGCTGGCCGAGCTGGACGCGCTGGACCTGGTCCGGGTGGGCGGCTTCGCGCCGAGCCTGGTGTCCGGGCTGCTGCTGAGCTCCCGGGGCTGGATCATCGGCAAGGCCGGCGACCCGGACACGGGCTTCGCGATGCTGCGCGAGGGCCGGCGGCAGTTGCGGGCGATGGCGGCCGCGAGCGGGTTCGCCGAGCACATGACGGTCATGGTGGTGCCCGCGGTGACGGCGGTGCTGTGCGCCTTCGCCGAGCGCGACGGGGACCTGGAGCGGGCCCGGGTGGCGGCCGTGCTGTCCGGCGCGCACGGCGGACTGAACGGCCCCAAGGGCGGCTACCTGGAGCGGGTCGAGCGCGAGCGCACGGAGGCCGTCCTGCGCCGGCTGCTGGGCGACGCCGGGTTCGAGGAGGCCCGGTCGGGCGGGGTCGGGATGACCCAGGAGCAGACCCACGAACTGCTGGAGCGGCTGATCGGCTGAGGCCCGGACGCCCCGGCGCCGTACGGGCCCGGACGCGTGTGCCGGAGGGAAGGCCAGTGCGGCCGGTGCCCGTCCCCTGGTCACCGGCCGCACGGGCCCGTACGACGGCCGGTGCCTGTCCCGGGCGCCGGCCGTCCCGTTCCGCCGACCCTCCCCCCGACCGGGGCCGGCGGTGGTCGCGCGGATCAGGTCCGCTTGCGGAAGCGGGCGACCGCCAGCGGGGCGAACACCGCGGTGACGGCGGCCGACCAGATCAGCACGATCATCACCGGGTGGGCCACCGGGCCCTGGCCGTTGAGCAGGGCGCGGGAGGCGTCGGCCAGTGCCGAGAGCGGGTTGACCTTGGTGAAGGACTGCAGCCAGCCCGGCATGGTGTCGGTCCGGGCGAAGATCGAGCTGCCGAACTGCATCGGCATCAGGACCAGCATGGCCACGCCCTGGACGGCCTGGGCGCTGCGCAGGGCCATGCCCAGCAGCATCGAGATCCAGACGATCGACATGCCGAACACCAGGCCCAGGCCGATCGTGGCCAGCACCTCCAGCGGACCGGTCTTCACCTCGAAGCCGATGCACATCGCGAAGCCGATCAGGATCGCGAAGGAGAGCAGCCCGCGGAGGGTCTCGGCGGCGATCTTGGACAGCAGCACCGAGGCCCGGCCGATCGGCAGGGTGCGGAAGCGGTCCATCACGCCGGTCTGGAAGTCGCTGTTGAGGCCGGTGCCGACGGCCATCGCGAGGGTGAGGCCGGTCTGCCCGAGCAGACCGGGGATCAGGTACTGCTTGTAGGTGTCCTGGTCGCCGGCCATGGCGCCGCCGAAGACGTAGACGAACAGCACGGTGAAGATGATCGGCATCAGCACGGCGTCGAACATCGACTCCGGGTCGGCCTTGATCCGCATCAGGTTGCGCCGGGTCAGCGCGCCGACGTGGCGCAGGGTGCCGGCCAGGCCGATCCGGGAGTCCTCCGCCGGCGGCCGGGTGTCCCGGCCGCGGGAGGGGGCGAGCGTGGCGGTGGTCATGCGACGGGCTCCTTGGCGAGGCTGGGGGCGGGCGCCGCGGCGGCCGCGGGCTTGCCGGTGATGGCGAGGAAGACCTCGTCCAGGCTGGGCACCTTGGTGTCGATGCCGGCGATCGCGAAGCCGCGGGTGCCGAGTATCCCGATCACCGCGGTCAGCTGCTCCTCGCCGGTGATCGGCACCGCGAGCAGGCCGGTGTCGGTGGAGACGGTGGCGCTGGTGATGCCGTTCTCGCGCAGGCAGCGGGCCATCTCGGGCAGCTCGGCCGGGTGGGTCGGGCGGATCTGGAGGGTCTGGCCGCCGACCTTGGCCTTGAGCTCGGACACCAGGCCGTTGGCGATCACCTTGCCGCGGTCGATGACGGTCAGCTCGTTCGCGAGCTGCTCCGCCTCCTCCATGTACTGGGTGGTCAGCAGCACGGTGGTGCCCTCGGCGACCATCCGCTGCACCTCGTCCCAGACCTCGTTGCGGGTGCGCGGGTCCAGACCGGTGGTGGGCTCGTCCAGGTAGAGCACCCGGGGGCGGCCGATCATGCTGGCGGCCAGGTCGAGGCGGCGGCGCATGCCGCCGGAGTAGGTCTTGGCGGGCCGCTTGGCGGCCTCGGTGAGCGAGAAGCGCTCCAGCAGCTCGACGGCCCGGGCCCTGGCCTCCCGGCGGGAGAGGTCGAGCAGCCGGCCGATGAGGTAGAGGTTCTCGTACCCGGAGAGCAGTTCGTCCACCGAGGCGTACTGGCCGGTCAGGCCGATCGTGCGGCGCAGCTGCTTGGGCTGGCGCAGCACGTCGTAGCCGCCGACGTACGCGGTGCCGGCGTCCGGCTTGATCAGCGTGGAGAGGACGCGCACCAGGGTGGTCTTGCCCGCGCCGTTGGGGCCGAGCACCCCGAGGACGGTGCCCTCCCGCACGGTGAGGTCGACCCCGTCGAGGGCCTTGGTGGTCCCGTAGTGCTTGACGATGCCGTGCACCTCCACGGCGTTCCCGGAGGTGGTTCCCCGGTCGTTCGGGGCTGTCTCGATTCGTGTCATGCCCCCAGGCTGTCCGCCCCGGCTGTCACCCCCCTGTCGGCCCGGGCGGTGCGCTGCCAGCCCGCTGTCAGGCCGCTGTCACCGGCCGCCCGGACGGGGACCGGGCATGCCGGAGCGGGCCCCGGGCACGCCGAAGGCCCCGCTCCGGTCGGGAGCGGGGCCGTACGGGGGGAGCGTCAGTGGAAGCTGTGCTCCGCGGCGGGGAAGGCGCCGGTGCGCACGTCCTGCGCGTACGCGCGGGCGGCGTCGCCGAGGACGGTCCGCAGGTCGGCGTACTGCTTGACGAACTTGGGCACCCGGCCGGCGGTCATGCCGGCCATGTCGGTCCAGACCAGGACCTGGGCGTCGGTGTCCGGCCCGCCGCCGATGCCGACGGTCGGGATCGCCAGCTGCTCGGTGACCTGGGCGGCCAGCTCGGCCGGGACGGCCTCCAGCACCACCGAGAAGGCGCCCGCCTGCTGGACGGCCTTGGCGTCGCGCAGCAGCTGGTGCGCCGCCTCGTCGCCGCGGCCCTGGACCGGGTAGCCGCCGAGGGCGTGGACGGACTGCGGGGTGAGGCCGATGTGGGCCATCACCGGCACGCCGGCCTCGACCAGCAGCTCGATCGAGCGGGCGCTGCGCTCCCCGCCCTCCAGCTTGACCGCCCCGACCCCGGCCTCCTTCATCAGCCGGGCCGCGTTGTGCATGGCCTGGGCGGGGGACTCCTGGTAGGAGCCGAACGGCAGGTCGGCGACGATCATGGCCCGCTTGGTGCCGCGGACGACGGCGGCGGAGAGCATCACCATCTGATCCATGGTCACCGGGACGGTGGTCTCGTAGCCGAGGTGGCAGTTGCCCGCCGAGTCGCCGACCAGCAGCACCGGGATGCCGGCCTCGTCGAAGACGCCCGCGGTGAGGGCGTCGTAGGCGGTGAGCATCGACCACCGCTCGCCGCGCTGCTTGGCCGCGGCGAGGTCGCGGACGGTGACGCGGCGGTTGGTGACCCCACCGTAGAGGGTGGCGGTCGACGCCTGGTTCTGGGCAGGCGGAGGCGTAGAAGCGTTCATCGAACGGACTCCTGAAGGGTTGTCGTCTCGTGGCGCCGTACGGCGTCCCCGGATCCCCTCCATGCTTGCACGCCCCGGCGCCCGCGCAAAGAGGGGTGCGTTCGTCCCGGTGCGATCCACGCCACACCGGGTGCGCGGGCCAGGGGCGCCGGAGTGCGACGGCCCCGAATTTGCCGGCTCTTTGCGAAACGGGTTCGTCTCGTATCGAATTTCCGGCTACTCTGGCTCCGGGGGGTTACGAGACGCATTCGGCTCGGAATTGCCCGCCAGTGCCACACCAACACGGACGGGAAGACCAATGACCACCGCAGCCGCGCCGCCTCGGGTGCCGGAAGCCATCCACCGTCGGCGCTGGGCGATCCTCGGCACCCTGCTGCTCGCCCTGCTCGTCGTCGTGCTCGACAACTCGATCCTCAACGTCGCGATGAAGACCATCGCGACCCCCGCGCCGGTCGGTCTCGGGGCCACCCAGAGCGACCTGGAATGGTCGATCAACTCCTACACCCTGGTCTTCGCCGGGCTGCTGTTCACCTCCGGCCTGCTCGGCGACCGGTTCGGCCGCAAGCGTGCGCTGCTGGCCGGCATGGTGGTCTTCGGCATCGCCTCGCTGCTGTCCGCGCTGGCCGCCTCGCCCGGTGAACTCATCGGCTACCGCGCCCTGATGGGCGTCGGCGGCGCGCTCGCGATGCCCGCCACGCTGGCGATCATCATGAACGTCTTCGAGCGCTCCGAGCAGCCCAAGGCGATCGGGATCTGGGCCGGCGCGGTCGGCCTGGCCATCGCCATCGGCCCGATCACCGGCGGCCTGCTGATCGAGCACTTCTGGTGGGGCTCGGTCTTCCTGGTCAACGTCCCGATCGTGGTCGTCGCGGTGATCGCGATGGTCGTCCTGGTCCCCGAGTCCAAGGACCCGAACCCGGGCCGGATGGACCCGGTCGGCGTGCTGCTGTCGATCGTCGGCCTGGTCGCGCTGATCTACGGCATCATCAAGGGCGGAGAGCTGGCCGACTTCACCGCGGTCGAGGCCTGGGCGCCGACCCTGGTCGGCGTGGTCGCGCTGGTCGCCTTCGTCTGGTTCGAGCGCCGCACGGCGTTCCCCGCACTGGACGTCACCTGGTTCCGCAACAAGGTGTTCAGCGCCTCCGTGGTGGTCGTCGGCGTGGTCTTCTTCGCGCTGATGGGCGTCTCGTTCTTCGGCGTCTTCTACATCCAGAGCGTGCGCGGCTACAGCGCCCTCCAGGCCGGCGTGCTGATGCTGCCGCTGGCCGCCGCCCAGCTGGTGTTCGCCCCGCGGGCCCGGCTGGTGGTCGACCGGCTCGGCGTCGCCGCCACCGCCACCGGCGGCATGCTGCTGGTCGCGGTCGGCTTCCTCGGCTACGTCGTGCTGACCGCCACCACCCCGATCTGGGTGCTGGTCCTGCTCGGCCTGGTGATGGGCGCCGGCATGGCGCACGTCATGCCGCCGGTCACCGTCGCGATCATGGCCTCGCTGCCCCGGGAGAAGGCCGGCGCCGGCTCGGCCGTCAACAACACCTTCCGCCAGGTCGGCGGCTCGCTCGGGGTCGCCGTGCTCGGCGCGGTGCTGTCCACCGTCTACCGCGACGGGATGGCCGACACCCTGACCCACCTGCCGGAGGGGCTGCGCGACAAGGCCGGCGAGTCGCTGGAGGCCACGCTCGCCATCGCCGACCGGATTCCCGGCGGCCAGGCACTGATCACCCCGGCGAACGACTCCTTCATCCACGCCATGCACGTGGTGGCCTCGCTCTCGGCGGGCGTCTCGGTGATCGGCGCCGTCGTCGCCTGGCTGCTGCTGCCGCGCCGGTCGGCCGCTCCCGCCGGTCCGGTCCCGGAGCCGGCCGACCGGGAGCGGGAGGCCGCGGCCGCGGACGCCTGACCAGCGGCCGGGCCGCTCCGCGGCTGAGTGACAATGGCCCTGTCACCCGGGTGCGCCCCGGGTGGCAGGGCCTCGGTCCAGGGCAGCGCCGCTGCCGTCGGACCCACCGGGGGACACACCACGGCGCCAGCGCGGCCGGGGGACAGCGAGGGAGAGACAGCGGGGATGAAGACGGACACGCCGACCGCCGACACCGGGCAGTCCTGCGCGGAGGTGCGCCGTGGCCGGCCCCGCAGCGAGGCCGCCGAACAGGCCATCTTCACGGCCGTCGAGGAGCTGATGGCCGGCGGCACCGCGCTGTCCGAGCTCACCATCGAGGGCATCGCCGCGGCCGGCGGGGTCGGCAAGGCCACCATCTACCGGCGCTGGTCCAACAAGGAGGCCCTGCTGGTCGACGTGGTCAGCCGACTGGAGGAGCCGCTGCCGGAGCCCACCGGCGCCGGCGCCCGGGCCGACCTGATCGCGCTGGTCGACCACATCCGCCGGCGCGGCCTGGCCAAGCGCACCCGCTGGGTGCTCAAGGCCGCCCTCGGCCAGATGCAGACCCTGCCCGAGCTGTACTCCGCCTACCGGGACCGGGTGATCAAGCCGCGCCGGGAGGTCGGGCTCCGGCTGATCCGCCAGGCCGTCGCCGAGGGCGTGATCCGCGACGACCTCGACCTGGAGCTGCTCAACGACCTGTTGATGGGGCCGATCCTCTACCGCAGCATCCTGTGGGACGACTCCGACCTGGAGGACCCGGACCTGGCCCGCAAGCTGGTCGACTCGGTGCTCGAAGGCCTCGGGCCGCGCTGACGCCGTCCGACCGGCTCGACCGTGCCCGACCGTGCTCGACGCGCCCCGTACGCGGCCCGTACGCGCCCCGTACGCGGCCCCGTCCACGGGCCCGGACGTGCCCCCTGACGTGGCCTCGCTCACCAAACCGGGCCGCGCCGGAACCCGTTCAGCCGGGACCGACGTCTGTCCCGGCATAGGCTGAGCCGGGATCCGACCACACCGGCACCGGTCCGGTGGGTACCCGCACCTTCGACGGGACGGCCCCCGGAGCGGCGACGGCACGAGCGACGGGAGCCACTTCATGGCGCAGGCGGACAGGACCGAGCGGATCGCGGCCCCCGGGGGCGGCGCCGACGGCCCGGCCCCCGCGGCGCGTCGCGGCGACTTCCTCGGCCTGCGGAACTGGGGCCGGGACGCCCGCGGCAGCAACACCTGGCGGCGCGGTCTGGTGACCGCCGTACCGGCCGTGCTCACGGCCGCGCTGCTGGCCTTCCACGCCGAGGTGACCAACAGTGTCGGCAACCTCGGCAGCCTGCTGGAGACCTTCCTGCCCTGGCTGGGCCTGGCCGTCCCGGTGCTGCTGGTGCCCGCGCTGCTGCGCCGCTCCGCCACCGCGCTGATCGCGCTGCTGCTGCCCCTCGTGCTCTGGGTCAACCTGTTCGGCGGCCTGCTGTCCGACAAGAGCGGCGGCAAGGGCGACTGGACGGTGGTCAGCCACAACGTCGCCGCGGCCAACACCGACGTGCCGGGCACCATCCGCACCCTGGTGGACTCCGGCGCCCAGATCGTCGCCCTGCAGGAGCTGGCCGGCCGGCAGCTGCGCGCGTACGAGACCGGGCTCGCGGACGCCTACCCGCACCACACCGTGCAGGGCACCGTCGGGCTCTGGTCGAAGTACCCGCTCGACGACATCACCCCGGTGAGCCTGCAGATGGGCTGGACCAGGGCGTTCCGGGCCGAGGTCACCACCCCGCAGGGGCCGGTCGCGGTGTACGTGGCGCACCTGCCCTCGGTGCGGCTGAAGGCCGAGGGCGGCTTCACCGTCAACCAGCGCGACCTCAGCGCCCAGGCGCTCGGCGACGCGATCCAGGCCGAGCCGCTGAAGAAGGTCCTGCTGCTCGGCGACCTCAACGGCACCATGAACGACCGCAGTCTGGCCCCGGTCACCTCGCAGATGCGCTCGGCCCAGGGCGCCGCCGGGGACGGCTTCGGCTTCAGCTGGCCGGCCGCCTTCCCGATGGCCCGGATCGACCAGATCATGAGCAAGGGCGGGCTGGAACCGGTCGACTCCCGCACCCTGCCCCGGGACGGCAGCGACCACCTCCCGGTGGCCGCCACCTACCGGTACCAGCCGGTCCGCTAGCCGCGCCGCGGCGGCGGGTGGGGCGCCCCACCCGCCGCCGGGGTGAACCGCGCACAGGTGCTAACCGCGCCGCCAGCGGTTGGTGATCGGCAGGCGGCGGTCCCGGCCGAAGTTCTTCGCCGAGACCTTCGGACCCGGCGGGTACTGGCGCCGCTTGTACTCGGCGGTGTCGACCAGCCGGACCACCCGGTCCACCACGGCCGGGTCGAAGCCGGCCGCCACGATCGCGTCCCGGCCCTCGTCGTCCTCGATGTAGCGGGCCAGCACGGTGTCCAGCAGGTCGTAGTCGGGCAGCGAGTCGGTGTCCACCTGGTCCGGCCGCAGCTCGGCGGACGGCGGCTTGGTGATGGTGTTCTCCGGGATCGGCGGCACCTCGCCGCGCCGTCCGGCCTCCTCGTTGCGCCAGTGCGCCAGCCGGAAGACCAGCGACTTGTAGACGTCCTTGATGGGCCCGTAGGCACCCACCGAGTCGCCGTACAGGGTCGAGTAGCCGACCGCCAGCTCGCTCTTGTTGCCGGGCGCGAGCACGATGTGCCCCTCCTGGTTGGAGATCGCCATCAGCAGGGTGCCGCGCAGCCGGGACTGGAGGTTCTCCTCGGCCAGGCCGGTGAGTTCGGTGGCCGCCAGGTAGGCGTCGAACATCGGGGCGATGGAGACGGTCCGGAAGTTCACCCCGGTGCGGTGGGCCAGTTCGGCCGCGTCGTCCCGGGAGTGCTGGGAGGAGTAGCGGCTGGGCATCGAGACGCAGTGCACGTTCTCCGGGCCGACCGCGTCCACCGCGATCGCGGCCACCAGCGCGGAGTCGATGCCGCCGGAGAGGCCGATCAGCACGGACCGGAAGCCGTTCTTGGCCACGTACGCCCGGGTGCCGGAGACCAGCGCGGCCCAGATCTCGGCCTCGTCCGAGAGCCGCGGCGCCACCTCGGCGGTGAGCCGCCCGGCGGGCGCGGCCTGCGGTCCGCCGCCCAGCTCGGTGCGGACCAGGTGCAGCCCGTCGGTCAGCAGCAGGCCGTCGGTGTCGTCGCCCGAGGCGGCCGGGAGGTCGAGGTCCAGCACCAGCAGGTGCTCCTCGAACTGCGGTGAGCGGGCCAGGACCTCGCCGTCCGCGCCGACCACGATCGAGTCGCCGTCGAAGACCAGCTCGTCCTGGCCGCCGACCATGTTGACGTACGCCAGGGTGCAGCCCGCCTCGGCGGCCCGGCGCCGCACCAGCTCCAGCCGCTGGTCGTCCTTGTTCCGCTCGTACGGGGAGCCGTTGACCACCAGCAGCAGCCCGGCGCCGGCCTCGCGGGCGGCGGTGACCCGGCCGCCGTCCTGCCAGATGTCCTCGCAGATGGCCAGCGCGACGTCCACCCCGTGCACCCGCAGCACCGGCAGCTGGTCGCCCGGGACGAACCAGCGGAACTCGTCGAACACGCCGTAGTTGGGCAGGTGGTGCTTGGCGAAGCGGGTGACCACCCGGCCCCGGTGCAGCACGGCCGCGCAGTTCTGCGGGGAGCCGGCCGGGCGGTTGAAGCGCGGCGAGGCGTGCTCGGAGCGCCCCAGGTAGCCGACCACCACCGGGACCTCGCCCAGCCCGTCGGCCGCCAGCCGGCCGGCCAGCTCGACCAGCGCGCCGCGGGAGGCCTCCACGAAGGAGCGGCGCAGGGCGAGGTCCTCCACCGGGTACCCGGTGAGGGCCATCTCGGGGAAGGCGACCAGCTGCGCACCGGCCTCCACGGCCTGCTTGGTCCAGCGCACCACCTCATCGCTGTTGCGGGCGAGGTCACCGACCCAGGGGTCGATCTGGCTCAGGGCGAGACGGAGATTGGGCATGCTCCGAGTTTATCGTCTAACTGACGCAATGTCCTGGGCGGGGTCGGCCGGGGTCGGCCGAGAGCGGCTGGGGGCTGCCGGGCGCTGCCGGGGGGGGCCTGTGGCGGGGGCGACGACAGGGGTCGGCGCTGCCGGGGCGGGCCGGGATCGGCCATGATGGGGGCAACCGCTTCACGAGGTCTTTCCGGGGGCCGCGGGGGCGTAACACGAGCGTAAAGAGCAGAGGTGAGACTGTCCCCATGGGCAAGCAGCAGCAGTTCGTGCTTCGGACGCTCGAAGAGCGTGACATCAGGTTCGTCCGGCTGTGGTTCACCGACGTGCTCGGGTTCCTCAAGTCGGTCGCGGTGGCACCAGCCGAACTGGAGCAGGCCTTCGAGGAGGGCATCGGCTTCGACGGCTCGGCGATCGAGGGATTCGCCCGGGTGTACGAGTCCGACATGATCGCCAAGCCGGACCCGACCACCTTCCAGATCCTGCCGTGGCGCTCGGAGACCCCGGGCACCGCCCGGATGTTCTGCGACATCCTGATGCCGGACGGCTCGCCGTCCTTCGCCGACCCCCGGTTCGTGCTCAAGCGCACCCTGGAGAAGGCCTCCGATCTGGGCTTCACCTTCTACACCCACCCGGAGATCGAGTTCTTCCTGCTGAAGAACCTGCCCGGCGACGGCACCCCGCCGATCCCCGCCGACCAGTCCGGCTACTTCGACCACACCCCGCGCGGGGTGGGCCACGACTTCCGCCGCCAGGCGATCACCATGCTGGAGTCGATGGGCATCTCGGTCGAGTTCTCGCACCACGAGGGCGCCCCCGGCCAGCAGGAGATCGACCTGCGCTACGCCGACGCGCTCTCCACCGCCGACAACATCATGACCTTCCGGCTGGTCATGAAGGAGGTCGCGCTGGAGCAGGGCGTGCACGCGAGCTTCATGCCCAAGCCGTTCTCCGAGCACCCCGGCAGCGGCATGCACACCCACGTCTCGCTGTTCGAGGGCGACCGCAACGCCTTCCACGAGTCCGGCGCCGAGTACCAGCTGTCCAAGGTCGGCCGCTCCTTCATCGCCGGCCTGCTGCGGCACGCCGCCGAGACCGCCGCCGTCACCAATCAGTGGGTGAACTCGTACAAGAGGATCTGGGGCGGCTCCCAGCGCACCGCCGGGGCCGGCGGCGAGGCACCGTCCTACATCTGCTGGGGCCACAACAACCGTTCGGCGCTGATCCGGGTGCCGATGTACAAGCCGGGCAAGCAGGGCTCCACCCGGATCGAGGTCCGCTCCCTCGACACCGGCTGCAACCCCTACCTCGCCTACGCCGTCACCCTCGCGGCCGGCCTCAAGGGCATCGAGGAGGGCTACGAGCTCCCGCCCGGCGCCGACGACGACGTGTGGGCGCTGTCCGACTCCGAGCGCCGGGCCCTCGGCATCCAGCCGATGCCGCAGAACCTCGGCGAGGCTATCGACCTGATGCAGCGCAGCGAACTCGTCGCCGAGACCCTCGGCGAGCACGTCTTCGACTTCTTCCTGCGCAACAAGAAGCACGAGTGGGAGGAGTACCGCTCCGAGGTGACGCCGTTCGAGCTGCGGAAGAACCTCCAGGTGCTCTGATGATCAGTCAATCGGCTCGGGTCGTCCGGGGCGTGCGGGCGGTGTGCCTCCACGCACGTTAATCCGTTGGGCCAACGGGGTTACTCTGCAGCGGTGCGAGCCGTGGAGGGGTGAGCGAGGGGCGTATTCAGAAGATCCGTTTTGCGGATCATCCTGGAGTGTCATGCGTACTCGAATCACCACCCTGGCCCTGTCCGGACTGACCTCGGCCGCCCTTGTGTGGGGTGCCGGCTCCGCGGCCTACGCCTCGTCCTCCGTCGACCACCGCGCGGGCACCGCATCGGCGGCGGCCCAGGGTGAGTGGGTCGACGGGCTCCTCCGTCAGGCCGCGGAGGGCAACGGCAACACCACCCACGCCTGGACCTTCGGCAACCACGACGCCGCCCCGGCCATGCCGGCGGGCCGTCAGGCCAACCGTTCGGACGGCGACACGGCCTCGGCGGCGCCCGGCGGTCAGGCGCCGGCCGCCGCCGAGGCGGTCCGGCCGGCCGACGAAGGCACCGGGCAGGCAGAGGAAGGAACCGAGCAGGACGAGGAGGGCCAGCCGAGCGAGGAGGACGCCGAGCGCGGGCGGGGCGGCGGCCAGTCGCCGATGCTCGGGTTCGCCGACGAACTGAGCGAGCTGAACGAACTGTCGGGCCTCACCGCCAAGCACTGCCACCACCACCAGCACCACCACGCCTGCCCCTGCCCCCCTGGCGACCACGGGGACCACGGCGGGCACGGGGACCACGGTGACCACGGTGACCACGGCGGGCACGGTGGGAACGGAGGCAACGGCGGGAATGGCGGCAACGGCGGGAATGGCGGGAACGGGGGCAACGGCGGGAACGGGGGCAACGGCGGCAACGGCGGGGGCGGTGCCCCGCAGAGCCAGTCCCAGACCCAGAGCCAGTCCGAGGCCCAGAACCAGTCCCAGTCCCAGAACGGTCAGCAGAGCCAGGACCAGAACGTCAACGTGACGGTCGTCGTGCAGAACACCATCAACAACAGCCTCGACAACAGCGCGAACAACACCGCCAGCAGCAACGCCAACAACTCCGCGGCCAACTCGGCGAGCAACTCCGCGCAGAACACGGCGAACAACAGCCAGTCGGCCTCGCAGTCCAGCAACAACTCCAGCAACAACTCGAACAACAACTCCAACGTGAACAACGCCAAGTACGGCGCTGGCACGGTCCACCGGCCGACCCACCAGGGCCACCAGAGCCACGGGGGCCAGCAGGGTCAGCAGGGCCACGGGGGTCACGAGGGCCACCAGGGCCACGAAGGCCACCAGGGCCACCAGGGCGGCCACGCGGACGAGAACGGCTGGCACCACGGGGAGCTGGCCGAGACGGGGAGCGAGACCTCGCCGGTGCTGCTCGGCCTCTCGGCGGCGTTCGTCGCGGCGGGCGCGGCGGCCATGCGGATCGGTCGCCGCCGTCGCTCCTCCTGACCGGGCCGGAGCACTCGGTGACCGACGGGCGGTGCGCACGGCGCACCGCCCGTCAGTCGTGTGATCGCCGGACGGGCTCAGCGGAGCTCGGCGGGCGGCGTGCGGCCCGGGTCCATCGGCTCCTCCCGGACCAGGCTGCCCCAGACGGCCATCCGGTACAGCGAGGTGTAGACCGGCGTGCACGTCGTCAGGGTGATGTAGCGGCCCGGCCCGTCGTAGGGGGAGCCGACGGGCACCGGGGCGATGACGCCGATGTCCTCCTTGGACGTCTCGGGCAGCGTGGCGTCGACGCGGTAGACGTACCAGTGGTCCCGGGTCTCCACGACCAGCGGGTCGCCCGGCTTCAGCCGGTCCAGGTCGTGGAACTTCGCGCCGTGCCCGTCGCGGTGGGCGGCCAGGGCGAAGTTGCCCTGGGCCTCCCAGGGCATGGCCGCGCGGTAGGGCGCGGTGTAGGCCCCGGCGACCCCCTTCGCGAGGGTGTCCGGGTCGGCACCGATCTCGATCAGCACCTGGTAGCCGGCGCCCAGGGCCGGGACGTGGAGGAATCCGACGGCGTCGCCCGGGCCGACCGGGGACGGCGCGTCGGTCGGTGCGGCGGCTGGCGGTGCGGCGGGCGTCGGCGCGGGGGCGTCGGCCGCCGGGGCCGCCGGGGCCGTCCGGGCCGGAGCCGACCAGGACTGGCGCAGCCGCTCGGCGGAGGCGTCCGCGTGCCGGTCGGCCGTGAGGTTCGTCCACCACAGCGAGTGGACGATCAGCAGGGCGAGCAGCACGCCGACGGTGAACAGCAGGTCGCCGAGCACGCCGATCGCGAGCCGGTGGGGGGGTCGGCGCGGTGTTCGCCGCTCGGCCGGGTGCTCGGTCGCCATGGGTCGTCCCTTCGGGCGGGAGTGCGGGGAGAGCCGCGGGGCGTCCCGGCCGGCCATGCGTACTCCACCGCGCCCCCGAGCCGACGGGCAAGCCGACACGCCACGCCGTGCCCGGAGCCGATCCGTCCCGGTCCGAGCGCGGCGGCAGGGCGCCTGGCGCGTCCACCCGGTGGTCGTGCCCGGCGGCGGCCCGTGCGGGCGCGTAACCTGCTGGGGCGGACGGGCCCTTGGGCGGACGGATGGAGGGGCCGATGGCGGCGGTGGAGGAGCAGCGGGCCGGGAGCCGGGTCAGCCGGCCGGAGAACCGGCTGGTCCGGCGCGGGTTCACCGACCCGGCGCGGGCGGTGCGGCTGTTGGAGGGCCCCGGGCTGGAGGGCCTGGCCGACGACCCCCTGCTGCTGGACGCGCTGGGCGCCACCGCCGACCCCGACCTCGCGCTGCTGGGCCTGGCCCGGCTGCTGGAGGCCGCCGACGAGGCCGACCGGCACACCCTGCGCGACACCCTCACCACCTCCAAGCCGCTGCGCGACCGGCTGCTCGGCGTGCTCGGCGTCTCCACCGCGCTCGCCGACCACCTGGCCCGGCACCCGCACGACTGGCACGTGCTGGTCACCTTCGAACTGCGCGACATGCACCCCGGCCCGGAGGACTTCCGCCGCGCCCTCGCCGAGGGCGTCCGGGACGAGGCGCTCGGCCCGGCGAACGCGCTGCGGGTCGCCTACCGCCGCTGCCTGCTCGCCATCGCCGCCCGCGACCTCACCGGCACCACCGACCTCGCGCAAACCGCAGCCGAACTCGCCGACCTGGCCGGCGCCACCCTCCAGACCGCCCTGGACCTCGCCGCCGAGCAGGACCCGGAGGCCGCCGCGGCGTGCCGGCTCGCGGTGATCGGCATGGGCAAGTGCGGCGGCCGCGAACTCAACTACGTCTCGGACGTGGACGTGGTCTTCGTCGCCGAGCCGCGCGAGGGCGTGGACGAGCACGAGGCCGTCAAGGCCGCCACCCGGCTGGCCGCCGCCCTCACCCGGCTGTGCGCGGACACCACCGGCGAGGGCACCATCTGGCCGGTGGACGCCAACCTGCGCCCCGAGGGCCGCAACGGCCCGCTGGTGCGCACCCTGGCCAGCCACCTCGCCTACTACCAGCGCTGGGCCAAGACCTGGGAGTTCCAGGCGCTGCTCAAGGCCCGCCCGGTCGCCGGGGACGCGGAGCTCGGCGCCGCGTACGTGGAAGCGCTCGCCCCGATGGTCTGGCAGGCCGCCGCCCGGGAGAACTTCGTCACCGACGTGCAGCAGATGCGCCGCCGGGTGGTCGACTCCATCCCGGCCACCGAGCTGGAGCGCCAGCTCAAGCTCGGCCCGGGCGGGCTGCGCGACGTCGAGTTCTCCGTCCAGCTGCTCCAGCTGGTGCACGGCCGCACCGACCCGGCGCTGCGCAGCGGCAACACCCTGGAGGCGCTGGCCGCGCTCTCCCGGGGCGGGTACGTGGGCCGGGCGGACGCCGCCTCGTTGGACGCCGCGTACCGCTTCCTGCGCTCGCTGGAGCACCGCATCCAGCTGTACCGGCTGCGCCGCACCCACCTGATGCCCACCGGGGCCGAGGACCTGCGCCGGCTGGCCCGCTCGCTGGCGGCGCTGATCAACGACGACACCCGGGCCGACCCGGTGGCCGCGCTGCACCGCGAGTGGAAGCGGCACGCGATGGAGGTCCGGCGGCTGCACGAGAAGCTGTTCTACCGGCCGCTGCTCGACGCCGTCGCGGAACTCCCGCCGGGCGCCACCGGACTGACCCCGGACGCGGCCCGGGCCCGGCTGGAGGCACTGGGCTACGCGGACCCGGCCGCCGCACTGCGGCACATCAGCGCCCTGGCCTCCGGAGTGAGCCGCAAGGCCGCGATCCAGCGCACCCTGCTGCCGGTGCTGCTCGGCTGGTTCGCCGAGTCCGCCGACCCGGACGCCGGGCTGCTCAACTTCCGCCAGGTCTCCGACGCCCTCGGCCGCACCCCCTGGTACCTGCGGCTGCTGCGGGACGAGAGCGCCGCCGCCGAGCAGCTGGCCCGGGTGCTGTCGGCCGGCCGGCTCGCCCCCGACCTGCTGCTGCGCGCCCCCGAGGCGGTGGCCATGCTGGGCGACCCGCACGGGCTGGAACCGCGCGGCCGGGCCGCCCTGGAGGGGGAGATCCTGGCCGCCGTCGGCCGGGCCGGGTCCACCCACGCGGCCGTGGCCGCCGCCCGCTCGGTGCGCCGCCGGGAGCTGTTCCGCACCGCCGCCGCGGACGTGCTCGGCCGGCTCGGGGAGGACCCCGGGGAGGCCCTGGACGCCGCGGGGGAGGCGCTCACGGCGCTCAACGCCGCCACCCTGGGCGGCGCGCTGCGTGCCTGTATCGCCGGCTGGGAGGCCGAGCACGGTGACCTGCCGACCCGGATCTCGGTGATCGCGATGGGCCGCTTCGGGGGCCACGAACTGGGCTACGGCTCGGACGCGGACGTGCTCTTCGTCCACGAGCCGCTGCTCGGCTCGCTGGAGGAGGAGGCCGCCCGGGCCGCCCAGGCGGTCTGCCACGAGCTGCGCACCCGGCTGGGCGCGCCGTCCACCGAGCCGCCGCTGCTGGTCGACGCCGACCTGCGGCCGGAGGGCCGCAGCGGCCCGCTGGTGCGCAGCCTCGCCTCGTACGCGGCGTACTACCGGCGCTGGTCGCACGCCTGGGAGAGCCAGGCGCTGCTGCGGGCCGAGCCGGTGGCCGGGGACGAGGAGCTGGGCCTGCGGTTCCGGCGGCTGATCGACCCGCTGCGCTACCCGGGCGGCGGGGTGCCGGAGCGGGACCTGGTGGAGATCCGCCGGATCAAGGCGCGGATCGAGGCCGAACGGCTGCCGCGCGGGGCCGACCCGACCACCCACACCAAGATCGGTCGGGGCGGGCTGGCGGACGTCGAGTGGACGGTGCAACTGCTCCAGCTCCAGCACGGGCACGAGCTGCCGGCCCTGCGCACCACCCGGACCAGGGCGGCGCTGGCCGCCGCCGTGGCGGGCGGGCTGGTCGGGCCGGAGGACGCCGAGGTGCTGGACGCGGCCTGGGTGCTGGCCTCCCGGGTGCGGGCGGCGGTGATGCTGGTGCGCGGGCGGCCCGGGGACAGCTTCCCGGGGGAGGCCCGGGAGCTGGCCGGGGTGGCCCGCTACCTCGGGTACGGCTCGGGGCACAGCGGCGAGCTGCTGGACGACTACCGGCGGACCACCCGGCGGGCCCGGGTGGTGGTGGACCGGCTGTTCTACGGCTCGGACTGAGCCGCCCCGGACAGGCGAAAGGGGCCCCGCACGGGGCCCCTCCGGTTTCCAGGACCTAGGGTCTGTCTTCAAACTCGCGTCTGCGGGGCGACGCCGGGGCACGTACCTCGCCGCGTTGTCGTCGGTCGCCAATGCTCCGCAGTGGCTCCCTCCTCCGCCTTGCGATGCACGCACCCCAACGCCGCCCCGCCCGCCCTCCCGGACGAACGACGGGAGTTTGAAGACAGACCCTAGCGGCGCGCGCTGCTGACCGCGGGCTCGCTCCACTGCTCCGGGACGGTGATCGGCTGCTCGGCCACCGTCTCCCGGGCGGGAACCCTGGGCAGCCGGTAGACCCACTCGTGGTACAGCCAGCGGGCGGTGAGGAAGCCCACCGCCAGGCAGAGCACGCCGCCGACGGCGTCCATCCAGAAGTGGTTGGCGGTGGAGACGATGACCACCAGGGTGGCGGCCGGGTACAGCAGGCCGAGCGCCCGGACCCACGTCCGGCGGGCCAGGAAGAAGATCGCCAGGCCGCACCACGTCGACCAGCCGATGTGCATCGAGGGCATCGCCGCGTACTGGTTGGAGACGTGTGCGGCGGGGCCGGAGGCCATCGAACCCCAGGTGCCGTGGGTCTTCACGGTGTCGATGAAGCCGCCGTCCGTCATCAGCCGGGGCGGGGCCAGCGGGAAGAAGTAGAAGCCGACCAGGGCGATCGCGGTGGTCACGAACAGCACCGTGCGGGCCGCGACGTAGCGCCCGGGGTGCCAGCGGTAGAGCCAGACCAGCACGCCGATCGTGATCACGAAGTGCAGCGTCGCGTAGTAGTAGTTCATCCCGGTGATGAGCCACCCGACGCCGTCCACGGCGTGGTTGACCGAGCGCTCGACGGCGATGCCGAGGTGGTGCTCCAGGTCCCAGATCCAGCCCGCGTGCTTCTGGGCTATCGCTTCCTGTTCGGGGACCGCGTTGCGCACGATCGAGTAGATCCAGTAGCTGATCCCGATCAGGGCCAGTTCGAACCAGATCCGCGGCCTGGCCGGGGACCGGCGCTGGGCGCTGACGCGGCTGCGCAGGGCGGCGGTACGGGACTGGGCGGCACGGGCGGTTCCCTCGGGCAGGCGGCCGGGGACGGCCTTCGCTGCGTCGGAACCGCCACCACTGGCCGCGTCGGCGCGCCCGGCGTCGCCTCGCTGGATCTCGGTCGGTTCCCCCATGGACGGCAAGTCTGCCAGACCGCTCGTAGCCGTCCGCTCATCCTCTGGAAGTGGATTCTTCACCGGCTGTCCCCCTTGAGGGCTAGGGGCCGGCTCCCACCGGGGTAGGGGGTGTTCGGGGGTTGGGTGCATACCGGTGGGACGGACATACGTCCCATTGTCACGCCCGCCGCTCCAGGGGCGTAATCGGGGTGGTCGGAGACGGTCGCCCAGCTGGAAGTTCCGCCCACGAAACCGTTTCTGCATCTTGCTGAAACATATTGCAGGCCGCTAGCTTCCTGGGAACTCGATCGCCCCTTCCCCTAAGGGAGCCCTCAGTGGCCGATGCCCCGCTCCGCCCCCGCCGGAGCACCGCCCGACGTGCTGGCCGCCGCAGACCACCAGGCCGCACGGCCGTCCTGCTGGCCGCCGCACTGACCGCCGCCACTCTCGGCGGCGCCCCCGCGGCCCTCGCCGCCGCCCCGCCGGCCCCGCCCTCGGACGCCGCGCTGGCGGCCACCGCCGGGCGGCACGACCTCACCCGCGAGCAGTTCTACTTCGTCCTGCCCGACCGCTTCGCCAACGGTGACACCGCCAACGACACCGGCGGCATCACCGGCGGGCGGCTGGAGAACGGCTTCGACCCCGCCGACAAGGGCTTCTACCACGGCGGCGACCTCGCCGGGCTGATCCAGCGGCTCGACTACATCCAGAACATGGGTACCACCGCGATCTGGATGGCCCCGATCTTCAGGAACAAGCCGGTGCAGGGCAGCGGGGCCGACGCCTCGGCCGGCTACCACGGTTACTGGATCACCGACTTCACCCAGGTCGACCCGCACTTCGGCACCAACGAGCAGCTCAAGGAGCTGATAGCCAAGGCGCACGCCCGCGGCATCAAGGTCTTCTTCGACGTCATCACCAACCACACCGCCGACGTCGTCGACTACGCCGAGAAGCAGTACGGCTACCGCTCCGTCGGCGCCTACCCGACGCTCGACGCGGACGGGAACCCGGTGGACGAGACCGCCGTCGCCGACGCGGGCTCCCCCTGGCCGCGGACGACCAAGGACTCCTTCCCCTACACCCCGGTCTTCCGCACCCCGGCCGACGCCGCGGCCAAGACCCCGTCCTGGCTCAACGACCCGGCGCTCTACCACAACCGCGGCGACTCGACCTTCGTCGGCGAGTCCGCCACCGAGGGCGACTTCAGCGGCCTGGACGACCTCGACACCCAGAACCCCAAGGTGGTGAAGGGCTTCGAGAAGGTCTACCAGCAGTGGGTCAAGGACGCCGGCGTGGACGGCTTCCGGATCGACACCGTCAAGCACGTCGACATGGCGTTCTGGCAGCAGTGGGCGCCCGCGCTCAAGGACTTCGCCGCCAAGCAGGGCAACCGGAAGTTCTTCATGTTCGGCGAGGTCCACTCCGGGGACCCGGCGGTCACCTCGCCGTACGTCACCAAGGGCAGGCTCCAGGCCGCCCTGGACTTCCCGTTCCAGAGCGCGGCCCGCTCCTACGTCTCCCAGGGCGGCTCGGCGCGCGGCCTCGCCGACGTCTACGCCCAGGACTACCGCTACACCAGCGCCGACACCGACGCGTACGAGCTGCCGACCTTCCTCGGCAACCACGACATGGGCCGCTTCGGCTCCTTCCTGCTCGCCGACAACCCGGGCGCCGACGACGCGACCCTGCTGCGGAAGGACCGGCTCGGCAGTGAGCTGCAGTTCCTCACCCGCGGCCAGCCCGTCGTCTACTACGGCGACGAGCAGGGCTTCACCGGCGCGGGCGGCGACAAGGACGCCCGGCAGGACCTGTTCGCCTCCAGGACGGCCTCGTACAACGCCGACCGGGTGCTCGGCGGCCCCGCCGGCCCGGCCGACCGGTACGGGCAGGACGGCGAGCTCTACCGGGGCGTCGCCGGGCTGGCCGAGCTGCGCCGGACCAACCCGGCGCTGGCCGACGGCGCCCAGATCGAGCGGTACGCCGCCGACGGCGCGGGCGTGTACGCCTTCTCCCGGATCGACGCCGGGCAGCAGGTCGAGTACCTGGTGGCGGTCAACAACGCCACCGAGGCGAAGACCGTCGCCCTGGACACCTTCTCCGCGGGGATGGGCTTCGACCGGATCTACCCGGCGGCCGGCGACCGGATCACCAGCGGCGCCGACCGGAAGGCGACCGTCACCGTGCCGGCGCTCTCCTCCGTGGTGTTCAAGGCGGGCGCCCGGCTGGCGGCCGTCGGCGCCGCGCCGGGGATCTCGGTGCAGCCGCCCGCGGACGGATCGGCCGGGCTGGTGACGCTCGGCGCCCGCGTCGACGGCGGCGGCTTCGACCGGGTGAGCTTCGCCGCCCAGGTCGGCGACGGGCCCTGGCGGACGCTGGGCACGGCCGACACCGGGAAGTACGCGGTGACCCAGGACCTCGGCGGCGTCGCCCCCGGCACGGTCGTCCGCTACAAGGCCGTCGTGCAGGACTCCAGCGGCCACCTGCGCTCCGCCACGGCGAGCTTCACCACCGGCGCCCCCGCGCCCCGGCCGGCGCCCACCGCCGGCTCCCGCCCGTACGCCGTCGTCCACTACAACCGTCCGGACGGCGACTACGACGGCTGGAACCTCTACGCCTGGGGCGACCTCGCCGACGGCGAGGCCACCCAGTGGCCGGCCGGGCACGGCTTCACCGGGCGGGACGCGTACGGCGCCTTCGCGTACGTGCGGCTGAAGCCGGGCGCCTCGGACGTCGGGTTCGTCGTGGAGAAGGACGGCGTCAAGGACGTCGACACCGACCGGCACCTCGACGTCGCCGGCACCGGCGAGGTGTGGCTCAAGCAGGGCGACCCGGCCGTGCGCACCGCCGACCCCGGGCCGCCGAACAGCCAGCCCGCGAACACCGCCGTCATCCACTACAACCGGGCCGACGGCGACTACGACGGCTGGGGCCTGCACGACTGGACCGGCGCCGCCACCCCGACCGACTGGGGCAAGCCGCTGACGCCCGCGCGCCGCGACGCCTTCGGCGCCGTCTTCGAGGTGCCGCTGGCCCCCGGGGCGACCAGCCTCAGCTACGTCCTGCACAAGGGCGACGACAAGGACCTGCCCGCCGACCAGTCGCTGGACTTCGCCGTCAACGGCAAGGAGGTCTGGATCCTCGGCGGTCGCGAGGGCTACCTGCTGCCGCAGAACCCGGCCGCCTCCTCCCAGATCGACCTCACCGGCGCCAAGGCCCAGTGGATCGACGCGAGGACCGTCGTCGTCCCGGCGAACTACGGCGCGGGCGACGAGGCCCTGGCCGGCGGCACCAGCGCCCAGCTGGTCTACGACCCGGCGGGCGGCATCGCGGCGGACAAGGGCGCGCTGACCGAGCCCGGCCGCTGGCTGCGGCTCAGCCCCGTCAAGGGCGGGCTGACCGACGCGCAGAAGGCCGCCCACCCGCACCTGGCGGGCTACCGGGCCTTCACCGTCGACCCCCGGGACGCCGCCCGCGTCCCGGCCGCGCTGCGCGCCCAGCTGCTGTTCACCGAACACCTGCCCAGCGGCGCCGTGCTGGCCGCCACCGGGGTGCAGATCCCGGGCGTGCTGGACGACCTGTACGCCGGGCGGACCGGCAAGGTGGACTTCGGACCGGCCTACTACAACGGCAAGGTGGCGCTGTCGCTCTGGGCGCCGACCGCGCAGGAGGTCTCCGTCCAGGTCTTCGACAGCGCCACCGGGGGCACCCCGAGGACGCTGCCGCTGAAGCTGGACGACGAGACCGGAGTGTGGGAAGTCGTCCGCGACAAGGGCGAGCTGGACGGCAAGTACTACCTGTACCGGGTGAAGGTCTGGGCTCCCTCGGTCCGGCAGGTCGTGGTCAACACCGTCACCGACCCGTACGCGGTGGCGCTGTCCACCGACTCGAAGCGGAGCCTGGTCGCCGACCTCGACGCCAGGGAGCTCAAGCCGAAGGGCTGGGACGACCATGCCCGCCCGCAGGCCGTCCCGCCCGCGCGGCAGCAGATCCAGGAGCTGCACGTCCGGGACTTCTCGGTCGAGGACCCCACCGTCCCGGCCGCCGAGCGCGGCACCTACCTGGCGTTCACCGAGTCCGACTCGGCCGGGATGCGGCACCTCCGGGAGCTCGCCGAGGCCGGGGTGACCACGGTGCACCTGCTGCCGACCTTCGACATCGCCACCGTCCGGGAGAACCCGGCGGACCGGAAGCTGCCGGCCTGCGACCTCAAGTCCCTGCCGCAGGACGGCCCCCAGCAGCAGGAGTGCGTGGCGGCCGTGGCCGCCGACGACGCGTACAACTGGGGCTACGACCCGCTGCACTACAACGTGCCGGAGGGCTCCTACGCCACCGACCCGAACGGGACGGCCCGTACGGTGCAGTTCCGGCAGATGGTGCAGGCGATGCACGCGGCCGGGCTGCGGGTGGTGCTCGACGTGGTCTACAACCACACCGCCGCCGGCGGCCAGGCCGAGCACTCGGTGCTGGACAAGGTGGTTCCCGGCTACTACCAGCGGCTGGACGCCGACGGCAAGGTGACGACGGACAGCTGCTGCGCCGACACGGCGCCCGAGCACGCCATGATGAACCGGCTGGTGGTCGACTCGGTGACGCTGTGGGCCCGCGAGTACAAGGTCGACGGGTTCCGCTTCGACCTGATGGGCCTGGACCCGAAGTCCACCATGCTGGACGTGCAGTCCGCGCTGCACCGGATGACGCCGGACTCGGACGGCGTGGACGGCGCGAACATCCTCCTGTACGGCGAGGGCTGGAACTTCGGCGTCGTCGCGAACGACGCCCGGTTCGAGCAGGCCACCCAGGCCCACATGGCCGGCACCGGCATCGCCACCTTCGACGACCGGATCCGGGACGCCGCCCGCGGCGGCAACTTCATGCTGGACTCCGCCCCGCAGCAGGGCTTCGCCTCGGGCCTGTACAGCGACCCGAACGGCTCGGCCGCCAACGGCACGCCGGAGGAGCAGAAGGCCCGGCTGCTGCACCAGATGGACCAGTTGAAGGTCGGGCTGACCGGCAATCTGGCCGGCTACTCCTTCACCGACAGCTCCGGAAAGCACGTCACCGGCGCCCAGGTCGACTACAACGGCGCCCCGACCGGGTACGCGGCCAAGCCGGGCGAGGCGGTGGAGTACGTGGACGCCCACGACAACACCGACCTCTTCGACGCGCTCGCGTACAAGCTGCCGGCCGGCACCGCGCCCGCCGACCGGGCCCGGATGCAGGCGCTCGGGCTCTCGCTGACCACGCTCACCCAGGGCGCGGGCTTCGCCCAGGCCGGCAGCGACCTGCTGCGCTCCAAGTCGCTCGACTCCAACTCCTACGACTCCGGGGACTGGTTCAACGCGATCCACTGGGACCCGGCGGACGGCAACGGCTGGGGCCGCGGCCTGCCGATGGCGAAGGACAACCAGGGCCAGTGGGCGGCCGCCCGGTCCCTGCTGGCCGACCCGGGGCTGAGGGTGGGCGCGGCCGACGTCCGGGCGACCTCGGCGCAGTACCGGGAGTTCCTGCGGATCAAGCAGTCCTCGCCGCTGTTCTCGCTGCCCACCCTGGCCGCCGTCCAGCAGCGGCTCTCCTACCCGCTCTCCGGCACCGCCGGTGAGACGCCCGGGGTGATCACCCTGCACCTGGACGGGACCGGGCTGCCGGGGGCGGAGAAGGGCATCACGGTGGTCTTCAACGCCACGCCCACGGCGCAGGTGCAGACCGTACCGGCCCTGCGGGGCACCGGCCAGGCCCTGCACCCCGTCCAGGCGGGCGGGGCGGACCGGGTGGTGCGGGAGGCCGGCTTCGACGCCGCGACCGGCACCTTCACCGTGCCGGGCCGCACCGTGGCGGTGTTCGTCCAGCACTGATTCGTACACCCCCGCAACTTCCGGGCCCCGTACCACTGTTCAGGTGGTGCGGGGCCCGGTCGTGGTCCGGGGCGGCCCGGTTCCGTTCCGGACACACAATGGCCGGAAAGCATCGGTGGCACGGCCGGAACTGTGACGTGCCGGGTCCAACGGGCGCTGTGGGCCACCCGGCGGTGCCCGGCGGGGCCCTGAGCGCTGGTCACCGACTGCCGGTAGTGATCGAACTTTACCCGGGGCATGAAAACCGTGTTCACGAGTTCGTCACGGGGTAACACAACTGACGGACCGTCCTGCATACGGTTTCGGTATCGAATCGGCCAATCCGTGGCATGCATCTGTCATTAACGGCTCGTTTGCTGCCACGATTCCCCCGGCTGTAGACGAGGGGGCCCCACCCCCCGGTGCAGCTGTTCCAGTTCTGGTGCAGCGCGTCCCGACCCTGCAACGAGTTGTGAGCACCGCATCCGCACTCCCGTCGCACCCGGCGGGGGCCCCCACTGCGCCGCAACCGCGGCCCAGGTTCTCTCCACCGTGCGCGACCCAGCGCCGGTCGGAAAAGGAGTCCGCATGTCCCGTTACGCTCACGCCCGGAAGGCGGCGGTTGTCATGGCCGCCTCCACCGCGCTGCTGGTCACCGGCATACCGGTGATCGCCCAGGCGGCCACGCCGGACGCGCCGGCCGCCGTCGCGGCCCAGCAGGCGAACCGCGCCCAGCTGATCTCCGCCGCGACCCAGCAGAGCGCCTCCCTCGCCCAGAGCCTGGGGCTGAGCGGCGAGGAGAAGCTGGTCACCAAGGACGTCATCCAGGACGCGGACGGCACCCGCCACCTGCGGTACGAGCGCACCCTCAACGGGCTGCCCGTCCTGGGCGGGGACCTGGTGGTGCACCAGGCGCCCACCGGTGCGACCAAGAGCGTTGACCGGGCCAGCACCGCCTCGCTGAGCGGTGTCAGCACCACGCCGAAGCTGGCCGCGCCGGCCGCGCAGAGCGCCGCGCTCGCCGCCGAGCAGGGCACCGCGGTCGAGACCGCGCCGCGCCTGGTGGTCTGGGCCGCCGACAACAGCCCCCGGCTCGCCTGGGAGACCGTCGTCGCCTCCACCAAGTCCGACGGCACCCCGAGCAAGATGCACGTCGTCACCGACGCCACCAGCGGCCAGGTCATCCAGCAGTGGGACGGCATCGAGACCGGCTCCGGCAAGGGCGTCTTCGTCGGCAGCGTCACCATCGGCACCACCCAGTCCGGGTCGTCGTACCAGATGAAGGACGCCGCCCGCGGCAACGGCTACACCACCAACCTGAACCACGGGACGTCGGGCACCGGCACGCTCTACAGCAAGTCCACCGACACCTGGGGCGACGGCACCGTCAACAACGGCGAGTCCGCCGCGGTCGACGCCCACTTCGGCGTGGCGTCCACCTGGGACTACTACAAGAACACCTTCGGCCGCAACGGCATCCGCAACGACGGTGTCGGCGCCTACAGCCGCGTCCACTACGGCAACAACTACGTGAACGCGTTCTGGGACGACTCCTGCTTCTGCATGACCTACGGCGACGGCTCCAACAACACCGCGCCGCTGACCGAGCTGGACGTCGCCGGCCACGAGATGAGCCACGGCGTCACCTCGGCCACCGCGAACCTGACCTACTCGGGCGAGTCCGGCGGCCTCAACGAGGCCACCTCGGACATCTTCGGCACCATGGTCGAGTTCTCCGCCAACATCCCGAGCGACAACCCCGACTACCTGATCGGTGAGTTGATCGACATCAACGGGAACGGCACCCCGCTGCGCTACATGGACAAGCCGTCCAAGGACGGCGCCTCGGCCGACTACTGGTACTCGGGCGTCGGCAACAAGGACGTCCACTACTCGTCCGGTGTCGCCAACCACTTCTTCTACCTGCTGTCCGAGGGCAGCGGCGCGAAGGTGATCAACGGCGTCAGCTACGACTCGCCGACCCAGGGCAACATCGCGGTCACCGGCATCGGCCGGGACAAGGCGGCGGCCGTCTGGTACCGCGCGCTGACCACCTACATGACCTCCAACACCAACTACGCCGCGGCGCGCACCGCGACGGAGAAGGCGGCCACCGACCTGTACGGTGCCGGCAGCGCCGAGCTGACCGCGGTCAGCACCGCCTGGGCGGGCGTCAACGTCGGCACCGCGCCCAACCCGGGCGGCGTCACCGTCACCAACCCGGGCAACCAGTCCACCGCCGTCGGCGGCGCGGTCAACCTGGCGATCAAGGCCACCGGTGGCACCGCCCCGCTGACCTACTCGGCCACCGGCCTGCCCACCGGCCTGTCGATCAACTCCTCCACCGGCGTGATCACCGGCACCGCCTCCACCGCGGGCACCTACAACGTGACCGTCACGGCGAAGGACTCGGCCGGCAAGACCGGTACCACCAGCTTCACCTGGACCGTCTCCACCGGTGGCGGCGGCTGCACGCCGGCCCAGCTGCTGGGCAACGCGGGCTTCGAGTCGGGCACGGCGACCCCGTGGACGGCGTCGAGCGGCGTGGTGGACAACAGCTCCTCCCAGGCGGCCCACGGCGGTTCCTGGAAGGCGTGGCTGAACGGCTACGGCTCCACCCACTCGGACTCGCTGTCGCAGACCGTGAGCATCCCGGCGGGCTGCAAGGCGACGCTGAGCTTCTGGCTGCACATCGACACCGCCGAGTCGGGCAGCACCGCGTACGACAAGCTGACCGTGACGGTGAACGGCACCGCGCTGAAGACCTACTCCAACGCGGACGCCGCGGCCGGCTACCAGCAGCGCACCTTCGACCTGTCGGCCTACGCGGGCCAGACGGTCACCGTGAAGTTCGCCGGGACCGAGGACGCCTCGCTCCAGACCAGCTTCGTGATCGACGACACCGCCGTCCAGACCGGCTGAGCCCGGTCCGGCTCCTGAGGGGCCGGTGAACCAGGACAGGTGAGGGGCCCGGTGGCTACGGCCGCCGGGCCCTTGTCGTGCCATCCGTCCTGTCGGACCTGAACCGAGGCCCGTCCCCCGAGGCCCGTCCCCCGGGCGGCCTGGACCGAGGCCCGTCCCCCGGGCGGCCTGGACCGAGGCCCTTCTCCAGGACCTGGACCGAGGCCCCTTCTCCCGGGAGCCGTACCCAAGGTCTTGACGCCTTCGGCGGGCGCCTCTAGGTTCAGCGCTGCAAGTTTCCGGCAAGTTACAGAAACTTCCTGCAGGTTCACCCTCCGGCTGCCCCACCCCAGCCACCCCCAGGAGACGACGTGGTCACCACCGCCCCCACCCGCCGCCGGCCCGCCCGCGCGGCCGGCGCGCTCGCCGCCTCGGCGGCGCTCGCGCTCTCGCTCGGCACCTCCCTCGGTGCCCCCGCCGCCCAGGCCGCCCCGCCCGCGAACAACGGCAAGGACGTCACCGCCACCCTCTTCGAGTGGCGCTTCGACTCCGTCGCCCAGGCCTGCACCTCCACCCTCGGCCCCAAGGGCTACGGCTTCGTGGAGGTCTCACCGCCGCAGGAGCACATCCAGGGTCCGCAGTGGTGGACCTCCTACCAGCCGGTCGGCTACCGGATCGCCGGGCGGCTCGGCGACCGCACGTCGTTCAAGAACATGGTCACCGCCTGCCACGCGGCCGGCGTCAAGGTGATCGCCGACGCGGTGGTCAACCACATGTCGGCGGGCTCCGGCACCGGCACCGGCGGCACCGCCTACACCAAGTACAACTACCCCGGCACGTACCAGGACCAGGACTTCCACGGCTGCCGCCAGGCGATCAGCGACTACCGGGACCGCGCCAACGTCCAGAACTGCGAACTGGTGGACCTCGCCGACCTGAACACCGGCAGCGCGTACGTCCAGACCACCGTCGCGCACTACCTGGACGACCTCGCCTCGCTCGGCGTCGACGGCTACCGGATCGACGCCGCCAAGCACATCGCCGCCGCCGACCTCGCCGCGATCAAGGCGAAGACGGCCAACCCCGGTGCCTACTGGGTCCAGGAGGTCATCTACGGCGCCGGCGAGCCGATCCAGCCCACCGAGTACACCGGCACCGGTGACGTGGACGAGTTCCGGGTCGGCACCGACCTCAAGCGGATGTTCACCACCGACAAGCTCGCCAACCTCAACGGCTGGGGCGCCTCCTGGGGCTACCTGCCGAGCGGCCAGGCGCGCGGCTTCGTCGACAACTGGGACACCGAGCGCAACGGCTCCACCCTCAACTACACCTACGGCAACACCTACACGCTGGCCAACGTCTTCCTGCTGGCCTCGCCGTACGGCGCCCCCAACGTCTACTCCGGCTACTCCTTCACCAACAAGGACGACGGCCCGCCGAACGGCGGCACCGTCAACGCCTGCTACCAGGACGGCTGGAACTGCACCCACGCCTGGCGGCAGGTCGCCAACATGGTCGGCTTCCGCAACGCGGTGGCGGGCACCGGGGTGACCGACTGGTGGTCCAACGGCAACAACGCGATCGCCTTCGGCCGCGGCAACAAGGGCTACGTCGCGATCAACCACGAGAGCGGCGCGATCACCCGGACCTTCCAGACCGGGCTGCCGGCCGGCACCTACTGCGACGTCCAGCACGGCGACCCGCAGCCGGGCGGCGGCTGCACCGGCCCGACCTACCAGGTGGGCGCCAACGGGCAGTTCACCGCGACGGTCGGCGCGGGCGACGCGGTCGCGCTGTACGTCCAGCCGGGCGCGAGCGTCTCCGGCGCCTCGTTCAACGTCAACGCGACCACCTCGTACGGGCAGAACCTCTACGTGGTCGGCGACGCGGCGGCGCTCGGCGGCTGGGACGCGGCGAAGGCGCTGCCGCTCTCCTCGGCCGGCTACCCGGTCTGGTCGCTGTCGCTGTCGCTGCCGGCCGGTACGTCCTTCCAGTACAAGTACGTCCGCAAGGACGCCGGCGGTGCGGTGACCTGGGAGTCCGGCGCCAACCGGACGGCGACGGTGCCCTCGGGCGGGACGGTCACGCTGAACGACACCTGGCGGCCGTGAGCCGCGGGCCCCGGTCCGTAGCGGATCCCCGTCGGCCTGGTCCGGCGGGGATCCCCCGGTAGGGGGCTGTTCCGAAGGGGCTGCTCCGGGGGCCGGTTCCGGGGGCTGCTCCGGGGGCCGGGGGAGGGGCGGCGCCGCCGCCGCGCCGTGCGAGTGGCGGCCGGTCCGTCATCCCCGCCCGACGTACGGCATGGCCGTCGCCATCACGGTGGCGAACTGGACGTTGGCCTCCAGCGGCAGCCCGGCCATGTGCCGCACGGTGCGCGCCACGTCCGCCACGTCCATGGTCGGCTCGGGCGCGATCCGGCCGTCCGCCTGCCGCACGCCCGCGCCCATCGCCGCCGTCATGTCGGTCGCCGCGTTGCCGATGTCGATCTGCCCGCAGGCGATCCGGTACGGGCGGCCGTCCAGCGACAGCGACTTGGTCAGCCCCGTGACGGCGTGCTTGGTCGCGGTGTAGGCGATCGAGTGCGGGCGCGGGGCGTGCGCGGAGATCGAGCCGTTGTTGATGATCCGGCCGCCCTGCGGGTGCTGCGCCCTCATCTGCTGGAACGCGGCCCGGGCGCAGAGGAAGGCGCCGGTCAGGTTGAGGTCGACCACGGCCCGCCAGTCCTCGACCGCCAGCTCCTCCACCGGGACGGCCGGGCCGAAGGCGCCGGCGTTGTTGAACAGCAGGTCCACCCGGCCGTGGCGCCCGGCGGCCGCGGCGAACAGCGCGTCCACCGCGTCCGGGTCGGTGACGTCGGTCGGCAGCACGTCGGCCGGGACGGCGCAGAGCCCGGCGGTCTCCCGCAGCGGCCCGGGCCGGCGGCCGGCCAGCACCGTCCGCCAACCGTCCGCGGCCAGTTCGACCGCCACGGCGCGGCCGACGCCGCTCCCGGCTCCGGTGACGACGGCGATGCGCTGGTCCATGGCAGCCTCCTCGATGACCGGTCCCGGTGGCCCGGGCCCGCCCTGCAGATCGTTCCGGATCGGCGGGCCGCCGTCACCGGTCGGAACCCCCGCGATCCGGACGGCTCGACGCGGGCTCGGCGGCCACCCCCGCCGTCCGGCCCCCGCCGTCCGGGGGGAGCGGTGAGGGCCTCGACCCGACCGCGGACGAACATCGGAATTCCGGTGGCCACCGCGCAACCGGGCCACCCCGGCCTACGTCATAAGATCGCAGGAAGGCGCACCCCCGCGAGGGGCGGCGCCACCATCACTCCGGGGGACGCACCAGTGCCGTGCCCCCGGGCCTGTCCGGCCCCACCGGGGGGCCGCCGCCCGGTCAGACGGACCGGGCGCGACATCGGTCGGAGAGTCCTCACCGTGCTTAGGCAGTCGTCCCGTTCCCGCGCCGTCCTGTCCGGCGCCGCCGTGCTCGCCCTGGCCGCCTCGCTCGCGGCCTGCGGGAGTTCCGGCGGTGGGAAGGGGGACAGCGCCACGGCGAACGCCACCCCGGCCGGCGGCAGCAGCTCGGCGGGCAGCCCGAGCGCCACCGGCACCGGCCCGGCCGCGACCGGCAGCGCGACCCCGGCCGCCGCCGGCAAGGTGCTGATGCCCACCGGGCCCGCCGCGGCCCTCAACAAGGTCCGGGACACCGGCGCCGGCCCGATCTTCATGACCAAGGTGACCGGCGCGAAGTCCGGCGTCACCGGCCAGGTCTGGGTCTGGCTGCCGCCCGAGTACAACGACCCCAAGTTCGCCAAGACCGGCTTCCCGGTGCTCACCCTGTTCGCGGGCGGCCAGAGCAACGGCTACAACACCTGGACCGACAACCAGCTGCCGATCCAGGAGGAGAACGAGCGGCTGGTCAAGGAGGGCAAGTCCCACCCGTTCATCATGATCATGCCGGTGCAGAACTTCAACGGCGACGAGAAGAACGCGCTGGACTGCTCCGACATCCCGGGCCAGCCCAAGATGGGCACCTGGATGGCCGAGGACCTCCCGGACTTCGTCCGCGCCAACTTCCGCACCGTGAAGGGCCGCGACGGCTGGGGCGTGATGGGCGCCTCCACCGGAGGCTTCTGCAGCGCCAAGCTCGCCCTCCAGTACCCCCAGGTCTACAAGGCCGCGGTGCCGATCGACGGCTACTTCATCCCGGACTCCGGGCTGTGGAAGGGCCACGACGCCGAGCGCGCGGCCAACAACCCGGACGTGCTGGTCGCCCAGGGCAAGGCCGACGTGAGCATGCTGGTCACCGCGGGCGGCGCCAACCCGTACGAGACCAAGGTGGTCAAGAGCTGGGTGGCCAAGGCGGTGCCGCCGCTGAGCCTGGAGTACCACGAGCAGCCCGGCGGCAAGCACCTGACCTCGGACTTCAAGAAGATGATCCCGGACACCCTGGTGTGGCTCACCGCCCACCTGGCGGGGCCGGCGGCCGACTGAGGCCCTGCGCCGCACCGCTCTCGCCGCTGTCACCGCTGTCATCGGCTTTCATCCGCTTTCATCCGGGCCGCCGGTGCCGGGACGCGTTCGCGCTCCCGGTGCCGGCGGCCCTGCTGTGCTGACTGTCCTGCGGTCCTGCGGTCCTGCTGTCCGGCGGGCTCTCCGGCTGCGGGTCCGCCGCAGGTCGCCGTAGGATCCCGCAGCCCGTCCGCAGGCCCGTGACCTGCGCGTCAATCGGACATTGATTCGCTTCTGATCGACTGGGAGCACCTTGGCTGGGGCGGTCCTCGACCGGCCGCCGCCACCCGTGCCCCAAGCCGTGAAGAGAGTCCCATGCCGATCCACCTGGTGCCCCAGCCCGTCCCCACCGTGCCCGCGCAGGGCCAGCCCGGACCCGCCCCGCTGGGCGCGGACGCGTACGGACGGGCCGCGGACGACGAGCCGGCCACCCTCCGGTTCGCCGGGCTGCGCCTGGTGCACGCCGCGCTGCGCCGGGACCTCGCCCGGCTGCCCAACGCGCTGCGGCTGCTCCAGCCCGGCGAGGACGACAAGGGCGAGGCGCTGCTGCGGCACTGGAACTTCATGACCGCGATGCTCACCTGCCACCACGAGCAGCAGGACACCCGGCTCTGGCCGATCGTGCGCCGCTTCGCGCCCGAACTGCGGCTGCTGCTCAACTGGCTGGAGGACGACCACCACAACCTGGACCACTCCTTCACCCGGGTCACCACGCTGGTGCGGATCGCCAGCCGGGACACCGGCAGCGCCTGGCCGGTCGCCTACGCGATGGAGGACCTGGCGGCCCGGCTGGAGACCCACCTGCGGATCGAGGAGCGGCAACTGCTGCCCCGGATGGAGCGGGTGGTCCCCGAGGGCTCCCGGCTCGGCGGGCTCGGCGAGCTGCTGGACCTGCTGCGGCTGGCCGACGGCCCGGGGATGGCGGACGCGCTGGTCTGGCTGCTGGAGGGCGTGGAGCCCGAGCTGGTCGAGCGGCTGCTGGCCGAGTGCGACGACGACGTGGCCCGCAACTGGCCGCACTGGCACGCGACCTACCAGCGCTGCACCTCGCCGCTGTGGGGCCCGGCGGACGGCGCCGCGGACGGTCCGGCCGGGGGGCCGGCCGACGGCACCGGCCTCGGCTTCGAGGGCCTGGGGAGCATCGCCGACTGACCCCGGGGTGTTTTCGCGGGCCGTTGATCTACGCGCGTGGCACGGGCCTCCGGCATATGCCGGAAGTCGCCAGTGATCCGACGTGCCGTCAACTTCCCGCAACCCTAAGGGGAATCGACCCACCGCTCTCGGGGTCCGGCCGCCCGGCCGCTCCGGGCCGTACCAGGGGAGGCGTCCCGCCGACGGTCGATGGCGGGCCGCGCCCGCCGCCCTACCGTCGACGGCATGACCACAGCGCGCAGCACCCCGGACCCCCACCCCACCCGTCCCCGGGCCCGTCCCCGGACCCGCTTCCGGCGCGGGCCCGCGCTCCTCGCCGCCGGCGCCGTTCTGGTGCTCGGCGCCGGGCTGACCGCCTGTGAGGGCGGCGTGGCCCTCTGCCTGGACGACCACAAGTGCACCGTCGGCATCAAGACCGACAAGGCCGACGGCACCAAGACCGTCAAGGTCTTCGGCGGTGACGACCCGATGTCGATGACCGTCGGCCGCATCACCGACGACTCGGCCGAGGTGACCATCGGCGACGACCGGAAGACCGCCACCAAGGACTCCCAGACCACCATCGGCAGCGTCCGGGTCACCCTGCGCAAGACGAACAAGGGCGACCACTACGCCGAGGTGCACGTCGAGCGGGACTGACCCGCCGCCGGCCGTGACGACGCGCTCCCCGGCGCCCGTGCCGACGTTCCCCGGTGCCTACTCCGGCAGGCGGTTGAGCCACTCCAGCGGGGTGACCCGGATCGTCGTGTTCGGCGAGCCGTCCCACTCCGCGGGAAGCCCGACCGCCTCCAGCGCGGCGACCACCGACCGCCCGACCTCCACCGTCCGGCACTCCGAGACCTCGGCCGTCTCCTCCTCGCCGCGGAACCCGCCGTAGCGCAGCATCAGCCCCCGTCCGGCGGCCGCCGCCTCGGTGTCCTGCTGGTGGAAGAAGACGAAACCGACCGAGTCCTCCCCGGCCTCGCCCCCGATCTCCGCGTAGCCGCAGCCCGCGCAGCAGGTGAAGTCCATCGCCGCGACGATGCCCTCGTCCTCCAGTGCGTCGAAGGCGTCGGCCAGCCGGTCCACGTCGGTGGTCTCCGGCCAGGTCGTCTGCTCGGCCAGCCGCCGGGCCCACAGCGGAGCGACGATCCGCTCCGCCTCCTCCTGCGTCAGCCCCTGGTCGTCGAAGGCCTCGACCAGGGACTCGGCTATCTCGTCCGGCTCCTGGAAGCCGCACCGGATCAACTCGCCGGCCCGCTCCTGGGCTTCGCGCAGCACGTCGGGGATGGGAAGCGTCTCCTCGGTCATGCCCGCATCGTCGCACCCGCCACTGACAATCCGCGGGCCCGCGGCGCCGCCGTCCTGCTACCGTCCGCCGGTGACTTCTCTGCTGCAACCACCGCTGATCACTCGGCTGCTGGCCGCCGAGCGCATCCTGGTCGCCGGGGCCGGCGGTGGCTTCGACGTGTACGCCGGGCTGCCGATCGCCCTCGCCCTGCGGGCCGCGGGCAAGGAGGTGCACCTGGCCAACCTCTCCTTCAGCCACCTCTACGGCCTGCCGAGGGAGGTCTGGGAGGAGCCCGACGTGGCCCGGATCGGGCCGGACACCGCCGCCCCGGAGGGTTACTTCCCGGAGCGCACCCTGGCCCGCTGGCTGAACCTGCACCGGATGCCCGACACCGTGTGGGCCTTTCCGACGGTGGGCGTGGGGCCACTGCGCGACGCCTACCGCGCACTGGTCCGCCGGCTGGGCGTGGACGCGATCCTGCTGGTGGACGGCGGCACCGACATCCTGATGCGCGGAGACGAGGTCGGGCTCGGCACCCCGGAGGAGGACATGGCGAGCCTGGCCGCGGTGGCCGGGCTGTCCGAGGTGCCCGAGCGGCTCGTCGCCTGCCTCGGCTTCGGGGTCGACGCCCACCACGGCGTCAACCACTCGCTGGTGCTGGAGAACCTCGCCGCGATCGACCGGGCCGGCGGCTACCTCGGTGCCTTCTCCCTGCCCCGGGACAGCCGGGAGGGCGTGCTCTACCTGGATGCCGTCGAGCACGCCCGGGCGGCGTTCCCGGAGCACCCCAGCATCGTCAACGGCTCGGTGGCGGCGGCGCTGCGCGGCGAGTTCGGCGACGTCCGCTTCACCGATCGGACCAAGGGCGAGGCGCTGTTCGTCAATCCGCTGATGACGCTCTACTTCGGCGTCACGGTCGAGGCGCTGGCCGCCGAGAACCTCTACCTGGACCGGCTGGAGCGCACCGTGGTGACCCGCCAGATCGCCACCGCCATCGCGGAGTTCCAGGACGGGCTGCCCCGCCAGCGGCCGCCCCGGCAGTTCCCGCACTGACCCCGGGCGGGCGCGCCGGGCGCCGGGAGGGCCGGCCGGTCAGAACGCGGCGAGCCGGAACTCCAGGTTCCCGAACCGCACCTGGTCGCCGGCCCGGACCCGGACGCCGCCGGCGATCCGGCGCCCGTTCACATGGGTGCCGTTGGTCGAGCCGAGGTCGTACAGCACCCAGCCGCCCTGCTCGTGCCGCAGTTCGGCGTGGTGCCGGGACACCGAGGCGTCGTGCAGTCGTAGGCCCGAACCGGGGATCCGGCCGATCGTCAACTGCCCGGCCCCGGCCTGCGGCAGGCTCAGCCCGGGCAGCCGCTCGGTGCGCCAGGCCCGGCCCAGCCGGGTGCCGAAGGCGGACGCCCGCCCGACCGTGCGCAGCACGAGGCGCTCGACCGGCCCGCCGGTCGGCAGCCCGGCCACCGCCTCGTCCAACTCGCCGCGGCTGGTGGCATGCAGGACGACGTCCACCCGGCCGAGGAAGGTGTCGTGCGAGAGCCGTCCGCTGCCCGCGCCGTCCCGCAGCATCCCGAGCGCCTGGTCCCGTTCGGCGTCGGAGGGCCGGACGGCGCCGGCCGGCCCGGCCGCGCCGGTGGGGAGCTCAGGAGGCGTCATGGCCAAATTGTCGGCGCGGCCGACTCCGGCTGTCCAGATCGCGCCGTGCGCGGGCGCGGGGTTCGTACGTCACGGCAGTCCAGACGCCCTTTCCGGCCGGTCGGTTCCGCCCGTTCCGGGGTGCCGTACGGCTTGTTCGCGACCGCCGTACGGCCGGGTTCGCGACCGCCGTACGGCCGGGTTCGCGACCGCCGTACGGCCGGTTCCCGACCGCCGTACGGGCCGTCAGGCCTTGCGGGCGGCGGCCAGGATCTTCTCGGTGGTGTGCAGGAACCGGGAGGTGACCGCTCCCCGGTAGGCCTTGCCGAACATGTCCTTGGTGACCCACTTGCCGTCCTGGAGGTGGATCACCACGTACGCGGCCCCCGGTCCGGCACCGAGCACCTCGACGTCGCCCTTCGGCGAGCGGTACGGGAGGGCGAGTCCGGCGGGCAGCGGTTCGGAGAGGAACGCGACGACCAGCCGGACGTCCGGCGTCACCTCGACGCCCCGGAACGGCTCGGCGGCGAGCAGCTCGGCCACCTCGTCCACCGTCCGCAGCAGCACCGGCACCGGGTACCCGAGGGCCTGCTCCAGGTGCTCCTCGATCCGCCGGGTCAGCGCCGCGCGGTCCGGTTCGGCGGTGGTGGATTCGTCGGTGGTGAAGAAGACGTTGCCGCTCTGGATGTAGGAGCGCACGTTCCCGAGCCCGAGTTCGGCGAAGAGCGCCCGCAGCCGCTCCATCCGCACCGTCCGGCCGCCGACGTTGATGGCCCGCAGGAAGGCGATGTACGTGGTCGTGGTGGTCACCCCGCCAGTGTGGCACCGACCACCGACGACGACCCGGCGTCCTCGTACGGCGCGGTCAGGGCGCGCGACCTGCCCGAGCCGCCGCCCGCCCCGCTCCACGCGTTCCGGCTGGAGCCCGACCAGGTGGTGCACACCGCGCCGGAGGGCGGCCACCTGCTCGTCCACACCTGGCACCCGGGCCGGTCGGTGGAGGCGATCCGGCTCCACCGACCGGCCCGGTCGTCCACAACTGCCCTACGGCAGCACGGACTTGAGGGCCTCGGGGGTGCGGGCCACGACGGCGTGCCCGTCGTCCGCGGTGATGATCGGGCGCTGGATCAGGATCGGGTGCTCGGCCATCGCCGCGATCCAGCGCTCCCGGTCACCCTCCTCCCGGGGCCAGTCCTTCATCCCGAGGTCCTTGGCGGCCTGCTCGTCGGTGCGGGTGATGTCCCACGGCTCCAGGCCCAGGCGCTCCAGCACCTGCGCCAGCTCGGCCGCGGTCGGCGGCTGCTCCAGGTAGCGCCGTACGGTGTACTCGACCCCGGCCGCGTCCAGCTCGCCGAGGGCGGTCCGGCACTTGCCGCACCGCGGGTTGATCCAGATCTCCATGCCGGCCACCCTATCGAGCCGCCCGCACCCGCCCCGGGACCCGCCGCGCGCGATTCGGCCCCGGCCCGCGGCTTCCGCCCCTGTGCCCGCCACCCGCCTGCGGCTCGCCTCGCGATTCGGCCCCGCCCCGCGGTCCTGCCCGCCCGCCCGCGATCCGGTCCGTACGGGAACTCCGCCGAGCCCACCGGCGGTTGACCACACAGGAAGTGCGATCTCGGGAGGGGAGCACCGCATGGACGGCGCGGCGATCATCGAACAGCTGATGACCACGGAGGTCAGGACCGACCCGTACCCGCTGTACGCCAGGGCCCACGAGCTGGGCCCGGTGGCCCCGGCCGGGGACGGCATGTTCGTGGTGAGCGGCTACGCGGCGGTCAACAAGGTGCTGCGCACCCCCGCCTTCGGCGTCGCGACCGCCGAGATGATGTCCGGCCTGGCCCCCGAGTACGCCGTGCACGCGTCGCTCGCCCTGTTCGGCCGCTCGATCCTCCAGCGCAACGCGCCCGACCAGCCCCGGGTCCGCTCGCTGATCGCCTCGGTGTTCACCGCCCGCCGGGTCGCCGCGCTGCGCCCGGCCGTGGAGGCGGCGGTCGACCGGCTGCTGGACGGGATGGCCGAACAGGGCGCCGACGGTTCGCCGGTGGACTTCATGGACGCCTTCGCCTTCCGGCTGCCGGTCGGGGTGATCTGCGAACTGCTCGGCGTCCCCGAGCAGGACCGCTACCGCTTCCGCGACCTCGCCTCCGACCTGACCGTCGCGCTGGAGATCGTCCAGGACCTGGACGAGCTGGCCGCCGAGCGCCTGGCGCGGCCGCAGGACGACCTGGTCACCGACCTGGCCCGGATCGCCGCCGCGGACGACGAGCGGCTCTCCGCCCAGGAGCTGCTGGCCAACCTGGTGCTGCTGCTGGTGGCCGGCTTCGAGACCACCACCAACCTGCTCGGCAACGGCCTGGCCCTGCTGTTCCGCCACCCCGAGGCGGCCGCCGGGCTGCGCAGCGGGGCGATCACCCCGGCCGGGTTCACCGACGAGGTGCTGCGCTTCGACTCCCCGGTCCAGGCCACCGGGCGGGTCGCGCTGGAGGACGGCCTGACCGTCGAGGGCCTGCCGGTCCCGCCCGGCAGCGAGGTGACCCTGCTGATCGGCGCGGCCAACCACGACCCGGCCCGGTACGAGCGCCCCGAGGTCTTCGACCCGACCCGCACCGACAGCCAGCCGCTCAGCTTCGGCGGCGGCACCCACTTCTGCCTGGGCTCCCAGCTGGCCCGGCTGGAGGCCGAGGTCGCGGTGCCCGCCCTGCTCGACCGCTTCCCCCGGCTCGCCCCCGGCGGCGTGCCGACCCGGCGCGACCGGCTGGTGCTGCGCGGCTACGAGACCCTGCCGGTGACCGTCCGCTGACCGCGCCGTGACCAGCGGTTTCCGGGGCCGGCAGCGAGCGGGGGCCGCTTCCCCCGGCCCCGGGAACCGGGACCTCCGGCCGCGCGCGGCTGAGCACTTTGCGGCTGGGCCGTGCGCGGCCGAGCAGTCAGCGGCTGAGCCGCTCGGGGAGAGCGCGGCGTGAGGGCCTGCTCGCCGACGCCCTCGCCGTCCTCGCCCTCACTCCGGACGTCCCGTAGGCCCGGCCCACTCCCAGAGGTTCGCGAACAGCTCCGCCTGCTCCCGGGCGTCGTCCAGCGCGTGGTGGGTGTGCGGCAGGTCCGGTAGCAGCTCCGGCGGCATCGAGCGCTTCCCGATCCCGGCGAACGGCACCCCGGCCCGCGCCGCGTACAGCGTCTTCAGGTCCAGGCAGCCGGAGTGCCCGAACGGGCTGGAACCGGTGAACCGCACCAGGTACCAGTAGAGGAACTGCCAGTCGTACACGGCCGGGTAGCCCACCATCACCGGTCGGTACCGGCGCCCGTCCGGCCCGTTCCGCACCCCCTCCACCCAGTGGCCGAACGCCCGCATCGCCGCCCCGGGGTCGGCCCCCTCCGCCTCCAGCGCCGCCCGGTCCAGCCCCGACACGGCCAGTGCCTCCGGGTCGTACTCCGGGCTGATCGGCCGCAGCTCCCGGTAGAACGCCGCCGCGCCCGTCCCCGGCCGCCGGAGGCTCTCGCCGTCGTGCCAGCCGGCCACCACGGCCCCGAAGCTCACCATCGAGTACGGCCCCGGGATCGGTCCGTCCGCCTCCACGTCCACCGACACGTACACGGTCGGTGTGACCCTCTCCTTGCGTCCCATGCCCCCATCCAACCCGGCCCGGCAAGTGCATTTCCCGCTGCGGCCCGACGCCTCCGGTCACCCGAACGGGCCGGTGAGGATGCTTCCGGGCACGGGACTGCGCAGGCTGCTGGCAACGACCGGGCCCGACCGGCCCGACCGGGCCCCGAGGGCGCGGCACGGGAGGACGAGATCGACGGGACACGGACGACGGACACCGGCACCGGAACCGGCGCGCCGCTGCTCGCGAGATGCGCCCTGGCGGCGGCGGTGGGAGCCGTCGGGGTGCTGCTGTTCGCGCTGGGGGAGGGCGGACTGCTGGTGGTCGGGGCGGGGCTGCTCGGACTGGTCGTCTGGGCCGTCGGCGTCTGGTGGTTCCTGGCGTACCGGGGCGCGGTCCGGGCGTTCGGGCTGCTCGTCGCGCTCGCGGCGCCGGTCGCGGTGCTGGTGTTCTTCGCCCACCGCACGCTGTGGCTGACCGCCCTGGTCCTCGTCCTGGTCTGGGCCGTCGCACTGGCCTTCGCCCGCGCGGCGCTGCACCGGGCCCGCCCCGAGCAGCCGATGCGGGCGAGCGCCGCGCCGCGGCGGCAGCGGCCGGTCCTGATCATGAACCCGAAGTCCGGGGGCGGGAAGGTCGGCCGCTTCGGGCTGGTCGAGCGGGCGGAGGCACTCGGCGCCCGGGTCGTCCTGCTCGACCCCGACGCGCCCGCCGACGTCGCCGAGCTGGCCCGGACGGCCGTGGCCGAGGGCGCGGACCTGCTCGGCGTGGCGGGCGGTGACGGCACCCAGGCGCTGGTCGCGGCCGTCGCCGCCGAGCACGACCTGCCGTTCCTGGTGGTCTCGGCCGGCACCCGCAACCACTTCGCCATGGACCTCGGCCTCGACCGCGCCGACCCCGCCCGCTGCCTGGACGCGCTGACCGACGGCGAGGAACTGCGGGTCGACCTCGGCACGGTCGCGGGCCGGCCCTTCGTCAACACCGTCTCCTTCGGGGTGTACGCCGACCTCGTGCAGCGCCCCGAGTACCGCGACGACAAGGCCGGTACGGCCCTCGACCTGCTGCCGGACCTGCTGGTCGGCGAGAACGTCCGGCGGGTCGACGCCCGGGCCGACGCCACCGCGCTGCCCGCCCAGCAGGCGGTGCTGGTCAGCAACAACCCCTACGGCTCGACCGAGGACCTCGGCGTCGACGGCCGCCGCCTCCGGCTCGACGCCGGCCGGCTCGGCGTGCTGGGCATCCGGGTGGAGGGCGCGGCGCAGGCCGCCGACCTGGCCTTGCGCGGCGCCCAGTCCACCGGGCTGACGGTGCTGACCGCCCGGCAGGTGGAGGTGACCGCGGACGCGGACGAGATCCCGGTGGCGGTCGACGGCGAGGCGCTGCGGATGTCCGTCCCGGTGGTGTGCACGCTGCGCCCGCAGGCCCTGCGGGTGCTGGTGCCGCGCGACCGCCCGGGCGTCCCCGCCCCCGTACCTCCCGTGACCTGGCGGCGGCTGACCGCCATCGCCTTCGGCCGCACCGACCGCGGCTCCGACCCGACCGCCGAGGGGCCGATCCGTGACTGACCCGAACCACGACCCCGCTCCGTCGGCCCGGCCCGTCCCGCCGCCCGCCGACCCGCCCGCCGGTACAGCCGCCGACACGCCCACCGACGCCGTGCTCAGCGACCTGCGGGCGATCGACGGAGCCGTCTACGCGGCCGTCGCCGCCACCCCCACCCCGACCCTGGACACCGCGCTGCGCCGGCTCTCCCGGGCCGCCGACCGTTCGAAGATCTCGCTGACCGTCGCCGCGCTCCTCGCCCCGTGGCCCGGCCGCCCCCGGCAGGCGGCGGTGGCCGGGGTCGGCGCGGTGGCGCTGGCCTCGGTGACGGCGAACCTGCTCGGCAAGCGGCTGGTCCGCCGCCGCCGGCCGGACCGCGAGCAGGCCCGGGTGGCCGTCGACCGGCAGGTGCCGATGCCGGAGTCGGCCTCCTTCCCGTCCGGGCACACGGCCTCGGCGACGGCCTTCGCCACCGCGGTCGGCGTGCTGCTGCCGCCGCTGGCGGTGCCGCTCGGCGCGCTGGCGGCCGCGGTCGGCTACTCCCGGGTCCACACCGGCGTGCACTACCCGGGCGACGTCGCGGCCGGCGCGCTGCTCGGCTTCACGGCCGCGGTGGCGTCCCTGGCCGTCGTCCGGACCGTGCCGCCGCGCCTCCCGGAATGAGCGCGCCGCACACCGGCCCGGCCGCGGACAAGGAACCCGACCGGTGGCTCTCGGAACGCCGCCGCTCCTCCACGGGCGTCCTGGTCGCGACGGGCACGGCGGTGGTGCTGATCGCCCTGGACGACGACTGGTGGCAGATCTCGGGCGCGGACGTGGGCGTCCTGGTGCTGCTCGCCTACCTCCTCCCGTACTTCGCGATCACCTCGGTGGTCTTCACCACCGCGTCCGGCGAGCGGGTGCGCGGCTGGGCCCGGCGCACCGAGCGCGGCACGATGCTCCAGCGCTACGTCCTCGGCTCGGCGCCCGGGCCGGGCGTCTCGATCCCCATTGCGGCCGCCGCCCTGCTGGTGGCGATGGTCTGGCGCCCCGGCTACCTGGGCTCCGAACTCTCCCCGGTGCCCCGCGCGCTGGTGGCCCTCGTCCTGGTCGTGCTCGCCTGGGCCTGCGTGGCGGTCTCCTTCGCCGTCGCCTTCCAGGCCGACAACCTGGTGGAGGACGAGCAGGGCCTGGAGTTCCCCGGCGGCGGCCGCCCGACCTGGCTCGACTACCTCTACTTCTCCCTCTCCCTGATGACCACCTTCGGCACCACCGACGTCAACGTGCTCTCCCGGGAGATGCGCCGCACGGTGGCGGCCAACTCGCTCATCGCCTTCGTCTTCAACACCGTCACCGTGGCGAGCCTGGTCTCCGCCCTGAACAGCCTCTGACCCCCGCCCGGCCCCGGACGCGCCCCAGACCCCGACCCCGCCGTCATCTCGTCCCGACCCGACCCGACCCGACCCGACATCACCCCGGGCCTACACCGGGCACCTGAACGTCCGTGCGCTATCTTCTGCCGTGAGCATTTTCCCCCGGCAACGACCAGGTTCCCCGGGCCGCCGCAAGGCCGGCCGGGGCGGCCGTCTCGCCGTCCTGGACGGCCTGCGCATCCTGGCCGCGCTGATGGTGGTCTTCCACCACTACGTCGGCTACGGCGGCGGCACCAAGCCCGAGGAGAGTGCCTGGGGCAGGCCGGTCGAGCAGGTGTTCCACCGCGCCTCCGTGCCCGGGGCCTACCTGTGGACCGGAATATGCCTGTTCTTCGTGATCAGCGGATTCGTGATCTGCATGAGCAGCTGGGGCCGCCCGGTGGGCGACTTCGTCCGCTCCCGGGTCATCCGGCTCTACCCCGCGTACTGGTTCGCGGTCCTGCTCACCACCGCCGTCGTCGTGGTGTGGCCGCTGGTGCGCCAGCCGCTGCCCTCCGAGCAGGTCCTCGCCAACCTGACGATGTTCCAGGAGGGCCTGGGCATCAAGGACGTGGACGCCGTCTACTGGACGCTCTGGATCGAGCTGCGCTTCTACCTGCTCTTCGCCATCGTCGTGTGGCAGGGCGTGACCTACCGGCGGATCGTCGCCTTCTGCTCGATCTGGACGGTCGCCGGCATCGTCGCGGCGAGCACCAAGTGGCCCGTGCTCGACTTCTTCGCGATGTCGCAGGTCTCCTCGTTCTTCGTGGCCGGCCTCGCCCTCTACCTGGTCCACCGGTACGGTCCCAACCTGATGCTCTTCGGCATCGTCGGGATCAGCTGGATCCTCTCGGTCCTCTTCACCATCCAGCACCAGAAGGAGGTGAACCCCTACCTCGGCCGGCCCGAGCTGCCGACCTGGCCCGCCGTGCTGCTGACCACCCTCTCCTACCTGGTCATGATCGTGGTGGCGCTGGGCTGGGGCTCCCGGATCCAGTGGCGCTGGCTCACCTTCGCCGGCGCCCTCACCTACCCGCTCTACCTGCTCCACGAGACCATGGGCTGGACCGCCCTGCGCGCCCTCCACGACCGCGACGTCAAGCCCTGGACGGCGGTCGCCCTGGTCACGTTCGCCATGCTGGTCGCGTCCTGGCTCGTCCACCGGCTCATCGAGAAGCCCCTGACCCCCCGCCTCAAGACCGGCATGACCAGGAGCATCGACCAACTCCGCGCCGCCGAACCCCTCCCCCCGCAGCCCACCCCGGCCGCGACCCCCGCCCCCGGCATCCTGGAAACCGTCACCACCCCCTGGACCACGGCCTTCACCCCGAAGGACCTCCGCTCCCCGCACACCCCCGACCACCACTGACCCCCGGCAACCGAACGGCGCCGCGCGGCCGGCCCGACGAAGGTCGGACCACCCGCCCGGCGCCGTTCGCAGTGGTGTCGGCGGTCTCCTGCGCGCGCAAGGGTTACGACGACTGCAGCGCAGTCAAGCCCTTACTTGTCGTAGTACGCCAATCCCGGACCCCGAAGTCGGCTCGCGTGTCGGTGCTCTGCCCTAGCCTTGACCGATAGATCACGGGGGGAGCGAAGTGCCAAAGGCTCCTGAGAGCAGGCGTGTCGGACGTATGGCCGTGAACGAGGTCCGTTCGCTCCTGGAGCGGCACGGCCACATCGTGCAGGAGATCGACGGTGCGAACGACCATGGGAAAGATCTCCACGTCACCTTCCTCCAGGACGGGCAGCGGACGGCAGACTCCCTGGCTGTACAGGTCAAGGGCGGGGTCTCGGTACGCACCCGGAGGGGACACCGTGTCAACGTCGGAGATCACGGGGACAACTGGCGCGGGAGCCGGTTGCCGCAGGCCATCTCCAAGTCGCGCTACCAGGCGGCGCGGCGACGGCCAAGAGCCCGCGGCGAGCGCCGGTCCGGCAATCAGGAGGCGGGTGGTTCAGGGTCTCCGTATCCCGAGGTCGGCGAAGAGCTTCCTGGTGGCAGGGTCGACCGAGTAGAGCACCGTGCCACGGATGGAACGGGTCATCAGCACGCCATAGGCGTTGCGCAACGCCCGGGTGAGCTCGGCGTCGTCCTCGATGCGTGATGCCTTGCTCTTCACGTGTTCGCGGTGGGCAACCCAGGCGCCATCCTCCCAGGTAAGGTCGGGGCCCACGATCACGCCGCCCCACTCGTACTCGAGTCCCTGGGCCGTGTGTACGCACCCGATCTGGCCGAAGCCGCCGGGGTCGGTCGCCCAGAACTTCCGCTTGGGCACCCCCCGGGTGTTGTGCCTGTCACCGGCGTTCCAGGGGCGCGCCCAGTCGGGATCGGGACTGACGTCGGGCCAGGTGCCGGTGTCGTCGGTCCATTCCCAGCACATTCCGGCACTCATCCGGGCGCTCGCGCCCGCCGGGTCTCTGCGCAGGAGGAAGGACTCCATCTCGGCGGCGCTGTCCGCGTAGTAGAGCTCGAAAGGTTCGGGATCGGTGGCGCCATCGGGCTGCCACGCGATGGGGTTCCCGGCCATGAGTCGGCTGACCCAGGTGTCGTAGGTCGAGCTGCCGACGGTTCGAAGTACCCGGTCCAGGGTGATCGGCACGATCTCCACGCCGAGTCTCCGGAGCTCGTTCTTGAGCCTCTCCGGAGACCAGACCTCCTCCGCGAAGAGGCGTTGGTCGCCGTCGATGAAGAAGACCGGCACGCGAGCACGGGTGACGAGCACCTCCACTGAACTCGGTCCCGTTGACCGCATGCTGAAGGAGCCGGTCATGGGGCGCTCGCCTCTCCAGGCCCCGGCCCCGGCCGAGCGCATGCACGGACTGCTCGCGGGCTGACCAACCGCGTCTGGTGCACCTGTCAGGTGCCAGCCGGGACGACGGCGCATATCCGGCGGCCGTCTCATCGTCACGTGAGCGCGGGTCTCGGTAGCGATTCAGGGCGCCGAATCGCTGGGAGGCTCGTCCCGAGATCGAACTCAGTGCATTCCCGTTCAGCATCGCGAGCCCCAGGGCCTTCGAAACGACGTCGGCGAAATGCGTTTCCGCAGGTCAGCGAGGTGCTGACCTGCGGAAACGTTGAGAGATCGAACTGCGTTTCCGCAGGTCGGAGGGGGTCCTACAGGTCGTAGTTCTAATCGAACATGCCTCTGACCTGCGAAAATAGGGGTCGCACAGAAGATCATTTCACAATCAGTGCACACGCGGCGGCCTCAACAGATGAGAGGAACCGAGAAGCGTTGAGTAGGGACCACGAGGTTGGGTTCGGGGCCGCCGCAGGATGCAGCGCAGTGTTACTGATCGTGGAAGTGTGGATGTCGATGGGCCTCAGTGGCCCTGAGGGTCGGCTACGGCTGCGAAGAAGTCTCGAAGCATCGCCGGTGCTGTGGCCTGCTGGAGCTCGTGTCCGCCGAATCGGTATACCTGATATCCCTTGAGCCGTAGGGCCCGGTCTTCGGCGACCATTTTCGAGTACAGGCGTGGCGATGCGACATCGCCTTCGGCGTAGTGCTGCTTCCCGTCGACCTCAACGACAATTCGGACGGCTCCGGGGAGCAGGAGCAGGAAGTCCATGCGCTCGCGGCCCAGGACGCTGTCCTTGCCTCCCCGCTCTGCGCGAGTCCTGGGGTCGAGGTGCAAGTAGACCTGGGGGAGCAGTGCGGGGTAGGCGGCTCCTGCCTCGTCGATCGGATAGTGCCGACAGTAGGTCCGGAAGAGGAGTTGCTCGGGGGTGATCGCGTCAGGGCGTTTCGGGTTGTGGTGCAGCGAAGTCCAGAGCCGTTTGTAGAGGGCTTGGCCGACAGTTTGATCTGTCGTGCCTTCGGGGAAGGGCACCCGGGTTCGCCACCAGTCCATCAGGCTGCCCCAAGTGAGGCCGGAGGCTCCCAGGGGCCGGTCGAATTGGAGGCAGAACTCGCCGTTCTTCACGACCAGGACGTCGTTGTTGAGGGCGTCGCCGAGTACGAACTCCGGTTTGGGTCCATTGGAGGCGAAGTACAGGTTCTTCATGGTGCCAGGAACACCGGCACCGATGGGTCGGGGTGTGAAGACGGGGGCGCCGCTGATGCTGTCGGTCTCAGTGAGTTCGTATCCGTCGTGGATCAGCGCTGCGTTGATGAGGGAATGGAGCTGCTCGACCTCTGCGGCGTCGGTGCGGACCGCCGGGTGCAGCATCTCGGCAAGGAACCGGAGCAGGTACTCGTCGCCGTCCGCGAGGGCGAATCTCGGGTCTGTCCAGATCCAGTCCGCCTCCCAGTCGTTCGGATCGGCTATGCAGTGGTGCCCGATGTCCTGGGTAGCGCTGGCGTGTCGATGGTCGTTGCTGGGCAGGTTGTCGAGGTCGTACAGGCGGCCGAGGAACTCGACTTCGTCGAGCGTGCCCCACCAGTTGATCGGCAGGCGCTCGCGCAATCGCCGACGCGTGACATCGGTGATTCGGTGGGACTTCGGGCGGTCCTGCACGAGGTGTGGATGATGGGTGTCGAGCTTGCCCCATACAGGTTCGAAGAGCCCGGCAAGATATCTGCGTCGGGCATCGTAGCTGCCACTCATGCCCTGTTGCTTCCAATGGTTCTTGAAGCTCTTGAAGTCCCGGAAAGGCGGGGCGAAGGGCACTTTGAGCCGTCGCAGCACCTTGGGAAGTGCCCCGAGGAGGACGGCCATCTCGTTGTCGTCGAGGCGTCCGCTGCCACCGGTGGCAAACGCCTCCAGGTCTGTCCTGGCGATCCGGATGAGTTCGTAGGCAGCGTCCAGATCGGTCACGTCGTCCAGCGGGCCGGTGCGCAGGCGGTCGACTCGTTCGGAGTCGAGACCGGTCCTCGCGAAGCCGAATCCTCCTGGGCTGGTGTGCTGGCGCACGAAGGGCTGGTGATTCACAGCGCCGTCCATCTCCAGGTCCTAGAAGTCGACGTCGAGGACCGTGTAAGGGCGCCGGTCCAGCTTCGCTCTGCGTGTCTTCTCTCGCAGCCAGTCGGCAAGGCTCTCCTCGCGCTCCAGGAGCAGCACCAGCTCGCGCAGTTCGCTGAGCAGGCGAGCAGGGCGGCGATGGCCGCCCCGCTGGACCAGGCCACCCACGTGGCACTGCGGTCGACATGGGGGCCGCCACATCTACCTCGCTACGACTCCCAGCTCGGCTCCAGGCCCTGGCGCTGCAGTTCCTCCACAGCCTCGGACAGCGTGCCAAGATCCTCGATGGTGAAGTCTCCCAGGGCCGCCTTCCGATGGGAGTGGGCTGTGGTGGGCGGTACGGCGATCAGTGGGCTCGGCGAGGAGGCTATGAGCCGTGTCAAAAGCTGGCTGTAGGGGCCGGGAGGGAATGCGGGCTTCAGCGCGAACGGATCCGCGCAGTCCTGGTCCGGTCCGGCTGCCTTCGCGTAGACAGTGACCCCGCGGCTGGCGACCTTGGTGACGCCGTCCTCCTCGCTGACCACTCGCGGGTGCGGTGCGGCAGCGTCGGTCGGCCGGGGGTCCACGTGGACGAACATGGCAAGGGGAACCGCCCGAACGAGCCTGGCGGCCATGAGCATGGCGACCCGTAGTTCGAACACCCGCTCGGCGGCCTCCTCGGCGGAAAGGTCATAGAGGGCGTCGCAGACCTGCGAGGCGTACAGCGCCTCGTGCATGGCGCCTGTGACGCGCGAGACCATCGACGGCGTGGACTGGCGGTTGTCCCTCATGTCCTTCGCAAAGAACTTGTCCAAGCCCACCGTCTTCGCGTCACCGTTCAGCGCCAGAACGATCATGTGGTCGCTGCCGTAGGGCCATCGCACCAGCGCCCCGTACTGGCGCAGGTGGGCCAGCGTGCGGGTGACATCGGAGTTGCCGATCTCCAGGGGAATCCCTCGCGTCCCCTCGGCGTGCGCAGGGAAAACGATCTCGTCCGTAGCGAAAACAGTGGTGCCGCGCTCCGTGACCTTGAACGTGAGGCGCTCGCACCCCCAGGCAGCCTCGAAGCGGACCCAACCGTCACAAGGCGCACCGCTCTGCTCTTGGTCGACGGCGATGCTAATCCCCTGCAAATTCGCTTGGGTCAGAGTTTCCTGATTGCGCCGCCGTTCCTTGTCCTTGAGCGCTGTGAAGTTTCCCCTTGAGGTTGGACACCTGGAGACTGGGCGATGCAAGCCCGGAGGAAGCAGCACCAGGTGGGAATCAAGAGCAACATGGCCAAGCGGTACACGGCAGAGTTCAAGCGGGACGCGGTCGCGCTCGTCCGGTCCTCGCCGCATCGGAACGTCACCGAGATTGCCCGGGAACTGGGGGTCAGCCCGGAGGGGCTGCGGGGCTGGGTCAAGCAGGACAAGACCGACCGGGGCGAGGGCCGGCCGGGTGAGCTGACCAGCGCCGAACGCGAGGAGCTCACCCGGCTGCGGCGCCAGACCGTCGAGCAGCAGAAGACGATCGAGATCCTGCGCAAGGCGGCCGCCTATTTCGCGACCGAGACGACACGGTGATCCGCTTCCGTTTCGTTGATGATCACCACGGCGCCTGGGGCGTCAAGCGGATCTGTGCCGTCTTGGGGATCTCCCGGTCGTCGTTCTATGCCTGGCGGGCCGGCGAGGCCGCCCGCCGGGCCCGCCTGCGCGAGGAGGAACTGCTCGCGGCCGAGATCACCGTGATCCACCTCGCTTCCAGGGGCGCCTACGGCGTCCCGCGCGTGCACGCGGAACTTCGCCGCCAGGGCCGGGCCGCCAACCGGAAGAAGGTCGAGCGGATCATGCGCGAGCGCGGTATCACGGGCGTCACCCGGCGCCGGCGCCGTGGCCTGACCCGCCAGGCCCGCAAGCCGGTGGTCGTCCCGGACCTGATCGGGCGCGACTTCACCGCACCCCGCCCCGGGATGCGGCTGATCGGCGACATGACCTGCCTGCCGACCGAGGAGGGCTGGCTCTACCTGGCCACCTGCATCGATCTGGCCACCCGCGAGGTCGTCGGCTACGCGATGGCCGACCACCACCGCGCCGAGCTGCCGGTGGCCGCGTTGCGGATGGCGGCTGGCCGCGGTGGCCTGGAGCGCGGCTGCATTTTCCACTCGGACCGCGGAAGTGAATATACGTCGACTGAATTCCGAACTGAGATAAGCAAGTTGGGAATGAGGCAGTCGATGGGACGAGTCGGCTCCTGTTACGATAACGCTGCCGCTGAGAGCTTCTTCGCCGTGTTGAAGGAGGAGATCGGCACCCGGATCTGGCCGGACCGCGCCACCGCCCGCGCGGAGGTTTTCGCGTTCATCGAGACCTTCTACAACCGCAGGCGCCTGCGCAAGCACCCCCAGTGGGGCTACCTCACCCCACTCGAGATCCGACAGCGACACCAGCAAGGTCACGCCTTGGCGGCGTAGACGGACAGTGTCCAACCGCAGGGTGGAACTTCACTGTGGCTCCGACCCGGATATGGTTGAAGACCAGGTTGCCGGTGACGTACAAGCGCAACAGGTACCACAGCACGGCGTCGCTCTCGGTGTTCCAGCGCCCACTGTGCGGTTTGCCCATGGCGGGTATCAGGTGCTTGTCATGGCAGACCATGCCAGTCTTTCTGCGCCACATCATCGCGACCTCCGTCCCATAGGCGTCGACCAGTCTGGCGATCGCCCGACCCATGGCACTGTGTTCGGTCTCGGGTACTTGCCCGTCTTCCACCTGGAGCTCCATTCCTCCCGACGCAGACACCGGTGCGAGCGTAGCTGCCGGCACCGACAGCTCTTACTGCCGCGGTCCGCAGGGCACGGCCTCCAGCGAGTGGCACGCGCTGGAGGCCCCGTCGCGGCCAAGAGCGCAGTCGGGTTCGTCTGCTCACGACGATGCGCCGGACAGCTCGAAGATCCTTGGCTTCACTGCTCGGCGTCTCCTACCCATCCGCCCCTGTTGACGTGACTCACCGAAACGCAGCGAGGCCCGCGAATTCGGCGAGCCAGCGCGGCCTTTCGGGGTTGTGCGCGGAGGTGGTCAGGAGCAGACGATGCCGTCCACGGGGGCGAGGTGGATCGTGCGTCCGTCGGGAGCCCGCCAGGAGTCTGCGGCGGGGGCGGTGTGGGATCAGGGCGATGCCCGCCGAACCTGGAATGCTTACCCAGTTCGCGGGTGGCGCCGTATCTGCGGGTAGTGGCTCGGCATTGCCCGGGACGAGCCAATCGGGGCGGACCTGAACCCTGGAGAGGATCACCTGGCGGATGTCCTCCGTCGTCGGCCGCTCTGGCAGCACCGCTCGGCTGGCCTGGGCGACGAACTCGAACCCTCCGTCCGCCGTCGGCCACACTGGCAGGATGCGTTGGGACTCCGCGCCGAGCCGGGTGACTGCCAGGTCCGGATCGAGTGGTGATGTCAATGGGTACAGGTCACCGGTGATCCGGGATGGCGGAGGTATCGCCGCCATATCGGCCACTGCGGCCAGACCCTGCTCCTCTGTCAGTCGTGTCGCGACATTGGCGTCCGTCCCGGCGCATGACCAGCCCTGCTGTACACGGCCTCGATCAGGCTCTGGACCTGTTCTGGCGCTGCCACCGGTGCGGAGAGTCCGGTGAGTGCCTCGGCGGTCAGGCGCAGCAGCGAGCCGTCGTACACGCTTCCCCAGCGGCGCGGCGGTAGGTCACTGGCCGGGGTGAGGGCGACCATTCTCGGCCCCGTCGCCCTGCCGGTTCGCTTTTCCCGATCGTGCCGCCAGCACCGGCCCGCCCGCTGGAGGAGAAGGCTGGTCGGCGCGAGATCGCTGATGACCAGTCGAGGTCCAGGTCGAGGGACTGCTCCACCAGTTGCGTTCCCACGATCACCAGCCCGCCCTCCGGGCGTTCACCGTCGCGGCCGACGTACTTCTCGACCATGTCGGTGTGCTCCAGCCGTTGCCACATGCGACAGGGGCAACCGGGCACTGGTGATCATGGTGGATCGCGCTGTCCTCGGCCATCGGTTGCTGACCGGCGTCTCGCGTCGGCACCTGGCCGATCTGATCGTCGAACTCGCCTCGCTTGGGCAAGCGGTGGTGGAGTGCAGGCGGCATACGGTCCGCGGTGGTGTGCGGCGCCGAGCACCGCCTGGGCGGTTCACTCAGGCGACCACCGTAGGGCTCTCGACGGTGCTGCTGACCTCCGTGCCGGCCGGAATACCGATCAGCCGCCCGCTGAACCGGCGCGGCCCGATGACGGCAGGCTCCGCTGCTTGGTGGGCACAGGCGACACCTCGCCTGATGGGCGCAGTGCCGGTAAGAGATCGAACCTGCCGGGTGGGGAGCTGCGAGCTATGGCTACTGAGACGGGTGTACCCAGGCGCCGAGGTGATGTGGCGCATGACCGCCAGGGCTGTGGTGTGTGCGGGGTGTTCCTGCTCGACGCAGGCGCTCCCAGGCTGTGTCATTGCCCGGCAGCGGCCTCGGTCGGGAAGAAGCCGAACCTCTGCCCGTCCCGTTCACGGCTGAACATGTAGACCTCTGCCTCTTCGGTGATATCGGCGGGCGGGTCGCCGTTCTCGACGACGATGGCCTGTCCGGCGAAGTTGTGGAGGAGGCCGCGGTAGAAGTAGTCCTTCACGCTGTCCGGGAGAGCGGCGTCGCGGGTTCCGGGTTCGCGGTAGGTCACCAGCGGGGAGTCGAGGACGATGAACCCTGGGTGGCTGTGCTCCTGGGAGAGGCACAGGTCGGCCAGGGCGACGGTGAACGCCGCGTTGAGGACTGCACGCATGCCCTTGCCGTGGCCGGCGCGCGTCTTGCCGCCGACGGACATCTCTGCGGTGTACTGGTCGTAGTCCACCTCGCCGGTGAAGCGGACTCTCCACACCTCGAGTGCGTGCTGGATAGCCCGCTCGAATCCGACGATGACGCGGGCGGGAATGCTGCCGCTTGGCCGCCCTCCGGGGACGGCACCTTCAGCGACGAGTGACTGCTTCACGGTCTCAAGCTCCTCGATCCGCTCGTGCAGGCCCAAGTCGCGTTCGATTTCTGAGCGTTTGGCCATCAGCTCGGCGGTCTCGGCTTCCAAAGGCCGTAGCTCCTCCTCGGTGATGCGCGTGATCTCTCCGGTCACCGTCTCAGCCTGGGCGCGATGGTTGTCGCGCAGCTGGGCGAGCTCGTCTCGCTGCACGCGCAGGCCGTCGATGGTCAGCAGGAGGTCGCCCAGCAGGTGGCGGGTCTTGGTGCTCTCCGCGTCGACGGCCGCGTGCAGTGCGGTGGTCTCCTGCTCGCTGTGTGTCGGGCGTTGATGCTCGGGTTCGGCACCGCAGAACACGCAGGCGCCGGTGGTGAAGTAGCCGAGTAGGCTGCCGGCTTCATTGACCATCGCCAGACGCGCGAGGTCGGACTCGTACTGGCTGCGCAGCAGGCCGAACCGACCGAGGAGGCTGTCGATCTCGGCGAGGCGTTCGTCGTACTGCGCGAGTGTCACTGACAGAGTGGTGCGCTGGGCGACGGCCTCGACCTGCCGGTCGGCTACCTCCCGCAGCGCAGAGGAGCGGGAGTTGAGCGTGGCGATCAGACGGGCGAGCTGTTGCTCGAGGTCGCGTTGGTTGCTGTCGTTGGTGAGCTGCCGTTGGAGGTCGATGATCAGCCCGTCGAGGAGGGTGATCTTGCCTTTGTGGACACGGCGTTGTGCGGGGTTGGGTCCGGTGGCGGTGGGCGGTTCCCCGGCGCCGGTGAGCATGAGCTTGAGAGCCGAGCGGTAGGCAGTCTGGCCGTTGGTGCCCGCCGCCCGCAGGGCTGGGGGTACGGGTGAGACCATGCGTGTTTCGCTGACTAGACATAGGTGCAGTAGGTCGCGGAAGGCTAGGAGCTTGGTGTTGCCGCGGTCGTTGGTGCTGATCAGGGTGTTGTCGAGGCCGATTTGGCTGAGCAGAAACCGGGACAGGTTCGCGCTGCCCTTGGTGGAGTGCTGGGCGGCCAGCACCAGGTCGGGGCTGTGGTGAACGACGTCTCGTACATCGCTGCGGTAGACCTTGATGATGGTGGACCGCAGCCCGCGCACGAGCGTGATGACGCTGCCGTCGGGCAGAACGACGCCCAGAAGGATCTGGGAGTAGCGCTCGGCCTCGGGGATGACGTTGAGTTTGCGGGCGCCGAGCATGTAGTCGATCGCTTCGGTGACGAAGGACTTGCCGGTGTCGGAAGCTCCGTAGACGACGGTCAACCGCGGGTGGAAGGTGACCTGTGCCGGCTCCAGACCCATGCCGGCGAACGTCAGGTGAAGGAGTCTGAGGCTAGACAAGGTCACTCCCGGGAAGAGGCAGGCTGTCGCGGAACTTGTGGACCCAGAGGTCGGTGATCTGCCGGGTCGCGTCCCGGACTTCGGCCGCGGGAAGGCGCAGGTCTCTGAAGATCCAGTCGGCCCGGGTGCGCAGGTCACCGATGTACGGGGCCTCAAGGACGTTGACGAACCCTGGACCCTCTTCGCTTGCGCGGTACACCAGGCCGTCTGCGGTCGCCTCGACGTCGGCCAGTCCGGCCCGCAGGAGGACGACCAGGCCCTGCTCGATGAGGTGGCGCTTCATAGCGAGCTCGCCGGGACCTGCAGGGAGTGAGGGATGCAAGCTTGGCGGACCGTCCAGATCCGCGCTGTGCAGCATCGCGTGGTCGAGGTAGACCAGCTGAGCCAGGTCCAGGGGCTGCGGGAACGACGTTGACAGCAGGACCAGCGTTCTCATGCCCACCTCGAGCGGGCCGTTGAGTGGAATCACGATCCCTCCTTCGGGCACCAGGTCAGACGGTCATCGTTGGCCAATTGGTGGCAGATTCCCTTGCGGTCATTGGAGTGCACGTAGTCGACGAGAATGTTGTTCGCCAGCGGCATGTCGCCAGCGGTGTCCAGTACCTTGTTGAGGCGCTCGTAGCCGTTGGGGAAGTCACGCAGCTCGAAGTCGGCGACTCGGTTGTAGATGTCGTCCTGCAGGGCTTCGAAAGTTCCGGGCGGGACGCTGTCTCGGGCGAAGACTCGCAGCGCGTCCGCGCAGAAGAACGCCTCGCGCTGGCTCTGCAGGTGCCGACCAGCGCGCGGGTGAGCCTGGGCGTTGAGAGGGGAGTCGGCCGGGCAGCCCCATCTCTCCTCGTAGACTTCCAACAGCAACTGGATGTACCGCGCCTCGTTGGCGGTGTGCTCCATGGGAGGCTGACCGGTAGCGGGTCGTGGCTTGAGTGGTGTGCCGAACCGCTGGGCGTGGTAGGGGCCTTCGGCGTGCTGCTCCAGGATCTTGTCGAGGTTGGCGGCCTCGAAGCAGGAGAAGTCCGTTACCTGCGCCAGGTCCAGTGCGGCGGCCAGTGTGTCGTCGTCGTATTCCGCGCTGAGCCTGCTGCCGGGTGCCACCGCGCGCAGGAACTCGTCCTTGAGTTCACCGGGCTTAGCCAGAAGCTGGACCAGGGACGCGCCAATCCTTGGTGCGACGAAGACGTAGCGTTCGGGGAACTCGCGGTAGCGCCCGACGGCCACTGCGGCGAGGATCTTGAGCATCTCTGGGTAGGCGATGGCTGGGGTGAGCGATCGCTCGTAGCGCTTGCACTGAAAGCAGTGCCACGGCCCGTCGGTTTTGCGCTGAGTGAGGAACGCCGCGACATCGGCTCCCCGGTCGTTGGCCCCTCCCATGCCCACCACGTCGATGTACCCTGTCCCCTTCAGCGCCAGCAGCCACTCACGGACGAACTCCTCCCACTGCTCGGCCGACTGACTCATCAGAATCTGCTTCGGTGTCATGTGCGGAGGTGGAGCCATCATGGGGGATAGCACTGTCACCGGCGTCTGGGACGGCAGCGGCAGGTCGGTGAACAGCGGCTCCGTTTCGTAGGAGTACGAGTGCTTCCTGGCCATCTCGCCCCCGGGTCTATGCACGCTGTGTGATCAGTTACTGAGCAAGCAGTAATATCATTCATTGGCAGTACTCGGAAAGGCTCGGCGGGGACCGGATGCGTCACCACCTTGAGCCGCTTGGGCGCGGAGAGGGCATTCACGCCCCCTAATCCGAAGGCGCCTGGTGTGTGCGCAGGAGAGTGTGGACCGGTCGGGGTACGTGCGTGGGTGCCCGCCGCCAGGGCGCGGGACGCGGATGCGCTCCATGACTGGTATGAGCTGCGGGGGCGTCGCCCCACTGGCCCGGCGTGATCAGCAGGCCCGCTGGGCGGCGCCCGCCCTCGCCGGCCAGGCGGACCTTCGTCGTCAGCCCGCCCCGGGAACGCCCGAGTCCTTCATCGGGGCGGTGCTGCTGAGGCGTTGATCTTTTCCCGGCGCACGGGGCGGCTTCTTCCCGGCTCCGGCGGCGTGCTGGCGAGCCCGACAGGAGGTGGAGTCCACGCTCACCATGGTCCCGTCGAGGCGGCCCGCCGCATCGGCATCCGCCTGGATGGCACGCAGGATCCTGTCCCACGTGCCGTCCGCAGACCAGCGCTGGTGCCGCTCGTAGACCGTCTTCCGGCTGCCGAAACGCTCCGGAAGGTCCCGCCACGGGACACCGGTCCGCTGGCGGAACAGGATCCCGTTGATCACCCTACGTGGTCATTCCAGTGCCCGCCCCGCCGACCGCCTCCCGGTAAGTGCGGAGCCAGTCGGGCCCATTCATCGTTTGTCACATCACCCCGTCCCATGCCGGGCGCAACGAGTCGGGCATGGGGAAGTCACATGATCCGCAGGGCGGGGCCTAGCCCGAGGGAGCGGCAGGGCTGGCAAAGGAGCGAACCTGCTGAGTCGGCAGCCCGCGAGCGATGACTACTGAAAGTAGCGAGATGCCGTACTGCCCAGTGCTGGCAAGGGCAACGGGTGATCATCGCGAGTTCGATCTACGCGTGCTCATTTCACACTCATTTCACATCGCGAGCCCCAGAGGCATCCCGGCCAGACGTTTCCGCAGGTCAGGGCATTGCCTGACCTGCGGAAACGATGAGAGATCGAACTGCGTTTCCGCAGGTCGGAGGGGGTCCTACAGGTCGTAGTAGAGCTCGAACTCGTGCGGGTGGGGGCGGAGGGCGATCGGGGCGATCTCGTTGGTGCGCTTGTAGTCGATCCAGGTCTCGATCAGGTCCGGGGTGAAGACGTTGCCCGCGAGGAGGTACTCGTGGTCGGCCTCCAGGGCGTCGAGGACGGCGGGGAGGGAGGACGGGACCTGGGGGACGTTGGCGTGCTCCTCGGGGGCCAGCTCGTAGAGGTCCTTGTCGACCGGCTCCAGCGGCTCGATCTTGTTGCGGATGCCGTCGAGGCCGGCCATCAGCATGGCGGCGAAGGCCAGGTAGGGGTTGGAGGCCGGGTCCGGGGCGCGGAACTCGATGCGCTTGGCCTTGGCGTTGGAGCCGGTGATCGGGATGCGGATCGCGGCGGAGCGGTTGCGCTGCGAGTAGACCAGGTTGACCGGCGCCTCGAAGCCCGGCACCAGGCGGTGGTAGGAGTTCACCGAGGGGTTGGTGAACGCCAGCAGCGAGGGGGCGTGCCGCAGCAGGCCGCCGATGTAGTAGCGGGCGGTGTCGGAGAGTCCGGCGTAGCCCTGCTCGTCGTAGAAGAGCGGGGTGCCCTCGGTCCACAGCGACTGGTGGACGTGCATGCCCGAGCCGTTGTCGCCGAAGATCGGCTTCGGCATGAAGGTGGCGGTCTTGCCGTTCCGCCAGGCGACGTTCTTGATGATGTACTTGAACAGCATCAGGTCGTCGGCGGCGTGCAGCAGGGTGTTGAACTTGTAGTTGATCTCGGCCTGGCCGGCGGTGCCGACCTCGTGGTGCTGGCGCTCGACCTCCAGTCCGGCCTTGGCGAGTTCCAGCGACATCTCGGCGCGCAGGTCGGCGAAGTGGTCGACCGGCGGGACGGGGAAGTACCCGCCCTTGTACTTGACCTTGTAGCCGCGCACGTCGCCCTCGGCGGCGCCGCTGTTCCAGGCGCCGGCCTCCGAGTCGATGTGGTAGAAGGACGCGTTGGCGCTGGTCTCGAAGCGGACCGAGTCGAAGACGTAGAACTCGGCCTCGGGCCCGAAGTACGCGGTGTCGGCGATGCCGGAGGAGGCGAGGTAGGCCTCGGCCTTCCTGGCGACGTTGCGCGGGTCGCGGCTGTACGCCTCGCCGGTGACCGGGTCCTGGATGAAGAAGTTGATGTTGAGGTGCTTCTCGGCCCGGAAGGGGTCGAGGCGGGCCGTGGCGAGGTCCGGCACCAGGGCCATGTCGGACTCGTGGATGGCCTGGAAGCCGCGGATCGACGAGCCGTCGAACATCAGGATCTCGGACGGGTCGAAGGTCGCCGCAGGTACGGAGAAGTGCTGCAGGACGCCCGGCAGGTCGCAGAAACGGACGTCGACGAACTTCACGTCGTTGTCCTGGATGAACTGCTTCACTTCGGCGGCGTTGTTGAACATCCATCCTCCTCGGCGTGCGAATGTGGCTCACCATAGGAATGGGTCGTTTCCAGTCGGTGACCCGCTCGTTTCCTAGATGTTAACCACGACCGCCGGGCGGGCGGCAAAGACGTACGGGACGGGACAAATCGCCCCGCCCGGCTGGGCGCCGTGCCCCCAGTGGTCTGGACCACTTGGAAAGCCGCGGAACGGCGATTCACCCGGTCGGGGGTGATGGCCGGGCCGGAGGGGAGCCGGTGGCGGCGCACGCCGTCAGCCCGGTTAGTGTGGATTCGTGGACACCAGAGAAGCGTTGGGATCGTGGATCGACGGCCCGCGGGCGGCCGCCGAGAAGATGGGCGCCGACTTCGGCTACCGCGGCGAGCGCCTAGGGCTGCCCAAGGAGGGTTCCGGCTCGGTCGCCGGCCCCGGCCGCCGGATCGGCGCCCTGTTCGTGGACGGCTGGCTGGTCGCCCTGGTGGCGTACGGGCTGATCGCCCACGGCGACCAGGCCGAGGCCAACCTGTGGACCAGCCCGCTGTACTTCCTGGTCGCGTCCCTGCTGCTGGCCACCACCGGCACGACGGTCGGCAAGCGGCTGTTCGGCCTCCGGGTGGTCCGGCTGGACGGCGGCCGCGCGACCATCCCGCAGGTCCTGCTGCGCACCCTGCTGCTCTGCCTGGTGATCCCGCCGCTGGTGTGGGACCGCGACACCCGCGGCCTGCACGACAAGGCGGTCGGCACCGTCGAGGTCCGGATCTGACACCGGGCCCCCGGGTGCGAACGGCGTACGAACGCCGTACGAACGTCGAAACGGCCCCGCCGCGGAGCTTCCGCGGCGGGGCCGTTCTCGTGTCGTCAGGGGCGGGGGAGGGTCAGCGGGCCTGGCCGCCCTTGGGCATCCGGGCGCCCTTCGGCATCGGACCCTTGGGGATCGGCGCCTTGGAGAGCAGGTCGCCCAGCGCGCGCAGGCGGTCGTTGGTCTCGGTGACCTGGGCGGCGGTGATGGCGCGGGGCAGGCGCATCAGGTGGATCTGGAGCTTCTTCAGCGGGACCTCGCCCTCGCCGGTGCCCACCACGATGTCGTGCACCGGCACGTCGCCGACCACACGGGCCATCTTCTTCTTCTCGGACGCCAGCAGCTGGCGGACCCGGTTGGGGTTGCCCTCACCGATCAGCGCGATGCCCGCCCGGCCCACGGCGCGGTAGACCGCGTCCTGGTTGCGGGTGACCGCGACCGGGGTGGAGTTGGAGCTCCAGCCGCGCCGGATGTTGTTCAGCACCGCCGCGACGGCGCCCGGCTGCCCCTCCATCTGCCCGAACGCGGCGCGCTCGGCCCGGCGCCCGAAGACGATCGCCATGGCCAGCACGGCCACGATGAAGCCCAGGATGCCCAGGTAGACGGGATGCTCGATCGCGAAGCCGATGGCGAGGAACACGCCGAAGGTCAGCAGGCCGACGCCGGCGATGATCAGGCCGATCTTGGTGTCGACCTTCTTGGTCATGGTGTACGCCAGACGGATCTGCTTCAGCCGTCCGGGGTTCTCGGATGTTTCCCTCGCCATAACGCTCATGGTACGTGGCACGGGTACGGGATATCCAAGCCCGGGTACCCGTTCGCCCCAACCGTGACCCGTCCGCCCGCGCGCCGTCGCGCAGAGCGACGCCGGGGGCCTCGACGGCGCCGAAGCGTCACCGCCGTACGGGCCGCGCCCCCGCCGCGTCCACGGTCGTGCCCGCCGCCACCGCGTCGTCGTGCCGGCGGTCCGCCGCGTACCGGCGGTTCTCGCACACCGCCGCCCACGCGTTGCTCCGCGCGTGCCGCTGGCCGGGCGCGAGCAGGACGCTCTCGGCGAACCGCAGCGCCACCCCCACCGACCGGATCCGCATCCGCATCTCCATCCGCATGCCGAACAGCTCCTCCCGTGGCTGAGAAGAATCGAACGCTCACCAGGCGTCCAGAGTCCCCACCCCGTGTTACCAGCCCGTGACCAGCCGGTCAAAGCGTGGTGAAAGCGGAAGGGCGGAGCCGGAGCTCCGCCCTTCCCGTGGCTCGAAACGGTCGGGGACCGTCAGGCCGCCGTCAGACCGCGGCCTGCTCGCGCCGCTCCAGCGCCTGCCGGTACAGCCGGCCGGCCCGGTACGAGGACCGCACCAGCGGGCCCGACATGACGCCCGCGAAGCCCAGCTCCTCGGCCTCCTGCTGGAGCTCGACGAACTCCTGCGGCTTCACCCAGCGCTCCACCGGGTGGTGGCGCAGCGAGGGGCGCAGGTACTGGGTGATGGTGATCAGCTCGCAGCCGGCGCCGACCAGGTCGGCCAGCGCCTGGCTGACCTCCTCGCGGGTCTCGCCCATGCCCAGGATCAGGTTGGACTTGGTCACCAGCCCGGCCGCGCGGGCCTGGGTGATGACGTCCAGCGAGCGCTCGTAGCGGAACGCCGGGCGGATCCGCTTGAAGATCCGCGGCACCGTCTCGACGTTGTGCGCGAGCACCTCGGGGCGGGACGAGAAGACCTCGGCCAGCTGCTCGGGCACCGCGTTGAAGTCGGGGATGAGCAGCTCGACGCCGGTGCGCCCGGCCTCGCGGCCGGCCGTCATCGCGTGCACCTGGCGCACGGTCTCGGCGTACAGCCAGGCGCCGCCGTCCGCCAGGTCGTCGCGGGCGACGCCGGTGATGGTGGCGTAGTTGAGGTCCATGGTGACGATGGACTCGGCGACCCGGCGCGGCTCGTCGCGGTCGAACTCGGCGGGCTTGCCGGTGTCGATCTGGCAGAAGTCGCAGCGGCGGGTGCACTGGTCACCGCCGATGAGGAAGGTCGCCTCGCGGTCCTCCCAGCACTCGAAGATGTTGGGGCAGCCGGCCTCCTGGCAGACCGTGTGCAGCCCCTCCTTCTTCACCAGCGACTGGAGGGCGTTGTACTCCGGGCCCATCTTCGCGCGGGTCTTGATCCACTCGGGCTTCCGCTCGATGGGGGTCTCGCTGTTGCGGACCTCCAGGCGGAGCAGCTTCCTGCCGTCGGGCGCGACAGCGGACACGTGCGACTCCTAGAACTAGACGGGGTACCCCCAGGGTACGCCTGTGGTTGTACGGCCTTCGCCGGGCCTGCCGCCCTGCAATCGCAGGGCAACACGGCTACCGGTCGGTAGATTCCCAGCGGCCGCCGCGACTTCCGGCGGCCGGCGGGGGCGGGTTCAGCGGCTGAGCGCCGGCTCCGGCAGCTCGGCGAGGACGTCCGCCAAGTGGCGTTCGACCACCGGGGCGGCCTCGGCGACGGACAGTCCGCGCTTCAGCTCGCCGGTGAGCGAGGCGACGCCCGCGTCCCGGATGCCGCACGGCACGATCTTGTCGAACCAGGTCATGTCCGGGTCGCAGTTGAGCGAGAAGCCGTGCATGGTCACCCCGCGGGCGACCCGCACGCCGATCGCGGCGAGCTTGCGGTCGTCGCCGCGCTGACCGGCGTTGGAGGGGGCGTACTCGGGGCCGGCCAGCCGCGGGTCGATGCCCAGCGGCAGGCCCATCCGCAGGGTCAGCCTGCCGATGTCCACCACCTGCGCCGGGTCCACCACGGCGTCCGGGATGGAGTCGCCCAGCACCCAGACCCCGCTGCGGCCCTCGACCCTGGTCGACCCGATGCCGAACTCGCCGGCGGTGCGGATCAGCGCCTCCTCCAGCCGGCGGACGTAGGCGATGACGTCGATCGGGTCGGGCAGCTTGACGATCGGGTAGCCGACCAGCTGGCCGGGGCCGTGCCAGGTGATCTCCCCGCCCCGGTTGACCTCCACCACCGGGGTGCCGTCCAGCGGGAGGTCGGCGGGGTTGGTGCGCTTGCCCATGGTGTACACCGACTGGTGCTCCAGGAGCAGGACGGTGTCGGGGATCTCGTCCGCGACCCGCAGCGCGTGCAGCCGCTGCTGCTCCTCCCAGGCCTCCTGGTAGGGCACGGTCCGCTCACCTATGCCCATGTGGACAAAACGCACGTTCTCGCTCATGCGCCCGCCTCGCTGCGCTCGGCGGTCACTTCGCGAAACGCGCCGCCCCTGATTGTTCGATCGCTTCGCTCGCTCACCGCTGCCGCTCCTTGCCAGGCGTTCGAGACCAACCTCGCCACTGTACGCCCCGGCCGGGTCGGACCTTCAGCCGTCCCGCCCGCTCGCCTCCGCCCGCTCGCCTCCGCCCCCGCCCGGCAAGCGCCCGACAACCGCCCGCCCTCGTCCCCGCCGAGCCCCCGCCGAGCTTCCGGCCGACCTGCCCATCCAGCTCCCGCTCAGCCCCCCGCGAGCAACTGCAGCCGCAGCGCGAGCTGGAGCTCCAGCGACCGCTCCGGCTGGTTCCAGTCCCGCCCGAGCAGCGCCTCGACCCGGTCCAGCCGCTGGACCACGGTGTTCACGTGGACGTGCAGCTCGTCCTTGGCCTTGGTCAGGCTGCCGCCGCAGTCGAAGTACGCGCGCAGGGTGCGGACCAGCTCGGTGCCGCGCCGGGCGTCGTACGCCAGCAGCGGGCCGAGCGTCGCGCCGACGAAGCCGTCCACGTCGTGGCCGTCGCCGAGCAGCACGCCGAGGAAGCCGAGCGCGCGGGCGGAGGCGCCCTCCCCGGCGCGGCCGAGCACCCGCAGCGCCCGGACGCAGCGCAGGCCCTCGCCGTAGGCGGCGGCCAGCGCGGACGGTCCGGCGGCCGGGCGGCCCGCGCCGACGGTGACCGGGAACCCGGCCAGCCGGGCCAACCGCTCGGCGGCCTGCCGGGCGGTCTCCTCGGCGTCGTCGGTGCCGCCGCCCTCGACGGGCGCCAGCAGCACCACCGTCTCGGCGTGCTCGGCGCTGACGCCCCGGGAGCCGAACAGGTAGCGCCGGGCCGCGCCCGCCAGCCGTGCCCGGTCGTCGCCCTGCCCGTCGGCGGGCTCCGCGACCAGCACCAGGTGCGGCCGGGCGAGGTCGACGCCGAGCCGGCGGCCGCGCGCGGTGAGGCCGGCCGGGTCGCGCTCGGGGGCGGTCAGCAGGTCGGTGAGCAGCTCGCCGCGGATCCGGTTCTCGGTCTCGGCGACCGAGCGGCGCAGCAGCAGGAGCAGCGCGGTGACCACGCTGGCCCGCTCGAACAGCCGCCGGTCGGCGTCGTCGAGGCCGGGCCGGCCGCGCAGCACCATGGTGCCGAGCGCGTCGTGCCCGGCCAGCACCGCGCACACCCACTGCTCGCCGTGCCGTACGGACCTCCCCTCGGCGCGGGAGGCCGCGACCGCCTCGGCCAGTTCGGCGGCGGGCACGGCGCGGCCGGCCAGCGGCTCGCCCTCGGCGTCCAGGACCGCTATCTCCCCGCCCAGCAGGGTGGCGACGGCGGCCGCGACGTCCGGCACCTCGGCGCCGCGCAGCACCAGGTCGGTGAGCCGGTCGTGCGCCTGCTCGGCCCGCTGGACGGCGGCGGAGTGGGCCCGGACCAGCTCGTTGGCGGCGTTCAGCTCGGCGAGCGCGGCCCGGGTGTCGGCCAGCGACTTGGCGGTGTCCAGGGCGATCGCGGCGTGCGCGGCCAGCGAGCAGAGCAGTGCGACCTCGTCGGGGGAGAAGGCGCGCGGCGTGCGGTCGGCGGCGAACAGGACGCCGATGACCTGCCCGCCGAGCAGCAGCGGCACCCCGATGATCGCCACCAGGCCCTCGTCCAGCACGCCCGCGTCGATGGTGCCGGTGTGGTGGAAACGAGCGTCGTTGCGGTAGTCGGGGGTGGCGTACGGGCGGGCGGTCTGCGCGACCAGCCCGCCCAGGCCGTCGCCGAGGCTGAGCCGCAGGGTCTGGAACAGGACGGAGACCGAGCCGTCGGTGACCCGCATGTAGGTGTCGCCGGCGGCCTCGTCCGGCAGGGTCAGGTACGCGGTGTCGGTGCCGAGCAGCATCCGGGCCCGGCGGACGATCGCCTGGAGCACGGTGTCCAGGTCCCGGGAGGCGGCGAGGTCGCCGGCGGTGTCGAACAGGGCGGTCAACTCGGCTTCCCTGCGCCGGTGTTGGCGCAGCGTCCGGTGAACCCGTAGGGCCTGCCAGGTGGCGTCGTCGATCTCGGCGAGGACGGCGGCCGGCGCCCCGCGGCGGCGGGCGTCGGCCAGCACGTCGGCGAAGTCCTCGGTGGCGGCGCCGGAGGCGAGCAGGTCGAGCAGCCGCCGCAGCGCGGGTGCGGCGCTTTCGTGAGGGTGGTTCATGGTGCGTGCTGCCAATCGGCGTCGGTTCCGTCGGTTCCGAGAAAGCGCGATCGTACCGGCTCGGTCCTCAGGCGACGGCGGGCTTTCCGGCCGCGGCCGCGTCCGGCTCCTGGCCCTCCCGGTCGCTTCCGCCGTCGACCTCGGCGAGGTCCTGGCCCTTGGTCTCCCGGCCGCAGAGCACCGCCACCACGGTGATCACCGCGGCGATCGCGACGTACACCGAGATGGGGGTGGCGCTGCCGTAGTCCTTGAGCAGCGCGGTGGCGATCAGCGGCGCCGGGGCGCCGGCCGCCACCGAGGAGAACTGGGCCCCGATCGAGGCGCCCGAGTACCGCATCCGGGTCGCGAACAGCTCGGAGAAGAAGGCGGCCTGGGGTGCGTACATGGCGCTGTGGAAGACCAGGCCGACCGTCACCGCGGTGACCAGCGAGCCGAAGGACCTCAGGTCGACCAGGCCGAAGAAGACGAAGGCCCAGGCGCCCACGCCGACCGCGCCCACCAGGTACACCGGCCTGCGCCCGACCCGGTCGGAGAGCGCGCCGAACAGCGGGATCAGCGCGAACTGGATCGCGGAGGCGATCAGGACGGCGTTCAGCGCGGTCTGCTTGGAGAAGTGGGCGTGGGTGACGGCGTAGGTGAGCACGAAGGTCGTCATCACGTAGTAGGAGATGTTCTCCGCCATCCGCGCGCCCATGGCCACCAGCACCTCCCGCCAGTGGTTCCGCAGCACCTCCACCAGCGGCAGCCGTTCGGCCGTCGCCCGCTCCCGCTTCCGCTCCTGCTGCGCCGCCAGCGCCTGCTTGAACAGCGGCGACTCGTCCACCGCGAGCCGGATCCACATCCCGACCACGACCAGCAGGGCCGACAGCAGGAACGGCACCCGCCAGCCCCACGCCAGGAACTCCGCGTCCGACTGCACCGCCGTCATCAGCGAGAGCACCCCGGCCGCCAGGAGGTTCCCGGCCGGCGCCCCGCCCTGCGGCCAGGACGCCCAGAACCCGCGCCGCCGCTGGTCCCCGTGCTCCGACACCAGCAGCACGGCGCCGCCCCACTCGCCGCCGAGCGCGAAGCCCTGCACCAGCCGCAGAACCGTCAGCAGCACCGGCGCCGCGACGCCGATCGAGTCGTACGTCGGCAGCAGCCCGATCGCGGTGGTCGACCCGCCCATCAGCAGCAGGCTCACCACCAGCAGCTTCTTCCGCCCGACCCGGTCCCCGAAGTGACCGAAGACCAGCGCCCCGAGCGGCCGCGCCGCGAACCCGATGGCGTAGGTCAGGAAGGACAGCAGCGTCCCGGTCAGCGGATCGCTGTGCGGGAAGAACAGCCTCCCGAACACCAGCGCCGCCGCCGTTCCGTACAGGAAGTAGTCGTACCACTCGATCGTCGTGCCGATCAGACTCGCAGCCACCACTCTCGGGAGTGAGCTGCCGGCTTCCGTACCTCGTGCAGGGGCGTTCATGGCCACCACTTCCAGAACCAGGGGGAGACGATGTCGCCACAAGGTAGGAAGCGCCCGACCTCGGGACTATGTGGGTGACCCACACAGTCCCGGGGTCGAATGTGCCTGCCCACCCTATGAGCGGGGCGGTCGAGCGGGGCTGTCGGAGAGCGGAGCGCCGCCCGCTCAGTGGGCCGTCCAGCCGCCGTCGAGGGGGAGGCTGGCGCCGGTGATGTAGGAGGCGGCGGGAGAGCAGAGCCAGAGGGCGAGCTGGGCGACCTCGTCGGGTTCGATGAGTCGCTTCACGGCGGTGCGGTCGAGCATGATCCGCTCGACCACCTCGTCCTCGGGGATGCCGTGGGCGAGCGCCTGGGCGGCGATCTGCTTCTCCACCAGGGGCGTCCGGACGTAGCCCGGGTTGACGCAGTTGCTGGTGACGCCGTACGGCGCGCCCTCCAGGGCGACGGTCTTGCTCAGGCCCTCCAGCCCGTGCTTGGCCGTGACGTACGCGGACTTGAAGGCGCTGGCGCGCAGGCCGTGGACGGAGGAGACGTTGACGACCCGGCCCCACTCCTGCTCGTACATGTGCGGCAGGGTGCGGCGCAGGATGCGGAACGGGGCCTCGACCATGACGCGCTGGATCAGCGCGAAGCGGTCGGGCGGGAACTCGTGCACGGGCGCGACGTGCTGGAGGCCGGCGTTGTTGACGACGATGTCGGCGTCGTCCGGGAGGGCGTCCACGGCCCCGGGATCGGCGAGGTCGGCGACGATCGCGCGGCCGCCGATCCGCTCGGCGAGCTCCTCGGCCGGGCCGGCCGCGAGGTCGACGACGTAGACCCGGGCGCCGGCCCCGGCGAAGGCCTCGGCGCAGGCCCGGCCGATGCCCGAGGCGGCCCCGGTGACCATGGCCGTGCGGCCGGCGAGCGGGCGGGCAGTAGAGGTGTCCATGGCCGAGAACGGTAGGAATCCGGCGGCCCCGCTCCCATGTGGCGGACCGCCACAGCATCCCCGTGAGCTGTGGTGTTGTCCGCCATGACACCGGTGCGGGGTCCGAACGGCGGATCGACCCTCGGAACCGCCGACGGTTCGGCCCCGGAGGAGCAAACCCAAGGTGACGTCGCTTCCCCACAATGGGCGCGGTTGCTTCACCCGTTCGGTGGATTGCTCGGTCAGATCCACCCATAGCGCCCGAATGCTCGCTACATTCACGCCGATTCCCGACAGGGGGCGCCGCCCCAGGCCGCCGAAGTGCTGGTGAGGCCCGGTGCGACGTCCGAGAGGTGTTGACAGACATGCCCCAACGGCCTGCAACCGACAGCCCGGCGTACGGACCGCTCGACCCGCTCGGCCAGCACCGAGGTCCGGTCGGCCGGACCCTTCCGGACGCCCCCGACGCCCTGACCGCCGAAACGCTGCCCGCCGACGCCCCGGACGCCGACGACCTTCGGCTGCCGGTGCAGGCCACACCCGACCGGCACGAGGGCCCCGCCGCGCCCGCGCCCGCCCCGGCCCGCGGCCCCGGCCACTCCGGCCCGGCCCCGCAGAACGGCCAGCTCGCGGCGCTGATCGAGGAGGCCGGCTTCTCGCACGCGGGCCTCGCCCGCCGGGTCGACCAGCTCGGCCTGGAGCACGGCCTCGACCTGCGCTACGACAAGACCTCGGTCACCCGCTGGCTGCGCGGCCAGCAGCCGCGCGGCGCCACCCCGGCGCTGATCGCCGAGGTCTTCACCCGCCGGCTCGGCCGCCGCCTCACCGCCCAGGACCTCGGCCTGGACGCCTGCGCCCCGGTCTACGCCGGCCTGGAGTTCGCCGAGACGCCGCAGGAGGCGGTGGACATCGTGGCGAGCATGTGGCGCAAGGACAACGGCCCGCAGTCCGAGCTGCGCCGGATCGCCTTCACCCCGGCCGGCCTGGTCGTCCCCAGCCGGGACTGGCTGATCGGCCGCACCGACGAGCGGGTCGCCCGGGACGGCTCCACCCTGGCCCGGCCGGACGCCGCCACCGGCCCGCCGGCCGGCAGCGCCACCTCCGCGGCCATCACCGGCGCCCCGGCCCCGGGCGCGCCCGGGGCGTCCCCCGGGAGCCCGGCGCGCGGCCCGGCCCCCGGAGCTCCCGGTGCCCCCACCGCCCGCAGCACCGCCGGGACCACCGGCACCGCCCCCACCATCGGCCGGGTGCCGGTCCAGAGCCGCCGGCCGCCGGTCGCCGTCGAGCCGCCGTACACCGACCCGGCCCGCGAGTCCCGCCCCGCCCTGCGGGTCGGGCGCGGAGACATCGCCGCCATCCGCGCCGTCGGCGACCTCTTCCGCGCGCTCGACCACGCCTACGGCGGCGGCCACGCCCGCCAGGCGCTGGTCCGCTACCTGGAGAGCGAGGCCGAGCCGATGCTGCGCGGCCGCTACGGCGAGCAGATCGGCCGGGCCCTGTTCGGCGCGGTCGCCGACCTCACCAGGCTGGCCGGCTGGACGTCCTTCGACATCGCCGCGCACGGCCTCGCCCAGCGCTACTTCGTCCAGGCGCTGCGCCTGTCCCAGGCCGCCGGGGACCGCGCGCTCGGCGGCTACGTGCTGGTGACGATGAGCCAGCAGGCCGTCCACCTGGGCCACGGCCGGGAGGCGGTCCAGCTCGCCCGGGTCGCCCAGCAGGGCGTGGGCACCGCGGTGCCGCCGGTCGTCCAGTCGCTGATGCACGCCGCCGAGGCGCGCGGGCACGGCCTGTTGGGCGACGTCCGGTCCTGCACCACCGCCCTGGTGCGCGCCGAGCGCTCCCTGGCGGCGGCCCGGACGGGTGACGAACTGCCCTCCTGGGCGCGGTACTTCGACGAGGCCCAGCTCTCCGACGAGTTCGCCCACTGCTACCGCGACCTCCAGCAGTGGCGGACGGCCGCGCAGCACGCCGAGAAGTCGCTTCGGCTGCGCTCGCCCGCCTACGCCCGCAGCCGGATCTTCTGCCGCCTGGTGCTGGCCACCGCGCGGCTCGGCATGGGGGACCTCGACGAGGCCTGCACCATGGCCACCGACGCGCTGCGGGCGGCGGGGGAGATGCGCTCGGCCCGCTCGCTGGAGTACGTCCGGGACTTCCACCGCCGGCTCACGCCCTACCGCGGCAGCCCGGTGGCCCGCGCCTTCGAGGAGACGGCCCGCCAGGCGGGGGTGATCTGACCTACGGGCGTAGCGGCCCGGCCGACGGGCGGCAGCGACCCGACCGGCGGGGTGCACGGGGCCGGCCACGCGGCGCCCGCCCGTTCCAGCGGGCCGCCGCCCGGCCGGCCGCATGGTCGACACCACCGGATGAACGGTCGGGACCGTCGGGCCGGCCGGTCCGGTGTCCCGGCACGCCGTCGGTCCGTCACCCCGGCGGACCGACGGCGGCCGGGAGCCTCGCGGGGCGCGGCAGCCGGTCCTCGGCCGACGGCCCTCCGCTTCGCGCCGTCAGGCCGCCGCCTCCGCCTCCCGGGCGTCGGCCGGGAGGCCGAGGTCGCCCAGCACCGCCTGGGCCGCCCGCCGCCCGGACACCAGCGCGCCCTGCACGGTGCTGGTGTCCCGGTGGTCCCCGGCGACGTACAGCCCGGCCAGCAGCCGCACCGGGCGGCGGGGGTTGTGCGGCGGCGGCATCGCGGGCAGCGCGTCCGGGACGTGCCGCACGCCGAGGAACTGCCAGCCCGAGGTCGAGCCGCCGTACAGCTCGGCCAGCCGGGCCCGGACGGCCGGTTCCAGCCCGGCCGGGCCGCCCAGGTCGAAGGCGCGCCGCCCGAGCACGGTGCTGGCGATCAGCGCCTGGCCGGCCGGGGCGTAGGACGGGTGCAGCTCGCTGAGCACCAGCGAGTGCGAGACCAGCGGCGGGTGCCCGTTCGGCCGGTCGCCGTCGAGCAGCAGCACGGCCTCGCCCAGCGGGGCGGCGTCGGCCGCGTGGAAGAAGGTCGTGACGGGGTGGAAGTCCGGCAGCCGTATCCCGGGCAGCAGTTCGGCGGCGGAGCGGGCGTCGGTGGCGACGATGACGGCCTGGGCGCCGATCCGCCCGTGCGCGAGGGTCTCCACGCCGTCGGCGGCGATCGAGGTGACCCGCACCCGGGTGCGGACGGTGCCGACGGGCAGCGCGGCGGCCAGCTGGGCCGGCACCGCCGAGACCCCGTCGGCGGGCAGACAGAGCCGCCCGCGCGCGTAGGAGCGCAGCACCAGGTCGGCGACCCGGCTGCTGGTGCCGAGGGCCGGGTCGGCGAGCAGCGCGCCGAGCAGCGGGCGCAGGAAGCCGTCCACGGTGCGCTGGGAGAGGCCGTGGCCGGCCAGCGCGCGGGCCGCGGTGGTCTCCGGCCGGGCCTGGAGCCGGCTGACCGGGGTGGTGGCCAGGCGGCCGAGCCAGCCGCCCAGCCGGGCCTTGTCCAGCGGACTGCCGAGCGGGGCCCGGGCGGCGGCCTGCCGGGCGACGGTGAGCTGGGGGTCCCCGGCGCGGTAGCGGCGGCCGGCGCTGTGCACCAGCACGCCGGGCGCGAGCGGGCGCAGGTCGAGGCGGTCGAGGTCGAGCGTGCGGTGCAGCTCGGGGAAGGCGGTGTTCAGCAGGTGGCTGCCGTCGTCGAGCCGGAATCCGTCCTGCTCGCGGGTGGCCATCCGGCCGCCGATCCGGTCGGTGGCCTCCAGGACCTGAACGGCGAGGCCGTGGCCGGTGAGCGCGCGGGCGGCGGCCAGGCCCGCGAGTCCGGCGCCGACCACGACGACGTCCGGGTCGGACGGCCGACGGGCGCGGCGGGTGAAGTCGTACGTGGGCACTGGCGTGCTCCCTCCCTGGTCCCGGGGCTCCGGCCGACGCAGGCAGCGGGGTGCCGGGACACGGTCCGACGAGGGTGATGCCCAGTCAGTGTGAGCATCAGACAAGCGCATCGGGCCGGATCCGAGGGCCGGGGAGGGTTGTGCGGCACCGGGCGGGGGCGCGGTCACGGACAGTGCGCCGTGCGGCCGGGTTCGGGGGTCGATGGGCGCGTACGGTCACCGGGGGCGTGCGACGCGCCCGCCATGTGCTCCCGTGCGCCCCCTCCTCGGGCCCCCTCGGCCCCCGCCCGGCATATGCCCCTGGCCAGGGCGGATGCCGTAGTCGGAGTACGCACGGCTCCGCACGACCCGCGCGCACGTCCGGCCGCCCGGCGCGCGCAGCAACCCGGCACGCCCACCGGCACCGCGCCGCCATCGCGCCGCCCATCGCACCGGCACCGCAGCGGGCCCGGGCACCGCGCCGCCATCCCACCGGCCCCCGCCCCACGTGCCCCCGCCCCGCCCGCGGCGCACCCGTCACATCGCCGCGAGCACCGCCGAGTACACGTCCGGGTGGGTGAAGCGGAAGCCCGCGTCCAGCAGCCGCCGCGGCACCACCCGGTGGCTGCCGACCACCTCGATCGCCAGCTCGCCCAGCACCAGCTTGAGCACCGCCTCCGGCACCGGGAACGGCGTCGGCCGCCCCAGCGCCCGTCCGAGCGCGGAGGTCAGCTCGGCGTTGGTCGCCGGGTCGGGCGCGGTGAGGTTGAAGGCGCCGGAGAGGTCGTCGTGGTCGATCAGGAACCGCAGCGCGGCCACCTCGTCGTGCAGCGAGATGAAGCTCCAGTACTGCCGCCCGCTGCCGAGGCGCCCGCCGAGGCCCAGCTTGAACAGCGGGAACAGCCGCCCGCCCGCCCCGCCAGCCGCGGAGAGCACCATCCCGGTGCGGGGGTGGACGACCCGGATCCCGGCCCGCTCGGCCGGCCGGGCGGCGTCCTCCCACTCCCGGCAGACCTCGGCCAGGAAGTCGTCGCCCGCGGGGGAGTCCTCGTCGATCACCCGGTCACCGGTCTGCCCGTACCAGCCGACCGCGGAGGCGCTCACGAAGACCTGCGGCGGCTCCTTGAGCCCGGCCAGGGCGACGGCCAGCGTCTCGGTGCCGTACACCCGGCTCTCCCGGATCTCCCGCTTGTAGGAGTCCGTCCAGCGGCGGTCGCCGATCCCGGCGCCGGCCAGGTGCACCACGGCCTGGACCCCGGCCAGCCCGTCCCGCTCGACCTCGCCGAGCAGCGGGTTCCAGCCGATCCCGGTGCTGCCGTCCGGCCGGGGGCCGGTCTTCGAGCGGTGGCGGACCAGCCGGACCACCTCATGGCCGTCCGCCAGCAGGGAGCGGACGAGCGCCGAACCGATCAATCCCGTGGAACCCGTGACAGCGATGCGCATGCGGCCATCCTCGCAGCTCCCGCCCGCTCCCGCGGCGATCCCGACCGCCCGTCACATCCGGACGCCCCCGTTAGCATGACGCGCATGCCTGACGACGATCTGATCATCCGTACGGCGCGGAGCGAGGACGAGCGCGAACTCGCCGTCCTCAACCACGCGGCCTGGTCCATCCTCTCCGACGTCTCCCCGCAACCGGACGTCCAGGCCCCGCTGTTCGACGAGCGGCACGCCCCCGAGCAGTTCCAGCTGGCCGTGCTGGACGGCCGGATCGTCGGCTACGTCCGTCAGATCCCGGCCACCCCGCTGGCGAGCAACCGGCACGTACGGCAGATCCAGGGCCTGGCCGTCGACGGCACCGTCCGCGGCCGGGGCATCGGCCGCCGGCTGGTCGAGGCGGCCTGCGAGGCGGCCCGGGCCGAGGGCGCCCGCAAGATGAGCCTGCGGGTGCTCGGCTGGAACGCGCCGGCCCGTCGGCTCTACGAGAGCTGCGGCTTCGTCGTCGAGGGCTCGTTGGCCGAGGAGTTCCTGATCGACGGCCGGTACGTGGACGACGTCTGGATGGCCCGCCGTCTCACCGGCTGAACCCACGCGGGCGCACCCGGGCGCCTCGACCCCAGGCGGTCACGGGCAGGCCCGGCGGCCCCAGGCGACCCCAGGCGGTCACGGGCGGGCCCGCGCGGGCGCCCCCGGGCCCACCCGCCGGCCGCCCGGACCGGCCCGCCGGAAGAGGTGGTTCGCCACCCGACGGACGGTGCAGAGTCGTGACAGTCCCGCCCTGTCTGGACCGCCACCGCGCCGGGTACCGTACGCCCGTGAGCAACTCGACGCCTCCCGGGTGGTACCCGGTCCCGGGTGCGGACGGCACCCCCGGTCACGAGCGCTGGTGGGACGGCAGCGCCTGGACCAGCGAGGTCCGGCCGCTCCAGGGCGGCGTCGCGGGCGGGCTCGCCGACGCCCCCACCCAGACCTGGACGTCGTCCGACCAGCGGCCCGGCTACGGCTACCCCGGCTCCCCGGCGGCCCCGGCCTACGGCTACCCGGGCCAGAACGGCTCCCCGGCACCCGCCTACGGCTACCCCGGTCAGGACGGCTACCAGGGCCAGGACGCCTACCAGGGCCAGGCCCAGGGCGGTTACCCGCCCCAGGGCCCGGGCTACGGCTACCCGGGCCCGGGGTACCCGCCGCCGGCCCCGGCGGCCAAGCCGAAGACCGGTCTGATCATCGGCATCGCGGTCGCCGTGCTGGCGGTGGGCGGGACCATCGCCGGGGTCGTGTTCAGCGGTGGCGGCGGCGACCCGAAGGCGGACCCGACCCCGAACCCCACGGTCACCGTGACCGGGAGCGCGAGCCCCACGCCGCGCCCCAGCCCGACCGCGCCCACCAGCAGCCCCACGGCACCCAAGCCCCTGCCGGTGGTCAAGAGCACCGTCCCTGACGCGCAGCACGGGATCACCGTGCCGGTCTTCGACGGCTGGGAGGTGTCCGGCAACCCGCCGCACTCGTCGGTCTACCTCGGCACCGGCCGCTACACCTGCCCGGACGGCAGCACCTGCATCCGCGGCCAGTTCTCGGTCGAGAAGGACACCATCCAGGGCAGCACGCCCAAGGCGGCGGCCGACGCCCAGATGCCGGTCTACACCGGGCAGATCTTCTCCGGCGTCAACTCGCACACCGACGCCGGTTCCGGGTACGTCAGCGTGGCCGGCGTGCTCGGCTACGCCACCCGCTGGCACATCCGCACCACCGACGGCACCCAGGGCTACGTCCTGCTGGTCGCCCTCCCGGCCAAGGGCGGCGGCTACGTGGTCATGGAGGGCGGCGTGGACGACAGCCCGGCCGCGCCGGAGTTCTCCGTGCTGGACCAGATCCTCAAGGGCATCAAGCAGGACAGCTCCTCCGGCAGCAGCACCTGACGCGACCGGGGCGCGGCCGAACCGCGGCCGGAACGGGGCCGGGGCGAGGCCGAACCACGGCCGGGGCGGCCAGGCGGGGACACCTAGTCCCCGTACCGCTCCCACAGCTTGGGGAAGCGCTTGGCCATGACGTCCGGGTCGTCGAAGTCCAGCGCCGCCCCGGACGGCCGCTCCGGCTGTCGGCCGCCCACCTCGGGCAGCGGCAGCCCGGTCAGCTGCTCGTACGCCTCGTCGGCGGCGTAGCCGAGGTCCTCGGCCTCGCCGTCCTCCTCCTCGTCGAACTCGGGCAGCAGGTCCGCCAGGTCGTCCGGCTCGGCCAGCCCGCCCTCGAAGACCTCCCGGCCCTGGCCGATCAGCCAGAACCGGAAGTAGTCGAAGGTGTCGTCGGAGGCGCCGTCGAGCAGCAGGTAGGCCGCGCCCCACAGGTCGTTCCGGTAGGCGCGGTGGAACCGCGCCTGGAACAGCCGGGCGAAGTCGATCACGTCGTCCGGTGTCAGCTGGAGGAGCCGTTCCACCAGTACGTCAGCCTGCTCGTCGGGGTCGCCGTCGGCGGCGTCCCGGGTCTCGTCGATGATCTGCCAGAAGTCCGTCTCGTCCATCACCGCTCCAGCATCCCCGTTCGGCCGCGTCAGCGCATGCCGCGACTCGGCGCGCGCCGTCCGCGACTCGGCGCGGTCGGGGGCCGGGAACGGCGGAACCCCGCGCCGTCGGGGACGACGCGGGGTTCCGTACGCGGGGTTCCGCGGGGACCTGGTGAGGTCAGAGGCCGAGCTCGACCTCGAACTCGCCGGCCTCCAGGATCTCCTTGACCGAGACCAGGTAGCGGGCGGCGTCGGCGCCGTCCACCAGGCGGTGGTCGTAGGAGAGCGACAGGTAGACCATGTCGCGGATGCCGATGGCGGTGCCGCCGTCGGCCTCGATGACCACCGGGCGCTTGACGGTGGCGCCGATGCCCAGGATGGCGACCTGGTTCGGCGGCACGATCACGGTGTCGAACAGCGCACCGCGCGAGCCGGTGTTGCTGATGGTGAAGGTGGCGCCGGACAGCTCGTCCGGGGTGATCTTGCTGTCGCGGACCTTGGTGGCCAGCTCGGCGGTCTTCTTCGAGATGCCGGCGATGTTGAGGTCGCCCGCACCCTTGATGACCGGGGTCATCAGACCCTTCTCGGAGTCCACCGCGATGCCGATGTTCTCGGTGTCGAAGTAGGTGACCGTGCCCTCGGCCTCGTTGATCCGCGCGTTGACGACCGCGTGGACCTTCAGCGCCTGGGCGGCGGCCTTGACGAAGAACGGCATCGGGGAGAGCTTGACGCCCTCGCGGGCCTGGAAGCCCTCCTTGGCCTTGGCGCGCAGCGACATGATCTTGGTGACGTCCACCTCGACCACGCTGGTCAGCTGGGCCTGCTCGTGCAGGGCCTTCAGCATGTTGTCGCCGATGACCTTGCGCATGCGGGTCATCTTGACCGTCTGGCCGCGCAGGGCGGACGGCGCGGCGGCGGCCTTCGGCGCGGCGGCCGGGGCGGCAGCGGCGGCCGGGGCCGGAGCGGCCTTGGCGGCCTCCGCGGCGGCGATGACGTCCTGCTTGCGGATGCGGCCGCCGACGCCGGTGCCGGCGACGGAGGACAGCGCGACGCCGTGCTCGGCGGCGAGCTTGCGCACCAGCGGGGTGACGTAGGCGTCACCGTTGTCGGCCGCCGGGGCAGCCGGGGCGACCGGAGCCGGAGCGGCAGCCGGCGCCGGGGCGGCCGGGGCAGCGGCCGGAGCGGGAGCGGCGGCAACCGGAGCGGCCGGAGCCGGAGCCGGAGCGGGGGCGGCCGGGGCAGCGGGCGCCGGAGCCGGAGTAGCCGGGGCAGCGGCCGGAGCCGGGGCCGGAGCGGCAGCCGGGGCCGGGGCGGCGGCGACGGCACCGGCGGCGCCGATCAGCGCGAGCTGGGCGCCGACCTCGGCGGTCTCGTCCTCGCCGACCAGGATCTTCACCAGGGTGCCGGCGACCGGCGACGGGATCTCGGTGTCGACCTTGTCGGTGGAGACCTCGAGCAGCGGCTCGTCGACCTCGACGGTGTCGCCCTCGGCCTTCAGCCAGCGGGTGACGGTGCCCTCGGAAACGCTCTCGCCCAGCGCGGGCAGCAGCACCGGGGTGGCGTCGCCGGCCGGGGCAGCAGCCGGAGCCGGAGCGGCGGCGGGGACCGGGGCGGCAGCCGGGGCCTCGGCGACCGGGGCGGCCGGAGCCGGGGCGGCGGCGGGCACGGCCTCGGCGGCGGGGGCCGCGGCGGGGGCGGGGGCGCCCGAGCCGTCGTCGATGACGGCCAGCTCGGCGCCGACCTCGACGGTCTCGTCCTCGCCGACCTTGATCGAGGAGAGGATGCCGGAAGCCGGGGCCGGGATCTCGGTGTCGACCTTGTCGGTCGACACCTCCAGCAGCGGCTCGTCGACCTCGACACGCTCACCCTCGGCCTTCAGCCAGCGGGTGACGGTGCCCTCGGAAACGCTCTCGCCCAGCGCGGGCAGTGTTACTGAGACCGCCATGGTTTCAGCGACTCCTATCAAGTCTTGCGTACGGGAAGTACTTGCGTACGGGAAGTACCGGGAAAGGGGGGTGGGGCGAAATCAGTCGTGCGCGTGCAGCGGCTTGCCGGCCAGCGCCAGGTGCGCCTCGCCCAGGGCCTCGGACTGGGTCGGGTGCGCGTGGATGAGCTGCGCGACCTCGGCCGGCAGGGCCTCCCAGTTGTAGATCAGCTGGGCTTCGCCGACCTGCTCGCCCATGCGGGCGCCGACCATGTGGACGCCGACCACGGCGCCGTCCTTGACCTGGACGAGCTTGATCTCGCCGGCGGTCTTCAGGATCTTGCTCTTGCCGTTGCCGGCCAGGTTGTACTTCAGGGTGACGACCTTCTCCTTGCCGTACAGCTCGACGGCCTTGGCCTCGGAGATGCCGACGGAGGCCACCTCGGGGTTGGAGTACGTCACGCGCGGGACGCCGTCGTAGTCGATCGGCACCGGCTTGAGGCCGGCCAGGCGCTCGGCGACCAGGATGCCCTCGGCGAAGCCGACGTGGGCCAGCTGCAGGGTCGGGGCGAGGTCGCCGACGGCGGAGATGGTGGGCACGTTGGTGCGCATGTACTCGTCGACCAGGACGTAGCCGCGGTCCATCGCGACGCCGTTCTCCTCGTAGCCGAGGCCGGCCGAGACCGGGCCGCGGCCGATGGCGACGAGCAGCAGGTCGGCGTCGATCTGCTTGCCGTTCTCGGTGGAGACGCGGACACCGGTCTCGGTGTACTCGACGCCCGAGAAGCGGGCCTTCAGCTCGAACTTGATGCCGCGCTTGCGGAACGCGCGCTCCAGCAGCTTGGAGGAGTTCTCGTCCTCCAGCGGGACGAGGTGCGGCAGCGCCTCGACGATGGTGACCTCGACGCCGAAGGACTTCCAGACCGAGGCGAACTCGACGCCGATCACGCCGCCGCCGAGGATGACGGCCGACTTCGGGATGCGGTCGAGCTTGAGGGCGTGGTCCGAGGAGATCACGCGGTTGCCGTCGATCTCCAGGCCCGGGATCGAGCGCGGCACGGAACCGGTGGCCAGCACGATGTGGCGGCCTTCGATGCGCTGGCCGTTCACGTCCACCGAGGTCTGCGAGGAGAGCTTGCCCTCGCCCTGGATGAAGGTCACCTTGCGGGACGCCACCAGGCCCTGGAGGCCCTTGTACAGGCCGGCGATGACGTCGTCCTTGTACTTGTGGACGCCGTTGATGTCGATGCCCTGGAAGGTGGCCAGGACGCCGAACTCGGCGGCCTCCTTCGTCTCGTCCGCGATCTCCGCGGCGTGCAGCAGTGCCTTGGTCGGGATGCAGCCGCGGTGCAGGCAGGTGCCGCCCAGCTCACCCTTCTCGACCAGGGCGACGCTCAGGCCCAGCTGAGCGGCGCGGAGCGCCGCGGCGTAACCGCCGCTTCCGCCTCCGAGAATGACTACGTCGAAAACGGTGCTGGCGTCGTTCGCCACGTCACGTCCTCCATGCATGGGGTGGGTCGCCGGGCCGGTCGCGGTCCGGTGGGTCGGAAGCCTTTGTGGGGCGCCCAGTCGTGCCGGAAATACATCTTCGCACTTGTTCACGGTGGCTGATGTCCGGGTCCGCCCCAGGGGTGTCCCAGGAAGTGGTCACCGGGGCGGGAACACCCCCGACGGAAGGGCATCATCGCAGCTCAGAGCAGTGTTGACAGCCGCCGGACGGGCGTCTTCGGCGCCATCCGCCGCGGCTTCTTCCGTACTGCGGAACAAAGTTTCGCCCGCAGCGAACAGGAGTGCGCCGCGGCCCCCGGGCCTACTCGCAGGTAACCCGGCCGGGAACGCCGACGGGGCCCGGCGCACACGCGCCGGGCCCCGTCGCAGCGGGTCCCCGAGCAGGGCGTCCGGACCGGCGGACGCCCTGCTCGGGGGATGCCGGGATCAGGCCTTGGCGTTCGCCTTCTGCTCGGCGAAGCGGACCAGGGTGCGCACCGCGCTCGCGGTGCCGCCCTTCGGGGTGTAGCCGAACGGCGCGCCCTCGTGGAACGCCGGACCGGCGATGTCCAGGTGCGCCCAGTCGGTGCCCTCGGCCACGAACTCCTTCAGGAACAGGCCGGCCACCAGACCGCCGCCCATCCGCTCGCCCATGTTGGCCAGGTCGGCGATGGTCGACTCGGTGAAGCCCTTGCGCAGGTCGGCCGGCAGCGGCATCGGCCAGGACTGCTCGCCCGCCTCGCCGGCCAGCGCGTGCAGCTCGTCGCGCAGCTCGTCGTCGTTGGCCATCACGCCGAAGGTGCGGTTGCCCAGGGCCAGCACCATGGCGCCGGTCAGGGTGGCCACGTCGACGATGACGTCCGGGTTCTCCTCGCCGGCCCGCACGATCGCGTCGGCCAGCACCAGGCGGCCCTCGGCGTCCGTGTTCAGGACCTCGACGGTCTTGCCGCCGTAGATCTTCAGCACGTCGCCCGGACGGGTGGCGGAGCCGGACGGCATGTTCTCGGCCAGCGCCAGCCAGGCGGTCACGTTGACGGCCAGGCCCAGGCGCTTGGCGGCCACCACGGCGGCGAACACGGCGGCGGCGCCGGCCATGTCGCACTTCATGGTCTCGTTGTGGCCGGCCGGCTTCAGCGAGATGCCGCCCGAGTCGTAGGTGATGCCCTTGCCGACGAAGGCCAGGGTGGCCTTGGCCTTCGGGTGGGTGTAGGCCACCTTCACGAGGCGGGGCGGGTTGGCCGAGCCGCCGCCGACGCCCAGCAGGCCGCCGAAGCCGCCCTTGGTCAGCGCCTTCTCGTCCAGCACCTCGACCTTGAGGCCGTGCTCCTTGCCGGCCGCCTGGGCGATCGCGGCGAAGCTCTTCGGGTTCAGGTCGTTCGGCGCGGTGTTGACCAGGTCGCGGGCCCGGTTCATCTCCTCGCCGATCGCGGCGGCGCGCTCCACGGCGGCCTTGGCGTCCTTGTTGCCCTTGCGGGCGGTCAGCAGGACCAGCTCGCCGACCGGCTCCTTGCCGTTGCCGTTGGCCTTGTACGTGCCGAAGGCGTACGAGCCGAGCAGGCCGCCCAGCGCGACCGCCTCGATGGCCTCCGCCGACTCGGCGGGCAGGGCCAGCGCGGCCTTCTTGGTACCGGCCAGGGTGCGGGCGGCGACACCGGCGGCGCGACGCAGCGCCTCCAGCTCGTAGCCGTCCTCGGCGGCCTCGCCCAGGCCGACCGCGAGCACGAGCGCGGCCTTCAGCCCGGCGGGGGAGGGGACCTTGACGGCCTCGCCCTCGGCGCCGCTCGCGCCCAGGGTGCCGAGGACCTCGGCCAGCTTGCCCTCGAACGCCTCGTTGACGGCCTCGGCGCCGGGGGCCAGCACGATGCCCTTCGGGCCCTTCGCGACACCGACCACCAGGGCGTCCGCACGCAGCGAGGCGGCGGAGGAGGTGCTCACAGACAATGCAGTCACGTAATGCGTCCTGTTCTTTCGCGGTAGACGGCCGGCCACGGCGAGGCTGCCGAACCGGCGCAGCCCGCCGTCGCAGGCTGCGCGCCGGCGGGCCCCCGGGTCCGGGGCCCCTGGCGCGCGCGTCCGCCGGAAGCGGCCGCGCACACCAGAGGCCCCGGCTCCTCGGTACGCGCCGGGCGGGCAGGACCTGCCACGGTGCAGGGCTGCGGTGCTCCACGCATGGTAGTCCGCATGCTGGGATCACGCGCCGCCCGGTGTCAGCCGAGCAACGCCAGGGCGAACAGCGAGGCGGTGGCGGCGGTTTCGGCCATCGCGCCGAGCACGTCCCCGGTGATCCCGCCGAACCTGCGCACGCACCGTCCGAGCAGCAGCCGGGCGCAGCCGACGCCGAGCACAACGGCCAGCGGCAGACGGAGAACTGACCAGCCGTCGAACAGCCCGGCCGCGGCCACGGCGAGCGCCGCGGCGGCCGTCGCGGCGGCGGCCCCGGCGGGCGGCACGGTGCTCGCCACCACCGCTCCGAGCCCGCCCGGCCGGGCGGCCGGCACCGACCGCAGGCAGCCCCAGCCGAGCGCGCACCGGGCGGCCGTCGCCGAGGCGAGCACCGCGAGGGCGCCGCGCAGCGGGGAGTGACCGAACTGCCCGGCCAGCGCGGCCACCTGGGCGAGCAGGACCAGGACCAGGGTCAGCACGCCGAACGGACCGATGTCGGACTGCTTCATGACGCGCAGCGCGTCCTCGGCCGGCTTCCCGCTGCCCAGCCCGTCGGCGACGTCCGCCAGGCCGTCCAGGTGCAGCCCCCGGGTCAGCCCGGCGAGCACGGCCACCGCGGCCACCGCGCCGAGCGGACCGCCCGCCCGCCAGGCCACCAGAGCGCCGGCGGCGGCCGCCAGGGCCCCCAGCACGAGCCCGACCACCGGGGCCGTCACCATCGCCCGGGCCGCCGCCGCCCGGTCCCAGCGCTCCACCCGCACCCGTAGCACGGACAGGGTCCCGAACCCGAACCGCAGGCCGTCGGCCCAGGTGGCCCGGTCGCCGCCGCTCGCCATGAACGCGTTCCTCCCACAGCGAGAGCGCCCCCGGTCAGGGACGCTCTCGGGTTGTCCTGCCGGCCGGGTGTCCTAGAGCTTGCGCAGCAGGTCCGCCGCCGAGGGCAGCTTCGGCTGCTCCTTCGGCGCGCTCGGCGCCACCGGCACGAACGGCTTCGGCGCCTCGTCCGCGAGCACGTCCCCGGCGGCCTGGAGCAGCGGCAGCGCCAGCAGCGCGCCGAGGCCCTCGCCCATGGTGATGCCCTGGTCCTGCAACGGCGTCAGGGTCAGCCGGTCGTACGCCTTCGCCTGGGCCGGTTCGCCGCTGGACTGCCCGGCCCGCCACCACTCCGGCGCCCGGAAGGCGATCCGCTGCGCGACCAGCGCGCAGGCCGCCGAGACCACGCCGTCCAGCACCACCGGCAGCCGCCGGACGGCCGCCTGGAGCAGGAAGCCGGTGATCGCGGCGAAGTCGGCCCCGCCGGTGGCGCCGAGCAGCGCCAGCTGGTCGCCGAGCACCGGCCGGGCCCGCCGCAGCGAGTCCCTGATGGTGGCGCACTTGACCATCCACACCCGGTCGTCGATCCCGGAGCCGCGCCCGGTCACCGCCGCCGCGTCGGTCCCGCAGAGCGCTCCGACCAGTACGCCGGCCACCGTGGTGGCGCCGACCCCGAGGTCGCCGAGCAGCACCAGGTCGGTGCCGGCGTCGGCCTCCTCGTCGGCGACGGCCATGCCGGCCCGGAACGCCCGGACGGTCTCCTGCGCGGTGAGCGCGTCCTCGACGTCGATCCGCCCGGAGCCGCGCCGGACCCGGTGGGCGACCACCTCGTCCGGGAAGTCGGCCGGGTCGGCGTCCACCGCGACGTCGACGACCCGGACCCGGGCGCCGTAGCGCGCGGCCAGCCGGGACACCGGGGCACTGCCGTCGAGCACGGCCCGCACCCGGGCCGCGGTGCCGCCCTCGGCGGGCATCCGGGAGACGCCGAGCGCCGCCACGCCGTGGTCGGCGGCGAACAGCAGCACCTTGGGAGAGGAGACCGGCCGCACCGGCGAGCGCCCCTGCACGGAGGCCAGCCAGCTGCCCAGCTCCTCCAGCCGGCCGAGCCCGCCGCGCGGCCGGTCGGCCGCCTGCCAGCGCTCCTCGGCGGCCCGCCGGGCGCTCTCGTCGGGGCGCTCGACGAGCGAGGAGAACGTATCGAGATCCACGGTCGTGTCCATCGTCCGGAAGGCTACACGCCGGAGGTGGTCAGCCCGAGGCTGGCTTGACGGTCAGCACCTGCCCCGCCACCACGAGCAGGACGCGCTCCGAGGCGTCCGCCACGGCCATGTTGAGCCGGCCCAGGGTGTCGCGGAACCGGCGGCCCGCGGCGGTGGCCGGGACGACGCCCATGCCGACCTCGTTGCTCACCGCGACGACGGTCCGCCCGGTGGCCGCCCAGGCCCGCGCCAGCGCGTCGCAGCGGTTCTGCACGGCGGTCTCGCCGCCGTCCGCCCAGACCTCGTCGTCCCAGGCGCCGCACTCGTCCATCACGGCGGTCAGCCACAGGGCGAGGCAGTCGACCAGCACCGGAGCCGGGTCGGCGGCGTCGGCCAGCACGGCCTCCAGGTCGCAGGTCTCGGCGGTGCGCCAGCCGGCCGGCCGGCGCTCCCGGTGCAGCGCGACCCGCTGGGCCCACTCGGCGTCGCCGTCCCGGGTGCCGCCGGTGGCCACGTAGAGGACGTCCGGGTGCTCGGCGAGCAGCTGCTCGGCGCGGGTGGACTTGCCGGAGCGGGCGCCGCCGAGCAGCAGCGTGCGGGGCAGCGGGGGACGGGTGGGCTCGGGTGGGGTCGCCATGCCGCCCATCCTGCCCGACAGGCATACGGAAGATCGGGCCGGGCAGGCTATGGTGCGCAGCACACAGGCAGCGTCAGTGGGAGGAGCCGGGCATGGTCTGGACGTGGCGGTACGAGAAGGCGGACGGCAGCGTGGTGACGCCCGGCGGCGGCCAGGAGGAGTTCGCCGGCCAGGGGGACGCCGAGACCTGGATCGGGGAGGCCTGGAAGCAGCTCGCCGAGGAGGGCGTGGACACCGCGGTCCTGCTGGAGGACGGCGCCAAGGTGTACGCCATGAGCCTGCACGAGGGCTGAGCCCGGGCGGCTACTTCGCCCCGATCACGTGCAGCAGCGCGGCGACCTGCCGGTACGGGTCGGTGCGGCCGGCCCGGTCCTCGGCTTCCAGGAGCTGGGCCAGCTGCCGCCCGTCCACCGGCGGCGCCGCGTCGTCCGGGGCGTTGTCGGTGAAGACCCGCACGCCGTACCAGCGCCGCAGCGGCACCGACACCTCGGAGAGGGTGACGGTGAGGTCGCCGATCCGGTCGGCCCGCGCGGCCAGGCCGAGCCGGTTGTAGTACCGGTCGCTCTCGAAGGCGTGCAGGGCGGCCCGCCAGTCCCCGGCGGCGGCCGGCCGCAGGGCCAGCGCGTCCCGGTTGCGGACCAGCAGCGAGAGCAGTCCGCCGGGCGCCAGCAGCCGGGCCAGCGAGGCGATCATCGGGTCCGGGTCGGGCAGGTACATCAGTACGCCGTGGCAGAGCACCACGTCGAAGCTGCGCGGGCCGAACCAGCGCCCGCACTGGTGGCCGTCGCCGCTGAGCAGCTGCATCCGGCCGCGGACCTCCGGCGGCTCCCCGGCGAGCGCCCCCTGGGCGACGCCGAGCGCGACCGGGTCCGAGTCGATCCCGGTGACGTAGTGGCCGGCCCGGGCCAGCCGCAGGGCCTGGGTGCCCTGGCCGCAGCCGATGTCGAGGACGCGCTGCGCGCTGCGGCCGGCCAGCTGTTCGGCGAGCTGGCGGGCGACGAGCTCCTGGCGGACGAAGTCGCGCAGCCCGCCGTGCCGGTCCAGCCAGGCGCCGGTGCCGCCCGCGAAGGACCCGCTGCGCGAGGGCAGCCGGCGCTCCTGGGCGAGCCGGTCGTGGCCGCCGGCGCCCTGCCCCGGGAGCGCGCCTCCCTGTCCGGGAAGTGCGTAGAGGCCGGGCCCCTCCCAGGAAGGCGGGGCCCAGCCGGAGTCGACCGGTTCGGCGGTCAGGGCTTCTCCCCGCGCCGCACCTGCGGCTTGGGCAGGCGCAGCCGGCGCATCTGGAGGGTGCGCATGATGCCGTACGCGACGGCGCCGCGGGTGTTCTGCCCGGCGAAGCGCTCGGCCAGCTGCTTGCGCAGACCGAGGCCGAGGCGGACGAAGTCCAGGATCACGAACACGAAGAACAGCAGGAACAGCAGGGTGGAGAGCAGCTGGAGCGCCGGCACCTTGACGATGCTGAGCACCAGGATGACCACGGCGGCCGGCAGGAAGAACTCGGCGAGCGACCAGCGGGAGTCCACGTAGTCGCGGGCGAACTTGCGCACCGGGCCTTTGTCACGGGCCGGCAGGTGGCGCTCGTCGCCGTTCATCAGGGCCTGGCGCTGCTTCTCGCGCTCGACGCGCATGCGCTCACGCCCCTGGCGGGCGGCCTCCTTGCGGTCCTTGGGCACGGTCACCCGGGTACGCCGGTTGGCCTCGGCCTCACTGCGCTTGGGGGTGGGGCGGCCCTTCTTGGCCTGCGGGTCGCGGGCCTGGGTCGTCTCGTCCTGCTTCTCCAGCACGGTGGCGGAGGCGGCGGCATCATCTGAACGGCGTCGGAACACACCACCAGCGTACGGGGTGCGGCGCGGCTTCCACGGGTGCCCTCGGACCCAAACGCATATCGATACCGCGAGGTCGCCGTCGGAGCCGGGTTTCCCGGGGCCTTCCCGTAGGGGATCACTCGGATGGACGATGGGGGGTATGAGGGGCGGATCCACCCGGGGGAGGAGGAAACGCCACTGGTCGCTGTAGCAGTCTTGTTGCAGGCAGGTGCACTGCGGCGACGGGCTCGCTGCACATACACTCGTCGTGTCTGGTAACGAGATAGAGACCGCAGGCCGGAGAAGGGGGCACCCGAGGCCCATGAGCGACGGAATCATGAAGCGTATGGGGCTGATCTTCCGCTCCAAGGCGAACAAGGCCTTGGACCGGGCGGAGGATCCGCGTGAAACGCTCGACTACTCGTACCAGAAGCAGCTCGAACTGCTGCAGAAGGTACGCCGTGGTGTCGCGGACGTCGCGACCTCGCGCAAGCGGCTCGAGCTCCAGCTGACCCAGCTCCAGCAGCAGTCGGCCAAGTACGAGGACCAGGGCCGCAAGGCGCTGTCGCTCGGCCGGGAGGACCTCGCGCGCGAGGCGCTGACCCGCAAGGCCAACATGCAGTCGCAGATCACCGACCTGGAGACGCAGTACCAGCAGCTCCAGGCCGAGGAGGAGAAGCTCACGCTCGCCTCCCAGCGGCTCCAGGCCAAGGTGGACGCCTTCCGCACCAAGAAGGAGACCATCAAGGCGACGTACACGGCCGCCCAGGCGCAGACCCGCATCGCCGAGTCCTTCTCCGGGATCTCGGAGGAGATGGGCGACGTCGGCCTGGCGATCCAGCGTGCCGAGGACAAGACCGCCCAGATGCAGGCCCGGGCCGGTGCCATCGACGAGCTGCTCGCCTCCGGCGCGCTCGACGACGCCAGCGGTCTCGGCCGCAAGGACGACATCGAGGCCGAGCTGGAGCGGGTGGCCGGCGGTTCCGACGTCGAGCTGGAGCTGGCCCGGATGAAGGCCGAGCTGTCCGGCCCCTCCTCCGCCGGCCCCGCCGCGATCGAGCAGGGCAAGCCGCAGGACGTCCAGCCGCAGCCGCAGCAGGACACCCCGCGCATCAACTACAACAAGTGATCTGAGCTCGACCCCACGAACCAGGGAGACGCACGGCATGATCATCAGGGTCATGGGCGAGGGGCAGTACGAGGTGGGCGAAGACCACCTGAGCGAGCTGAACACGCTCGACGCCGACCTCGTCACCGCGGTGGAGTCGGGCGACGAGGAGCGCTTCCGGCTGGCCTACGGCAAGCTGTTGGCGGCCGTGAAGGGGTCGGGTGCTCCGGTGCCCCTGGACTCGCTGGAGCCGTCGGAGCTGATCCTGCCGAGCTCGGACGCGACGATCGACGAGGTCCGCGAGCTGTTGATGGCCGACGGCGAGGGCGTCATCCCGGGCTTCCCCGAGTAGCGACTGCGGCTGCTGCCAGACGAAAGGGCGGGCCCCCTCCCACCGGAGGGGGCCCGCCCTTCGCTGTTACTCGCCCGCTCGCCTCCCGGGGCGCTCGGACCCGGTGCCGACGGTCGTCGCTCCGATGCCCCTCGTTCCTCGGGGCCTCCTCGCTCCTCCCTTTCGGCACCGGCGCGCCCCTTCGGCTCGGGGCGGGACTCGCCCGCTCGCCTCCCGGGGCGCTCGGACCCGGTGCCGACGGTCGTCGCTCCGATGCCCCTCGTTCCTCGGGGCCTCCTCGCTCCTCCCTATCGGCACCGGCGCGCCCCTTCGGCTCGGGGCGGGACTCGCCCGCTCGCCTCCGGGGCGCTCGGGGCGGGGCTACGGCAGGGCCAGCATCCGGTCCAGCGCCGCCTTGGCGTACTTCTCGGTCTCCGGGTCGACGGTGATCACGTTCGGCACCCGGCCGTCGACCAGCGACTCCAGCGCCCAGACCAGGTGCGGCAGGTCGATCCGGTTCATGGTCGAGCAGAAGCAGACCGCGCGGTCCAGGAAGACGATCTCCTTGTCCGGGTGCGCCTTGGCCAGGCGACGGACCAGGTTCAGCTCGGTGCCGATGGCCCACTTGGAGCCGGGCTCGGCGGCGTCCAGCGCCTTGATGATGTACTCGGTCGAGCCCACCATGTCGGCGGCCGCGACGACCTCGTGCTTGCACTCGGGGTGGACCAGGACGGTCACGCCGGGGATCCGCTCGCGGACGTCGTTCACCGAGTCCAGGCTGAACCGCCCGTGCACCGAGCAGTGGCCGCGCCAGAGGATCATCTTCGCGTCCCGCAGCTGCTCGGCGGTCAGGCCGCCGTTCGGCCGGTGCGGGTTGTAGACGACGCAGTCGTCCAGCGAGAAGCCCATGTCCCGCACCGCGGTGTTGCGGCCGAGGTGCTGGTCGGGCAGGAAGAGCACCTTCTGGCCCTGCTCGAAGGCCCACTCCAGGGCGCGCTTGGCGTTGGAGGAGGTGCAGATGAGGCCGCCGTGCCGGCCGGTGAAGGCCTTGATGTCGGCGGAGGAGTTCATGTACGAGACCGGGACGGTCACGTCGGCTATGCCGGCGTCGGTCAGGACGTCCCAGCACTCGGCGACCTGCTCGGCGGTGGCCATGTCGGCCATCGAGCAGCCGGCCGCGAGGTCGGGGAGGACGACCTGCTGCCGCTCGCTGGTGAGGATGTCCGCGGACTCGGCCATGAAGTGCACGCCGCAGAAGACGATGTACTCGGCCTCGGGGCGGGCCGCCGCGTCGCGGGCGAGCTTGAAGGAGTCGCCGGTGACGTCGGCGAACTCGATCACCTCGTCGCGCTGGTAGTGGTGGCCGAGGATGAAGACGCGGTCGCCGAGCGCGGCCTTGGCCGCGCGGGCGCGCTCGACGAGGTTCGGGTCGGAGGCCGGGGGGAGGTCACCGGGGCATTCGACCCCGCGCTCGCTGTTCGGGTCGGCCTCGCGGCCGAGCAGCAGCAGAGCGAGCGGCGTCGGGGTGGGGTCGACGCCGTGGGTCTCGGTGATGGTGGTGGTCACGGGCGGGTGCCCTTCTGTGCGGCCGATCAAGCGGTGAAGCCTTTTCGTCTAACTGACGCTATCTATGATAACCGGTTAGCGTCAGAGTGACGATGGCCATCCTGTCGATGTGACGAGAACCGCTCGACAGAACGGACCCCTGGCGGTGCCGGATGCCCGGTTCGGGGGAGTACGGGCGTGGCCGAATCGATATGTCCGGGCCCCCGGGTATGGCTGGACCCATGAAGGCAATCGCGATCAACCGCTACGGCGGCCCCGAGGTGGTCGAGTACACCGACCTGCCGGACCCGAAGGTCGGGCCCGACTCCGTCCTGGTCGAGGTGCGGGCGGCCGGAGTGAACCCGGTGGACTGGAAGATCCGGGACGGCGCCCTGGACGGCCTCCTCGACGCGCACTTCCCGCTGGTCATGGGCTGGGACCTGGCCGGCGTGGTCCGCGCGGTCGGCGGCGGGATCACCGAGTTCGCCCCGGGCGACGAGGTGTACGGCTACGTCCGCAAGGACGCCGTCGAGCACGGCACCTACGCCGAGCTGGTCTCCGCCCCGGTCCGCACCCTGGCCCGCAAGCCGGCCGCGCTGGACTGGGCGCAGGCCGGCGGTCTGCCGCTGGCGGGGCTCACCGCGCTGCAGGGCCTGCGGGCGCTGCGCCTCGCCGAGGGGGAGACCGTCCTGGTGCACGCCGCCGCGGGCGGGGTCGGCCACCTGGCGGTGCAGCTGGCCCGGGCCGCCGGGGCCCGGGTGATCGGCACCGCGGCCGAGCGCAACCACGACTTCCTGCGCGGCCTCGGCGCCGAGCCGGTGGTGTACGGCGAGGGCCTGGCCGACCGGGTCCGGGCGCTCGCCCCCGACGGGGTGGACGCGGCGCTCGACCTGGTGGGCCACGGGGCCGTCCAGGTCTCGGCCGGCCTGGTGGCGGACCCGGCCCGGATCGCCTCGACCACCGACTTCGGGGTCAAGGCGCTCGGCGGCCGGTACGTCTGGGTCCGCCCGGACGCCGGCGACCTCGCCGAGCTGGCCCGGCTGGCCGACGACGGCCGGCTGACCGTCACCGTCGCGTCCACCTTCCCGCTGGCCCAGGCCGCCTCCGCCCAGGCGCTCAGCGCGGAGGGCCGCACCCGGGGGAAGATCGTGCTGCTCGTCCCCTGACGGCCGCCCGCTCGGGTCGTCCATCGGCGGTGAACTCGGCCAGGTCATCCGCCAGAATGGTGAAGAACCGTTTCGGCAGCGACAGTGGCGGGGGCAGCCGCCGCCGGAGCGCCCCGCCGAACCCTCGTACGACCCGTGGAGCCCCGCACCCATGACCAGCAGCCGAGCGCACGAGGTGGTCGGGGCCGACCTGGACGAGACCGACCGGCTCCTGCTCGCCCGGCTCGGCAGCGACGGCCGCGCCTCGTACGCCGAGATCGGCCTGCAGGTGAACCTCTCCGCCACCGCCGTGCGCCGCCGGATCGACCGGCTGCGGGCGCGCGGCGTGGTCCGGGGCTTCACCGTGGTGCTCGACCCCTCCGTGCTGGGCTGGCAGACCGAGGCCTTCGTCGAGGTCTACTGCCGCGAGCGCACCGCCCCCGAGGAGATCCTCGCCAGCCTGCGGCAGTTCCCCGAGGTGGTCGCCGCCTGGACGGTCACCGGCGACCCGGACGCCCTGGTCCACCTGCGGGCCGCCGACATGCGCCACCTGGAGGCCGTCATCGAACGCATCCGGCGCGAGCCCGGAGTGCAGCGCAGCCGCTCCTCGGTGGTGCTCTCCCAGCTCATCGGCTGACCGGCGGCACGGGTACGCAGGAATCCTGCGCGGACCGGCCCGAAGACGCTCGAAACCTGCCTGACCAGCCGCGTTCCGACGCGCGGTGAGGCACCCGCGCTGCTTACGCTGATCATGTCCGGCCGTCGCGGTGAAGCGTCCCGCCGACCGGGCGCCCCCCGACACCCCACGCCGAGAGGGACAGCCGTGTCCGCAGCACCCGACCGCATGCACCGGCCCGACAACGACCTGGTCGACCTGGTCTTCGACTACATGCGGGAGCGGCTGCAGTACGACCCCGTCCCGCTCGACCACCCCGGTGACGGCGAGCACCTGCGCGCCCAGCTGGCCGGTCTGCTGAACCAGCACGGCAACGACCCGGTCGACGTGCTCAAGCTGTACGACCACGAGCTGTCCCGGGCGGTCATCTCCGCCGACAGCCCGCGCTACCTGTCCTTCATCCCGTGCGCCCCGACCAAGGCCGCGCTGCTGTTCGACATGGTCGTCTCCTGCGCCTCCCTGCAGGGCATCTCCTGGCTGGAGGCGGCCGGCGCAATCGCCGCCGAGAACCAGGTGCTGCGCCTGATCGCCGACCGCGCGGGCCTGCCCCAGTCGGCCGGCGGCACCTTCGTCTCCGGCGGCTCGGCGGGCAACCTCTCCGCCCTCGTGGTCGCCCGCGACACCGCCCGCCGCCGGCTCGCCAGTGAGGGTCGACCCAGTGGGCCGGAGGCGCGGCTGCGGATCGCGGTCGCCGACCAGGTGCACTCCTCGGTCAAGAACACCTTCAACATCATCGGCGTCGAGGCCTTCAAGGTCCCGACCGTCGACCGGCGGTTCACCGGCGAGGCGCTGCGCGCCGCGCTGGCCGCCGACCCGAACCCGGAGACGGTGATCGCCGTCGTCGGCACCGCCGGCACCACCAACGAGGGCATCGTCGACGACCTCAAGGGCCTGGCCGAGGTCGCCCGCGAGCGCGACCTCTGGTTCCACGTCGACGGCGCCTACGGCGGCGCGGGCCTGTTCGCCCCCTCGGTGCGCGAGCGCTACGAGGGCATCGAGCACGCCGACTCCTTCGTGGTCGACCCGCACAAGTGGCTGTTCGCCCCCTTCGACTGCGCCGCGCTGATCTACCGCAACCCGCAGCTCGCCCGCGCCGTGCACACCCAGGACGCCTCCTACCTGGACGTCCTGCACACCGAGGGCGACGAGTGGAACCCCACCGACTACGCCTACCACCTGACCCGGCGCGCCCGCGGCCTGCCGCTCTGGTTCTCGCTGGCCGTGCACGGCGTCCAGGCCTACACCGACGCCATCGAGGCCGGCCTCACCCTGGCCCGGGAGACCGCCCAGCTGATCCGCGAGACCGAGCACCTGGAGCTGCTGTTCGACCCGCAGCTGTCGGCGGTCTGCTTCAAGCGCAAGGGCTGGACCAACGACGACTACTACCGCTGGTCGCAGCAGCTGCTCGCGGACCAGATCGGCTTCGTCACCCCCACCGGCTGGGACGGCGAGACGGTCGCCCGCTTCGCCTTCCTGCACCCGGGCACCACCATGGAGATGGTCCGGGAGATCCTGGACACCATGGTCTGATCCCCCTGAGCTCCGGACGTACGGCCCCCGCCCCGGCGGGGGCCGTACGCGTTCCCGCAGGCCTAGAGGAACGCCCCGCTCGGCAGGTAGGGCGTCGGCGGCCGCATCCCGCGCACCCCGACGAAGCCGCCGGCCCGGGGCGTCAGCCCGACCTCCAGCCCGACGTCCAGCGCCCACTCCTGCTCCGCGGTCAGGTGCTCCACCCGCGCCTCGACCCCGTCCGGCACCCGGGCCAGCGCCTCGCGCAGCAGCCGGGCGGCGATCCGCTTGCTGGTGGCGGCGAGCAGCCGCACCACCCCGCCGTCCCGGTAGCAGTAGCCGCTGCCGGCCAGCGCGTCGGCGATCAGCAGCTCCTCGAAGTGGCCCAGCATCAGCTCGTGGTCCGGCCCGTGCGCGGACCCGCGCAGCCGCCGGTCCACCGAGTCCAGCAGGTGCAGATGGGTCGCGTTGCCGCGGTGCACCGGGATGTCCCCGGGGTCGAGCAGCCCGTCCCGGTCCACCCGTCCGGCCAGCCGCATCGCCGGGTGCAGGGTGAACCCGGCCAGCCGGTAGCGGCGGGCCGCGGCCGGGGAGTCCGCGGCGCAGACCATCCCGCGCAGGCAGCCCCGGGAGTGCGCCGCCGCCCGCTCCAGCAGCAGTCGCCCGACGCCCTTGCCCTGCGCGGACGGCCGGACGGCGTAGAGCGAGGGCGCCCACAGGCCCTCCCGGCGGATCGACAGCACCGCCCCGACCGGCTCGCCGGCGCTCTCCGCCAGCCAGCAGCCCCCGGGGTCGGTGCGCGCCAGGTGCCTGGTCCGGGCCAGCCGCAGGGGCGTCGGCTCCGGCGCCGCCCCCGCCGGGGCGGAGGCGTCGGCGAACGCCGCGTCGGCGAGCTCCCGGACGGCCTCCGCGTCCGCGGCGGTGTCCCTGACCGGGCGAAGGATCATGAGGACCATCCTGGCGCCCGGCGGCCCGCCGCGGGGCCGCTTCGCCCGGATCGACGGCTCGGGCGGTGACCCGTCCTCCGGCGGTGTGCGAGCATGGGGAGGGTAGGGGCCCGGGTGGCACACCCGGCCCACGGATAACCAGCCGCGACACGCCCCAGAAATCCATCGCCGCCCGGGAAATGAAACCGGACGGCCGTTGGTTGGCACTGGCGGCAGACCGTCGTCAAGACCGGGAGAAAGCAGATGACCGTCCAGGACGAGACCACCGTCGAGAGTGGCATCCTCCTTACCGATGCCGCCGCGGCCAAGGTCAAGGCCCTGCTGGAGCAGGAAGGCCGCGAGGACCTCGCGCTGCGCGTCGCCGTCCAGCCCGGCGGCTGCTCCGGCCTGCGTTACCAGCTGTTCTTCGACGAGCGCTCGCTCGACGGCGACGTGATCAAGGACTTCGACGGGGTCAAGGTCGTCACCGACCGCATGAGCGCCCCGTACCTCGGTGGCGCCACCGTCGACTTCGTCGACACCATCGAGAAGCAGGGCTTCACCATCGACAACCCGAACGCCACCGGCTCCTGCGCCTGCGGCGACTCGTTCAGCTAAGCCCGCTGCGGAAGGCGGCCCCGGGGATCACCCCGGGGCCGCCTTCCGTTGTCCGCCCGCGGCGCGCCTACCGCCCGGCGACGTCCGGGGTGACCGGGTCCGGCCCCATGTGCGGATCGCCCTCCAGCGGCAGCTCCTGGCCACTGGACTTGTCGACCACCGTCCGCCCGGCCAGTGGCGAGCGCAGGTCGGCCGAGACCGACTGCCGCTTGGCCAGCGCGTTGCACACCTGCCCCGGCTGGACGGTGGGCGGGCCCGGCACGACCAGCACGTCCACCCGGCCCGGCTGGGACTCGTCCGCCTTCAGCGCGTACTGGGTGCAGACCCCGCCGAAGAAGTAGACGGTCAGCTTGGTGGTGCCGTCCACCCGGTAGGCGACCGGCGGACGGGCGGGCGCGTCCGAACCGTTCGGGTTCGGCTCGCCCACCGCGATCCCGTTGCCCGGGGGAGTGGCGGGAGCCGGCTGCCCGGGCGCGGGCGAGGCCGGGGTGGGCGTGAAGCCGGTCGGCGGCTGGGCCGGCTGCGCGGCGCCGGAGGAACCCCCCGTCGGCGCCGCCGAGGAGGGGGTCGCGGAGCCGGCCGGGGCCTGCGGGGAGGCGCTCGCCGAGGCCGACGCGGCGGCCGAACCGCCCGCCGCCGAGTCCGAGGCGGTCTTGCCGCCGCCGTCGCAGCCGGCCACCGTCACCACCGCCGCCAGCGCCAGACCCGCCAGGGCCACCGCCCGCCGACCGCGCCGGGGCATCGTCTCCAGATCCATCTGCACATCCTCCCGAGGACTCAGCGGTGCCGCCGCCTCGGCCGCTCCGCGCGGATGTGACGTGCTCCGGTCGGATCCGGTTCCGTACCGGCCCATCCGGTACGGCGCGGCCCTTACGGTCCGGGCTCAGAAGCCGTACTCGGCCATCCCGGCCACCACCCGCAGCGCGCCGGAGGGCACCCGGACCCCGGCCGGCGCGGGGGCGACGGGCTCCGGGCCGGCCGCGACCTGCGGCCAGAACCGGCGCAGCCGCCGGGAGGAGTCCACCAGGGCGTCGAGCGTCTCGCCGTCCTCGCTCCGCAGAGCGGGCAGGGCGGCGCAGTGGTCGGTCATCATCGGGCATCGCTCCGATCCAGGGCCGTGGCCACGCTGCCACGGTCGACGACGGGCCCGTGCGACGGGCCCTCCAGGGCCGACCCTAGGCAGGGGCCCGGCCGCCCACCAGTGCTACCGGGAGGTAGTACACATTCGAGGGCAACGGGTGCCACCATGGCCGTGCGGGCGGCAACTTGCGGCACTCCTGCCTGGGCGCTCCCCGGCGCCGGGTACCGTAGGTGGGTTCATCCCCGCCTGCCCGTTGGCCCCGCCGCCATCCTGAGGAGACCTTCCGTGCGTATCGCCGTCGCCGGCTCGATCGCCACCGACCACCTGATGACGTTCCCCGGCCGGTTCGCCGACCAGCTCGTCGCCGAGCAGCTGCACACCGTGTCGCTGTCCTTCCTGGTCGACACCCTGGACATCCGCCGCGGCGGCGTCGCGCCGAACATCGCCTTCGGCATGGGTGTGCTCGGGCTTCGCCCGGTCCTGGTCGGCGCCGCCGGCGCGGACTTCGCCGAGTACCGCAGCTGGCTGGAGCGCAACAACGTGGACTGCGACTCCGTCCACATCTCCGAGACCCGGCACACCGCGCGCTTCATGTGCACCACGGACGAGGACCACAACCAGATCGCCTCGTTCTACACCGGTGCCATGGCCGAGGCCCGCAACATCGAGCTGAAGCCGATCGCCGACCGCGTCGGCGGCCTGGACCTCGTCCTGATCGGCGCCGACGACCCGCAGGGCATGGTCCGCCACACCCAGGAGTGCCGCACCCGCGGCTACGCCTTCGCCGCCGACCCCTCCCAGCAGCTGGCCCGCCTGGAGGGCGACGACATCCGCGAGATCGTCGACGGCGCCGCGTACCTCTTCACCAACGAGTACGAGGCCGCGCTGATCGAGAGCAAGACCGGCTGGGGCGCCGAGGAGCTGCTCACCCGCGTCGGCACCCGGGTCACCACCCTAGGCAGCAAGGGCGTCCGGATCGAGCGCAAGGGCGAGGAGCCGATCCTGGTCGGCTGCGCCAAGGAGGAGGCCAAGGTCGACCCGACCGGCGTCGGCGACGCCTTCCGCGCCGGCTTCCTGGCCGGCCTGTCCTGGGACCTCGACCTGGAGCGCTCCGCCCAGCTCGGCTGCATGCTCGCCACCCTGGTGATCGAGACCGTCGGCACCCAGGAGTACGAGCTGCGCCCGACCGCCTTCCTGAAGCGCTTCGAGGCGGCCTACGGCGCCGAGGCGGCCGCCGAGATCGGCGCGCACCTGGTCAAGTAGTCCGCCGGACGACGAGGTAGGCCGAGCCCCGGTCGCCGCCGTACTCGGCGGCCGGGGCCTCGCCCGCGTACTCCTGCCCGCGCATCTCGCACCAGGCCGGGATGTCCAGGCGGGCCGCCTCGTCGTCCGCCAGCACGGCGACCGTGCCCCCCGGCGGCACCTCGCCGATCCGCTTCGCCAGCTCGATCACCGGCAGCGGGCACCGCTTGCCCAACGCGTCGATCACTGTGACTCGCCCGCTCGCTGTGACTCGCCCGCTCGCTGTGACTCGCCCGCTCGCTGTGACTCGCCCGCTCGCCTCCGGGCGCTCGGACCCGGTGCCGACGTTCCTCGCTCCGGCACTCCCTCCTTCGTCGGTCGCTTGTCGCTCCTCGCTCTCGGCACCGGCGCGCCCTTCGGCTCGGGGCGGGTGGGCGACTCGCTCGCTCGCCTCCGGGCGCTCGGACCCGGTGCCGACGTTCCTCGCTCCGGCACCGGCGCGTCCTTCGGCTCGGGGAGGGTGTGACCGGGCCGGTTCCGCCGCCTCCGGCGCGGGCAGGTCCAGCCCGAGCGGTGCCCGGACGCCGGCCACCAGGTCGGGCAGCACCGCGAGGAAGCGCTCCACGTCGGCCTCGGCCGTCCCGTACGGCAGCGACACCCGGACGTTCCCCTCGGTGAGCACCCCCATCGCCGCCAGCACGTGGCTGGGCGTCAGCGTGGACGAGGTGCAGGAGGAGCCGGAGGAGACCGCGAAGCCCGCCCGGTCCAGCTCGGTCAGCAGCACCTCCCCGTCCACGTACAGGCAGGAGAAGGTGACGATGTGCGGCAGCCGCCGCACCGGGTCGCCGACCACCTCGACCTCGGGCACCAGCCGCGGCACCCGGGTGCGGATCCGCTCCACCAGCGCGTGCAGCCGGGCGTTCTCCTGCTCGGCCTCGGCCCGTACCGCGCGCAGCGAGGCGGCCGCGGCCACGATCGCCGGGACGTTGACGTAGCCGGGCACCCGGCCGCCCTCGCGCTCGTCGGCCGGCAGCGGCGAGGCGTACCGGACGCCCTTGCGCACCGCCAGCACCCCGACCCCCGGCGGCCCGCCCCACTTGTGGGCGCTGGCGGTCAGCAGCGACCAGCCCGCCGGGACGTCCGTCCGGCCGGCGCTCTGCGCCGCGTCGACCAGCAGCGGGACACCGGCCCCGGCGCACAGCTCGGCGACCTCGCCGAGCGGCTGCACCGTCCCGACCTCGTGGTTGGCGCTCTGCACCGCGGCCAGCGCGGTGTCCGGGCGCAGCAGCGCGCCGAACGCCGCCGGGTCGACCCGGCCGCCCCGGTCCACCGGCGCCACCGACACCTCGCCCCCGGCGCCCTGGTGGCGCTCGGCGACGTGCAGCACGCTGGAGTGCTCCACGGCGGAGTGCACGAAGTGGCCGCCGCGCCGCCGGTTGCCGGTCAGCGCGCCCAGCAGGCCGAGCTGGACGGCCTGGGTGCCGCTCGCGGTGAAGGCGATCTCGTCCGCCCGGGCGCCCAGCACCGCGGCGACCGTCTCGCGGGCGGCGTCCAGCAGCATCCGGGCCTGCCGGCCGGAGCGGTACAGCCGGGCCGGATCGGCCCAGCCCTCGTCCAGGGCGGCGGTCAGTGCCTGCCGCGCGACGGGGTGCAGAGGGGCCGTCGAGGCCGCGTCGAAGTACACGGTCACATTTAACGACACACCCGGCCCGTGGTCCGGCCCGTCCGCGCGGCTCACCCACCGTCAGTCGATCATCCCGAATGTCCGCTTCGTCCGCGTCCGACGGGCCGTCACGGGCGTCGTCCGAGGTCATCCCCCGATCGGGCGTACGGACCTCGAATGCCTACGATGACCTGCGACGCAGCCCCCACCGGGCCTGATCGGGCTAGCGGGCGGCGCGTTACCGGGGGCTGCCCGTCAGGAGCGCATAAGGCTGGAGTAGGGTTTGGCCCGCATAAGCATTCAAACCGTGCCCGTGGACGGGTCGCCGGGGAGGCTCACACTCCTCCCCGGGGCGACGCGAAGGCGGGCGAGACTTCGGGAAGGCGCTACGTGAGTCCCAACGGCTCCGACCGCTCGCCGCGGCGCACGATGCGGCGGAAGCTGCCTCAGGCGCTGGCACTGGGCCTCGTCATCGCGACCGCCACCGGCTGCTCGGCCAACGACCTCCCCAGGCTTGGCCTCCCGAGCCCCGTCACCAAGGAAGGGCCGATGGTCCTCCAGATGTGGCAGGGGTCCTGGATCGCGGCGCTGGTGGTCGGCGTACTGATGTGGGGTCTGATCATCTGGAGCGTGGTCTTCCACCGCCGCAAGCGCACCGGTGTGGAGATCCCCCCGCAGACCCGGTACAACGTGCCCATCGAGGCGCTCTACACCGCGGTCCCCATCATCATCGTCTCGGTGCTCTTCTACTTCGTCGCCCGCGACGAGTCGAAGCTGATCGCCACCTCCGAGAAGCCGCAGCACTACGTCAACGTGGTCGGCTTCCAGTGGAGCTGGGCGTTCAACTACGAGAACACCGAGACCCCCGACCCGGCCAACAAGGACGCCGCCTACGAGGTCGGTACTCCCAAGGACGCTCCGACGCTCTGGCTGCCGGTCAACGAGACGGTTCAGTTCCGCCTCACCTCGCGTGACGTCATCCACGACTTCTGGCCCGTCAACTTCATGATGAAGATGGACGTCGTGCCGGGCGTGGTGAACAAGTTCGAGGTCACGCCGACCGTCAAGGGCGAGTACATGGGCAAGTGCGCCGAGCTCTGCGGCGTCGACCACTCGCGCATGCTGTTCAACGTCAAGGTCGTCGACCGCGCCGACTACGACAAGCACCTGGCCGATCTTCGCGCCAAGGGCCAGAACGGTGCGGTGCCCTCCGGCCTGATCAGCATGGGAAGTGAAGAGAAGTGACAATCCTCAACGAGCCCGCCGCGGCCGGCGGGGGCGCCGAGGCCGTCACGGTCGGGGCGCAGCGGACCCGGAAGCCGGGTTCGACCATCATCAAGTGGCTGACCACCACCGACCACAAGACGATCGGCACGCTGTACCTGGCCACGTCGTTCGCCTTCTTCCTGATCGGCGGCATCCTCGCCCTGGTCATGCGCGCCGAGCTGGCTCGTCCTGGGACCCAGATCCTGTCGAACGAGCAGTTCAACCAGGCGTTCACGATGCACGGCACGATCATGCTGCTGATGTTCGCGACGCCGCTCTTCGCCGGCTTCGCGAACTGGATCATGCCGCTCCAGATCGGCGCCCCGGACGTGGCGTTCCCGCGTCTGAACATGTTCGCGTACTGGCTGTACCTCTTCGGTTCGACGATCGCGGTCGCGGGCTTCCTGACCCCGAACGGCGCCGCCAACTTCGGCTGGTTCGCCTACTCCCCGCTGTCGGACGCGGTGCACTCGCCCGGCATCGGCGGCGACATGTGGATCATGGGTCTGGCCTTCTCCGGCTTCGGCACGATCCTCGGTGCGGTCAACTTCATCACCACGATCATCTGCATGCGCGCGCCCGGCATGACGATGTTCCGGATGTCGATCTTCGTCTGGAACGTCCTGCTGACCTCGGTGCTGGTCCTGCTGGCCTTCCCGGTGCTCGCCGCCGCGCTGTTCGCCCTGGAGGCGGACCGCAAGTTCGGTGCCCACGTCTTCGACCCGGCCAACGGCGGGGCGATGCTCTGGCAGCACCTGTTCTGGTTCTTCGGCCACCCCGAGGTGTACATCATCGCGCTGCCGTTCTTCGGCATCGTGTCGGAGATCATCCCGGTCTTCAGCCGCAAGCCGATGTTCGGCTACTCCGGCCTGATCGCGGCCACCATCGCGATCGCCGGTCTGTCCGTGACGGTGTGGGCGCACCACATGTACGTCACCGGACAGGTGCTGCTGCCGTTCTTCTCCTTCATGACCTTCCTGATCGCGGTCCCGACCGGTGTGAAGTTCTTCAACTGGGTCGGCACCATGTGGAAGGGCTCGCTGAGCTTCGAGACCCCGATGCTCTGGACGGTCGGCTTCCTGGTCACCTTCCTCTTCGGTGGTCTGACCGGTGTCCTGCTGGCCTCCCCGCCGATCGACTTCCACGTCTCGGACTCGTACTTCGTCGTCGCCCACTTCCACTACGTGGTCTTCGGCACCGTCGTCTTCGCGATGTTCGCCGGCTTCCACTTCTGGTGGCCGAAGATGACCGGCAAGATGCTGGACGAGCGCCTCGGCAAGATCACCTTCTGGACGCTGTTCGTCGGCTTCCACACCACCTTCCTGGTGCAGCACTGGCTCGGCGCGGAGGGCATGCCCCGCCGCTACGCCGACTACCTGAACTCGGACGGCTTCACCACCCTGAACACCGTCTCGACCGTCGGCTCCTTCGTGCTGGGCCTGTCGATCCTGCCGTTCCTCTACAACGTCTGGAAGACCGCCAAGTACGGCGAGAAGGTCACCGTGGACGACCCGTGGGGCTTCGGCCGCTCGCTGGAGTGGGCCACCTCCTGCCCGCCGCCGCGGCACAACTTCCTCACCCTTCCGCGGATCCGCTCCGAATCCCCGGCCTTCGACCTCCACCACCCGGAGATCGCCGCGCTGGACTACCTGGAGAACCACGGCGAGCCGGCCAAGCACCTCGCCGGCGTGACCCCGGCGAAGTACGACGCCCCGCAGCTGGGCAAGGGCAAGAAGGAGGGCGACGCCTGATGAAGGAACAGGGAAAGATCTTCCTGGGCCTGTCGGTCTTCGTGCTGGCGATGGCCCTGACCTACGGTCTGTGGACCAACCACTCGGACCTCGGCATCGAGGCCGCCGGCACCACCGCGCTGTTCCTGGCCTTCGGCCTCTGCGCGTTCATCGGGTACTACCTCGCCTTCACCGCCCGCCGGGTGGACAGCGGCGCGGGTGACAACCCCGAGGCCGAGGTCGCGGACGACTCCGGCGAGCTGGGCTTCTTCGCCCCGCACAGCTGGCAGCCGCTCTCGCTGGCGCTCGGTGGCGCTCTCGCCTTCCTGGGCGTGATCTTCGGCTGGTGGCTGATGTTCTGGGCCGCCCCGATCATCCTGATCGGCATCTTCGGATGGGTCTTCGAGTTCTACCGGGGCGAGAACCAGAACCAGTAGGGTTCCCGCTTCCGGCACCAGGGCCGGTCCTCCCGCACGGGAGGGCCGGCCCTGCTGCGTGCCCGGCCTCCCACTGCGTCCCCGGGATGACGGCTTCACTCCGGCGGGTGAACCGGAAGTCCCCCGGATGTCGCTTCGTCAAGGGCGTTCCTACGATCTGATCAATCGTGCGAACCCTCGGAGGCGGTCATGGCCGACAGGCGTGGAATCGCAGCTCTCGGCGGCATCTCGCTGGCCCTCGCGGTACTGGCCCCGCTGTCCGCCTGCACGGCCGGGGACGACGAGCCCGTCGGACCGCACCGGATCGACGCGGCCCCGCTGGTCCACCTCTCGGCGGAGGGCAAGGCCGACCCCTCCCAGCCGGTCACCGTGACCGCCGTCCAGGGCAGCCGGCTCACCGACGTCACCGTGGTCGGCCCGGACGGCCGGGTGGTCGCCGGGAAGCTCGCCGAGGACCAGTCCAGCTGGCAGACCACCGGCCGACTGAAGGCCGCCACCTCGTACACGGTGCGGATCTCCGCCGACGACGGCAAGGGCGGCCGCGGTGACACCACCGCGAGCTTCAGCACCGTCGCCGCCCAGCGCCTGCTCACCGCCAAGCTGGGCCCGGACTCCTCCGGCAGCGGCGTCTACGGGGTGGGCCAGCCGCTCACCGTGCAGCTCTCCGAGGCGGTGAAGGATCCGCAGGCCCGCCAGGAGGTCGAGCGCGTCCTGACCGTCGGCTCCCAGCCCTCCGTCACCGGCGCCTGGTACTGGGTGGACGACAAGAACCTGCACTTCCGCCCGCAGGACTACTGGCCGGCCGGCACGACCGTCTCGCTGGCCTTCGACGGCACCGGCAGCCGGATAGCGGACGGCCTCTACGGCGGCGACCGCAGCGCGCTGAAGCTGCGGATAGGCGAACGGGTGGAGTCGGTGATCGACGCGGCCGCCCACGAGCTCACCCTGAAGCGCGACGGCGAGGTGCTGCGGACCATCCCGGTCACCACCGGCAAGCCCGGCTTCGACACCCGCAACGGCGTCAAGGTGGTGCTCGGCCAGGAGCGGGCGGTCCGGATGAACGGCGAGACCATCGGGATAGCCGCGGGCAGCACGGAGGCGTACGACCTCGACGTGCTGTGGGCCACCCGGGTGACCTGGAGCGGCGAGTACGTCCACGCGGCGCCCTGGTCGGTCGGCTCGCAGGGCGTCGACAACGTCAGCCACGGCTGTACCGGCATGAGCACCGAGAACGCCCAGTGGTTCTACCAGCACACCCGGGTGGGGGACCTGGTGACGGTGGTGAACAGCCGTGGCGCCGTGATGGAGCCCTTCGGCAACGGCTTCGGGGACTGGAACGTCGACTGGACGGACTGGGTCAAGCACAGCGCCTCCGGACAGCCCGTCAGCACCACCGCACCGCCTTCCCAGGCCCCCGCCTCGGGGATGATCCGTCCCGAGCTCTGACGGCCCCCGGAGGGCCGCTCCAGGGCCCGTCAGTCCCGCGGGTACGCCAGCCGCAGCGCGGTCTCCACGGCGGCCAGGGCGTCCGAGCGGGAGACGCCCAGGCGGCTGACCCGGGCGGCGTACTCGGCGGCGGCCTCGGCGGCCAGCCGGTGGGCGGCGTCCCCGGTGGCGGCGATCAGCGTCCCGCGCCGGCCGTGGGTCTCCACCACGCCGTCCGCCTCCAGCTCGCGGTAGGCCCGGGCGACGGTGCCGGCGGCCAGCCCCAGCTCCTCGGCCAGGGCCCGCACGGTGGGCAGCCGCAGCCCGGTCGGCAGCTCGCCGGAGCGGGCCCGCTCGGCGATCTGGGCGCGGATCTGCTCGTACGGGGGAGTGGCCGAGGCGGGGTCGACGGAGAGCTGCACGGTGGCCTCCTGGTGGCGCGGTCGGGTGCGGGGCTTGGCACGTACGGGAAAGGCCGAGGGCCGCCGACCAGAAGAACTCTGGTCAGCGGCCCTCGGGGTGACGCGGTGGTGCCTACGGGATCAGTGGTGGCCGTGGCCGCTGGTGATCTCGTGGTGCTCCTCGGCGGTCGGCTTGGGGATCTGGCCGCCCTCGCCGTAGAAGCCGCGGGAGAGCTTGGCCCGGGTGCGGGTGAGGACGCCGGCCTTGCGGGCCACGCCGTTCTCGTCCGTCTGGGCCGGCAGCTCGACCGGCTGGATCTGCTCGTGCGCGGTGAGCTTGTACAGGTCCTGCTGCGGCAGCTGGGCGTGCACCTCGACGAACTCGCCGTGCGGCAGGCGCTTGATGACGCCCGTCTCGCGGCCGTGCAGCACCTTCTCCTTGTCACGGCGCTGGAGGCCGAGGCACCAGCGCTTGGTGATGATGAAGACGAGGACCGGGACGACGAACATGCCGACGCGGACGAAGTACGTCACCGAGTTGATCGACAGGTGCAGGTGGGTGGCGAACAGGTCGTTGCCACCGGCCGCGAGCAGGATCAGGTAGAGGCTGATCCAGGCGGCGCCCAGCGCGGTGCGGACCGGGGCGTTGCGCGGACGGTCCAGGATGTGGTGCTCGCGCTTGTCGCCGGTGATCCAGCCCTCGATGAAGGGGTAGGCGGCGATCGAGACCAGCACCAGCGGGAAGACGACCATCAGCGGGACGATCACGCCCAGGTTGAGGGTGTGGCCGCCCCAGACGCTGATCTCCCAGCCCGGCATGATGCGGATCAGGCCTTCGGAGAAGCCCATGTACCAGTCGGGCTGGGCGTCGGTGGAGACCTGGTCCGGACGGTACGGGCCGTACGCCCAGATCGGGTTGATCGTGGCGATCGCCGAGACGACCGCGATCAGGCCGAAGACCAGGAAGAAGAAGCCACCGGCCTTGGCCATGTAGACCGGCATCAGCGGCATGCCGACGACGTTCTTCTCAGTCTTGCCCGGGCCCGCCCACTGGGTGTGCTTGTGGTAGAAGACCAGGATCAGGTGCGCGACCAGCAGGCCGAGCATGATGCCGGGGATCAGCAGCACGTGGATGGTGAAGAACCGCGGCACGATCTCGGTGCCGGGGAACTCGCCGCCGAACAGGAACATCTGGATGTACGTGCCGACCAGCGGCGTCGCCAGGACGGCGCCCTCCATGAACCGGATGCCGGTGCCGGAGAGCAGGTCGTCGGGCAGCGAGTAGCCGAAGAAGCCGTCGAACATGCCGAGGACCAGCAGCAGGAAGCCGAAGACCCAGTTGATCTCGCGCGGCTTGCGGAACGCGCCGGTGAAGAAGACGCGCATCATGTGCACGAACATCGCCGCCACGAAGACCAGGGCGGCCCAGTGGTGGATCTGGCGGATCAGCAGACCGCCGCGGATCTCGAAGCTGATGTCCACCGTCGAGGCGTAGGCCTCCGACATCGGGATGCCCTTGAGCGGCACGTACGAGCCGTCGTAGACGACCTCGGCCATCGAGGGCTTGAAGAACAGCGTCAGGTAGACACCGGTCAGGATGATGATGATGAACGTGTAGAGGCAGATCTCGCCCAGCATGAAGGACCAGTGGTCCGGGAAGATCTTCCGCAGGTTGGCCTTGGCGAGGGAGTAGATCCCCAGCCGGCCGTCAGTCCAGTCAGCCGCGGCCTCCCACTTGTTGGCGGGCTTGGCGCGCGTGCTGGAGGGCTTGGCGGCACCGGTCGTGGTGCTGCTCGCGCTACTCATCGAGCACGCTCCCAGTAGCTCGGGCCGACGGGCTCCGCGAAGTCGCCGGTGGCGACCAGGTTGCCCTTCTCGTCAGTGGTGATCTTCAGCTGCGGCAGCGGGTGGCCGGCCGGGCCGAAGATGACGCGGGCGCCGTCCGCCAGGTCGAAGGTCGACTGGTGGCAGGGGCAGAGCGCGTGGTGGGTCTGCTGCTCGTACAGGCTGATCGGGCAGCCGACGTGGGTGCAGATCTTGGAGTAGGCGAGGATGCCCTCGAAGCCCAGCTCCTTGGACTTCTCGTCCTTGATGTCCTCGGGCGCGATGCGGACCAGCATCAGGGCGTCCTTGGCGATCCGCTGCTGGAAGTCCTCGTCGTGCGTGGACAGGCCCTCCGGCATGGCGAAGGTGAGCGAGCCGACGACGATGTCCTCGGGCTTCATCGGCTGCATGGTGTTCATGTTGACCAGCGGCAGCGGCTTGGCCTCGGTCGCCTCCTTCCAGCCGGTCTCCTTGAGCTTCTTCTCGGGCAGCGGGCCGAGGTCACGGAGCAGGACCACGCCGGAGAGCGGGACCAGCGCCATGGAGCCGATCAGGGTGTTGCGGATCATCTTGCGGCGACCGAAGCCGGACTCGGCGGCACCGGTCTTGAACTGCTCGATGACGTCGGCGCGGACCTCCTCGGAGGCCTCGATCGGGTGGCGCTCGGCCGGGATCTCGACGTCCGACATCAGGGTGCGGGCCCAGTGGACCGCGCCCGCGCCGATCATGAACAGCGCGACGCCCAGGGTCAGGCCGAGCGCGAAGTTCAGCGCGCTGACGTGACCGAGCGGGAAGATGTAGACGATCTTGTCCGGGTCGATGGCCACGTACGAGGCGATGAAGCCGACGGTGGCGAGCATCGAGACCACGAACATCAGCGAGACCTGGCGCTCGGCGCGCTGGGCGGCCCGCTCGTCGATGTCGGTGCGCCGGGGCTCGTGGGCCGGCAGGCCCGGGTCGGCGAACGGGCTGCCGTGGTCGGCCACCTCGCCGGCGGAGCCGTGCGGCTCCGGGAGCTTCTCTTCTGACATGTCGTGGCTCATGACTTCTTGGCCTTGGTGGTGTGGGCGGCGACCCAGATCGCGACCGCGATGAGCGTGCCGAGGCCGAAGATCCAGCCGAACAGACCCTCGGTCACCGGACCGAGGCTGCCCAGGGTGAGACCGCCGGGGTTGGGCTCATCGTTGGTGGTGTGGCGGACGAAGGCCACGATCTGCTTCTTCTGCTCCTCGGGCATGGTGGTGTCCGGGAACGACGGCATGTTCTGCGGGCCGGTCTGCATGGCCTCGTAGATGTGCTTGGCGTCCACGCCCTCCAGCGACGGGGCGTACTTGCCCTTGGTCAGGGCACCGCCCTGGCCGGCGAAGTTGTGGCACTGGGCGCAGTTGGTGCGGAACAGCTCGCCACCCTTGGAGATGTCCTCGGGGTTGGTCGAGGTGAACTGCTCCTCCTTCGGGGTCACCGGGCCGGGGCCGAGGGAGGCGACGTAGGCGGCGAGCTGGTCGATCTCGGCCTGCGTGTAGATGTTCTTCTTGCGCGGGACCTGGGCGCCGGGCTGCTGGGCGGGCATGCGGCCGGTGCCGACCTGGAAGTCGACAGCGGCGGAGCCGACGCCGACCAGGCTCGGACCGTCACTGCTGCCCTGGCCGTTCAGGCCGTGGCAGGAGGAGCAGCCCACGGCGAAGAGCTTCTTGCCCTCATCGATCGCGAGCGACTGCGCGGCGACGTCGGCCTGCGCCTTGTCGGCGGGCGCGAACGCGGCGTACAGCCCCCCGGTTGCCGCCAGGGCGAGAAGTAGGACGACCAGCGCCGCCAATGGGTGGCGCCGTCGTGCGGAGAGCTTTTTCACGGAATAACCCCGGTGTCAGGATCTGGTCGACTGGTGGGTGCACCCGGCGGCCGGTCTGGCCGGCACGAGGCTGCCTGTCTAGGGCTGCGCGCGCGGTCGGTCGGTGGGAGCGTCGGCACCGGCAGAAGCGGCCCGTCGCCGGTGAGGGCGGGGGCCGCAGCCGGTGGCCAGCGACCTGATCAGCTGGTTACTTGATCAGGTAGATGGTCGCGAACAGGCCGATCCACACGACGTCGACGAAGTGCCAGTAGTACGACACGACGATCGCGGCGGTGGCCTGCTCGTGCGTGAAGCGCTTGGCTGCGTACGTCCGTCCCAGGACCAGCAGGAAGGCGATCAGACCACCCGTCACGTGCAGCCCGTGGAAGCCGGTGGTCAGGTAGAACACCGTGCCGTACGGGTCGGAGGACAGCGAGAGGCCGTCCTTCTTGACCAGCTCGGTGTACTCGAAGACCTGGCCGCCGATGAAGACCGCGCCCATGGCGAACGTGAGGATGAACCACGCCCGGAGCTTCTTCACGTCACCGCGCTCGGCAGCGAACACGCCGAGCTGGCAGGTGAGCGAGGAGAGCACCAGGATCGTGGTGTTGACCGAGGAGAAGGGCACGTTGAGGGCGTGGGCCTTCTCGGTCCAGAACTCCGGCCCCTTGACGGAGCGGAGCGTGAAGTACATCGCGAAGAGGGCCGCGAAGAACATCAACTCGGAACTGAGCCAGACGATCGTTCCGACGCTGACCATGTTCGGCCGGTTGACCGATCCGTGCGCGTGCCCGGTTTCTACTGCTGTTGCTGTCGCCACGACGGACATTATGTCGGTCCCTTATTCCGTCTTCACGTCGGGGGGTGTCCCTCGGAGTGTCCGGTGCGTGCGGTATGCCCGCTTGGGGGGCGACCGGGTGTCCGGACGGGGGCTGAGCAGCGGCGTGTCCCTTTTCTGACGGTTCCTCGGAGGGGCCCGCGACCCCGTTGCCCGGCGCGTCGTTGCCCGGTCGGAGTAGCCGTAGGAGGTAGGGGAGCGGGCGCCGGGTCGGCCGTACGGGTGGACCGGGCGGGGTCGGGTGACGGGCCGTCCTCCGGGCGGGTGAGCCCCGGGCGCGGCGGTTCGGGGAGGAACGTGCGCGAGGGGGGCTCGGCGGCGGGTGATCCGGAGTAGCATCCGGATCAGGCGAACGTGGTCCGGATCACACTTGAGGGAGCAGGGCCCATGGCGTACACGACCGATGAGACGCTCACCGTCCTCGTCTACAGCGACGACCGCAATACCCGTGAGCAGGTGCTGACGGCGCTCGGCCGCCGGCCCGCCGAGGATCTTCCGGAACTGTCCTACCTGGAGTGCGCGACCACCCCCGCGGTGCTCAAGGCGCTGGAGAAGGGGGGAGTGGACCTCTGCGTGCTGGACGGCGAGGCCGTCCCGGCCGGCGGGCTGGGCCTCGGGCGCCAGCTCAAGGACGAGATCTACGGCTGCCCGCCGGTGCTGGTGCTGATCGGCCGGCCGCAGGACTCCTGGCTCGCCGCCTGGAGCCGGGCGGACGCCGCCATCTCCCACCCGGTGGACCCGGTGGCGCTGGCCGAGGCGGCCGCCGTCCTGCTGCGGGCGAGGGTGGCGAAGCGGACTCCGGCCGTCCGCTGAAATCCGCCCGGCAACTAGAAAAGACGGGGTTAGAAGCGACCGCTTCGCTCGATAGGCTGGCTCCATCCGTACGGACGTCCCCCCGGAGCGGGGAACCGACAACAGCTGGAGTCAGCCATGGTGAACGTGAACCCTGCGAACGGCGGTAGCGACCCCGCGCAGGTGGTCCGCACCTGGCCGGACATCCTGTCGGCGCTGCTGCAGGGGGAGGACCTCGACCGCTCGTCCACCGCGTGGGCGATGGACCGGATCATGAGCGGCGAGGCGTCCCCCGTCCAGGTGGCCGGGTTCATGGTCGCGCTGCGGGCCAAGGGCGAGTCGGTCGAGGAGATCGCCGGCCTGGTCGACGCGATGTACGAGCACGCCGAGCCGCTGGACATCCCCGGCCCGGCGGTGGACATCGTCGGCACCGGCGGGGACCGTGCGAAGACCGTCAACATCTCCACCATGTCGGCGATCGTCGCGGCGGCCGCCGGCGCCAAGGTGGTCAAGCACGGCAACCGGTCGGCCTCCTCCACCAGCGGCTCCTCGGACGTGCTGGAGAAGCTCGGCGTGGCGCTGGACCTCTCCTCCCGGAGGGTCGCCGAGGTGGCCGAGGAGGTCGGACTCACCTTCTGCTTCGCGGCGAAGTTCCACCCCTCGATGCGGCACGCCGCCACCGCGCGGCGCGACCTCGGGGTGCCGACCGCCTTCAACATCCTCGGTCCGCTGACCAACCCGGCCAAGGTCACCGCGCACGCCATCGGCTGCTTCGACACCCGGCTGGCCGGGCTGATCGCCGGGGTGCTGGCCCGGCGGGGCGCGACGGCGCTGGTCTTCCGCGGCGACGACGGGCTGGACGAGCTGACCATCACCACCACCTCGCAGGTGTGGCTGGTGCGCGACGGGGTGGTCACCGAGACCGTCTTCGACCCGCGGGACGTCGGCATCGAGCTGGTCGGCATCGAGGCGCTGCGCGGGGCGGACGCCTCGTACAACGCCGAGGTCGCGCGGCGGCTGCTGGCGGGGGAGCACGGGCCGGTGCGGGACGCCGTCCTGCTGAACACGGCGGCCGCGCTGGTCGCGCTGGACCTCGGCGACGCGCCGCTGGACGAGCAGCTGGCGGCCGGCATGGAGCGGGCCGCGAAGGCGATCGACTCGGGCGCCGCACAGGACCTGCTGCGGCGCTGGTCGGAGGCCACGAGCCGGATCTGAGACGGCAGTTGGGGAGCCCGGGCCGGGTACGCCGGCCCGGGCTCCGGTGCTGTCCGCATGCTGGATGCCCGTTTGACCGCCCGCTGGGACGCGGCCTAGAGTCTTCGCCAGGTCATGAGTGACAGCGACAAGCCCCAGCTTGCTGTCCGGCAACCCTCCGTCCGTGGCGGGGTGCCCTGGGTGAGGACCGGGTCGCCACGGCAGATCGTCCGTGCGACAAGCGCGGACACCCGACGACTGGCACTCCCGGGGTCCCTTACCCCCGAAGGAGTGCATCCCCATGTCCCTCGTCACCGAAGTCCTCTCCCCGCTCCCGGTCCTCGGCGCCGACGTCCAGGTCCCGCTCGCCGGCGGTGAGAAGGTCGGCTACGCGGCGCTCGACTACGCGGCCAGCTCGCCGGCGCTCCAGCGGGTGTGGGACGACGTCGCCGCGTACGCGCCGTACTACGGCAGCGTCCACCGCGGGGCCGGGTACCTCTCCCAGCTGTCCACCGACCTGTTCGAACAGAGCCGCCGCACCGTCGGCGAGTTCCTCGACCTGCGCGAGGGCGACCAGGTGGTCTTCACCCGGGCCACCACCGACTCGCTCAACCTGCTGGCCGCCGCCGTCCCGGCCGGCACCCGGGTGTTCGCCTTCGAGACCGAGCACCACGCCTCGCTGCTGCCCTGGGCGCACGCCGGACTGGACGTCAGCTACCTGCGGGCGCCGCGCTCGCGGGCCGAGGCCGTGGCCGCGCTGGACGCCGCGCTCGCCGGGGCGCCCGAGGGCCCCAAGCTGCTCTGCGTCACCGGCGCCTCCAACGTCACCGGCGAGCTGTGGCCGGTCGCCGAGCTGACGGAGACGGCGCACCGGCACGGCGCCCGGGTGGTGCTGGACGCCGCCCAGCTGGCGCCGCACCACCGGGTCTCGGTGCGCGAGCTGGACGTCGACTGGGTCGCCTTCTCCGGCCACAAGATCTACGCGCCGTTCGGCGCCGGGGTGCTGGCCGGCCGGGCGGACTGGCTGGACGAGGCCGAGCCGTACCTGGCCGGCGGCGGGGCGACCAGGACGGTGGCCCGGGAGGCCGACGGCTCGGTGGCCGTGCAGTGGCACACCGGGCCCGCGCGGCACGAGGCCGGCTCGCCGAACGTCATCGGCGCCTACGCGATCGCCTCGGCCTGCCGGGCGCTGACCGAGGCCGGGTTCGACGCGCTGGAGGCCCGCGAGCAGCAGCTGATCGCCCGCCTGACCGCCGGCCTCGCCGCGATCCCTCAGGTCAAGGTGCTCAATCTGTTCGGGGAGGGCTCGGCGCGGGTCGGCGTGCTGTCCTTCGTCGTCCGGGGCTGGAACAGCTCGCACTTCTCGGCCGCGCTGTCCGCCGAGTACGGCATCGGGGTGCGCGACGGCCTGTTCTGCGCCCACCCGCTGGTGCGCACGCTGCTCGGGGACGAGGACGTAGCCCCGTCCGAGTGCGGGGCGCCCGATCCCTCGCTGCCGGGCGAGCGCAGCCTGAACGCGATCCGGGTGAGCTTCGGTGCCGGGACGCCGGACGAGCACGTCGACCGCTTCCTCACCGCCGTCCGGGAGCTGGTCACGGACGGCGCGGCCTGGAACTACCGCAACGAGGGCGGCCGCTGCGTCGCGGACACGCAGCGCGAGGGCTGAGCGCTACTCGTCCAGGCCGAGGGCGAAGGCGGCCTCCAGGTCGTGCTGGGAGTAGGTGCGGAAGGCGATCTGGGTCTCGGTGTGGGCCACACCCGGGACCTTGTTCAGCCGGCCCGGGATGACCTCGGCCAGGTCGTCGTGCCGGCGCACCCGCACCATCGCCACCAGGTTGTAGCCCCCGGTCACCGAGTAGACCTCGCTCACGCCGTCGATGGCGGCGATGGACTCGGCGATCTCCGGGATGCGGTCGACACTGGTCTTGATCAGGACGATGGCGGTGATCACAGTTCGGGCTCCTTTGTGAGGTGCCGCCAGCGTATCGGGCGTCCGCCGGGTCGTCGCGGGGGGTGGCGGACCACGGTGCAGGCGTAGAGGAACCCTGCCGAGAAGCCGATCACGTGGACCAGGTACGCCACCCCGGGCCCGGCCGAGTGCACCGACCACCACTGCAGGGCGAACCAGAGGCCGAGCACCAGCCAGGCCGGGAAGCGCAGCGGCAGGAAGAGCAGCAGCGGGACGAGGGTGGTCACCCGGGCCCGGGGGTGGAGGCGCAGGTAGGCGCCGAGGGCGGCGGCGATCGCGCCGGAGGCTCCGATGAGCACCTGGGTGGAGTTCGGCGAGTGCGCCTCGGCGAGCGCGAAGCCGTACGTGGTCAGGCTGCCGGCGGCCAGGTAGAAGACGGCGAACCGGGCCCGGCCCAGCCGCCGTTCGACGGTGGGGCCGAAGACCTGGAGGAAGAGCAGGTTCCCCAGCAGGTGCAGCCAGCCGGCGTGCAGGAAGAGCCCGCTGAGGACGGACAGGGCCGGGTGCTTGCCCGGGGTCGGCGCGGCCGGGCAGCCGGGCACCGGGTCGGGGGCCTCGGCCAGCTGTCCGGCGGTCAGCGGCCGTCCGGCCAGCACCTCGGCCGGGATCGCGCCCCAGCGCTGCTCGTACCGCTGCTCGGCGCAGACCCGGGCCTGGCCGGTGCCGTACAGCGGGTTGAGGCCCGCGGCCGGGCCGAGCAGGAAGACCAGGGTGTTGAGCGCGATCAGGGCGTAGCTGACCACCGGGATCGTCGCCGCCGGGCGGCCGCCCCGGGCCGCGGTGGGGTCCGGGACCGCGAGCGCCATGCGGCCAAGCATCCCTCCGGGCGCCGCGGGTGACACGGCGGTTTACGGCAGGTGGACCAGCCCGGGTGTTCGGGCGACCGGTGGTCGCGATGGTTGCCCCAGGCAATAGGCTTGGGGCGGGCATTCCCGCCTCCCGCCGCCGATGCCGGGGCTCCGGGGGGAGCGCCTAGCCCACGCAGGGACCACCCGAGAGGACCCCCGATGACCGTCCCCGCCCTGACCGCCGAGACGCGCTGGCGCTGCACCCTGTGCGGCAACCTCACCCGCTTCGACGTGACCCGCACCGCGCGGGTGACCGAGTTCCTGCACTTCGACCTGGCCGGCGAGTCCAAGGTCGAGGAGACCGAGGTGCTGAGCGAGACCGTCGAGTCGGTGCGCTGCCGCTGGTGCAACGCGGTGGACCAGGTCGAGCTGGTGGCCCGTCCGGGCGCCGAGGGGGCGCAGGCCCCCGCCGAGCAGGGCTGATCCCCGTCGCCGCGGCGGGCGGGTGCACGGCGCACCCGTCCGCGCCGCACGGGACAATACAGAACAAGACGCACGGCGCGTGACGACAGGGGGCGGCCGCGGCCGTGCCCCGCTGGACCAGGATCGGAGCCGAGGACGTGGTGGACGCAGCGAAGGAGCCCGGGGAAGCCCAGGGGCTTCCGCCCGCTGCGGCCGAGGCGGCCGTGGCGGCGAACGACTCCTCCGGGCCCGCGGCGGAGCACGCCGTCGAGCGGCTCGACCGGCCGCTGCCCGAGGGCGTGCGCCGACGCGTGGTCGGGCTCGCCTCGGACGCGCTCGGCGGGCTGCCGGCGGCCGAACTCCCGCAGAGCCTGCGTCAGTACGTCAAGTTCACCCCGGCGCGACGGGCCAAGTACGCGGCCACCGCGCTGGCGGCGGCGCTGGAGGCGGAGCCGGCCTTCCGGGTGCGGATAGCGGAGCGGCTGCGCCTGGGGCAGCCGGACCTGGTGAAGGCGCTGGAGTCGGGCAGCGTCCCGAGCGCCGCCGATCCGATGGACGTCGCGGCCGCCGCCTACCTGGTGCGTTCGGCGGGCTGGAGCCGGCTGGTGGCCGAGGCCGGCGAGGAGGCCGAGCGGGCCGGTGCCGAGGACGCGGCCGCGGAGGCGGCCCGGCTGGTGGAGAAGCTGCAGGCCGAGCTGGCCGAGGTGCGGGCCGCCGCGCGGGCGGACCTGGACCGGCAGCGGGCCGAGTCCGACGGCGTCCGCAAGGAGGCCGAGTCGCTGCGCAAGAAGGTGCGGTCGCTGGAGAGCGACACCCGCCGGGCGCAGGCCGAGACCCGTCGGGTGGCCGGCGAGCTGGAGGCCCTGCGGGCGCAGGCCGCGGCCGAGCGCGGGGCGGCCGAGACCGAGGCGCGCCGGCTGCGGCACCGGGTCTCCGAGCTGGAGAACGCGGCCGAGCAGGGCCGCCGGTCGGCCCGCGAGGGGCGCAGTGTCGAGGACATGCGGCTGCGGCTGCTGCTGGACACCGTGCTGCAGTCGGCGCAGGGGCTCCAGCGGGAGCTGGCGCTGCCGGTCTCCCAGATCCGCCCGGCGGACCTGGTGGAGGCGGTGGTGCCGGGGGCGGCCTCGCCGCACGACGTGGCCCGGCGCGGGCTGGCCGAGGACGATCCGGCGCTGCTGGACCAGCTGCTGGCGATCCCCCAGGTGCACCTGGTGGTGGACGGCTACAACGTGACCAAGACCGGCTATCCGGCGCTGCCGCTGGAGCAGCAGCGGATCCGGCTGCTGGGCGGTCTGGCGATGCTGGCCCAGCGCACCCAGGCGGAGGTCACCTGCGTGTTCGACGGGCAGGACCTGGACGTCCCGGTGATCATGGCGCCGCCGCGCGGGGTCCGGGTGCGGTTCAGCCGGACCGGGGAGACGGCCGACGAGCTGATCCGCCGTCTGGTGCGGGCCGAGCCGCAGGGCCGCCCGGTGGTGGTGGTGTCCACCGACCGGGAGGTCGCGGAGGGCGTGCGGAAGGCGGGCGCGCGCCCGGTGGCGTCGGTGCTGCTGCTGAACCGGCTGGCCCGGCCCTGACCTGGGCCGGACCGCATGACGGCTGGTCAGCGGCTCGTCCGGAGCGTTGTGCGGGTCCCGTGAAGTCAGCGTGGGGACCGGGGTTCACGCCATCGGGGGAGTAGCAAAACGGGTAGATCTTCACTAGGGTCTGGCGTCAAACCTATTTTCCGGAATCTCATCCCATCAGGTGAGCCCGTAGGAAGAAGGAGCCGGTCCCTTTGGCCTCCCACCGCCGTCCCAAGCAGCCGAGCCGCGCACGGGTCTCCGTGCTCACCGCTGCCGCTGCGACCGCGGTCGCGCTCTCCGCCCAGGTGGCCGCGCACGCCGCGCCGCAGCCGGACAAGACGGACGTCAAGGCGCAGATCGACCAGCTCCAGGAGGAGCAGGAGCAGGCGGCGGAGAAGTACAACGGCGCCAAGGAGCGGGCGGACCAGCTGCGCAAGCAGGCCGACCAGCTGCAGGACCAGGTGGCCCGCGGCCAGGAGCAGATGACCCAGCTCCAGGGCGGCCTCGCCGAGGTGGCGGGCGAGCAGTACCGCGCCGGCGGCATCGACCCGTCCGTCCAGCTGATGCTCTCCTCCGACCCGTCCGGCTACCTGGAGAAGGCCTCGACCGTCCAGCAGGCCAGCACCAGCCAGGCCGAGGCGCTCAAGGGGCTGCTGGAGCAGCAGCGCCGGCTGGACCAGCAGAAGGCCGAGGCGGCCGCCGTGCTCGCCTCGCTGGACAGCACCACCAAGGACCTCAACCAGGCCAAGGCGGACGTCAACACCAAGCTGAAGGCCGCCCAGGACCTGCTGAACTCGCTGAGCGCCGCCGACCGCGCCGCGCTGCGGGCCCAGCAGGCGCAGGACGACCGCGCCTCGCGCGGCAACGCGCGGGTGGACCTCGGCAGCCTGCCGCCGGCCAGCGGCTACGCGGGGGCGGCGGTGGCCAAGGCGATGAGCAAGCAGGGCTCGCCGTACGTGTGGGGCGCCACCGGATCGACCACCTTCGACTGCTCGGGCCTGATGGTCTGGGCGTACGGGCAGGCCGGCGTCTCGCTGCCGCGCACCTCGCAGGAGCAGGGGCACTACGGCACCCGGGTGCCGTCGCTGGACCAGGCCCAGCCGGGCGACCTGGTGATCTACGGCCCGAGCATGTACCACGTCGGGATGTACATCGGGAACGGCATGGTGGTCCACGCGCCGCACACCGGTGACGTGGTGAAGGTGATGAAGGCCGACGCGATGCCGATCAACACCATCCGCCGGGTCTGACGGACCGACACGCCCGGGACGCCCGTTCGGGAGCTGTGAAGAGCGCCACCTCCGTCGCGGGGGTGGCGTTCGGCTTTTCCGCCTTTTGGGGCCGCCTGCTGAGAACCGATCAGCCTTGCGTGCACCATTGGTCACCATCGGTCATTTTCACAAGGGAACTTGGGCAATCTTCCGTCTTTTTTCTGACAAGGATTTGAACGGATCACGGTTCAGTTACTAGGGTCATGCTCCGAACCACCGCACTGTCGATCGCCCAGCCAGGGTGGCGGCGGTGGTTACCGCCGAGTTCGCGAGGCAGCGGGGCAGGTCGAAGCGACTGCCCGACAGGGGAGCCCAGTGACTGGGGGCGCTGCGGAGCGGAGCCGGGGAACCACGTTCCTCCGGGGTGAATCGGCGCCAGGTCGGCCGAACGGCCGTGAGGCGTCGTAGGGCATGCTTCCGGCCCGAACCCGTCAGCTCACCCGGTAGGCGGACGTAGGAAGAAGGAGCCCGCCTTCGTGGCGTCCCATCGTCGTCCCAAGCCCGCCGGCCGCGCCCGCGTCTCCATCCTGACCGGAGTCGCCGCCGCAGCCGTCGCCCTCTCCGCGCAGTCCGGCGCCCACGCCGACCCGCAGCCGACCAAGGACCAGGTCAAGGAGCAGGTCGACCAGCTCAACGAGCAGGCCGAGGTCGCGACCGAGAACTACAACGCCGCCCAGGCCAAGCAGCAGGAGCTGGAGAAGCAGGTCTCCGGCCTGCAGGACCAGGTGGCCCGTCAGCAGGCGCAGGTCACCGAGCTCCAGGGCGGCCTGGCCGAGATCGCCGGCGAGCAGTACCGCAACGGGGGGATATCCCCGACCGTCCAGCTGATGTTCTCCTCCAGCCCGGACAGCTTCCTCAGCCAGGCCGACGCGCTGAACCAGGCCGGTGCCACCCAGAAGGGCCAGCTGAAGGAGCTCCAGGAGCAGCAGCGCAAGCTCGACCAGGACCGCAACGAGGCCCAGGGCAAGCTCGCCGAGCTGGAGTCGACCACCCAGCAGCTGAAGACCGCCAAGGTGGAGGTCCAGGGCAAGCTGAAGGCCGCCCAGGACCTGCTCAACACCCTGACCGAGCAGGAGCGCCAGGCGCTGCGCCAGGCCGAGGAGAAGGCCGCGGCCGACGCCAAGGCCAAGGCCGACGCGGCCGCCCAGGCGCAGGCGCAGGCCGACCGCGCCTCGCGGGACAACACCCGCGGCGACCTCTCCGCCCCCACGAGCACCGCCCCGACCACCACCGCTCCGGTGAAGGTGGCCCCGGGTAGCTCGCGCGGTGCCGCGGCCCTCGCGGCCGCCGCCTCCAAGGTCGGCAGCCCGTACGTCTGGGGTGCCACCGGCCCGAGCTCCTTCGACTGCTCCGGCCTGATGGTCTGGGCGTTCAACCAGGCCGACGTGTCGCTGCCGCGCACCTCGCAGGCGCAGGCCTCGGCCGGCACCCGGATCGGTACGGACCTCTCCCAGGCCCAGCCCGGCGACCTGCTGATCTTCTACAGCGACGCCCACCACGTCGGCATCTACGCCGGCAACGGCCAGGTGCTGCACGCCCCCCGGACGGGTACCAACGTGCGCTACGAGGCGGTCACCAACATGCCGCTGACCGGCATCGTGCGGGTCTGATCCCCGCTCGGCCGCTTCCGGGCCCGGCTTCCCCCAGGGGAGGCCGGGCCTGCGGCTTTTCCGGCGCGTCGATCTGATGTCCGATTACGGGTCGAATATTCGGGTTCGTAAGGGTTTGGACTCGCTTGCCCGGACTCGCTAACGTCTGCCACCGGACTCCCGCTCGACGGCCGCCCGTCCCGGTGCGGCGGCGGGGGCCGCGCCGCAGGATTGGAGCCCCCGCCGCCATGTCCGTGCACCGCCGTTCCCAACTGCTCGCCCGGGCGCTGGTGCTGACCACGGCCGCCGCCACCGCGCTGGGCGTCGCCGCCGGAGGTCGCGCCCAGGCCGCCCCCGGCAGCCCGGACCCGGCCGACCGTCACGACGTCAAGTCCCAGGTGGAACAGCTGTACGACGAGGCCGAGCAGGCGTCCGAGAGGTTCAACGCGGCGCAGGAGGCCCAGCGGCGGCTCCAGGGCGAGGCCACGGTCGTCCAGGGCGAGATCGCCGTCGCCCAGGACCAGCTCAACGACCTGCGCGGCGACCTGGCGACGGTGGCCGGGGCCGAGTACCGCGGCGGCGGGATGTCCCAGACCGCCCAGCTGATGCTCTCGCCCGACCCGGAGGACTACCTGGCCCGCGCCCGCACCCAGGGCCAGGCCGCCGCACGCCAGCAGGAGACCCTGCACGAGCTGGTCACCCGGCAGCGCCGGCTCGACCAGCGCCGCTCCGAGGCGGCCGACAAGCTCGCCGAGCTGGACCGGACCCGCCGCTCGCTCGCCGACAGCAAGCTGCAGATCCAGCAGCGGCTGGCCAGGGCGCAGAAGCTGCTGAACGGCCTGGACGCCGCCGAGCGGGCCCGGCTGACGGTCCAGGACGCCCGGGACGCCGAGCAGCGAGCCACCCGGGGCACCGACCGGCTGGACCTCGGCACCGCCCCGCCCGCCTCCGAGCGCGGGGCCGCCGCGCTGGCCGCCGCGGTGCGGATGATCGGCTCCCCGTACGTCTACGGGGCCACCGGGCCGCACGCGTTCGACTGCTCCGGTCTGATGTACTACAGCTGGCGGCAGGCCGGAGTGACCCTGCCGCGCACCTCGCAGGCCCAGGCGTACGCCGGGCAGCGGATCAGCCTGTCCGAAGCGCGACCGGGAGACCTGGTGATCTTCTACCGGGACATGCACCACGTCGGCATGTACGCCGGCGGCGGTGTGATCGTGCACGCCCCGCGCCCGGGCGCCAAGGTCCGCTACGAGAGCGTCACCGCCATGCCCGTATCCGGGGTGGTCCGGCTCTGAGCGCCCCGCCGACCGGCCCCGCCGACCCCGCGGAGATACCCCGCCCCGGCTCCCGCCCCCGCGGCGCGCTGTCCCGGCGGGGCGCGCTGCTGCTCGCGGCCGGCGGGCTGGCCCAGCTGTCGCTGCCGCCGGCCGTCCCCCCGGCGCCCGCGGCGCGGCCGGCGGACCGGCACGCCGAGGTGGCCGCCGCGCTGGCGGAGCGGGCCCGCTCGGCGCCGCCGTGGGCCGGGCTGCCGGTGGCCGAGGCGGGGTACCGCAACCTGGTGCTCGCCGCCTCCGGCGGGCCGGAGCGGCTGACCGCCGCCGCCGACCTGGCGGTGCGGATCGCCGGGTACGACGAGTACCCGGTGGTGTACCCGCGCCGGATCGAGCTGGTCCGGGCCGGGGACGGCTGGCGGGTCGAGCGCGAGGAGTGCGCGGGCGGGCCGCCCGCGCCGTGGGACTTCGGGCCGGTCCGGTCCGCGGCGGGGGCGCACTGCCTGGTGCTCGGGCCGGCCGCAGGCCCCGACCCGGCCGAGCTGGTCGCGGTGGGGGACCGGGCGGTGCCCGCCGTCACCGAGCTCTGGGGCGGCGCCTGGCCGGGCCGGCTGCTGCTGGAGCGGCCCGCCACCGCGGAGCAGTTCGCCCGGCTGCTGGAGGGCGACCCGGACGGCTGGACGGGCATGGCGGCGGTCACCGTGGCCGCCCCCGGCGCGCCCTGGCACACCCCCGCGGACCGGGTGCTGGTCAACCCGGAGGCGTACGCGCGGCTCAGCGACTTCGGCCGCCAGGTGGTGGTCACCCACGAGGCCACCCACGTCGCGACCCGGGCCGACACCCGGGCGTGGACCCCGCTGTGGCTCTCCGAGGGCGTCGCCGACTGGACCGCCTACCGCGACTCCGGCCGCAGCGCGCGGCAGACGGCCCCCGAGCTGGCCCGGGACGTCGCCGCCGGGCGGCTTCCCAGCGCGCTGCCCGCCGACCGGGACTTCGCCGCCGGGGCCGCCGGCATCGCCCAGGCCTACGAGCAGTCCTGGCTGGCCTGCGAGCTGATCGGCCGTACCCACGGGCCGCAGCGGCTGGTCGCCTTCTACCGGGCGGTCGGCGCGGCCGACGGGCAGGGCGAGGACCGCGAACGCCGGACCGACCGGCTGATGCGCCGCGAGCTGGGCGTCGGCCTGGAGGAGTTCACCCGGCTCTGGCTGGAGCGGGTGGCGGCGCTCAAGGGCTGATCGGGTCAGGACCTGATCGGCTGACGGGCCGAACAACGGATCGGCTGACGGGCCGATCGGCTGACGGGTCGAACAGCGGGAATCCTGACCGGCTGATCGGCGGAGGAGCCGGTCAGTGCCGTTGCCGGGCCGTCGCGCCCGGCCGGTCGATGCCGTCCAGCAGGTCCTGCTCGTAGGCGATCCCCGGGCGCACCGGGTAGCCGGCGGCCGGCAGCGCGGCGGGCTCGCGGTCCAGCACCACGGTCGGCGGCAGCGGCGCCTCGCCGCGGGTGGAGCGCCAGAGCCGCACGCAGGAGAGCAGGGCCGCGGCCAGCAGCAGCAGGTTGCGGGCGGCCAGCACGGCGACCGCCACCGGGTCGCTGGCCAGGACCTGGGTGAACATGGTCGGGAACTCGACCAGGGTCAGCGGGCAGGCGAGCAGGATCAGCACCGCCACCGGCCGCTGGCTGCTGTTGCGCACGGTCAGGCAGACCGCCGCGACGCCGACCAGCCAGACCAGGTACTGCGGGCTGATCACCCGGCTGGTCACCACGAAGATCAGCAGCGCGCACAGCGCCGCGTCGTACATGGTGGCCGCGCTGCGCCGCTTGGAGGTGTAGCGCCACAGCAGCAGCCAGGCGAAGCCCAGCAGGGTGCCGGCCATCATCACCTTGCTGATCACGCTGACCCACGGCCCGAGCATCTCGGGGGAGCCGTAGTTCATGGTGACCCTGCCGTCCCAGCCGTCGGCGAGCCGGGCGAAGTGCAGCGGCAGCGCGCCGAGCGACTCGACCTCGATGCCGCGGTCCTTCTGGAAGGCCAGGAAGTCGAAGGCGCCGTTCATCCCGGCCGCCAGCAGGAAGCCGATCGAGACCGCGGTGGCCCCGGCCAGCGTCCAGGAGCGGCGGGTGCGGCGGCCGGAGGGGGTGCCGATCAGGCCGAGCAGCGGCCAGATCTTGACGATGCCGCCCAGGCCCAGCAGCAGCCCGCCGACCGCCGGGCGGCGGATCAGCGCCAGCAGGCCGGCCAGGGCGACCGCGGTGACGATGACGTCGAAGCGGTTGTAGATCATCGGGCCGAGCAGCGGGACGCCCACCACCCACATCCAGGCGCCGGTCAGCGCCCGGCCCCGGCGCAGGCCGGTGCGCACCAGCAGCGCGGCCGCGGCGGCGTCGGCGATCCCGCAGATCACCCAGAACGAGACCAGGTACGACCAGGGCAGCAGGCCCGGCAGCAGGATCACCAGGGCGGCGCCCGGCGGGTACTGCCAGGTCACGTCGTCGAACGGGAAGGTGCCGGTCTGGAGCACGCCGTACCAGGCGTGGTAGATCATCCAGACGTCCGCGGTGACGTCGCCGCCGGGCGCCTTCAGCACGCCCGTGGCCAGCAGCACCAGCAGGGCGCGGGTGGCCAGCCAGGTGGCGCCGAGCGCGGCGAGCGCCCCGAGCGGGCGGCCGAGGCGGCCGCGCGAAGAACCGGGCTCGGTGGCCGGGGCCAATTCCACTGCGCTCCCTCGTTCGTCTCGGACGTCCCCACCGGAGGCGTCGTACCGACGGACGCCCGGGCCGCGTCCTGGACGACGGCCTAGGTACTAGGACTGACCCGGGGGTCAAACGGTTGCCGTACGCGCTTCCGTTCCCGGCGGGTCATGGTGTTGACCTATCGTACGGATCACCCAGCGGTACACCGCGCACCCCCCGACCGAGCGAGCCGTGGCCTGATGCACAGAACCTTGATCGTCACCAATGACTTCCCGCCCCGCCCCGGTGGCATCCAGGCCTTCGTGCACAACATGGCCGTCCGTCAGCCCGCAGGCAGCGTGGTGGTGTACGCCTCCACCTGGCGGGACGGCGCCGAGGTGGCGCGCTTCGACGCCGAGCAGCCGTTCCCGGTGGTCCGGGACCGGACGAAGGTGATGGTTCCCACACCCCGGGTCACCCGGCGGGCCGCCGAGATCCTGCGGGCGGAGAAGTGCGACTCGGTCTGGTTCGGCGCCGCCGCCCCGCTCGGGCTGATGGCGCCCGCGCTGCGCCGGGCCGGGGCCGGGCGGCTGCTCGGCATGACGCACGGGCACGAGGCCGCCTGGGCCCAGCTGCCGGTCTCCCGGCAGCTGCTGCGCCGGATCGGGGCGGGCACGGACGTGCTGACCTACCTGGGCGAGTACACCCGCTCCCGGATCGCCGCCGCGGTCGGCCCGCAGGCCGCGGCCCGGATGGTCCAGCTGCCGCCGGGCGTGGACGAGACGACGTTCCACCCGGGCTCCGGGGGCGCCGAGGTGCGCCGCCGGCTCGGGCTGGCGGACCGGCCGGTGGTGGTCTGCGTCTCCCGGCTGGTGCCCCGCAAGGGTCAGGACACCCTGATCGAGGCGATGCCGCAGATCCTCGCCGACGTGCCGGACGCGGTGCTGCTGATCGTCGGCGGCGGCCCGTACCGGGCGGACCTGGAGAAGCTCGCGGACGCCACGGGCGTACGGGACTCGGTGCGGTTCACCGGCTCGGTGCCGTGGGAGGAGCTGCCCGCCCACTACGGGGCCGGGGACGTCTTCGCGATGCCGTGCCGCACCCGGCGCGGGGGCCTGGACGTCGAGGGCCTGGGGATCGTCTACCTGGAGGCCTCGGCGACCGGCCTGCCGGTGGTCGCGGGGGACTCCGGCGGCGCGCCGGACGCCGTGCTGGAGGGCGAGACCGGGTACGTGGTGCCCGGCGGCTCGGCCACGGCGGCGGCCGAGCGGATCGTCCGGCTGCTGCGCGACGAGGAGCTGCGCCGGCGGATGGGCGAGGCCGGACGGCGCTGGGTGGAGCGCTCCTGGCGCTGGGACCTGCTGGCCGGGCGGCTGACCTCGCTGCTGGCCGGGTGACGCGGACGGGCCCGCGCCCCGGACCCGGCGAGGGTCCGGGGCGCGGGCCCTGAGGCCCCGCCTCCTTCCTGGAGAGGCGGGGCCCGTCCGGCGCCGGCTACTTCGTGTAGAGCGCCTCGATGTCGGCCGCGAAGTCCTTCAGCACGACGTTGCGCTTGAGCTTCAGCGAGGGCGTCAGGTGGCCGCTCTCCTCGGAGAACTCGGTGTCCAGCAGCCGGAACTTCTTGACCGCCTCGGCGTGCGAGACGGCCGCGTTGCCGTCGTCCACCGCGGCCTGGAGCGCGGCCAGCAGGTCCGGGTCGGCGGCGAGTTCGGCGACGGTGGCGTCGGCGGGCTTGCCGTTGAGCTCCTTCCACTTCGGGAAGAAGTCCGGGTCGACGGTGACCAGGCAGGCGATGAACGGCTTGCGGTCGCCGACCACCATGACCTCGCCGACCAGGGCGTGGGCCCGGATCCGGTCCTCGATCACGGCCGGGGCGACGTTCTTGCCGCCGGCGGTGACGATGATCTCCTTCTTGCGGCCGGTGATGGTCAGGTAGCCGTCGGAGTCCAGCGAGCCGAGGTCGCCGGTGGCGATCCAGCCGTCCTTGAGGGTGTCGGCGGTGGCCTGCGGGTTGTTCCAGTAGCCGGTGAAGACGTGCGGGCCCTTGAAGAAGACCTCGCCGTCCTCGGCGATCCGGACGGAGGCGCCGGGCACCGGCTGGCCGACCGTACCGATCTTCGGGTTGTCCCACGGGTTGAAGGCGGTGGCCGCACAGGTCTCCGTCAGGCCGTAGCCCTCCAGGACGGTGAAGCCGATGCCCCGGTAGAAGTGGCCCAGGCGCTCGCCGAGCGGGGCGCCGCCGGAGATGGCGTGGGTGGCCCGGCCGCCGAGGGCGGCGCGCAGCTTGCTGTAGACCAGCTTGTCGAAGACCGCGTGCTTGAGCCGCAGGACCAGGCCGGCGCCGCCGGCGTCCAGCGCCCGGCTGTAGGCGATCGCGGTGTCGGCGGCCTTGTCGAAGATCTTGCCCTTGCCGTCGGCCTGGGCCTTCGCGCGGGCGGTGTTGTAGACCTTCTCGAACACTCTGGGCACGCCCAGGATCAGGGTCGGCTTGAAGGCGGCCAGCTCGGCGGTGACGTCCCGGATGTCGGAGACGTGTCCGAGCTTGATCGGGGCCATCGCCGGGGCGATCTCGGCGATCCGGGCCAGCACGTGGGCCAGCGGCAGGAAGAGCAGGACGGAGCTCTCGCCGGTGCGGAACAGCGGGGCCAGGCGCTCGACGACGTTGCCGCACTCGGCCAGGAAGTTGCCGTGCGTCAGCTGACAGCCCTTCGGGCGGCCGGTGGTGCCCGAGGTGTAGACGATGGTGGCGACCGAGTCCGGGCCGGCGATCCGGCGGCGCTCGTGGACCGTGGCGTCCGGGACGTCCTGGCCGGCCGTGGCCAGCGCGGCGAGCGCCCCGCCCTCGATCTGCCAGGTGTGCTTCAGCTCCGGCAGGCGGTCGCGGACCTCGCCGACCACCCGGACGTGCTGGTCGGTCTCGGTGATCACCGCGACCGCGCCCGAGTCACCGAGGATCCACTCCACCTGCTCGGCGGAGGAGGTCTCGTACACCGGCACGGTGACCGCGCCGGCCGTCCAGATCGCGAAGTCCAGCAGCGTCCATTCGTACCGGGTTCGGGACATGACGCCCACCCGGTCGCCCGGCTCGATGCCCGCGGCGATCAGGCCCTTGGCGGCGGCGTGCACCTCGGCCAGGAACTGGACCGAGGTCAGCTCCTGCCACTGGCCGTCCACCTTCCGGCTGAGCACGGCGACGTCCGGGTGCTCCTCGGCGTTCCGGTGCACCGGGTCGGCGAGGTTGCCGCCGCTCGGTACCTGATAGAGGGCCGGAAGGCTGAAGTCGAGCAAGACTGCTCCTCGTTCGCGACGCTGCGGGACGGCAGGACGTTACTGCCCGGTAGGCGGCTTCGACCAGGGGGGTCGGCTCCGGTGTTCGAAGTGTCACACCCGGCCGGGTCCGACCTGGCCGTGACCGGGTCGTTCGAATGGCACCCTACGACAGCGGAGTGCGACCGGCCGGTAACATGCCCCGGCTGTGACTCGCCCGCTCGCCTCCGGGGCGCTCGGGCCCGGTGCCGACGGTCGGCGCTCCCTCGCTCGTGCCTCGCTCCCTCGCTTCTCCCTTTCGGCACCGGCGCGCCCCTTCGGCTCGGGGCGGTGATTCGCCCGCTCTCCTCCGGAGCGCTCGGGCCCGGTGCCGACGGTCGGCGCTCCGTCGCTCGTGCCTCGCTCCCTCGCTTCTTGCTTTCGGCACCGGCGCGCCCCTTCGGCTCGGGGCGGGGACTCGCCCGCTCGCCTGGTCGCAGCTCGGGGCGGGGGACTCGCCCGCTCGCCTCCGGGGCGCTCGGGCCCGGTGCCGACGGTCGGCGCTCCCTTGCTCGTGCCTCGCTCCCTCGCTTCTCCCTTTCGGCACCGGCGCGCCCCTTCGGCTCGGGACGGTGACTCGCCCGCTCGGGGCTGTGGCTCCGCCCGCTCGCGGCCGCCCGCCGTGCGCGGCCCGCGCCGCCGAGCCGATCGCCGTCGCGATAGCCTGCTCCGGGCGGACCGGGCCGAGCGCGCACCGGCCGGACCGGCAGGCAGAGGGACGAGGCGGAGGGCCATTCCATGGCGGAGCACACCAGGTCGAGCATCACCATCGACGCGACCCCGGCCACGGTCATGGCCGTGATCGCCGACTTCGCCGCCTACCCGGCCTGGACCGGCGAGGTCAAGGAGGTCGAGGTCCTGGAGACCGGCGCGGACGGCCGCGCCGCCGAGGTCCGGCTGCTGCTCGACGCCGGCGCGATCCGTGACGAGCACGTCCTCGCCTACACCTGGGACGGCGACCGCGAGGTCTCCTGGACCCTCGTCCGCAGCCAGATGCTCCGCTCGCTGGACGGCTCCTACACCCTCGCCCCGCTGGCCGGCGGCCGCACCGAGGTGACCTACCAGCTCGCCGTGGACGTCAAGATCCCGATGCTCGGCATGATCAAGCGCAAGGCCGAGAAGGTCATCATCGACCGCGCCCTGGCCGGTCTGAAGAAGCGCGTCGAAGGCTGACGCGTCGAAGACCGACACGACCGAACGGGGGCCGGACGGCATGACGGCGACACGCACCATCCTGGTCAGCGGCGACGCGGGCGCACCCACGGTGGCCGCCGCCACCGCCCTGCACGCCGCCCGGCGCGGCCACCGCACCTGGCTGCTGGCCGCCGACGACCCGCACCGCGCCCTGGACTCCGCCCTCGGCACCCGGCTGGAGCCCGAACCGCTGCGGTACGCACCGGGCCTGACCGTCTCCCGGATCGACGAGCAGGCGGCCTTCCGCTACGCCGTCGGCGAGCTCACCGGCCGGCTCAAGCCGGCCCTCGACCTGCTCGGCGCCGAGCAGCTCGACGCCGAGGAGCTCACCGCCCTCCCCGGCATCGCCCGGCTCGCCCTGCTGCGCGCCCTGCCCGCCGCCGACCACGACGTCCTGGTCGTGCTCGCCCCGCCGCCCGCCGAGCTGATCGCCACCCTCGCCCTGCCCGAGCAGCTCGCCCGCTACCTGGACCGGCTAGTCCCCGAGCAGCGGCAGGCCGCCCGGGCGCTGCGCCCGCTGCTGGCCGGACTGGCCGGCGTCCCGATGCCCGCCGACTGGCTGTACGAGGGGCGCACCAAGGCCGCCGCGGCGCTCGCGGAGTCCCGCGCCGCCGTCACCGCGCCCGGCACCAGCGTCCGGCTGGTCGTCCCGGCCGACGGCCACCCGTACCGGGAGCTGCGCCGGATCCGGGCCGGGCTGGCGCTGCACGGGCACCGGCCGGACGCCGTGGTGGTGCACGGCGCGCTGCCCGAGGAGGCCGCCTCCTCGCCCGACCCCTGGCTGGCCGACCTGGCCCGCCGCCGGCAGGAGGAGCTGACCGGGCTCGCCGCCGAGACCGACGCCCCGGTGCTGGTCACCGGTCTGGCCGAGGTGACGCTGGAGGCCGTCGCGGACCGGCTCTACGGGGACGGGGAGGGGCCCGAGCGGCTGGCCCCCGAGCCCTGGCCGGTCGAGGACCGGCTCGCCGACGAGGGCCTGCTGGTCTGGCACCTCGACCTGCCCGGCGCCGACCGCGCCGAGCTGGACCTGGTCCGCCGGGGCGACGAGCTGGTGGTCGGGCTCGGCACCCACCGCCGGGTGCTCACCCTGCCGTCCGCGCTGCGCCGCTGCACGGTGGCCGGGGCCGGGCTGCACGACGGGGTGCTCTCGGTGCGGTTCGCGCCCGACCCGGCGCTCTGGCCGCGGGGCTGACGGGGGCTCGGCGGGGGGCCTGGCGCCGGCCCGGCGGCAGTCCGGTTGCGGCTCGGCGCCGGTCCGGCGGGGCTTCGGCGGGAGTCCGGCGGGGGTCCGGCGCCTTTTCGGGCGGCCCGGCCGGTCGGGTAGCGTCGGGCCGGAGGGCCGCGGGGTGCGGCCACGGCTGAGGAGGCGCCCGCGATGACCAGCACCGACGACCGCGACCGCACCGAGCCCGGCGCCCGGCAGGGCGGCGGGCCGGGCGGCCAGGGGAACCCCTTCGGACCGGAGCTGGGCCCGCTGGTGGACGAGGTGCGCCGGTTCGCCGGTGCGCTCGGCGAGAAGGCCCAGGAGGCGAGCGCCACCACCCTGATCACCCTGTCCGGGCTGGCCGACCGGCTGCGCACCCAGCAGCCCGAGGTCTACTCCCACCTCGCCGCCGCCGGCACCGGGCTCGCCGCCGCGGGGACGGAGCTGCTGGCCGCCTACCGCGCCGCCGTGGCCGGGCACGAGGGCCGCTGGACCGCCGGCCAGGGCGCGCCGACCGAGAAGATCGACCTCGACGAGGCTGACGGGCCGTCCGCCAAGCAGTGAAACCGTGACTTTCGGAGGGTGATCGCGTTGCTCTCGTACGTCACGAAGAAGGAGATTAGATAAGACTTTTGAAGCATCCCGGCCCGCCTGCCCCAGGATTGTCTTCGGATAATGTATGCGAGGCTGTGTACGGGGGCCGGGTTGGGCGGTAGCGTTTCCGTCCAGCGGAACGAGTGAATAGCTGAGGGACACATGGCTCTGACCATCGGCGTCGATGTCGGCGGGACCAAGATCGCGGCAGGTGTGGTCGACGAGGCGGGCGCGATCCTGGCCCGGACCAGGGTGCCCACCCCGGCCGACCCGCAGTGGGCGGTCGACGCCATCGCGCAGGCCGTGCGCGAGCTCAAGGAGCAGCACCCCGGCGTCACCGCGGTGGGCGTCGGCGCCCCCGGCTTCGTCGACAGCAACCGCTCCACGGTGATCTTCGCCCCCAACATCGACTGGGAGAACGAGCCGCTGCGCGGGCGGGTCGAGGAGCTCACCGGCCTGTCCACCGTCGTGGAGAACGACGCCAACTGCGCAGCCTGGGCCGAGTTCCGCTTCGGCGCGGCCGAGGAGCACCAGGACATGGTGCTGATCACCGTCGGCACCGGCATCGGCGGCGGCATCGTCCTGGACGGCCGGCTGCACCGCGGCCGCTTCGGCGTGGCCGGCGAGATCGGCCACCTCAACATGGTCCCCGACGGCCTCACCTGCGGCTGCGGCGGCAAGGGCTGCTGGGAGCAGTACGGCTCCGGGCGCGCGCTGCGCCGCTACGGCCGGGAGAAGGCCGCCGCCGACCCGCAGCGCGGCCGCCGGATGCTGGAGCTCAACGACGGCGTGGCCGAGACCATCCGCGGCATCCACATCACCCAGGCCGCCGAGGAGGGCGACCCGCTCGCCCTGGAGTGCTACGCCGAGCTGGCCGACTGGCTGGGCCGCGGCATGGCCGACCTCGCCGCGCTGTTCGACCCGGGCGTCTTCGTGCTCGGCGGCGGCGTCTCCGACTCCGGCCGGCTGCTGCTCGACCCGGTCGCCAAGGCCTTCGAGCACTACCTGACCGGCGGGGTGCACCGCCCGCGCGCCGAGGTCGTGCTGGCCTCGATGGGCTCCGCCGCCGGCATCGTCGGCGCGGCGGACCTCGCCCGCGTCCCGTAACCGCCCCACCCCTCAGAGCCCGCCGGCGGCGGTGCGACCGGGCCCCGACCGATCCCGGACGCACCGCCGCCGTCGCACGTCCCGGCCCGGCCGCGTACCGTCGGACCGATCAGGTGACCGCCCAGGGGAGGACCATGAGCGCCGCGACCACGACCGCCGCCGCGACCACGACCGCCGCGGCGCCCGCACCGCTGCCGCCGCCCGGCCCGGGCCGGCTGCGCCTGCTCAGTTACAACATCCGCTCGCTGCGCGACGACCGGCGGGCGCTGGCCCGGGTGGTCCGGGCCTGCGAGCCGGACCTGGTCTGCGTCCAGGAGTCCCCGCGCTACTGGCGGCCCGAGGGGCAGGCCGCCTGGCTGGCCCGGAGCACCGGGACGGTCGTGCTGGCCGGCGGCGGCCGCACCGCCGCCGGTCCGCTGCTGCTCGGCCGGCCCGGCGCGGTGGAACTGCTGGAGGTGCACGACCGGCTGCTGCCGAAGACCCGCGGCCTGCACGCCCGGGGCTTCGCCGGCGCGCTGCTGCGGCTGCCCGGCACGGCGCCGTTCACCGTCACCAGCTGCCACCTCAGCCTGGACCCGGAGGAGCGGTACGGACAGTTCGAGCTGCTGCTCGACCAGCTGGGGATCGCCGAACTCGGCGTCGTGGCGGGGGACTTCAACGAGCACCCGGACGGGCCGGGCTGGCGGCTGCTGGCCTCCAGGCTCCAGGACGGGTACCCGACCGCGCCCTGGGGAGGCGAGTTCACCTCCGTCCCGGAGCGCCCCTACCAGCGGATCGACGCCGTCTTCGCCACGCCAGGGATCACCGTCCTCGGCTGCGGGGTGCCGCACGGGCTGCCCGGCGTCACCGAGGCCGACCTGCGGGCCGCCACCGACCACCTGCCGGTGCTCGCCGTCCTCGAACTGCCGGGCGGCTAGCCCGTCAGACGACCGCGCCGTGGTCCGGGTCCTCCGGCTCGTCCTCGTCGCGGTCCTTCATCCGCGCGACCAGGGTGACGAAGCCGCCGAGGAAGGCGGTGATCCCGACCCAGGCGGGCCAGCCGGAGATCTCCCGCCAGACCACCGCGTCGACCAGCAGCAGGGCCGGGCCGCCGAGCACCGCCAGCCAGGCGAACTTGGCGGTCACGTCGGCGGCGGGCAGCGGCGGGGGCTCCGGCGGGACGAAGTGGCCCTCGTCGGTCTCCTCGGCCAGCTCGAAGTCGCGCGGGCCCGCGCCGCCGGCCGGCATCACCGGACGGCCGGAGCGGGGGCGGGGCCGCGGGGCGAGGTCGGAGAGGTCGTCCTGGTCGCCGCGGGCGCCGGTGCCGGCCTCCTTGGGGCCGCCCTTGAGCTCGTTCTGCGCCCGGAGGTTCTCGACCTCCGGCCAGTTCGGGTTGTTGAGGTCGACCGGGTCGTCGAACTGGGCCACCAGGGCGGCGAAGATCTCGTCCTGCTCGGCCTGGCTGCGCTCGGGGGCGCGGCGCGGACGGCGCTCGGCGGGGGCCTGGGGCCCGGCGGCGTCCCCGGCGGAGCCGGCGGTGTCCTTGACGGGCGGGGGCGTCGCGGTGCCGTCCGGGCCGCCGCGATCCGCCGGCGTACCGCTCGGGACGGCGGCGTTCGCCCCGCCGTCCTTGGTCGCGCCGTCCTCGCGGGGAGTCTCGTCCCCGCCGCCCGCCGTGCTGCTCTCGTGCACTTCCGGCCCTTCAGCCATGGTGATCGTCGGATTCGACCCGGGTGACGCCCGCCGCGTTCGCGGGAGCCAGCCGTCGGATGAAGTCCCGGCTGGCCCCGAATATTTCCGCCGCGTCGTGGTCCAGCGTGGCGACGTGGAAACTGCGCTGGCACAGCCGCTCCGTCACGTCCGTCGAGGATATCCGGGCCAGCACCAGTTCCGAGTTGGCCGGCGAGACGACGTGGTCCTGCGGGCTGCGGAACAGCAGCACCGGCTGGGTCACCTCCGGCAGCAGCCGCTGGACCTCCCGCCACAGCCGGGTCAGCGACCAGGCGGCATGCAGCGGGGTGCGGTCGTAACCGACCTCGGCCGAGCCGGCCCGGGCGATGTCGTTGGCGATCCCGGGACGGCTGGGGACCAGGTGACGCAGCACCGGCAGCAGCACACTCGCGGGGGTGTCCGAACGCACCGACGGGTTGACCAGCACCAGGCCGGAGACCGTCGGCCCGTGCAGGGCCGCGAGCCGCAGCGCCAGCGCGCCGCCCATCGACAGCGCGCAGACGAAGACCTGCTCGCACTCCTCGGCGAGCGTCAGCAGCTCGCGCTCGACCTCGGCGTACCAGTCCTCCCAGCGGGTGAGCTGCATGTCCTGCCAGCGGGTGCCGTGCCCGGGCAGCAGCGGCAGCGAGACGGTGAAGCCGGCCGCCGCCAGCTCGTCGGCCCACGGCCGCAGCGACTGCGGCGACCCGGTGAAGCCGTGGCAGAGCAGCACCCCCACCGGTCCGCCGCGGTGGCGGTACGGCTCGGCACCGGGCAGCAACGGCATGGCGGACTCCTTCGCGGGCGGGTGGCGCTGGGGGAGGGGACGCTGGTGGGGAGGTGCTGCGAAACCGCATCGTCCCACGCTCCGCGCCGGGTCGTACACCCCCTTCGAGCGTGCTCGGCCCGGCCCCTACGGCGGGGCCGGGCACGGCGGGCGGCCGCGGGGCATTAGGATCGACCGGTCCGCATAACAGGAGGCCCGGGTTGTTCTACCGACTGATGAAGATGATCGTCGCGCCACTGCTTCGGCTCTTCTTCCGGCCGTGGATCGAGGGCGAGGAGAACATCCCCGCCGAGGGTGCCGCGATCATCGCGAGCAACCACCTGTCCTTCTCGGACTCGTTCTTCTTCCCCGCGCTGATCAAGCGCCGGGTCACCTTCATCGCGAAGGCCGAGTACTTCAACACCCCGGGCCTCAAGGGCCGGCTGACCGCCGCGTTCTTCAAGGGCGTCGGCCAGCTGCCGGTGGACCGCTCGGGCGTGCGCGGCGCCGGCGAGGCCGCGATCCGCAGCGCCATCGCGGTGCTGGACCGCGGCGAGCTGTTCGGGGTCTACCCGGAGGGCACCCGCTCGCCCGACGGCAAGCTGTACCGCGGCAAGGTCGGCGGCCTGGCCCGCGTCGCGCTGGCCACCGGCGCCCCGGTGATCCCGGTCGCCATGATCGACACCGAGAAGGTGCAGCCGCCCGGCCAGGTGGTCCCCAACTTCGGCATCCGCCCCGGCATCCGGATCGGCCGCCCGCTGGACTTCTCCCGCTACCACGGCATGGAGAACGACCGCTTCATCCTCCGTTCGGTGACGGACGAGGTGATGTACGAGATCATGCGGCTCTCCGGCCAGGAGTACGTGGACATCTACGCGACCGCCGCCAAGCGGCAGATCGCCGACGAGAAGAAGAAGGCCGACGCCGAGCGCCGGGCCGCGGCCAAGGCGGAGAAGGCGGAGGCCGCCGAGGCGGAGAAGGCCGCGGCCGAGGCCGCGAAGTCCGCCGAGCCGGGCAGCTCGGAGAAGCCGGAGTAGTCGTCCGGGCGGCCGTCCGGCCGCCCGGCCGACCGGACGGGCCCAGGGGAGGGGCGGGGCGGATGACGGACGACGGCGGCAGAGCCGGGGCGGTCGGCGGCACGGTGGCGGCCGGCGGCATGTCCGTCGAGCTCCCGCTGTGGCGGGCGATCTCCTACTTCCGGGTGCTGGCCCTGTGCTACGCCCTGCTGCGCTACTTCAACTCGTACCTGCACTTCCTGCACCCGGTGGCCGGCTGGATCTTCCTCGGCGCGCTGACCCTGTGGACCCTGGCCAGCACCCGGGCCTTCGCCGACCCGCGGCGCTGCACCTGGTACGTCCTGGGCACCGACCTCACCCTCGCCGTCACCGGCATCGTGATGAGCGGGCTGACCGACTCCCCGGCCCGGATCAGCCACGGCGCGCCCACCCTGCCGACCATCTGGGCGGCCGGCACGGTCCTCGGCTTCGCCGCGAAGGGCGGCTGGCGCCCGGCGGCGGCCTCGGGCTCGGTGATCGGCGTCGCCAACATCCTCGGCCACGGCGGGCCGACCGGCGACAACATCCACAACATCGTGCTGCTGATGGTGGCCGGCTGCGCGATCGGCTACGTGATCGAGCTGGCCCGGGCCAGCGAGGCCACCCTCACCCGGGCGCTCCAGGTGGAGGCGGCCACCCGGGAGCGCGAGCGGCTCTCCCGGGACATCCACGACGGCGTGCTCCAGGTGCTCGCCCTGGTCCAGCGGCGCGGCGCGGAACTCGGCGAGGGGACGGGCTCCGGAGCGGGCTTCGCCGAGCTGGGCCGGCTGGCCGGTGAACAGGAGCGCGCGCTGCGCACCCTGATGACGGGCGGTCCGCTGCCGGCCCAGCGCGCGTCGCGGTCCGACGCCGCCGAGCCGCCGGACCCGGACGCCCCGCGCGACCTCACCGCCCTGCTGCGCCCGTACGCGGACGAGCGGATCACGTTCTCCGCGCCCGGCACCCCGGTGCTGCTGCCCGGCCCGGCGGCGGGCGAACTCGCGGCGGCGGTCGGCGCCGCCGTGGACAACGTGCGCAAGCACGCGGGGGAGCGGGCCCGGGCCTGGATCCTGGTGGAGGACGAGCCGGAGGCCGTCACGGTCAGCATCCGCGACGACGGCCCCGGCTTCGCCCCGGGCCGGCTCGGCGAGGCGGAGCAGGCCGGCCGGCTCGGCGTCTCCCAGTCGATCCGCGGCCGGCTGCTGGACCTCGGCGGCACGGCCGAGCTGTACTCGGCGCCCGGGGAGGGCGTCGAGGTCGAACTGCGCGTCCCGAGGAAGGCCACCGCATGACCGAGCAGCTGACGACCGACCAGCCGACCGCCGACCGGCCGGTGCGGGTGATGGTGGTGGACGACCACCCGATGTGGCGGGACGCCGTCTCGCGCGACCTCGCCGAGGCCGGGCTGGACGTGGTGGCCACCGCGGGCGACGGCGAGGAGGCCGTCCGCCGGGCCCGCGCCTGCACGCCGCAGGTGGTCGTGCTGGACCTCAACCTGCCCGGCCTGTCCGGCGCCGAGGTGTGCCGCCAGGTGGTCGCGCACGACCCGGCGGTACGGGTGCTGGTGCTGTCGGCCAGCGGCGAGCACCAGGACGTGCTGGAGGCGGTGAAGTCCGGCGCGACCGGCTACCTGCTGAAGTCGGCCGGCCGGGAGGAACTGCTGGACGCGGTGCGCCGTACGGCCGTCGGCGACGCGGTGTTCACCCCCGGGCTGGCCGGCCTGGTGCTCGGCGAGTTCCGTCGGCTGGCCGCCGAGCCGGCCGCGGCCTCGGCGCCGGCCGCCCCGCAGCTGACCGCCCGGGAGACCGAGGTGCTGCGGCTGGTGGCCAAGGGGCTGTCGTACCGGCAGATCGCCGACCGGCTGGTGCTGTCGCACCGGACGGTGCAGAACCACGTGCAGAACACGCTCGGGAAGTTGCAGCTGCACAACCGGGTCGAGCTGGTCCGGTACGCGATCGAGCAGGGCCTGGACGACGGGTTCTGAGCGCCGCTCCGGTTGCCGGGCGCCCCGCGCGACGCGCGGCCCCGGGCGGGGCACATCCGCCCGGGGCCGCGCCGCCGGCTCAGCGCAGCGCGGCCGTCGCCTCGCGCAGCAGGCCCGCCACGATGCCGACGCCGTCGCGGGTGAGCACCGACTCCGGGTGGAACTGGAGCCCCGCGAAACCGTGCCCGCGCAGCGCGTGCACGTCGCCGGTGACGGCGTCCCGGGAGACCTCGACGCCCTCGGCGGCGAGCCGCGCCGCGTCCTGCTCCGAGCAGCGCGCGGTGAAGGTGTTGTAGAAGCCGACCGTGCGCTTGCTGCCGAACAGGTCGATCCGCTCCTGCGCCCCCTGGTACGGGACGGCCTTGCGGCCCAGCGCGAGGCCGAGTTCGGCGGCCAGCAGCTGGTGGCTCAGGCAGACCGCGAGCAGCGGCGAGGTGCGGGCGCCGGCGCGGACGGCGGCCAGTGCGTCCGCGACGATCGGCCGCAGCACCGCCATCTTGGGGTCGTCCGCGAGCGCCGGGTCGCCCGGGCCGGGGCCGAGCACCAGCGCGCCCCGGTGCGCCGCGACCCGCTCGCGCAGCCCCGGCTCGTCGTAGCGGGCCACCGTCACCCGGTGGCCGAGCGAGCCGAGCAGGTGGGAGAGCATCGAGGTGAAGGTGTCCTCGCCGTCCACGACCAGGGTCGGCTCGGCCTCGGTGATCTCGGCCGGCTCCTGCATCCGCAGCCAGAACGGCGCGAGGTCGGCCCGGCGGGCGTCCAGGGCGGCCTGCACCCGGTGGTCGTCGGCGAGCCGGGGCCCGACCGGGTGGGGCAGCCGGGCGGGCGCGGGCCGGGCGCCGATCGCGGTGAGCACCCCGGCGGCCTTGGCGTGGGTCTCGGCGACCTCGGACTCCGGGACGGAGTGGCGCACCAGGGTGGCGCCGACCCGGACGACCAGCCGGCCGGTGGCCGGGTCGATGTCGGCGGTGCGGATGCAGATCGGCGAGTCCAGCAGTTGCCCGCCGCTGGCGGAGCGGCCGATCAGGGCGAGCGCGCCGGAGTAGTAGCCGCGCCCGGAGGGCTCGTAGCGCCTGATCACCCGGGTGGCGTTCTCGACCGGGCTGCCGGTGACGGTCGCCGCGAACATCGTCTCGCGGAGCACCTCGCGGACGTCCATCGAGGTGCGCCCGCGCAGCTCGTACTCGGTGTGGGCGAGGTGGGCCATCTCCTTGAGCCGGGGGCCGAGCACCTGGCCGCCGAGGTCGCCGACCGTGCACATCATCTTGAGCTCCTCGTCCACGACCATGGTGAGCTCCTCCAACTCCTTGGGGTCGTGCAGGAATTGGAGCAGCGAGTCGAGGTCGGAGCCGCCGGTCGGGTAGCGGTAGGTGCCGGAGATCGGGTTCATCACGACGGTGCCGCCGCTCTGCCGGACGTGCACCTCGGGGGAGGCGCCGACCAGCACCCGGTCACCGGTGTGCACCAGGAAGGTCCAGTAGGCGCCGCGCTCCTGCTCCAGCAGTCGCCGGAAGAGCGTCAGCGCGAGCTCGGGGGAGAAGTCCTCCAGCGTCGCGTGGAAGTCGCGCCGGATCACGAAGTTGGCGCCCTCCCCGTTGCCGATCTCGTCGCGGATCACCCGGCGGACGATCGCGGCGTACGCGTCGTCGTCCACGTCGAACCCGCCACCGGCAAGTGAGACCGGCAACTTCGGTAGGGCGTAGGTGAATTCGGCCAACGGAAGCACGTGTTGCTCGGCCACCGAGAGGGCCTGCAGGGGGGTTCCGTCGTCGTGCGCCTCGAAGCCGCGCTCGCGGATCTGGCGGTACGGGACGAGTGCGAGCAGGTCGTGCACCGGCCCGCCGTCGGCCGGCGCGCCGCTGCGCACGGGCAGGTCGGCGAGGTGCTCGTAGCTGTCGACGGTGCCCACCAGCACCTCGACGGTGTCCGGGCTGAGCCGGGGCGTGCGGCGGTGCAGCAGGGCGAACGCGGGGGCGTCCGGGCCGGTGAGACGGGTGAGCAGGTCGACGGCGGTGGTCACGGGAAACGGCTTCCTTCCGGATGGACTGCTGAGAGGCGGTGCAAGGTCCGCTCCCGGAGGGCCGTCTGCTCAGACGTCGACGGCCGCCCCGAGGGGCGGCCGTCGTGTTCGTCTAGGAACGCGTCATCTGTGGGCCACCCTTGGGGGAGGTCCACCACCAGGAGTGGGTGTGGGGCGCGTGCATGGTTGGAGCGTAGCGGATGCGTCGGGACGGGTGAGGGCGATCACGTCTTTGTCCGAGATGTGTCTCATCACTCGGGCAATAGTCACGAGTCACTCCAGTCACCCCGTAGCCTTGGCGGTGTGACCGCTACGACTGAGACATCGAGGGCTGCCCATTCCTGGGAGTCCCTGCCCGCGGCGCAGCAGCCTGAATGGCCGGACCAAGAGGCTCTGCGCAAGACCCTTGCCGAGCTCGCCTCCTATCCGCCGCTCGTCTTCGCCGGCGAGTGCGACCAGCTGCGCGCCCGGCTCGGAGCCGTGGCGCGCGGGGAGGCCTTCCTCCTTCAGGGCGGTGACTGTGCCGAGGCCTTCGACGGCGTCTCGGCGGAGCACATCCGCAACAAGCTGAAGACGCTGCTCCAGATGGCCGCCGTGCTGACGTACGCGGCCTCCGTCCCGGTGGTGAAGGTCGGCCGCATCGCCGGCCAGTACTCCAAGCCGCGCTCCAAGTCGACCGAGACCCGCGACGGCGTGACGCTGCCGGTCTACCGCGGCGACTCGGTGAACGGCTTCGAGTTCACCCCCGAGTCCCGCATCCCGGACCCGGAGCGCCTGAAGCGGATGTACAACGCGTCCGCCGCGACGCTCAACCTGGTGCGCGCGTTCACCACCGGTGGTTACGCGGACCTGCGCCAGGTGCACGCGTGGAACCAGGACTTCGTCCGCAACTCGCCGGCCGGCCAGCGCTACGAGCAGCTCGCCCGGGAGATCGACAACGCCCTGGCGTTCATGAGCGCCTGCGGCGTGGTGCCGGAGGAGTTCAAGGCGGTCGAGTTCTTCTCGTCGCACGAGGCGCTGATCCTCGACTACGAGACCGCGCTGACCCGCGTGGACTCGCGCACCGGCGAGCTGTACGACGTCTCCGGCCACATGGTGTGGATCGGCGAGCGCACCCGCCAGCTGGACCACGCGCACATCGAGTTCGCCTCGAAGATCCGAAACCCGATCGGCGTCAAGCTCGGCCCGACCACCTCGGTGGACGACGCGCTCGCCCTGATCGAGAAGCTGGACCCGGAGCGCGAGCCCGGCCGCCTGACCTTCATTACCCGGATGGGCGCGGGCAAGATCCGCGACCACCTGCCCGGCCTGGTGGAGAAGGTCACCGCCTCCGGCGCCAAGCCGGTGTGGATCTGCGACCCGATGCACGGCAACACCTTCGAGGCCTCCAGCGGGCACAAGACCCGCCGCTTCGACGACGTCCTGGACGAGGTCAAGGGCTTCTTCGAGGTGCACCGCGCGCTCGGCACCCACCCGGGCGGCATCCACGTGGAGCTGACCGGCGACGACGTCACCGAGTGCGTCGGCGGCGGCGACGAGGTCATGGTGGACGACCTGCACCAGCGCTACGAGACGGCCTGCGACCCGCGGCTCAACCGCAGCCAGTCGCTGGACCTGGCGTTCCTGGTGGCGGAGATGTACCGCGGCCAGTAGGCCCGGTGCCCGTCCGATGTGACGAAGGCCCCTCCGGATTCGGGTTTCCCGAGCCCGGAGGGGCTTTTTCGTACCCGTTCCGCCGGGTAAGGTAAGCCTCAGCGAACTAAGGTAGACCTTAGTCAAGATCCACTCCGCTTCACCCCCGGGAGACACCGCGATGTACGTGTGCATGTGCCATGCGGTCACCGAGGACCAGGTGAAGAAGGCGATCGACGGCGGTGCCAACACCCCGCGCCAGATCGCGAAGGGCTGCCGGGCCGGTACGGACTGCGGTTCCTGCGTGCGCCGCATCCAGGCGCTGCTCGGCGAGCACGGTGCCCGCCCCTGCCCGACCGCCCGGCTGGCCGCGAAGCTCGGGCTCGCGGACCCGGGGGCCCCGGAGGTCCCGGCGGAGCCGGCCGGGGAGGCCCGGGGGGCCGCCCCGGTGGTCCCGCTGCGAGCCGCCTGAGCGGTCCGGGCGGCCCGAGCGGCCCCTGAGCGGCCCGGGTGTACGGCCTCAGGACTCCGGCTGCTCGATGACCTGGGCGAGGTAGAGCGCCTCGCCGAGCTTCTCCAGCAGCTCCAGCTGGGTGTCGAGGTAGTCGATGTGGTGCTCCTCGTCGGCCAGGATATCCTCGAAGATGTTCGCCGAGGTGACGTCGTTCTTGGCCCGCATCACCACGATCCCGCGCTTGAGCCGGTCGATCGCCTCGACCTCGATCTGGCGGTCCGCCTCGAACATCTCCTTGACCGTCTGGCCGATCCGGACGTGGAACAGCCGCTGGTAGTTGGGCAGCCCGTCCAGGAACAGGATCCGGTCGGTGAGCGTCTCGGCGTGCTTCATCTCGTCGAAGGACTCGTGCCGGGTGTACTTGGCGAGCTTCGTCCAGCCGAAGTTCTCCTGCATCTTGGCGTGCAGGAAGTACTGGTTGATCGCGGTCAGCTCGGCGGTGAGCTGCTCGTTGAGGAACTCGATGACCTCGGGATCGCCCTGCATGGTGCTGCCTCCTGCGCTCGTGCTGCTGCCGTGAGTCCTGCGTGTGTCCTGCGTTGTCCTGTGCTGGGTCCTGTGCTGGGTCCTGTGCTGGGCATCCTGGCACCGCTTCGGGAGGAAATTCCAGTAAGTTCACACTCACTAGGACATGTGCCGGAATATCCGGTTCATGCCGAAGGGTGTCGGTGGGCGGTCGACCACTGGTCCGTACGGGCGGGGGCGCGAAGCCGTGCAAAGGGGCGCGCGCCGAGGCATGTCCGCCGTCTGTCACCATGGATCCATGGGTCAGTCGAAACACGAACCGCTTCCGCCGCCTGACCCGAGGCTCCCCCCGGGCCAGCGCGCGCAGCGCGGCTGGCCCGCCCTGCACTACGGGCCGGTGCCCCGCTTCAAACCGCTGACCTGGGACCTCCAGGTGTTCGGTGCCACCGCCTCGGCGGAGAAGCACAGCTGGGACTTCGAGGCCTTCAACGCCCTGCCGCGCACCACCGTCGTCGGGGACCTGCACTGCGTGACCAGGTTCTCGGTCCTCGGCAACGAGTGGACGGGCGTGTCGGCCGCCGCCGTGCTCGACCTGGTGCCTCCCGCGCCCGGCGTCACCCACGTCATGGTCTGGGCCGAGTACGGCTACAGCGCCAACCTGCGGCTGGCCGACTTCGCCGACCCGCGCACCCTGCTCGCCACCCACCGCAACGGCGAGGCGCTCACCGCCGAGCACGGCTTCCCGGTCCGGCTGGTGGTGCCGCGGCTGTACGCCTGGAAGGGCCCCAAGTGGGTCCGCGCGGTGGAGTACATGCGGGCCGACCGGCGCGGTTTCTGGGAGGAGCGCGGCTACCACAACCTCGCCGACCCCTGGCGCGAGCAGCGGTACTCCTACCAGGAGGAGCCCGGCGACGGGCCGCTGCGCTGACCCCGTACCGGCCCTAGAACAGCGAGAACTTGACCGTCACCGTGCTGCGCTGCGGGCGCCGCTCGCCCGCCGCCGGGCTCTGGCCGGACGAGGTGACCGCGCCGAACACGTCCCAGCCGCTGGTCTGCATGGTGAAGCCCGCCGCCTGGAGCGCCTTCTGCGCCTCGTCCTTGCTCATCCCGGTGACGTTCGGGACCGGCACCATGCCCTTGCTGACCACCAGCGCGACCGCGGAGTTCTCCTGCAGCAGCTGCCCGGCCGCCGGCGAGCTGCTGATCACCGAACCCTCGGGCACGGTGTCGTCGTAGGTCTCGGTCACCCCGCCCCTGGTCAGCTGGGCGCCGGTCAGAGCCGCGGCGGCGTCGGCGGTGCTCTTGCCGACGAGCTCCGGCACCGCGATCCGCTTGGGGCCCTTGGAGACGGTGACCGTGACGCTGTCGCTCTTGCGGGTGCGCGCGCCCACCCCGGGGTCGGTGGAGATCACCTGCCCGGACGGGACGGACTCGCTGAACACCTCGACGAACCTCCCGTGCAGGCCCGACTTGTCCAGGACCCGCTGCGCCTCGGCCCGGTCCTTGCCGAGCACGCCCGGCACCGAGCCGTACAGCCCCTGGGAGATGCCGTAGGTGGCGCCGCCGATCGCCAGCACGAGGGCGGCCAGCGCGGCCGTCCAGATCAGCGTCCGGCGCGGGAGACGGCGCAGCCGGCCCGGCCGGCGCTGCTGCACCGGGGTCGGCTCGTCGTACGGGCGGGGCTCGGCGAGCAGCTCGTCCATCAGCTCCGGCGGCATGTCCAGCACGCTGGTGCGCTCGGTGGGCGGGGCGTCGGCGGGCCGCGGCAGCGGCTGGATCACCGAGGTCGGCTCGCTGGTGGGGTAGCGAGGGCTGGGCCGGGTGGAGGCCGGCGGCTCGGCGTCCAGCTCGGCCGGGGCGAGGGTGCGGCGGACCCGCTGGAGGGCGGCGAGCAGCTCGACCGCGTCGTGCGGGCGGGCGCCGGCGGACCGGGCGCAGGCGCCGGCGACTATCGCGTCCAGTTCGGGGCCGACGGCGGGGGCGACCAGGGAGGGGGCCGGGACGTCCTCGTGCAGGTGCTTGTACATGACCTGGACGGGGTTGTCGCCGGTGTGCGGGCGGCGGCCGGTGAGCATCTCGTACAGCAGGATGCCGGCCGCGTAGACGTCCACCCGCTGGTCGGTGGCGGCGTCCGGGAGGATCTGCTCGGGGGCCAGGTAGGAGACGGTGCCCATGACCGTGCCGCCGGTGGCGGTGGTGGTCGAGGTGGGCGCGCCGTCGGCGGTGCCGAGTACCCGGACCAGGCCGAAGTCGGCGACCTTGACCAGGCCGCCCTCGGTGATCAGCACGTTCTCGGGCTTGACGTCGCGGTGGACCAGCCCGGCCCGGTGGGCGGCGCCGAGCGCGGCCAGCACCGGCTCCAGCACGTCCAGCGCGGCCCGGACGGACAGCGCGCCGCGGTCGCGCAGCAGGTCCCGCAGGGTGCGGCCGGGCACGTACTCCATGGCGAGGAAGACGTGGCCGCCGTCCGCGCCCTGGTCGAAGACGTTGACCACGTTGGGGTGGCTGAGCTTGGCGACCGCCTTGGCCTCGCGGATGAAGCGGGCGGTGAAGCCCTCGTCGCCGGCCAGCGAGGGGTGCATCACCTTGAGCGCGACGACCCGGTCCAGCCGGGTGTCGGTGCCCCGGTAGACGGTGGACATCCCGCCGGTCGCGACGCGCTGCTCGACCCGGTACCGGTTGTCGAGCAGGGTGCCGATCAGGGGGTCGTGCAGTGCCATGTCCACCCGAGGAGTCTAGTGGCGGCCCCGGCGGCCGGGCCCGGAGGACGTCGCCGCCGGGCCCGGCTGTGCCCGGGTTGTGACACGCGGGCGCGTCAGAACGCGGGGTGCTCGCGGGTGTCCAGGTCGGCCCGGCCGGCCATCGCGGAGGAGGCCTCGGCGTGGAAGCGGCGCGGGATCCGGCCGGCCCGGTGGGCGAGCCGGCCGGCCTCGGCGGCGTGCCGCATCGCCCCGGCCATCAGCACCGGATCCTGAGCCCGGGTCACCGCGGAGGCGAGCATCACCGCGGCGCAGCCCAGCTCCATCGCCAGGGCCACGTCGGAGGCGGTGCCGGCGCCCGCGTCCAGGATCACCGGGACGCCCGCGTTCTCCACGATCAGCTGGAAGTTGTGCGGGTTGCGGATGCCCAGGCCCGAACCGATCGGCGAGCCCAGCGGCATGACGGCCGCGCAGCCGACGTCCTCCAGCCGGCGGGCCAGCACCGGGTCGTCGTTGGTGTACGGCAGGACGGTGAAGCCGTCGTCGACCAGGGTCTCGGCGGCGTCCAGCAGCTCGATCGGGTCGGGCAGCAGGGTGCGCTCGTCGGCGATCACCTCCAGCTTGACCCAGTCGGTGCCGAGCGCCTCGCGGGCCAGCCGGGCGGTCAGCACGGCCTCGCCGGCGGTGAAGCAGCCGGCCGTGTTGGGCAGCACCCGGATGCCGTTGCGGGTCAGCACGTCCAGGACGGAGCCCTGGGTGGAGGCGTCGACCCGGCGCATCGCGACGGTGGTCAGCTCGGTGCCGGAGGCGAGCAGCGCGCGCTCCAGGACCTCCAGGCTGGGGGCGCCGCCGGTGCCCATGATCAGCCGGGAGGAGAAGGCCGTGCCGGCGATGGTGAGGCTGTCCCCATCGGTGGAGAGGAGGGCGTCGGCCATGGTTCAGCCTCCCTGCACGGCGGTGAGGATCTCGATCCGGTCGCCGGTGTTCAGCGCCGTTCCCGGCCACGAACCGCGGGGCACCACGGCCTCGTTGAGCGCGGCGGCGACACCGGTGTTGGCGGCGCTGACGGCGGACACCACCTCGGCGAGGGTGGTCGTGGCGGGCACCCGGCGGGGCTCGCCGTTGACGGTCAGGGCGATCGAGTTCCGGGCGGTCTGGTCGTGGGTGGTCTCGGTCATGCGGAGGCCTTCGTCGTGGAGCGGTCGGGGGAGAAGCGCAGGGGGGTGAACGGCCGTGCGAGCTCGGGGACTTCGCCGGTGGCGAGGTACTCGGCGACCAGGTCGGCGGTCACCGGGGTGAGCAGGACGCCGTTGCGGTAGTGGCCGGTGGCGGCGACCAGCCCGGGCAGCGAGGTCGGGCCCAGCAGCGGGGCGTTGTCCGGCGAGCCGGGGCGCAGCCCGGCCGAGGTCTCCAGCAGCGGGAGTTCGGTGATGCCCGGGACCAACTCGTGCGCGTCGCGGAGGAGTTCGTACACCCCGCCGGCGGTGACGGTGGTGTCGTAGCCCTGCTCCTCGGTGGTCGCGCCGACCACCAGCTCGCCGTTCTCCCGGGGTACCAGGTAGAGGTGCCGGCCGCGGACGACGGCGCGGACGTTGCGGGACAGGAACGGGCGGTAGGCGTCCGGGACGTGCAGCCGCAGCACCTGCCCCTTCACCGGGCGGATCGCGGGCAGCACCCCCTCGGGCAGGCCGGGCAGCCGGTGGCTGTGCGGGCCGGCGGCGAGCACGGTCCGGTCGGCGGTCACGGTCTCGTGGGTGCTCAGGCGGGCGCCGGCCGCCCGGCCGTCGCCGACCAGCAGCTCGACCGCCTCGGCCCGGTGGACCAGGACACCGGCGCGCTCGCAGGCGAGGACCAGGGCCCGGAGCAGCCGGCGGCCGTCCACCTGGTGGTCCTCGGCCACGTGCAGGCCGCCGCGCACGCCGGGGGCGAGCATCGGCTCCAGCCTGCGGGCCTCCCGGCCGGTCAGCCAGGCCGAGTCCAGGCCGAGCCGCTGGTGGAAGGCGTGCAGTTCGCGCAGTTCCTCGCGGTCGTCGGAGTCCAGCGCGACGGCGAGCGTGCCGCACCGGCGGTAACCGGTGTCCTGGCCGCCGCTCGCCTCGGTGAGTTCGGCGGCGAAGGCCGCGTACCGCTCGTTCGAGGCCATCCCGAGGCGCAGCAGCGGCTCCTCGCCGTACTGCAGCTCGGTGACCGGGGCGAGCATCCCGGCCGCGACCTGGGCCGCGCCGCCACCGGGGGAGGGGTCGACCACGACCACGTTCCGCAGGCCGCGCTGGGCGGCGCGCCAGGCGACGGCGAGGCCGATGATCCCCCCGCCGATCACCAGCACGTCGGCGTGGGCGCCCGATGGCAAGCGTGACAAGGCTGCTCTTCTCCCTTCGCCGGTATGACCCGGATCAGGTTCGGACGGTCGCAGGCCGTGTCAGCCCGCCTCTCAGCCCGGTACGCCGGGCTCCCGTGTGGTGTTCCCACCTTAACGCCGGGGGTCGTCCCGGCCGAAGGCGCGTACGAGGCGTGGACGGGGGTGGGACGGTGGGGTGGGACAGCGGGGGGCGGCGGGGCGGGACGGCCCGCGGCCGCCGGCCGGCGGCTGAGTACAGTGACGGGCGTGGCAGAGCTGAGCGGAACGGATCGGGTGGTCGTCGTCGGAGCCGGGCTGGCCGGGGCGCAGTGCGCGCTGAAGCTGCGGCAGGGCGGCTGGCGGGGGCGGATCGCCCTGGTCGGCGAGGAGCCGCACGCGCCGTACGACCGGCCGCCGCTCTCCAAGGACGTGCTGCTCGGCAAGACCGACTCCACGGCTCTGGACATCGACTACGGGCAGCTCGGCATCGAGCTGCTCACCGGCCGCCGCGCCACCGGCCTGACCCCCGGCGTGCTGCACACCGACGGCGGCGACCTCCCGTACGGCTCGCTGGTGATCGCCACCGGCGCCGTCCCGCGCGCACTGCCCGGCGCCGAACGGGCGCACCTGCTGCACACCCTGGACGACGCCCTGGCGCTGCGCGCGCTGCTGCGCCCCGGGCTGCGGCTGGTGCTGGTCGGCGCGGGCTGGATCGGCGCCGAGGTGGCCACCGCGGCCCGCGCGGCGGGCTGTGCGGTGACGGTGGTCGAGGCCGGTCCGGCGCCGCTGCCCGGCGCGCTGCCGACGGGGATCGGTTCGGCGATGGCCGCCTGGTACGCCGGGGCCGGGGTCGACCTGCGCTGCGGGGTCGGCGTGGCCGCCGTCGAGCCCGGCGCGGTGCTGCTGGCGGACGGCTCCCACCTGCCCGCCGACGAGGTGGTGGTCGGCATCGGGGCCCGCCCGGCGACCGGCTGGCTGGCCGGCTCGGGGGTCGAGCTGGACCCGACCGGCGCCGTCGTGGTGGACGGGCGGCTGCGCACCTCGGTGCCCGGCGTCTTCGCGGCGGGCGACTGCGTCAGCTACCCCTCGGCCCGGGCCGGGGCCCGGCTGGCCGTCCAGCACTGGGACCACGCCCTGCAGTCCGGCGAGGCGGTGGCCGCCGCCGTGCTGGGCGCGGACGGGCCGGCCTACGACCCGGTGCCGTACTTCTGGTCCGAGCAGTTCGGGCGGATGGTCCAGTACGCCGGCCGGCACGCCGACGGCGACGAGCTGGTCCGGCGCGGCGACCCGCGGGACGCCGACTGGTCGGTGCTCTGGCTGCGCGACGGCGTGCCCAGCGCGCTGCTGACCGTGGACCGGCCGCGCGACCTCACCCAGGGGCGCCGGCTGATCGAGCGCGGCACCGCGCTGGATCCGGTCCGCGCGGCCGACCCGGCGGTGCCGCTGAAGGCGGCCACGGCGTAGGGCCGTGTGCGCGGGAGGCGTCCGAGGTGGCAGTCTGGTGCCGTGAGCGAGATCGATGCCAAGACTGAAGCCCTGGTCCCCGAGTGGCTGTACCTGCCCGACATCTCCGAGAAGTGGGGTGTGCTGGTCACCGAGGTCCGCAACATGGTCAAGAAGGGTGACCTGATCGCGGTCCGCCGCGGCCCCAACAAGTCCCTGCAGGTCCCGGCCGCCTTCATCGACGAGGACGGCCCGGTCAAGCACCTGGTCGGGCTGCTGACCGTGCTGCGGGACAGCGGGTTCTCCGACGACGAGATCATCGCGTGGATGTTCACCGAGGACGAGTCGCTGCCCGGCACCCCGGTGCAGGCGCTGTGGGAGAACCGGGCGACCGAGGTCAAGCGCCGCGCCCAGGCCATGGCGCTGTGACCACCGACCCGCGCGCCCGGCTCGCCGACGCCCGGCTGTACCTGTGCACCGACGCCCGCCGCGAGCAGGGCGACCTCGCCGAGTTCCTGGACGCGGCGCTGGCGGGCGGGGTGGACATCGTCCAGCTGCGCGACAAGGGCCTGGAGGCCAAGCAGGAGCTGGAGGCCCTGGAGGTCTTCGCCGACGCCTGCCGCCGGCACGGCAAGCTGCTGGCCGTCAACGACCGCGCCGACGTCGCCCACGCGGCCCGGCCGGACGTGCTGCACCTCGGCCAGGACGACCTGCCGGTGCCCGCCGCCCGGGCGATCCTCGGCGAGGACGTGCTGATCGGCCGTTCCTGCCACGCCGAGTCCGAGGTGGACGCGGCGGTCGCCGAGCCCGGCGTGGACTACTTCTGCACCGGTCCGGTCTGGCCGACCCCGACCAAGCCGGGCCGCCCGGCGCCGGGCCTCGGCCTGGTCTCGTACGCGGCGAGGCAGGCCACCGACCGGCCGTGGTTCGCGATCGGCGGGATCGACCTCGGCAACCTGGACGAGGTGCTGGCGGCCGGTGCCCGCCGGATCGTCGTGGTGCGGGCCGTCACCGCCGCGGCGGACCCGCGGGCGGCCGCCGCCGAGCTGTCCCGCCGGGTGCGCGCGGCGCTCTGACCGACCCGGTCCGCAGGACCCCGCCCGAGGCCGTCGCCGTCCGTCAGTACTTGCGGACGGTGGCGGCCTCGGCCAGTGCCAGCAGCACCGTACGGGCCCGCTCGTCGGCGAGCGGCGCGGCCTCCAGCGCGGCCAGCGACTGGCGCATCAGCGCCTCGATCCGGCGCTCCACCAGCTCCGGCGCGCCGCTGCGGGCGACCAGCTCGCGCAGCCCGGCGACCTCCGGGGCGGCCAGGTCCGGCGCGCCGAGCCGCTCGTCCAGGTGCCGGGCGTCGGCGGCCGGCAGGCCCCGCATCGCGTGCGCGACCAGCAGGGTGCGCTTGCCCTCGCGCAGGTCGTCCCCGGCGGGCTTGCCGGTGACGGCCGGGTCCCCGAAGACGCCGAGCAGGTCGTCGCGCAACTGGAAGGCCTCGCCGAGCGGCAGGCCGAACGCCCCGAGCGCCTCGACCAGCTCCGGCTCCGCGCCGGCCAGCAGCGCCCCGACCTGGAGCGGCCGCTCGATGGTGTACTTCGCGGACTTGTAGTGCAGTACGGTCCGGGCCCGGTCCAGCGCGCCCTCGTCCGTCGAGTCGCCGGCCACCGGCTCCAGCACGTCCAGGTACTGGCCGAGCATGACCTCGGTGCGCATCAGGTCGAACGCCGGCTTGGCGGCGAGGACGGCGGCGGGCTCCAGGCCGGAGCGCAGGAACAGTTCGTCGCACCAGATCAGCAGCAGGTCGCCGAGCAGCACCGCGGCCGAGGTGCCGTACTGCTCGCGGTCGCCGCGCCAGCCGTTGTCGCGGTGCAGCGCCTCGAAGCGGCGGTGGACCGAGGGCAGGCCGCGGCGGGTGTCGCTGCGGTCCATCAGGTCGTCGTGCACCAGGGCGCTCGCCTGGAGCAGCTCCAGGGCGGCGGCCGCGTTGGCGACCGCCTCACCGGTGGCGCCCCCGGCCGGGCCGCCGGCGGCGCGCCAGCCCCAGTAGCAGAAGGCCGGACGCAGCCGCTTGCCGCCGTCCAGCAGGAAGTCGCGCAGCGCGTCGGCGGCGGGGACCAGCTGGGGCGAGATCTTGGCGAGCAGCACGGACTGGCCGTCCATGAACGCGGCGAGCGCCGCGTTGACGCGGGTGCGGACGTCCTCCACGTCGATGGGGTTGGCCGGCCGGGTGCTGGACGAGGTCACGATGGGGCTCCGCTGGTTGTCTGGGGTGCAGCAAGCGTAGCGGTGCGGCTGGGAACGGGTGTGCGAGCGGCCCCGCCGGGGGTGCGGGGGAGGTGCCGTGAGCCGTTCCGAACGGAAACGGAACATCGTCCATCAGTTGTCTCAATAGATGGAATCCAGCTGTCCGGCCCCTTCGAAGGCCCGATAGCCTGCCAGCATGGCACTCGGAATCGCTTCCACGAGAACGGATCGCGCACTGACGGTGCGCGAACTCCTGGCGGCCGGTAAGCGCTCCTTCTCCTTCGAGTTCATGCCGCCGCGCACCGAGGTCGGCGAGCAGAGGCTCTGGGACGCCATCCGGCGGCTCGAACCGCTCGACCCCAACTTCGTCTGCATGACGTACGGCGCCGGCGGCTCCTCGCGCGAGCGCACCGTCAACATGGTCGGCCGGATCGCCACCGAGACCACCCTGACCCCGGTCGCCCACCTCACCGCGGTGGACCACTCGATCGCCGAGCTGCGCAACATCATCGGCCAGTACGCCGACCAGGGCGTGCGGAACGTCCTCGCGGTCCGCGGCGACCCGCCCGGCGACCCGATGGGCGAGTGGGTCAAGCACCCCGAGGGCGTCACCTACGCGTACGAGCTGGTGGAGCTGATCAAGGGCATCGGCGACTTCTGCGTCGGCGTCGCCGCCTCGCCGAACATGCACCCGCGCTCGACCGACTGGGACGAGGACATCCGGCACTTCGTGGCGAAGATCCGCTCCGGGGCCGACTACGCGATCACCCAGATGTTCTTCGAGGTGGACGACTACCTGCGGCTGCGCGACCGGGTGACGGCCGCCGGCTGCGAGACGCCGATCATCCCGGAGATCATGCCGGTCACCAACGCCAAGCAGCTGGAGCGGTTCCCGCAGCTCAGCGGCTCGGCCTTCCCCGCCGAGCTGGAGGCCCGCCTGCGGGCGGCCATCGACGACCCGGCGGCGCTGCGGGCCGTCGGCATGGAGCACGCCACGGCGATGGCCGAGCGCCTCCTCGCCGAGGGCGCGCCCGGTCTGCACTTCATCACGCTGAACCACTCGACGGCGACGCTGGAGATCTACCAGAACCTGGGGCTGCACCAGCGGTAGGCCCGCTTCCGGGCCGTCTCCGGACGTTCTTCGGCAGGCGTTCACGAGCCCGTCACCGTACCGACGGTGGCGGGCTCGGTCGTGTGCGGCCGGTGTCCGGCGGCGGTGGGAACGCGATGCGGTACCCGGGCCGTTGAACCGGTACAGTCGCCGCACACGCGCGGCGCACACGCGCGGGTACGCGACTGGAGGTAGCGGGCGGATGGGCATCGGATACCTGCTGCTGTACGCCGCGTTGGCGGTGGTGGCGCTCTGGCTGGTCGCGGAGGTGCTGCTGCAGAACCGGGCGCCGCTGCACTGGCGCGTGCTGGCCCTGGCCGGCTTCCTCGGGGTGGCCGCCGGGATGGTCCTCGGATCCGTCGTGGTGATCGGGGCGGGCGCCGCGCTGTTCGCGGTCGGTCAGGCCTTCGTCACCCTCTCGGTCAAGCGCGGCTACCGGACCGGCTGGTCCCTGCGGAAGCGCGACGGCAGCCTGCCCGGCCCGCTCGCCAAGGTGCCGCTGCTCGGCGCCCTCACCGGCGGCGGCGCCGCGGTGGCGGCCGTCGCCGCCGCCCGCGAGCGGGTCGGCGAGGTCAGCCCCGTCGAGGAGACCCCGGCCCCGGCCCCCGCGCCGGTGGCCGACGAGGTGCCCGAGGTCGAGCAGACCGCCGCCTTCGAGATGCAGGAGCTCGCCCAGGACGGCGTCTACGCCCCCGCGTACTACGAGCAGCAGCAGCCGCAGCTCGAGCAGCAGCCCCAGGACCCGTACGCCGCCGCCTACCAGGCCGGCTACGACCAGCAGCAGTGGCAGACCCAGCAGCAGCCCGCCTACGCCTACGACCAGCAGCAGGCCTACGGCGGCGGCTACCCCCAGCACCAGCAGGACCCGTACGGGGGCTACCAGCAGCAGGACCAGTACGCGGCCTACCAGCAGCCCCAGCACCAGCAGCACCAGCAGGCCTGGGACCCGAACGCCCAGCCCCAGCAGCAGTGGCAGCCCCAGCCCGACCAGCAGCACATCCAGGGCATCCCGCAGCAGCCGGTGTACGACCAGAACGGCTACCAGCAGCAGAACACCTGGCACCAGGGCTGAGCAGGCCCTACGCCGGGCCGATCAGCCCGGCGGTGATGCAGGCCGACATGCCGACCCGGGCGAGTCCGCCGCCGGGGTGGGCGTTGCCGCCGACCAGGTAGAGGCCGGGGACGGGGGACTCGTTCGCGGCGTGCAGCCCCGCGTACGAACCGGCGAGCACCGGGCGGGCGACCGAGCCGAACAGCGCGCCGGTCTCCCGGCGGGTGTCCTCCGGGGTCCGCACGACCTGCCACAGCACCCGTTCGCGCAGGCCCAGGCCGGCCGCGTCCACGTGGGCGAGCAACCGGTCGGCGTAGCGGTCGGCGACACCGGGGGCGGTCCAGTCGACGTCCTCCTCCTGGGCCGGGACGGTCGCGGTCAGCACCACGCTCTCGTGGGCGTCGTCCGGCCGCAGGGACGGGTCGTCCGGGCGCAGCACCTGCACGGTGGGGCGCTCGCACAGCGGCGCCGAGTGGGTGAGGGCGTTCTCCTCGGCGGCCGGGTCGGCCGCGTGCACCACCGTCCGGTGCACCGTCCCCTCGGGCCGGGGCCCGCGCAGGGCGAGCAGCACGCTGAACCGGCCGGGCACCTCGAACGGCTCCCATTCCCCGGCCGGCAGCCCGGGCCACTCGGCGATGCCGTGGCGGAACAGCGCGCCGGTGTCCATCGCGGAGACCACCAGGTCCGCGTCGATCCGGCCGTCCGCCGTCTCGACCCCGGCCGCCCGGCCGCCCTCGACGACCACCCGGGTGACCGGGGTGTCGAAGCGGAACTCCACCTTGCGCAGTTCGCACCGCCGGAACACCGCGTCCGCGAGGGCCCGCAGACCGCCCCGGACGTACCAGACGCCGAAGGACTGCTCCATGTACGGCAGCACGGCGGCCCCGGCCGGGGCCTGGCCGGGCAGGAGGCCGTGCCGCAGCGCGGGCTCGCCCAGCAGGGCGGTCAGGCCGGGGTGGCCGCCGAGCTGCCGCCGGGCCACGTCGTCGAGGGTCCACGGGACGGGCTTGCGCAGCCGGGCCAGGCCGGTGCGCGGCGGGACGGGGTACGGGTCGGTGTCCACCCGGGCCCGGCCCGCGGGGGACGGCACGCCGAGGTCGGCCGGCAGCGCCTCCTCCAGCAGCGGGCGGCGGGTGGCCTCCCAGACCGTCCGGCCGTGGTTCATCACCGCGCTCCAGCGGGCGCCGGACCCGGCCCCGAAGGCGGCGTCCAGCGCCTGGCTGACACCGCCGCGGGAGGCGTTCGGCAGGGTGACGGCGGTGCCGTCGGGGAACAGGTGCCGGCTCTCCGGGTCGACCGGGGCCAGCTCGACCAGCTGCTCCAGCGGCTCCTTGCCGGTCTTCAGCGCGAGGTCGCGGTAGACCGCCGGGAGGGTGAGCAGACCGGGTCCGGTGTCGAAGGCGAAACCGTCGCGCTCGTACCTCCCGACCATGCCCCCGTAGGTGCCGCTCGCCTCGCAGACCGTCACCCGGTGACCGAGGGTCGCCAGCCGGGAGGCCGCCGCGAGCCCGCTCATTCCTGCGCCGATGATGACGATCCGTGCCATGGCACCTGATCCTAGGACGATCCTTACGCCACTCCCGCCGCCCGGGCGGCCCGGCGTTCGCGGCGGCGGGCCCGGAAGGCGCGGATCCTGCTCACCGCCAGCCGGACCAGCAGCAGGCCGGCGGCCAGGACCACGGCGGCGACCGTGGCGGCCAGCCAGGGGTGGAAGATCGCCAGGGTGACCAGGCCGGCCACCGAGAGGTCCTCCGCCATGCTGACCACGATGTTGCTGGCCGGCTCGGGCGAGGTGTTGACCGCCATCCGCAGCGAGGCCTTCACCAGGTGGCTGACCAGCGCCGAGGCGCCGCCCATCGCGCCGGCCGCGACCTCGCCCAGCGAGCCGGGGTCGTTGTCCGCGATCAGCACGCCGACGGTGGCACCGGCGACCGGCCGGATCACCGTGTGCACCACGTCCCAGACGCTGTCCACGTACGGGATCTTGTCGGCCACCGCCTCCAGCGCGAACAGCACGCCGGCCACGACCAGCACGTCCGTGCGCTCCAGCGCCCGCGGCACCGACTCCGCGTCGGCGAACCTGCCCAGCAGGCCGAGCAGCAGCACCACCGCGTAGGCGTTGATGCCGCTGGCCAGTCCGCTGGTGAAGATCAGCGGCAGGACCGTCATCGCGTCCCCCTCCTCGTCATGGCATCCCCCTCGTCCTCCGGTGGGGCCGGTTCCGCCCGGCTCCGCCGTACCGTACCGGCACCCGGGACGCCGTGGACGCACGTCGCGGTTCCGGTGGCGGGCCGGGCGGCGCGGACTGAGTACGGATACTCAGATCCGCGGTTGAGTACCTCAGCGGATGGCCGTCGACCTGCGGAGACGGGAGAGTGGTGGCACCCGGGAGGGCGGCGCGTCGGGCGCCGGCCCACCCGGGCGGCGGATCCGTCCGTCCCCCGGCCGCGAACGACGGGGGAGGCGGTGGACGGACCGCCACGGGGCTGGTCACGGTCCCCGCACCGCCGGCACGGGGCGGCGGAGCGGACCGGGGGGAGCCGGCCACGGGGGGAGTTCGCCTCCGCCGACCACGGGGGAACGGCGGAGCGACGGCACGGCGGCGGCGCGGAACCGGGGGAGTCCCGCGCCCGCCGCCGCTACGCCGTTTCCGGCCCCTTTCGGCGGTCGCGGACGGCCTGGCCGGAATTGCCCGACGGATTGTCAGTGGTGCCGTTCACGATGGAAGGGCACGGACCGCCCGGTCCGCGCGCTGCCTCGGAAGGGGGAGACCATGACCATCAGCCATCCTGAGCCCGTCACCGCCCGCCTCCGCTCCGCCGCCCTGCCGCACCTGCCGGGTCCGTCCGTCGGACGCCCCGCCGGATCGGACGTCCACCCGGTGCTGCGCCGGGTCGGCGCGCCGCCGGCCGCCCTCGACCTGCTCGCCGACGCCCACCGCACCCTCGCCCGGGCCCGCGCCCTGGAGGATCCGCTGGAGCGCTACGCCACCGCCCACCTGGCCGCGCTGCGCACGGTGGCCGCCGTCCTGGCGGTGCGCGGCCGCCCGGAGAAGAGCCCGCGCCGGCGCAAGGCCATCCGCAGCGCCTGGGAGGTCTTGCCCGAGGTGGCCCCGGAGCTCGCCGAGTGGGCGCTCTACTACGGGGCCGGCGCCCGCCGCCGGGCCGCCGCCGAGGCCGGGATCAGGGGCGCCGCCTCGGCCCGCGACGCCGACGACCTGATCCGCAACTCCGCGCTCTTCCTGCGCCTGGTCGAACGGCTGCTCGGCCTGCACGCCGAGCCGCCCCCGCCCCGGCTGCCGCTGGACGGCGACGAGCCGCCGGGCGGGACCGGGGCCGCCGCCGGGTGAGGGCGGGGCCGCCGCCGGGCCGGTCAGGGCCCGTGGCCCGGCGGTGATCCGGGGGACAGGCTCTAAGGTGGAGGCATCCTGATCGAACTGCACGTGCCAAGGAGCCCCACCTTGTACCCGACGCGTCCCCGCAGTGCCCTGCGTACCGCCGTGGTGTGGGAGGTGGTCCGGGCGGCCCTGGAGAAGCGGTCGGCCGAGCTGGACCAGCCGGTGCTCGACGTGGTCGACACCGGCGGCGGCACCGGGAACTTCGCGGTGCCGGTCGCCAGGCTCGGCCACCGCGTCACCGTGGTCGACCCGAGCCCGGACGCCCTGTTCGCCCTGGAGCGCCGGGCCGCCGAGGCCGGGGTGACGGACCTGGTGCGGGCCGTCCAGGGCGACACCCAGACCCTGCCCGAGCTGGTCGCGGCCGGCAGCGTGGACGCGGTGCTCTGCCACGGCGTGCTGGAGGTCGTGGACGACCCGGCCGAGGCCCTCGGCAGCCTGGCCGGCACCCTGCGCAAGGGCGGCGTGGTCAGCCTGCTGGCGGCCAACCGCAACGGCGCCGTGCTGGCCCGCGCGCTGGCCGGCCACTTCACCGAGGCCCGCACCGTGCTCTCCGCCGCCGACGGCCGCTGGGGCGAGCAGGACCCGATGCCGCGCCGCTTCACCGGCGAGGAGCTGGGCCGGCTGGCCCAGGCCGCGGGCCTGCGGGTGGAGTCGGTGCACGGGGTGCGGGTCTTCTCCGACCTCGTCCCCGGTGTGCTGGTGGACACCGAGCCGGGCGCGCTGGAGGCGCTGCTGAAGCTGGAGGAGGCCGCCGCCGCGCAGCCCGCCTTCCACGCCGTGGCGACCCAGCTGCACCTGCTGGCCACCCTGGCCTGAGGCGCCCCTCCCGACCCGCGCGCCCCTTCACGAACCCTTCCGCCGTCGTGCGGATTCCGCGCACACCGGACGCCGGCCGTTCGCGCCCCGGAGGCCCCCCGTTCCCCGGTCCGTACGCCGTCCGTACGCCGTCCGCGCGCCGGTCGGTCCCCTGCCGGGCGCGCCGCCCGGCGGGGGACCTGCCCAGGTCCAGGACCATTCCATCCGATCGGGCACTTGTCCGGGGCGTGGCGCGTTGACACCGGTGCGGCCGTCCCCGCTCGAAGTGGCCTGCCCCACGCGGCACAGACCACCCCGTATCGGGCCCACGGACCGTATGATCTGGGTAAAGCCGGAAAGCATGACAGCCGGACGCGTGGGGCATATGGACGACACGGGCCGGGTCCCCCGCACGGGCGTCCGACCGTGTGCCCACGGCTGATTGGACTTGCCCCCCCGACCGGGGTGGGCGGACCGGTCGCGACCGCGACCGACGAGTAGGAGGACTCCGTGCCGCTCTCGGAGCACGAGCAGCGACTGCTCGACCAGATGGAGCGAGCGCTGTATGCCGAAGATCCCAAATTCGCGTCTGCGCTTGAGGGGACCGGGCTGCGCACCTACACCCGTCGGCGGGTCTACCTGGCCGTCGCCGGCTTCGTGGTGGGCATCGGCCTGCTGATGGGCGGCATGGTCGTGCCGGACCAGATCTGGGTCAGCGTCGTGGGCTTCCTGGTGATGCTCGGCTGCGCGGTGTTCGCCGTGACCGGCTGGCGCCGCGGGCCCGCGGGCCAGGGCGCCGGCGCCCGCCCGGCCGCCGCCCCGCGCCGCAAGGCCGGGATGATGGACCGGGTCGAGCAGCGCTGGCAGCGCCGCAGGGACGAGCAGACCGGGGGCTTCTGAGCCGCTCGGCCACCTGCGCACGAGGCCCCACCTACGTACGAAGCCGGGGCGGGCAGTCGGTCGACTGCCCGCCCCGGCTTCGTGTCCGGATCAGGACTCCGGGGTGGACCGCTCGCGCCGGGTGAGGAGCCGCCGCACCGGCGCGGACACCGTCCCGACCGTCCGGCCGACCGCGGTGCCCGCCGCCGTGCGGGCCGCCCGCACCGCGTCGGAGATCCGCCACCACAGCTGCGCCGAGGACGGCGGCAGCAGCAGCGCCCTGGTCCGCCCGGCCCGGCCGGCGGTCGCCCGCAGGCCGCGCCGCACGGTGCGGACGTCGGCGGCCAGCGGCTCCGGGGAGGGCTGCCCGGGCGGGGCGTAGAGCACCCGCTCGGTGGCCAGCGCGAGCCGGCCGGTGGCCGCCGCCGAGTCCTCGTCCAGCCGCGCCTCCTCGGCGATCCGGCGGGCCGCCGAACGCGGGGTGCGTGACTCGTCCGGGGGAATTCCGAGGTCCCAGGCGGAGTCGACCAGCTCGTCCCAGGCGGCCAGCACCTGGGCGTCGGTCAGCTCCGCCGGTCGGCCCCCGCCGGGCCCGCGCCGCCCACCGCCGCCCAGCCGGCGGCGGCGCACGGCGGCGCGCCAGAGCATCGGGACGAGCAGCAGTGCGATCAGCGCGAGCACCGCGGCCAGGGTGCCGAGCACCTGGCCGGAGAGCAGCCAGGAGTCCTCGGCGGCCCTGGCGACGGCCCGGTCCTGGGCGCCGCACTCGCCGAGCTGGCGCTGCTTGGCGGTGCAGTCCGAGGCGGCGGTCGGCGCCGGGGCGGCCGCGGTGGGCTGCGGGGCGGCGGTCGCCTGCTGGGTCGGCGCGCTGGTCGGAGTGCTGGCCGGCTCGGTGTAGCGGGCCGGGACGCCGCGGCTCGGGGTCGGCTCGAAGCGCAGCCAGCCGTAGTTCGCGAAGTACAGCTCGGGCCAGGCGTGGTACATCCGGCCGGTCACCGAGTAGACGTCGCCGCCCTTGTTGTCGCCGGGGGTGAAGCCCACGGCCACCCGGGCCGGGATCTTCAGCGTCCGGGCCATCGCCGCCATGGTCGAGGCGTAGTGCACGCAGAAGCCCCGGCGGTCGCGCAGGAAGACGGCGATGGCGTTGCTGCCGGTGCCGCCGCTGACCGTGGTGTCGTACTTGAAGTCCGGCCCGGTGAACCAGTTGACCAGCGCCGTCGCCCGGTCGTAGTCGTTCTGCGCGCCGGCGGTGACGGTCCTGGCCTTCTCGGCGACCACGGGGGGCAGGTCGGTCGGGAGGGCGGTGTAGCGGTCCCTGACGTCCTGCGGGGCGGTGGCCGCGAGGCGCAGCTCGGCGGCGGTGGGCCGCAGGTCCAGGGCGCTGACGTGGTAGCGCAGGTTGCGCATCGCCTTGTCGTTGGCCGGCAGGACGGTACGGGTCAGCGGGTCGAGCCTCCAGTCCCCCCGGTTGGGGAGCTGGACGGCGGCGGCCGGGTACGGCATCGGCAGCCAGCTCCCCTCCAGCCGGTCGGTGACCGTGAAGTCGCCCTCGATCCGGGGGACCTGGGCGTTGCGCAGGCCCTCCGGCGTGGGCAGCGTGGCCGGGAGGTCGCTGACCGTGGTGCTGCCGAGCTTCCAGTTGGTGCCGTCGAACTGGTCGAGCGAGCCGGTCCGCAGGTAGATCTGGTCGGCCAGCGGGCTGTCCAGGGTGTAGTTGAGCAGCTCCGCGTCGCTGGGCTTGGTGATCGCGGCCTCCAGGCTGACCAGCGGGTCGAGGCTGGTCGCCAGACTCCCGCCGGCGCCCTTGCCGTTCGACCCGCCGGAGCCGGAGTGCAGCAGCCCGGAGCTCCAGTGCGGCAGGACCACCGGCAGCAGCAGCGCCACCGCCAGGGCAAGCACGCCGACCTGCCGGCCGCCCGGGCTGACCCGGGCGGACTCCACGGAGCCGCGGGCGCCGCCGTGGAACACCCGGCCCCAGCGGGAGACCCGGTCCTGGCCCTCGGCGAACAGCAGCAGCAGGTAGCCGGCCGCGGCGGCGGCGAACCACACCCAGCTGCCGTGCTCCCCGGCCAGGCCGTTGCCGACCGAGTACAGCGCCAGCAGCGGCAGTCCGGCCAGCGCCGAGCGCCGGTAGGTCACCGCGACGGCGTCGACCGCGACGGCGATCAGACCGATCGCCGAGACCAGGATCAGCCGCAGTCCGGGGGTGGGCGGAGCCGGGATGGCGTACTGCTGTATGTCGTCCAGGCCGGAGGCGAGGACCTGGTCCAGGACCCGCATCGTGGCCGGCCCCGGCAGCACCCCGCCGGCACCGGCGAAGCCGAGCAGCATCAGCAGGAGCAGCGCCAGCAGCTGCCCGACCGGCACCGTCCAGCGGTACAGCGGGGAGCGGCGCAGGCCGGCGCCGACCCCGGCGATCACGGCGATCACCAGGGCGGCGTGGGTGAGCCAGCCGCGGTTGGTGAGCAGCGGCATCATGCACAGCGCGGCGAGGGCGGTGGCCAGCGCCGAGTAGACGGTCAGTTTGGCCCGGGTGGTCACGCGCCGGCCTCTTCTCGGTAGGGGGCGGTCGTCCTGCTGCCGTCGGCGGCCCGCCACAGGTCCGGTACGGAGTCCCCGGCGCGCACCGGGATCACCGTCCAGCCGGACTCGCGCAGCTGCCGCACCCGGGCCTGGAAGTCGTCGCCGCCGGTGTCCGGGGCGAGCATCCGCAGGCCGGCCCAGGTGCCGGTGTCCAGCAGGAAGGCGATCGCCCCGCCGGCGCGGCTGCGCAGCCGGCCCAGCCGGGCGGCCTGGGCGTCGTCCAGCTCGCCGAGGACGGCGACCAGCAGGCCCTCGCCGCCGGTGCGCAGCGGGTCCTCGGCGCGGGAGAGGGTGCCGCCGTCGGACAGGTCGGCGACGGCGAGGGCGTCCAGGATCAGCCCGGAGGCGTCGGCGGTGCCGTGGCCGCCGCCCGCGCCCGGGCCGGGCACCGACTGCCCGGTGTCGGTGAGCAGCCGGGTCTGGTAGCCGCGCTCCAGCAGGTGCACGGCGACGGAGGCGGCGCAACCGACCGCCCACTCGAAGGAGGAGGCGGGGCCGCTGCCCCGGTGGGCGATCTCCCGGGTGTCCAGCACGACGGTGGCCCGGGCCTGCTGCGGCTGCTCCTCGCGGCGCACCATCAGTTCGCCGTACTTGGCGGTGGAGCGCCAGTGCACCCGGCGCAGGTCGTCGCCGGGCCGGTACTCGCGCAGGATCACGTCGTCGTCGCCGGCCAGCGCCAGGGTGCGGCTGTGGCTCTCGCCCTGGCCGATCCACTCGCCGCTGAGCCGGACCGACTGCAGCGCCTGGACCTGGGGGACGACGGTGAGGACGTCCGAGGCGGTGAAGGCGCGGGTGACCTCGCACATCCCGAACGGGTCGGACAGCCGCAGCTGGAGCGGCCCGAGCGGGTAGCGGCCGCGCAGGTCGGAGCGGACCCGGTAGGAGACCTCGCGGTGGCCGCGCGGCTCGACCCGGTCCAGCACGAAGCGCGGGCGCGGCCCGAGCACGTACGGGACCCTGTCCTCCAGCAGCAGCACCCCGGTGGGCACCCGGGAGACGTTGTCGACCCGCAGGTGGACCCGGGCCTCCTGGCCGGCGACCGCCCGGCGCGGGCTGAGCCGGCGTCCGCTGGCCACCCGGTAGCGGGTGTTGGCGACGACCACCACGGCGACCAGCGGCAGCGCGGCGAGCAGGACGCCGACGCGCAGCAGGGCGTCCTGGTCGAGCAGGTAGGAACAGACCACCGCGGTGACCCCGGCGGCGAGGAAGGACCGCCCCCGGGTGGTGAGGCCGCGGAACCCGGCCCGCAGCCCCGATGCGGAGTCGGACTCGGCCACCTCAGCCCCTCCGGACGGCCGGGCCGCCCTGCGGGCGCGGCAGCGGCAGCCGGGCGACCAGGTCGGCCACGATCTGCTCGGAGGTGCGGCGGCTGAGCTGGGTCTCGGCGGTCGGCATCAGACGGTGCGCCAGGACCGGCACGGCGAGGCGCTGGATGTCGTCCGGGGTGACGTAGTCGCGGCCGTCCAGCGCGGCGGCGGCGCGGGCGGCCCGGACCAGGTGCAGGGTCGCGCGCGGCGAGGCGCCCAGGCGCAGCTCGGGGCTGGTGCGGGTGGCGCCGACCAGGTCGACGGCGTAGCGGCGGACCGGGTCGGCGATGTGCACGGTGCGGACCAGGTCGATCAGCTTGAGGATGTCGGAGGCGTGCGCGACCGGCTGGAGGTCCTCCAGCGGGCTGGCGCCGGCGTGCACGTCCAGCATCGCGAGCTCGGCCTCGGGGCTGGGGTAGCCGATCGAGATCCGGGCCATGAAGCGGTCGCGCTGGGCCTCCGGCAGCGGGTAGGTGCCCTCCATCTCGACCGGGTTCTGGGTGGCCACGACCATGAACGGCGAGGGCAGCTCGTAGCTGGTGCCGTCGATGGTGACCTGGCGCTCCTCCATCGACTCCAGCAGCGCCGACTGGGTCTTGGGCGAGGCGCGGTTGATCTCGTCGCCGACCACGACCTGGGCGAAGATCGCGCCCGGGCGGAACTCGAAGTCGTGCCGCTGCTGGTCGTAGATGTTGGTGCCGGTGACGTCCGAGGGCAGCAGGTCGGGCGTGAACTGGATGCGGCGCACGGTGCAGTCGAGCGAGCGGGCGAGCGCCTTGGCCAGCATGGTCTTGCCGACGCCGGGCACGTCCTCCAGCAGCAGGTGGCCCTCGGCGAGCAGGACGGTCAGGGCGATCCGGACGGCCTCCGGCTTGCCCTCGATCACGCTCTCCACGTTGGTGCGGACGCGGTCGACGACCGCCGCGAGCTCGGGGAGCCCGACCGGCTGGTACCCGTTCGCCCTCTGCTGCCCGCCCCCCGCGGGACTCCCGAGTCCGGCCTGGTCGTTGTAGCTCGTCACCCGTTTACGCTCCCTGGCACCCTGTGCCCGCCCCGTCCCGAGGCCGGACCCCACCCCATGCTTGACGCGGCCGTCCCGGGGGCGGTTCCGAAGGGGTCCCGGCGCCGGGAAGGCGGCCTGCGGCCTGGCCGCCCCAGGTGGTTCGGGGTCCGACCGGCAGGCGCATTCTCCCTCGTGCGACGGCCGGAAGTCACCATTCGGAGGCGCCCGAATGCCCGGACGCCCGGACCCCGGGACGCCGTCGGCCGGGCGGGGTCCGGGCGGGAGGACTCAGTCGATCTCGCGCAGCAGGCCGGTGTGGACGTCGAAGACGAAGCCGCGGACGTCGTCGGTGTGCGGCAGGAAGGGCGAGGTGCGGACGCGCTGCATGGACTGGCGGACGTCGCCGTCCAGGTCGACGAAGGCCTCCACCGCCCACTGCGGGCGCTGGCCGACCTCCAGTTCCAGCTCGCGGCGGAAGTCCTCGGTGAGCCCGAGCAGGCCGCAGCCGGTGTGGTGGATCAGCGCGATCGAGCGGGTGCCGAGGGCGCGCTGGCTGATGGTCAGGGACCGGATGGTGTCGTCGGTGACGACGCCGCCGGCGTTGCGGATGACGTGCGCGTCGCCGAGTTCGAGGCCGAGCGCCGCGAACAGGTCCAGGCGGGCGTCCATGCAGGCCACCACGGCGATCCGCTGCACCGGGCGGGCGTCCATGCCGCCGTCCCGGAAGTTCACCGCGTAGGCGCGGTTGGCCGTGACGAAGCGGTCGATGACGGTCGGTCCGGCGGGTTCGGCAGCGGCGTTCGGCGAGGGCCGGTCGGGTGTCACTGTCATGGTGGCGACGTTAGTGCGGTGCGGGCCCGCGCGGTGGGGCGGAGAGCTACAGAACGGGGCGCCGTGACCGAGCGCATGGCCACAACGGGAGGGTTCGTCCGGGCTGCTCCCGCAGTGGCCGCACGCGGTGGCGGGCAGGGGGCGCGCGCCCGTCGCCGAAGGCCCCCGATCCGTACCGTCGCCGGACCGCGCCGACGGCCGCGACCTGCGGTGATCCGTACCGCCGCCCGGGTGGTGCGCCGGAGCGGACCATTGACTGCCGGGGCCCGCGCGATAGAGTTTGCGGCGCAGTGGAGCACACCCGCCGGGGCCCGTCAACGGGGCCTTCCCGGCCGGTGCGGCCGGTCGACGCGGTCCGTGGCCTCCACCCGCTCCGTGCTCACCTGGCGCACCTTCCCCGGCGCCGGGCGGTCACGACCTTCCCCTCGAGCGGGCGGGGACCACGGGCCGCTTCGTCGTGCCGGGGCACGGTGGGCGAGAATGGTCGCAGCTCCCGGACGTCGGGCTGCTCCGCACCGAGGAAGGGCGCCACCGCGCATGACCACCAACGAACCGGGCCCCAAGCACGTTCCGGTGATGCTCCAGCGGTGCGTGGACGCGCTGGCCCCGGCGGTCTCGCGCCCCGGCGCCGTCGTGGTGGACGCCACCCTCGGCCTCGGCGGGCACAGCGAGGCGCTGCTGACCCAGTTCCCGGAGGTCCGGCTGGTCGCGGTGGACCGCGACCCGGCGGCGCTGAAGCTGTCCGGCGAGCGGCTGGCCCGGTTCGGCGACCGGGCCACCCTGGTGCACGCCGTCTACGACGAGATCCCCGAGGTGCTGGAGCGCCTGGGCATCGACCGGGTCGACGGCGTCCTGTTCGACCTCGGGGTCTCCTCGATGCAGCTGGACGAGGCGGACCGCGGCTTCGCGTACGCCCAGGACGCGCCGCTGGACATGCGGATGGACCAGACCCGGGGGATCAGCGCGGCGGAGGTGCTGAACACCTACAGCCACGGCGACCTGGCCCGGATCCTCAAGGTGTACGGCGAGGAGCGGTTCGCCGGGAAGATCGCCTCGGTGATCCTCCGGGAACGGGAGAAGGAACCGTTCACCAACAGCGCGCGTCTGGTCGAGTTGGTGCGCAACGCGATCCCGGCGGCGACCCGTCGGACCGGCGGGAACCCGGCCAAGCGGACGTTCCAGGCGCTGCGGATCGAGGTCAACGGCGAGCTGGAGGTCCTGGACCGGGCGATCCCGGGGGCGCTGGACGTCCTCGCGGTCGGCGGCCGGATCGTGGTGATGTCCTACCAGTCGCTGGAGGACCGGCTGGTCAAGCAGTACCTCGCCGCCGGTGCGACCAACACCGCTCCGCCGGGGCTGCCGTTCATCCCGGAGGAGCACCAGCCCTGGCTCAAACTGATCACCCGCGGTGCCGAGCTGGCCACCGAGGAGGAGATCGAGGAGAACCGGCGCGCCGCGCCCGTACGGCTGCGGGTGGCGGAGAGGATCAGGGACCGAAGCAAGCGGGGCTGACGAACCGGCCCCGGCGGGGTCCGAAGGGCGGAGGAGAGCGGTGGGGCCGGTGGCCGGTGAGGTCCGGGCGGGGCGGGGAGGACTCCCCGGGCAGGGCAGGGCGCGGATCACGGTCCGGCCGGGCAGGCGTCCGGTACGGGGGCGTACCCCGTTCGCGGTGCTCATCGTGGTGCTGCTGGCGGCCGGGCTGCTCGGCCTGCTCGCGCTGAACACCGCGCTCAACGAGGGCTCCTTCGAGCTGTCCCGGCTGCAGAAGCAGACCACCGTGGCGACCGACGAGCAGCAGGGCCTCCAGCACGAGATCGACCAGAGCTCGGCGCCGGACGCGCTGGCCAGGCGCGCCGCCGAGCTGGGCATGGTCCCGGCCGGCGGGATGGCCTTCCTGGACGTCCCGAACGGCGGCAAGGTGGTCGGCACCCCGGGCCCGGCGCAGGACAGCCCGCCGGTCAAGCGCTCCACGGCCGAGCCGTGGCCGACCAGGGCCCAGTCCGGCGCGGCCCAGCCCGCCGCCGGGCCGTCGACGGCCGCGCCCCAGCCGAGCGGCGCCCCGGCGCCGGCCGCACCGCCGCCGGCGCCGACCCCGGCGGCGTCCGCCGGTGACGCGGTGATCCAGCTCAACCCGGTCTCGCCCGCCGCGACCGCCAAGCCGAGCGGGGGTGCGGCCCGATGAGCGGGCGGAACGAGCGGACCAGCAGAGGGTGCGCCGAGTGCGAAGCGCCCGCCGAGCGCGGCGAGGTGGTCGCATGAGCACTCCACGTCAGCCCTCCGGAGGTTCCGGCGGCGGCAACGGCCGCCGTCCGGTGCCCCGGAGCGCCGCGCCGCGCGCGCAGTCCGGCACCGGCCGCGGCCAGCCCGCGAAGGGCCAGCCCGCCAAGGGGCAGCAACCGCCCAGGAGCCAGCCCGCCAAGGGCCAGCCCGACCGCGCTCAGCCCGCCAGGGGCCAGTCCGCGCGGAGCCAGCCCGCCAAGGCCCAGCCCGCCCGGTCGGCCTCCGCCGGCCGTACCCCGCGGGCGCCGCAGCAGCGCCGCCCCGAGGGACGCCCGCCGGCCCGCGGCCAGGCGGCGGTGCGCCCGAAGAGCCGTCCGCCGCTGCGCCCCAAGGCGCTCAAGCTGGCCGAGCCCAAGCGCCGGCTGCGGGTGATCGGCGTGGTGCTGTCGCTGGTGCTCTCCGTCTTCGCGGGGCGTCTGGTGCAGCTCCAGCTGGTGGACGCCGACGCGCTGGCCGCCGACGCCAACACCAACCGCTACCTGAACATCCCGATCACCGCCGAGCGCGGCTCGATAACGTCCTCCGACGGGGTCGCCCTGGCGGCCACCGTGGACGCGTACGACATCACCGCCGACCCGGCGATGTTCACCCCGGAGGCGACCGGCATCCCGGACGCGCCGGAGCAGGCGGCCGCGCTGCTGTCGCCGATCCTCGGCGTGCCCAGGGAGAAGCTCGCCGCCGACCTGCACACCCCCAAGAGCCGTTACAAGCGGCTCGCGGCCCAGCAGACCCCGGTCGCCAAGAAGCAGATCAGCGACCTCAAGTCGGGCCTGGAGAAGCAGGCCGGCTCGCGGGCCTGCCAGGCCCAGAAGAAGCTGCTCGGCAAGCCCGCCGACCAGGGCGGGCGCACCCGGGTGGACAACGAGTGCGCCAACCCGCTGGCCGGGGTGTTCAACCGGGAGACCCAGAAGCGGATCTACCCGGCGGACGGGCTGGCCGCCAACCTGGTCGGCTTCGTCAACGCCGAGGGCGAGGGCGCCGGCGGCCTGGAGCTCCAGTACCAGAAGCTGCTGGCCGGCAAGGACGGCCACAGCAGCTACGCCCAGTCGGGCGGGCGGCTGGTGCCCACCGCCGGGGGCTCGATGGAACCGGCCGTGCCGGGCAGCGACGTCAAGCTGACCATCGACCGGGACATCCAGTGGGCCGCCCAGCGGGCGATCACCGACCAGGTCGCCAACTCCGGCGCGGAGAAGGGCTACGTGGTGGTCCAGGACGTGAAGACCGGTCAGGTCCTCGCGATGGCCACCGCGCCCGGGTTCAACCCGAACGACCTGAGCCTTTCCAAGCAGGCCAACCTGGGCAACCCCGCCCTGGCCGACGCGTACGAGCCCGGCAGCACCGCCAAGCTGATGAGCATGGCCGCCGTGCTGGACTCCGGCAAGGCCACCTGGGACACCAAGGTCACCGTGCCCAACCGGCTGGTCCGGGCCGGGCAGCAGTTCAAGGACGACGTCGACCACGACACCTGGTACCTGACGCTGGCCGGGGTGCTGGCCAAGTCCTCCAACATCGGCACCATCGAGGCGGTGGAGACCCTCGGCGGCGGCGACCAGCTGGAGGCCAACAAGGTCCTGGACGGCTACATGCGCAAGTTCGGCGTGGCCGAGCCGACCGGCCTGGGCTTCCCCGGGGAGACCGCCGGGAAGCTCAAGAAGCCGGAGGACCTGGTCGCCTCGGAGAAGTACAACATCTCCTTCGGCCAGGGCCCGATGCAGATGAACGCGCTGCAGGCCACCTCGGTCTACTCGACCATCGCCAACGGCGGGGTGCGGGTCGCGCCCAGCATCGTCCAGGGCGTCACCGACCCCGACGGCAAGTACAAGCCGAGCAGGCCGGGGGAGCAGACCCAGGTGGTCAGCCCGGAGACGGCCAGGACGCTCACCTCGATGCTGGAGTCGGTCGTCGACGACGAGCAGGGCACCGGCGGCAAGGCCGCCATCCCCGGCTACCGGGTCGCCGGCAAGACCGGCACCGCCAACCGCGGCGCCGCCAACGGCGTCGGCTACGACGGCTACACCGCCTCCTTCATCGGCTTCGCCCCCGCCGACGCCCCCCGCTACACCGTCTCCTGCACCCTCCAGGGCCCGGTCAACGGCCACTTCGGCGGCCAGCTGTGCGGCCCGGTGTTCAAGCAGGTGATGGAGTTCACCCTGAAGACCATGCAGGTCCCGCCGAGCGGCAGCCCGGCACCCAACCTGGCCGTCGACTGGAAGCCGTGAGCGAGCGATGAGCAACGAACCGGCCGGGCCGGAGCACGGCGCGGCGCAGGGCCGGTTTGGCCCTGGACACCCTTCGGCGGATAGCCTTCCCGCCGTGCCGAAACCCGATCAAACCACCGTGAGTCCGCCCCGCCCGACCGGGACCACCGCCCTGCCGCTCGCCGAGCTGGCCGTCGAGCTGGGCCTGCCGCCCGTCGAGGGCGGCGCCGTCAGCGGCGTCACCCACGACTCCCGTGCGGTCCGTCCGGGCGACGTGTACGTGGCCTTCCCGGGCGCCAACCACCACGGCGCGGCCTTCGCCGCCAAGGCCGCGGAGTCCGGCGCGGTGGCGGTGCTCACCGACCCGGCCGGCGCCGAGCTGGCGGCCGGCACCGGCCTGCCGCTGCTGGTCGTCGACCGGCCGCGGGCCGTCATGGGCGAGCTGGCCGCGATCGTCTACGGCCGCCCCTCCCAGCGGCTGCTGATGATCGGGCTCACCGGCACCAACGGCAAGACCACCACCTCGTACCTGGTCGAGGGCGGCCTGCGCGGCGCCGGGCGCAGCCCGGGCGTGATCGGCACCGTCGAGATGCGGGTCGGCGAGGAGCGGATCAAGAGCGAGCGCACCACCCCCGAGGCCACCGACCTGCACGCGATCCTCGGCGTGATGGCCGAGCGCGGCGCCGACGCGGTGACCATGGAGGTCTCCAGCCACGCCCTGGTCTTCGGCCGCACCGACGGGGTCGCGTACGACGTCGCGCTGTTCAACAACCTGACCCCCGAACACCTCGACTTCCACCCGGACATGGAGGACTACTTCCAGGCGAAGGCCCGGCTCTTCCACCCCGGCAAGTCCCGCCACGGCGTGGTCAACCTGGACGACGACTACGGCCGCCGGCTCGCCGCCGAGGCCAAGATCCCGGTGACCACCTTCTCCGCCACCGGCGACGCCGAGGCCGACTGGCGGGCCGTGGACGTCCGGCTCGGGCCGGTCGGCTCCACCTTCAGGGTGCTGGGCCCGGACGGTGCGGGGGCCGACGCCTCCGTGCCGCTGCCCGGCCCGTTCAACGTCGCCAACGCGCTCGCCGCGATCACCGCGCTGGTCGCCGCCGGGCTGCCGCTGGAGCGCGCCGTGGCCGGCGTCGCCGCCGTCCCCGGGGTGCCGGGCCGGCTGGAGCGGGTGGACGCCGGACAGCCGTTCGTCGCCGTCGTCGACTACGCGCACAAGCCGGACGCCCTCAGGGCCGTCCTCGCCTCGCTGCGCGAGGTCACCGAGGGCCGGCTGCACGTCGTGGTCGGCTGCGGCGGCGACCGCGACCCGCACAAGCGCGGCCCGATGGGCGACATCGCCGCCCGCCTCGCCGACACCGCCCTGCTGACCAGCGACAACCCGCGCAGCGAGGACCCGCTGGCGATCCTCGCCACCATGCTGACCGGTGCCGCCGCGGTGCCCGAGGCCGAGCGCGGGGCCGTCCTGGTCGTCCCCGACCGGGCCGAGGCGATCAGGCTCGCCGTCGCCCGCGCCCGGGCGGGGGACACCGTGCTGGTGGCCGGCAAGGGCCACGAGCTCGGCCAGTACGTACGAGACGAGATCCGCCCCTTCGACGACCGGGAGGTGCTGCGCGAATCCATCGCGCAGACCGCGGCCGCGCGGGGCGACCGAGGAGTAGAGCAGCAGTGATCGCACTGACCCTCGCCGAGGTGGCCGCCGCCGTCGGAGGCACCCTGGACGGCGCCGACCCGGACGCCCTGGTCACCGGCCCGGTCGAGATCGACTCGCGGAAGGTCAGCCCCGGCGGCCTGTTCGCGGCCTTCGTCGGCGAGCACGTGGACGGCCACGACTACGCGGCCAAGGCGGTCGAGGACGGCGCCGTCGCGGTGCTGGCCTCCCGTCCGGTCGGCGTGCCCGCCGTCCTGGTCGACAGTGTGGTGGAGGCGCTCGGCAGGCTGGCCCGCACCGTGGTCTCCCGTGCCGAGGGCACCACCGTGGTCGCGCTGACCGGCTCGGCCGGCAAGACCAGCACCAAGGACCTGATCGCCCAGCTGCTCCAGCGCCTCGGCGACACGGTCTACCCGCCCGGCTCGCTCAACAACGAGATCGGCCACCCGATGACCGCGCTGCGGGTCGAGGACGACACCCGGCACCTGGTCATCGAGATGGGCGCCCGGCACAAGGGCGACATCGAGTACCTCACCTCGATCACCCCGCCCCGGATCGGCCTGGTCCTCAACGTCGGCACCGCCCACGTCGGCGAGTTCGGCTCCCAGGAGGCGATCGCCGAGGCCAAGGGCGAACTGGTCGAGGCGCTGCCCGCCGACGGCGCCGCGATCCTCAACGCGGACGACCGGCTGGTGCGCGCGATGGCCTCCCGCACCAGGGCGAAGGTGGTCCTGTTCGGGGAATCCCCGGACGCCCACGTACGGGCCACCGGCGTTCGCCTGGACGCCACCGGACGGCCATCGTTCACGCTCACCACCCCGGCCGGTTCCGCGCCCGTGCAGCTGCGCCTGTACGGTGAGCACCACGTCTCGAACGCCCTCGCCGCCGCCGCGGTGGCGGTGGAGCTCGGGATGTCCGTCGACGACACCGCGGCAGCCCTGGGCGAAGCGGGTGCGCTGTCCCGCTGGCGCATGGAGGTCGTCGACCGGGCCGATGGTGTCACCGTCGTGAACGACGCCTACAACGCGAACCCCGACTCGATGCGGGCCGCGCTGCGGGCGCTGGTGTCGATGGGGGGCCGGGGCCCGGAGCGCCGCCGCACCTGGGCGGTGCTCGGCGAGATGCGGGAGCTCGGCGAGGAGAGCCTGGCCGAGCACGACGCCATCGGGCGGCTCGCCGTCCGGCTGGACGTCACCAAGCTGGTGGCGGTCGGCGGACGCGAGGCGGCCTGCATGGAACTCGGCGCGAGGAACGAAGGTTCGTGGGGTGAGGAGTCGGTGCTGGTGTCCGACGCGGACGCGGCGGTCGAGCTGCTGCGCAGTCAGCTTCGGCCGGGGGATGTGGTCCTGGTGAAGGCTTCCCGTTCGGTGGGGCTGGAGAAGGTGGCCGAGGCCCTCCTGGCGGACGGTGTGGCCGAATAATGAAGCAGATCCTGTTCTCCGGGATGATCGGTCTCATCCTGTCGCTGCTCGGCACCCCGGCGCTGATCAAGCTGCTCGCGAAGCACGGCTACGGCCAGTACATCCGTGACGACGGCCCCAAGGCGCACCACAGCAAGAAGGGCACGCCCACCATGGGCGGCATCGCCTTCATCCTGGCGACCCTGATCGCGTACTTCGCCACGAAGGCGATAACGGGCGAGAGCCCGACGGCCTCCGGGCTGCTGGTGCTCTTCCTGACCGCGGGCCTCGGCCTGGTCGGCTTCCTGGACGACTACATCAAGGTGGTCAAGCGCCGCTCGCTGGGCCTGCGGGCCAAGGCGAAGCTGGCCGGCCAGTCGATCGTCGGCCTCGGGTTCGCCGTCCTGGCGATGCAGTTCCCGGACGACCGCGGGCTCAACCCGGCGTCCCAGAGCCTGTCCTTCGTCCGGGACTTCAAGTGGGCGATCGGCCCGGTCCTGTTCGTCATCTTCGCGTACTTCATGATCGCCGCGATGTCGAACGGCGTGAACCTGACGGACGGTCTGGACGGCCTCGCCACCGGCGCCTCGGTGATGGTCTTCGGCGCCTACACCTTCATCGGCATCTGGGAGCACACCCAGAGCTGCGCCTACGCCATCACCGCGACCGCCAACTGCTACGACATCCGCGACCCGCTGGACCTCGCCGTCGTGGCCTCCGCCCTGATGGGCTCCTGCTTCGGCTTCCTGTGGTGGAACACCTCGCCCGCCAAGATCTTCATGGGTGACACCGGCTCGCTCGCCCTCGGCGGCGCCCTGGCCGGTCTGGCGATCTGCTCCCGCACCGAGCTGCTGCTCGCCCTGCTCGGCGGCCTCTACGTGATCATCACCCTCTCGGTGATCATCCAGGTCGGCTCCTTCCGGATGACCGGCAAGCGCGTCTTCAAGATGGCGCCGTTGCAGCACCACTTCGAACTCAAGGGCTGGACCGAGGTCCTGATCGTGGTCAGGTTCTGGATCATCCAGGGCCTCTGCGTCGCCGTCGGCCTCGGCCTGTTCTACGCGGGATGGGTGACCGGATGACCGACCCCGACCTGACCGGCCCGGCCAACCCGGACTTCGACGGCCTGCCGGTCGCCGTCGCCGGCCTGGGCGTCTCGGGCATCAGCGCCGCGCGCGTCCTGCACGGCCTCGGCGCCCGGGTCACCGTCGTGGACGGCGGCAGCGGGCCCGGCCTGGCCGTCCGGGCCGCCGAGCTGGAGGCGCTGGGCGTCACGGTGCGGCTCGGCGACGGCGCGAGCCTGCCCGAGGGCACCGAACTGGTCGTCACCTCGCCCGGCTGGGCGCCGGACAGCCCGCTGTTCGCCGCCGCCGAGGCGGCCGGCGTGCCGGTCTGGGGCGACGTCGAGCTGGCCTGGCGGCTGCGCAGGCCGCTGCCGGGCACCGGCGAGCCCGCCCCCTGGCTGGCCGTCACCGGCACCAACGGCAAGACCACCACCGTCCAGATGCTCGCCTCGATCCTCACCGCCGCCGGCCGGCGCACCGCCGCGGTCGGCAACGTCGGGGTCTCGGTGCTGGACGCGGTGCTCGCCGAGGAGCCGTACGACGTGCTCGCCGTCGAGCTCTCCAGCTACCAGCTGCACTGGGCGCCCTCGCTGCGCCCGTACTCGGCGGCGGTGCTCAACCTGGCGCCGGACCACCTCGACTGGCACGGCTCCATGGAGGCGTACGCCGCCGACAAGGGCCGGATCTACGAGGGCAACGTGGTCGCCTGCGTCTACAACCTGGCCGACCCGGCCACCGAGGCGCTGGTCCGCGAGGCCGACGTCGAGGAGGGCTGCCGGGCGATCGGCTTCGGCCTCGGCGCGCCCGGCCCGTCGAACTTCGGCGTGGTGGACGGGCTGCTGGTGGACCGCGCCTTCGTCGAGGACCGGGCCAAGAACGCGGCCGAGCTGGGCGCCGTGTCGGACGTGAACCCGCCGGCCCCGCACAACATCGCCAACGCGCTCGCCGCGGCGGCGCTGGCCCGGGCGTACGGCGTCGAGCCGAAGGCCGTCCGGGAGGGCCTGCGGGCCTTCCGCCCGGACGCCCACCGGATCGCCGAGGTCGGCGTGGTCCGCGAGGTCGCGTACATCGACGACTCCAAGGCCACCAACACCCACGCGGCGGCCGCCTCGCTGGCCGCCTACCGGCCGATCGTCTGGATCGCCGGGGGCCTGGCCAAGGGCGCGACCTTCGACGACCTGGTGCAGGGCGCGGCCGAGCGGCTGCGCGCGGTGGTGCTGATCGGCCAGGACCGCGCGGTGATCCGGGAGGCGCTGGAGCGACACGCTCCGGATGTGCCGGTGATCGAGGCGGCCGAGGGCCAGACTGGCGCGGTGGCGATGACCGAGGTCGTTCGAACGGCCGCGTCGCTCGCCCGATCGGGTGACACGGTGCTGCTGGCGCCGGCCTGCGCCTCGATGGACATGTTCACCAACTACGGCGAGCGCGGCGACCTCTTCGCGGCGGCCGTCCGGGAGCTGGCGGACTCCGGCGAGTGAGCCCCTCGGGTCCTGGCGGCCCGGAGGCGGACGAGCCGTAAGACGGGAGCGGGGAGCGGTGGCGGGGCAGGGCAGAGCGGATTCCGGCGTTGCGAAGCGGGACGCCGCGGAGCCGATGAGGGTGATCTCCGCCACCACGACCAAGTACAAGTCGGCCGGTCCGCTGGCCCGGGTCCAGGCCTTCCGGGCCCGGGTCCGGTACTGGCTGGACCGGCCGCTCGCCCCGTACCTGCTGGTCGTCGGCAGCACCCTGCTGCTGGTCGTGCTCGGCCTGATGATGGTCTTCTCGGCCTCGCAGATCCTCGCCCTGAACCAGCACCACACGGCGCAGTACTACTTCCTCAAGCAGCTGATCGCGGCCATCCTCGGCCTGGTCCTGCTGATCGGCTTCGCCTCCGTCCCGGTGGCGGTGCTGCGGGTGATCACCTACCCGGTGATGATCGGGGTGATCGGCGCCCTCACCCTGGTCGCCATCCCCGGCATCGGGGTGCGGATCAACGGCAACCAGAACTGGCTGGATTTCGGCTTCTTCCAGTTCCAGCCCTCGGAGTTCGCCAAGCTCGCGCTGGTGCTCTGGGGCGCCGACCTGCTCGCCCGCAAGCAGAAGGCCGGCACCCTCAACTCCTGGAAGCACCTGCTGGTGCCGCTGGTGCCGGGCGCCCTGCTGCTGCTCGCGCTGATCATGTTCGGCGGCGACATGGGCACCTCGATGATCCTGGTGGCCATGGTGTTCGCGCTGCTCTGGATGGTCGGAGCGCCACTGCGGCTGTTCGTGGCCACCCTCGGGGTGGCGGTCGTGGTCTGCACCGCCCTGGTGGTCACCGTCCCGCACCGGGCGGAGCGGCTGAGCTGCATCGGCGTCACCAAGATCGACCCGGAGGGCGCCTGCTTCCAGGCCCTGCACGGCGTCTTCGCGTTCGCCAACGGCGGTGGCTTCGGCACCGGCCTCGGCGCCGGCGTGGAGAAATGGGGCCAGCTGCCCGAGGCGCACACCGACTTCATCTTCGCCGCGACCGGTGAGGAACTCGGTCTGGTGGGGACGCTGTCCGTCCTCGGTCTCTTCGCGGCACTAGGCTACGCGGGTATCCGTGTGGCCATCGGTACGAAGGACCCCTTCGTCAGGTACGCCGCGGGAGCCGCCACCACCTGGATCATGGCGCAGGCCATGATCAACCTGGGGTCGGCACTGGGACTGCTGCCCATCGCGGGCGTCCCGCTCCCGCTGTTCTCCTACGGCGGTTCCGCCATGCTGTCGGCCATGTCCGCGGTCGGAGTGCTGCTGTGCCTGGCACGCAGCGCCTCGGGCGCGAAGGCGGCCCTGGCCGCCCGGAGCAAGAACTCCCGGATCAGGAGACAACTGGCCCGGGTGCTGCCACGACGACGAACCACAGCGCGCCCGGCCCCGGGGCCGGCACGCAGGGAGCGGTGAATTTCGGTGCATGTCGTACTCGCCGGCGGGGGGACCGCCGGTCACATCGAGCCGGCCATGGCCCTCGCGGATGCCCTCCGCAGGCACGACCCGTCCGTCGGGATCACCGCCCTGGGCACCGAGCGCGGACTGGAGACCCGGCTGGTACCCGAGCGCGGCTACCAGCTGGAGCTCATCCCGGCCGTCCCGCTGCCCCGCAAGCCCACCCCGGAGCTGATCACCGTCCCCGGCCGGCTGCGCGGCACCGTCCGGGCCGCCCAGGAGATCATCGAGCGGGTCAACGCGGACGCCGTGGTCGGCTTCGGCGGCTACGTCGCGATGCCCGCCTACCTGGCCGCCAAGCGGGCCGGGGTGCCGATCGTGGTGCACGAGGCGAACGCCCGCCCCGGCCTGGCCAACAAGATCGGCGCCCGCTACAGCGACTTCGTCGCGGTCTCCACGCCGGACAGCAAGCTGCGCGACTCCCGGTACATCGGCATCCCGCTGCGCCGGACCATCGCCACCCTGGACCGGGGCGCCGCCCGTCCCGAGGCCCGCCAGTACTTCGGCCTCGACCAGCGGCTGCCCACCCTGCTGGTGTCCGGCGGCTCCCAGGGCGCGCGTCGGCTCAACGAGACGATCACCGCGATCGCCCCGCGGCTCCAGCAGTACGGCGTGCAGATCCTGCACGCGGTCGGCCCGAAGAACGAGCTGCCGCAGGTGGCGGACGTCCCGGGGATGCCGCCGTACCGCCCGGTGCCGTACCTGGACCGGATGGACCTCGCCTACGCGGCCGCCGACATGATGCTCTGCCGGGCCGGTGCCATGACGGTGGCCGAGCTGGCGGCCGTCGGCCTGCCCGCCGCCTTCGTCCCGCTGCCGATCGGCAACGGCGAGCAGCGGCTGAACGCCCAGCCGATGGTCAAGGCCGGCGGCGGCCTGCTGGTGGACGACGCCGAGCTGACCCCGGACTGGGTGCTCCAGAACGTGCTGCCGGTGCTCACCGACCCGCAGCGCCTCTGGGACATGAGCCGGTCGGCCGCCGAGTTCGGCCGGCGCGACGCCGACGACCTGCTGGTCGGCATGGTGTACGAGGCGATCCAGGCGCACCGCGGCGGCCGCCGCCGTGGCTGACGGCCGGCTCGCCGACCCGCTGGAGGAGGAGCTGGAGGAGGAGGAGTCCGCTCCCCGCCTCCGGCTCTCCCGGCGGGGCATCGTGGTGCTGGGCGCGCTCGGCGCCGTGGTGCTCGGCGTGCTGGCCTGGCTGGTGTTCCTCTCCTCGGTCCTGGACGTGCGCAGCGTCGCCGTCCAGGGGGCGAGCGACGACAGGCTGACGGCGGACCAGGTCCGTGAGGCGGTCGGCGGGCTCGGTCAGGGGCCGCTGGCGCGCGTGGACCTGGACGAGGTCCGGCACCGGGTGGAGGCCATCCCCCGGGTGGCCGGGGCCGAGGTCTGGCGGGGCTGGCCGCACACCCTGCGGGTGAAGGTCGTCCAGCGCAAGGCGGTGGCCGCCGTCAAGGGGGAGGACGGCCGGTTCACCCAGGTGGATGCCGGGGGCGTGAGCTTCGCCACCGAACCGGCCCCGCCGGAGGGCGTCCCGGTGGTCGAGCTGCGACTCAGTCAGCAGGCGAACGACGTGGACGGGGTGATCTCCCGTCCGCAGTTGGTGCGGGGCGCGGTGGCGGTGGCCGCCGGGCTGCCGCCGGAGGTCGCCAAGCGGGCCGGCTCGGTGCTGGTGCACTCGTACGACGACATCGAGTTGCAGCTCAGCGGGGGTGCGACGGTGCGCTGGGGGAGTCCGGAGCAGATCGACCGGAAGGCCCGGGTGCTGGTCGCGCTGATGAACCAGAAGGGCACCAACTTCGATGTGACGGCGCCCGAGGCGCCGGCGGTGTCGGGATGATCCGGTAGGTTCTCTGCCTGAGGGAGGGGTTGACGCCTTGAAGTGTCGGCCCGACTCTTGGTGGTCACCCCCGGTTTCCTAAGCCGGCCGATGATCACATAGGCTCAAAAGAAAAAGGGAAGCTCGGCGTGTTCGTTGAAACACGTGCCTGGAGCCACCTAGTGTCCTGTGTCACCAGACTGTGTTTCCTGGTGATGTGACGGAGGCACAGAACTAACCCTAAAGGTCAAGTTTAGGGTTGGGGTCGGCGGTCGGCATTTCGGACATTCAGTCAGAAACCAGGCTCCCTACCCATCGACATCCGTCGGTACGGCCCCGCTCCGGGCCGCACCGACCCGGAAATTCGAGGCGAGAGGCCTTCGACGTGGCAGCACCGCAGAACTACCTCGCAGTCATCAAGGTCGTCGGAATCGGCGGCGGTGGTGTCAACGCCATCAACCGGATGATCGAGGTCGGTCTCAAGGGCGTCGAGTTCATCGCGATCAACACCGATGCGCAGGCCCTCCTGATGAGCGACGCCGACGTCAAGCTCGATGTGGGCCGTGAACTCACCCGGGGCCTGGGCGCCGGCGCCAACCCCGAGGTCGGCCGCAAGGCCGCCGAGGACCACCGCGAGGAGATCGAGGAGGTCCTCAAGGGGGCCGACATGGTCTTCGTGACCGCCGGCGAGGGCGGTGGCACGGGCACGGGCGGCGCGCCCGTCGTCGCCAACATCGCGCGCTCGCTGGGCGCCCTGACCATCGGCGTGGTCACCCGTCCGTTCACCTTCGAGGGACGGCGCCGGGCCAACCAGGCCGAGGACGGCATCGCCTCCCTGCGCGAAGAGGTCGACACCCTCATCGTGATCCCCAACGACCGGCTGCTGTCCATCTCGGACCGCCAGGTCAGCGTCCTCGACGCGTTCCGCTCGGCCGACCAGGTCCTGCTCTCCGGTGTCCAGGGCATCACCGACCTGATCACCACCCCGGGTCTGATCAACCTCGACTTCGCCGACGTCAAGTCCGTCATGTCGGACGCCGGTTCGGCGCTCATGGGCATCGGCTCGGCCCGCGGTGAGGACCGCGCCAAGGCCGCCGCCGTGATGGCGATCTCCTCGCCGCTGCTGGAGGCCTCGATCGACGGCGCCCGCGGCGTGCTGCTGTCCATCTCGGGCGGTTCCGACCTCGGCCTGTTCGAGATCAACGAGTCGGCCCAGCTGGTCAGCGAGGCGGCCCACCCCGAGGCGAACATCATCTTCGGCGCGGTCATCGACGACGCGCTCGGCGACGAGGTCCGGGTCACCGTCATCGCGGCCGGCTTCGACGGCGGGCAGCCGCCGGCGATCGTCCGCGACCCGGTGGTCAAGTCCACCACCCCGGACCGCCCGGCCACCCCGCCGGCCGCGCCGGAGCGTCCGGCCGGCCGCCCGTACGGGACCATCGGTTCGGTGACGTCCCGTTCGGAGGGCGAGTCCCCGGCCTCCGCGCCGAGCCGGACCGCCGAGACCCCGGCCGCCACGACCGCCGCCGCCCCGGTGCCGCCGCAGGTGCAGCCGGCCCGGCAGCCGTTCGTGGAGAGCCCGGCCGAGGAGCTCGACGTCCCGGACTTCCTTAAGTGATCGATCACTCGATCCGCGCGGGTGCTCACTTCGCCTTCACCTCCCGGTGGGGCGGGGTGAGCACTTCGCCGTACGGGGAGCTCAACCTCGGCGGCGCGGTGGGGGACGACCCCGGGGCCGTGCGGGAGAACCGGGCGCTGGCCGCCCGGCGGCTGGGGCTCGACCCGGCCGACGTGGTGTGGATGAACCAGGTGCACGGCGCCGAGGTCGCCGTGGTGACCGAGCGCCAGCCGCTCGGCGAGGCCCCCGCGGTGGACGCGGTGGTCTCCGACCGGCCGCTCGCGCTGGCGGTGCTGACCGCCGACTGCACCCCGGTGCTGCTGGCCGATCCGGTGGCGGGCGTGGTGGGCGCGGCCCACGCGGGCCGGCCCGGGCTGGCGGCCGGGGTGGTCCCCGCGGTCGTCCGGGCGATGGTCGCCCTGGGCGCGGAGCCCGGGCGGATCACCGCCGCCACGGGGCCCGCGGTCTGCGGCCGCTGCTACGAGGTGCCGGCCGAACTGCGCGCCGAGGTCGCCGCGGTGGTGCCGGAGGCCTTCGCCGAGACGTCCTGGGGGACTCCGGCCCTGGACGTGCCGGAGGGAGTCGCGGCCCAGCTGGCCGCGGCCGGGGTCAACGAGCTGGTGCGGTCACCGGTCTGCACCCTCGAATCCGCCGATCACTACTCCTATCGCCGCGAGCAGCGCACCGGCCGGCTCGCGAGCTACGTCTGGTTGGGCTCTGATCACTGATGACGAACGACATCTACGGACCGTTCCCGGGCAGCGCCGGGTTCACCGCCGCGCTGACGGAGGGCCAGCGGGCCCGGTACGAGGAACTCGGCACCAACCTCGACGTGGTCGAGCGCCGGATCGCGGACGCCTGCGCGGCCGCCGGGCGCGCCCGGAGCGAGGTCACCCTGGTCGTCGTCACCAAGACGTACCCCGCCGAGGACACCGCGCTGCTGGCCGGACTCGGCGTGACGGACGTCGCGGAGAACCGCGACCAGGACGCCGCCCCCAAGGCGGAGCAGTGCAGAAACCTTCCTCTTGACTGGCACTTCGTCGGCCAGCTGCAGACCAACAAGGTCCGCTCGGTCGTCCGGTACGCGAACCACGTGCACTCGGTGGACCGGCTCCGGCTGGTCGGCTCGCTCTCCGCGGCGGTGCTCAAGGCGGAGCGCCCGGAGCTGGGCTGCCTGGCGCAGGTGGCACTGGACAAGGCGTACGGGGAGGGTGAACACCGGGCGGGGGTCGCGCCGGAGGACGTCGCGCAACTGGCCGACGCGATCGCCGACACGCCCGGGCTGCGGCTGGACGGTGTGATGACCGTCGCTCCGCTGGCCGGTCCGCTGGCCGGGGACCCGGCCCGCGCCTTCGATCGGCTGGCGGAAATCGCATCCGCCGTACGGGCGGACCATCCGGCTGCCACCATGGTCTCCGCAGGGATGAGCGGCGACCTTGAGCAGGCGATTGCCGCCGGAGCGACACATGTGCGCGTCGGAACGGCGGTCCTCGGAGTGAGGTCACCGCTCAGGTAACGTCACCGGGTAAGTAGATCAGACAGCAGGACAAAATAGGACAGAATCTAGCAGCTCTTCGGAGCGCTAGCGAACCGTGGATCGCAGCTCCGCGGCCCCCGCTCCACGCACTCTGACCGGCCGTCGGGCTGACACGCCGTCGTGGAAGGGCCACGGAATCCGCAGGCGGGGCCGTACGGCCCGGGCCGGAGCCGGTCCGTACGGAGCGAGCGAAGCGGGCGACCACCAGAAGGCGCGCGCATCGCGAAGCCGCCACCGAGCGTCAGCGAGGTGGCTATGAGCGGAGGAGACAGGAGCATGGCCGGCGCAATGCGCAAGATGGCGGTCTACCTCGGCCTCGTGGAGGACGAGACGTACGACGGCCAGGGGTACGACCCCGACGACGACTACGACGCGGATCCCGAACCGATCCGGACGGGCCAGCGGACCGAGGACATCCCCCGGCCGGCACCGGCTCCCGCGGCCGCCGCGCCCGCCCCGGTCTCCTCCATCACCCCGCAGCCGGTGCCCGCGGCGGTGCCGATCCGACAGGAGACTCCGAGGATGGCACCCGTGTCGTCCATCACACCCGAACGTCGCCAAAACCTGGAGAAGAGCGCACCGGTGATCATGCCCAAGGTCGTGAACGAACGAGAGCCCTACCGCATCACCACGCTGCACCCCCGGACCTACAACGAGGCCCGTACCATCGGGGAACAGTTCCGCGGCGGGACCCCCGTGATCATGAATCTGACCGAGATGGACGACACCGACGCGAAGCGCCTCGTAGACTTCGCCGCTGGACTCGTCTTCGGTCTGCACGGCAGTATCGAGCGCGTGACACAGAAGGTGTTCCTGCTGTCGCCTGCTAACGTCGATGTCACGGCGGAGGACAAGGCTCGGATCGCCGAGGGTGGGTTCTTCAACCAGAGCTGACCCGGCCACGACTTTACGTGTGGATCTGATCAACAGTGGTTTAGCGACAGGTGACGAGCGGCAGGCCCGAGGGATCGGGACCGGGGAGAGGGAAACGCGATGGACATCGTGTGGGCGGTGCTCTACTACGCCCTGACCGTCTTCCTGGTGTTCCTGCTCGTACGACTGGTCATGGACTGGGTCTTCCAGTTCGCGCGTTCGTGGCGGCCCGGCAAGGCCATGGTCCTGGTCCTGGAGGCCACGTACACTGTCACGGATCCGCCGCTCAAGCTTCTTCGGCGGCTCATTCCGCCGTTGCGTTTCGGGGGCGTGGCGCTCGACCTGTCCTTCTTCGTACTGATGATCATTGTGTATGTCCTGATCTCGCTTGTGCACCCCTAGTCGTAGGTGAGCGATGCGACAGGATGCCGGTGTGCCGACGATCACGTTGAGGTGAAGAGATGCCATTGACCCCCGAGGACGTTCGGAACAAGCAGTTCACGACCGTCCGCCTGCGTGAAGGCTATGACGAGGACGAGGTCGATGCCTTCCTCGACGAGGTCGAGGCGGAGCTGACCCGCCTCCTCCGGGAGAACGAGGACCTGCGCGCCAAGCTGGCCGCCGCGACTCGTGCCGCCGCGCAGAACCAGGCCAACCTGCGCAAGGAGCCGCAGCAGGACGCCCCCCGCCAGGGCGGCGCCCCCGTGCCGGCCGCCATATCCGGTCCTCCGGTCCCCGGCCAGCAGGGTCCGGGCGGCCCGCAGCAGATGGGTCCCGGCGGTCCGCAGCAGATGGGTCCGGGTGGTCCGCAGCAGATGGGCCCCGGCGGCCCGCAGCAGCAGATGGGCAACCAGCCCCTCGGCCTGCCCGCCGGCTCCGCCCCGCAGCTTCCCGCCGGAGGCGGCCAGCAGCAGCAGATGAACCAGACCATGGGCGGCCAGCAGCAGCTGGTCCAGCCGATGGGCGGTCAGATGCTGCAGCCCATGGGCGGCCCCGGTGGCCCGCAGCAGATGGGCAACCCGATGGGCCAGGGCATGGGCCAGCAGCAGATGCAGCCGATGGGTGGCCCGATGGGCGGCCCGCAGCAGATGGGCGGCCCGATGGGCGCCCCGATGCAGCAGCAGGGCCCCGGTGGCGACAGCGCCGCCCGGGTGCTCGCGCTCGCCCAGCAGACCGCCGACCAGGCGATCTCCGAGGCCCGCTCCGAGGCCAACAAGATCGTCGGCGAGGCGCGCAGCCGGGCCGAGGGTCTGGAGCGCGACGCCCGTGCGAAGGCCGACGCGCTGGAGCGGGACGCGCAGGAGAAGCACCGGGTCGCGATGGGCTCCCTGGAGTCGGCGCGGGCCACGCTGGAGCGCAAGGTCGAGGACCTGCGGGCGTTCGAGCGTGAGTACCGCACGCGTCTGAAGTCGTACCTGGAGACCCAGCTGCGCCAGCTGGAGTCGCAGGCCGACGACTCGCTCGCCCCGCCGCGGATCCCCGCCACCGCGTCGCTGCCGCCGGCGGCCTCGTCGATGGCTCCGGCCGGTGCCGGTGCGATGAGCAGTGGCGCGCCGAGCTTCGGTGGCAACCAGCCGTCCTTCGGGGGCAACTCGCCGTCCTTCGGCGGGAACGGCTCCTTCGGCGGCAACTCCTCGGCGCCGAGCTTCGGCGGGCAGTCGAGCGGCGGCAACAGCGGTGCTCCGCAGATGCAGCCGGCCGGGATGACCCAGCCGATGGCGGCGGTCCGTCCGCAGCCGCCGCAGCCGATGCAGCAGGCTCCCGCGCCGATGCGGGGCTTCCTGATCGACGAGGACGGCGACAACTGAGGTTGTAGCAGGGCCTTTCGAGGGCGCCCCCTTTCCGACCCACGGGTCGGGGAGGGGGCGCCCTTCTGCGTCGGGGGAAGGGGGCGTGCGGGCAGGGCGGGGGGCGCGCTCGGTGGAGCAGCGCGGGGCGCGTGGAACCGGGAGGGGGCGTACGGGAGCCGGGGCGGGCGTGGGACGTGGGCGGATACGACGAAGCCGCCGTCACCCCGGGGGCGACGGCGGCTTCGTGGCGGAGCGTCAGGCCTTGCGGAGCTGGAACGCGAGGCCGAGGGACTCGTCGGCGAAGGTCTCGGAGTCCCAGTCGGCCGCGCCGGCGGCGAAGTCGGTCGCGAGGACCTCCTCGGCGACGAGCGGGCCGTGCTCGGCGACGGCCTCGGCGGTCTCCTCCGAGGTGGCGCGCCAGCGCAGGACGATGCGGTCGGCGACGTCCAGGCCGGAGTTCTTGCGGGCCTCCTGGATCTGGCGGATGGCGTCGCGGGCGATGCCGAGGCGCTTGAGCTCCGGGGTGATGGCCAGGTCGAGGGCGACGGTGGCGCCGGACTCGTTGGCGACGGCCCAGCCCTCGCGCGGGGTCTCGGTGATGACCACCTCGTCCGGGGAGAGGGTGATCGTCGCGCCGTCCAGCTCGACCGAGGTCTCGCCGGTGGCGCGCAGTTCGGCGGCCAGGCGGGCGGCGTCGGTGGCGGCGACCGCCTTGGCGACGTCCTGCACGCCCTTGCCGAAGCGCTTGCCCAGCGCGCGGAAGTTGGCCTTGGCGCTGGTGTCGACCAGCGAGCCGCCGACCTCGGCCAGCGACTCCAGGGCGGCGACGTTGAGCTCCTCGGCGATCTGCGCGCGCAGGTCGGCGGGCAGTTCCTCCCAGCCCTGGGCGGCGACCAGCGCGCGCGACAGCGGCTGACGGGTCTTCACGCCGGACTCCGCGCGGGTGGCCCGGCCCAGCTCGACCAGGCGGCGGACCAGCGCCATGTGCCGGGAGAGCTCGGTGTCGATCAGCGACTCGTCGGCCTCCGGCCAGGTGGCCAGGTGCACCGAGGCCGGGGCCTCCGGGGCGACCGGGACGACCAGGTCCTGCCAGACCCGCTCGGTGATGAACGGGGTGAGCGGGGCCATCAGGCGGGTGACCGTCTCCAGCGCCTCGTGCAGGGTGGCGAGCGCCGCGGCGTCGCCCTGCCAGAAGCGGCGGCGGCCGCGGCGGACGTACCAGTTCGACAGGTCGTCGACGAAGCCGGACAGCAGCTTGCCGGCGCGCTGGGTGTCGTACGCCTCGTAGGCCGCGTCGACCTCGCGGACCAGGGTGTTCAGCTCGGAGAGCACCCAGCGGTCCAGCTGCGGACGGTCGGCCGGGGCCGGGTCGCTCGCCGAGGGCGCCCAGTTCGAGGTGCGGGCGTACAGGGCCTGGAAGGCGACGGTGTTCCAGTAGGTGAGGAGGGTCTTGCGGACCACCTCCTGGATGGTGCCGTGGCCGACCCGGCGGGCCGACCAGGGCGAGCCGCCGGCCGCCATGAACCAGCGGACGGCGTCGGCGCCGTGCTGGTCCATCAGCGGGATCGGCTGGAGGATGTTGCCCAGGTGCTTGGACATCTTGCGGCCGTCCTCGGCCAGGATGTGGCCCAGGCAGACGACGTTCTGGTAGCTGCTCTTGTCGAACACCAGGGTGCCGACCGCCATCAGCGTGTAGAACCAGCCGCGGGTCTGGTCGATCGCCTCGGAGATGAACTGCGCCGGGTAGCGCTTCTCGAACAGCTCCTTGTTCCGGTACGGGTAGCCGTACTGGGCGAAGGGCATCGAGCCCGAGTCGTACCAGGCGTCGATGACCTCGGGCACGCGGGTGGCGGTGCCGCCGCAGTCGCGGCAGTCGAAGGTCACCGCGTCGATGTACGGGCGGTGCGGGTCGAGGCCGCTCTGGTCGGTGCCGGTGAGCTCGGACAGCTCGGCCAGCGAGCCGACGCAGGTGAGGTGGCCCTCCTCGCAGCGCCAGATCGGCAGCGGGGTGCCCCAGTAGCGGTTGCGGCTGAGCGCCCAGTCGATGTTGTTGTTCAGCCAGTCGCCGAAGCGGCCGTGCTTGACCGTGTCCGGGAACCAGTTGGTGGCCTCGTTCTCGCGGATCATCGCGTCCTTGACGGCGGTGGTCCGGATGTACCAGGACGGCTGCGCGTAGTAGAGCAGCGCGGTGTGGCAGCGCCAGCAGTGCGGGTAGCTGTGCTCGTACGGCAGGTGGCGGAAGAGCAGGCCGCGCTCCTTGAGGTCCGCGACCAGGGCCTCGTCGGCCTTCTTGAAGAACTGGCCGCCGACCAGCGGGACCTCGGGGGCGAAGGTGCCGTCGGCGAGCACCGGGTTGACCACCGGCAGGCCGTACCGGCGGCAGGTCGCGAGGTCGTCCGCGCCGAAGGCGGGGGACTGGTGGACGATGCCGGTGCCGTCCTCGGTGGTGACGTAGTCGGCGTTGAGGACGTAGTGGGCGTCCTCGATCTCGACCAGGTCGAAGGGGCGGCGGTAGGCCCAGCGCTCCATCTCGGCGCCGGTGAAGGACTCGCCGGTGGTCTCCCAGCCCTCGCCGAGCGCCTTGGCGACCAGCGGCTCGGCGACGACGAGCCGCTCGTCGCCGTCGGTGGCCACCACGTAGGTGACCTCGGGGTGGACGGCGGCGGCGGTGTTGGAGACCAGGGTCCACGGAGTGGTGGTCCAGACCAGCAGGGAGGCCCGGCCGGCCAGCGGGCCGCTGGTCAGCGGGAAGCGCACGAAGACCGAGGGGTCGACCACGGTCTCGTAGCCCTGGGCCAGCTCGTGGTCCGAGAGGCCGGTGCCGCAGCGCGGGCACCAGGGGGCGACCCGGTGGTCCTGGACCAGCAGGCCCTTGTCGAAGATCTGCTTGAGCGACCACCAGACGGACTGGACGTACGACGGGTCCATCGTGCGGTAGGCCTCGTCGAGGTCGACCCAGTAGCCCATCCGGGTGGTCAGCTCGGCGAAGGCGTCGGTGTGGCGGGTCACCGAGTCGCGGCACTTGGCGTTGAACTCGGCGATGCCGTACGCCTCGATGTCCTGCTTGCCGGAGAAGCCCAGCTCCTTCTCGACGGCGAGCTCGACCGGCAGGCCGTGGCAGTCCCAGCCGGCCTTGCGGGCGACGTGGTAGCCCTTCATGGTCCGGAAGCGCGGGAAGACGTCCTTGAAGACGCGGGCCTCGATGTGGTGGGCGCCCGGCATGCCGTTGGCGGTGGGCGGGCCCTCGTAGAACACCCACTCGGGGCGGCCCTCGGACTGCTCCAGGCTGCGCTGGAAGATCTTGTTGTCCTGCCAGAACGACAGGATCCGGTGCTCCAGGGCAGGCAGATCCACCTGCGCGGGGACGGGGTGGTACAGCGCGGTCGCACGCGGTGCGTCGTCGGAAGGGTGGTGGTGGGTGGCGGGTTGGGAGCTGGCCATCGCGGCGTCTACCTCCGGCGGATGCTGGGACTGGATCCTCCGGAGGGACGAGACGGCCCGGCCGTCCCGCGGTACCACCCTCCTTGGCCGCGGTGCTGCGTTCGCGGCCCTCTTGTTTGGGCTTGCTGCCGGGTCTAGTGGGCCACCGCGGCATCGCGGCGGCCGTTCTTCCGGCGGCTCCGGGGTGATCTTCCCGCCGTGCACACCCCCGGGCTCGCACCGTCCCCGGGTCGCTGGTGGCTGCGTACGTCGGTACTCGTCCCATCTGCGCCTTGCAGGGCCAGTGTATCGGCCGGGCGAGTCGGTTTGTCCAAACCGTTTCCGGCGGGCGGCCCGCGGCTGCTCGGGCGGGTGTTCGGGCGGCCGGTCCGGGGGCGTTCGGCGGCGGAGGTTAGCCGGAGTCGATCTGGGCACAAATCCATGGGCACACGGGGCGGGACGGTTGGGGCGGCTGCCTGGGTGGGATCGTCATGGGGCGTCGGTATGTCAGGTTGTGACCGGTTTTGATCGGGATTATCGTTCCGGCACTGGAAGCCGCCGGGAACCGGCGGCTCGATTCGTTCGTAGATGGGGTCGAAAGCCATGGCTGAGAAGGGAACCGGCGCGGGCACCGCCACCAAGCGGGCACGCAAGGCCGTGGCGGTCGACCCAGGGGAGGGGACCGTGACCACTACCGCATCCAAGAGCAGCACCGACACCGTCACCGCACCGCGCGGCGCCGAGTCGGTGGACCCGGCCACGCTGCCGGTCCGGCCCGGCGAGGAGCCGTGGACCACCGAGGAGGTCCACGAGCTGCACGACGAGCTGATCAGTGACCTGGAGCGGCTCCGCAACGAGATCGACGCCGCCGAGGCGGCCATCTCCGGCCTGATGCGCGACTCCAACGACGGAGCCGGCGACGACCAGGTGGACGCCGGTACGAAGAACATCTCGCGGGAGAGCGAGCTGGCGCTGGCCAACAACGCGCGGGACAGCCTGGCCCAGACCGAGCGCGCGCTGGAGCGGCTGGAGGGCGTCGGGTTCGGCACCTGCGAGTCCTGCGGGCAGGCCATCGGCAAGGCCCGGATGCAGGCCTTCCCGCGGGCGACGCTCTGCGTGCAGTGCAAGGCCAAGCAGGAACGCCGCTGACCCGGGCGACCGGGGCGACGCGGGGGGTCGGGCTTGCCGTACGCTCGACCCCGTATCGTCGCCCGAGTAACGTCGCCTGACGCGTTCGCGAACGCGGGCAGGTAGTCACCGGCCCACCACCCTCCCCCTCCTGCGGACCGGGGGAGCTCCATCGGCAGCGGAGCGGATCATCAGTACGCAAGGTTCCCCCCACACCCGGGACGACGCCGTCCCGTCCCCCGCCGATGCCGTGGAGGTGCCCGTGGCCGAGCCGACCGAGCCGGCCCGGGAGTCCGGGTCCGCGTCCGTGGACGAGGCGAAGGCCGAGCGGCCCAGGGGTCCGCGGCGGGTCGGCGTGCTGCTGGTCGTCGCGGTGCTCGCCTTCCTGATCGACCTCGGCAGCAAGCTGCTGGTGGTCGCCCGGCTGGAGAACCACGCGGCGATCAAGGTGGTCGGGGACGTGGTCACCCTCCAGGTGATCCGCAACTCGGGCGCGGCCTTCGGGATTGGGCAGGCGCTGACCGTCGTCTTCACGATGATCGCCTCCGCCGTCATCGTGGTGATCTGGCGGATCGCCCGCCGGCTGTACAGCCTGCCCTGGGCGATCGCGCTCGGGCTGCTGCTCGGCGGGGCGCTCGGCAACCTCACCGACCGGCTGTTCCGCTCGCCCGGCGTCTTCCGCGGGCACGTGGTGGACTTCATCTCCGTCCAGCACTTCGCGGTCTTCAACCTCGCGGACTCGGCGATCGTCTGCGGCGGGATCCTGGTGGTCCTGCTCTCCTTCCGGGGCAGCAACCCGGACGGCACCGTCCACCAGCTGGCCGACAAGGCCGACAAGGCGGAGCAGGCCGGGAAGTAGCCGTCGGGAAGCAGGCCGGGGACCGGCCCCGGAGGCCGGCCCGGCCACCGGCGGGCGGGGGAGGGCCGCGTTTCCGGCATACTCGTACGGGTGAGTACCGCAGCGCAGATCCGCAGCCTCCCCGTACCCGACGGCCTGGAGGGCGAGCGCCTCGACGCCGCCCTGGCCCGGATGTTCGGCTTCTCCCGGACCAAGGCCGCCGAGCTGGCCGCCGACGGCAAGGTGACGCTCGACGGCGCCGTGGCCGGCAAGTCGGACCGGGTCACCGCCGGTTCCTGGCTGGAGGTCGAGATCCCCGCCCCGGCGGCCCCCGTGCGGATCGTCGCCGAGGCGGTCGAGGGCATGCGGATCGTGCACGACGACGAGGACATCGTGCTGGTCGACAAGCCGGTCGGCGTCGCCGCGCACCCCAGCCCGGGCTGGACCGGCCCCACCGTGATCGGCGGACTGGCCGCGGCCGGGTACCGGATCTCCACCTCGGGCGCCGCCGAGCGCCAGGGCATCGTGCACCGGCTGGACGTCGGCACCTCGGGGCTGATGGTGGTCGCCAAGTCCGAGCGCGCCTACACCGACCTCAAGCGGCAGTTCCACGACCGGATCACCGAAAAGCGCTACCACACGCTGGTGCAGGGCCACCCGGACCCGATGAGCGGGACGGTGGACGCGCCGATCGGCCGGCACCCCAGCTCGGACTGGAAGTGGGCCGTCACCCAGGACGGCAAGGCGTCGATCACCCATTACGACCTGATCGAGGCGTACCGGGCCGCGTCGCTGCTGGCGATCAAGCTGGAGACCGGGCGCACCCACCAGATCCGCGTCCACATGTCCGCGCTGCGCCACCCCTGCGTGGGCGACCTGACGTACGGCGCCGACCCGACGCTGGCCAAGCGGCTGGGGCTGACCCGGCAGTGGCTGCACGCGGTGTCGCTCGGCTTCGAGCACCCGGCGGACGGGCAGTGGGTCGAGTTCTCCAGCGAGTACCCGGACGACCTGCGCAAGGCGCTGGACGTCATCGCGGCGGAGAGCTGACGTGACCGCGGCGGGGGTGACGGTCCGGGTCGCCGAGGGCGAGGCGGACCTGGCGCTGGTGCACGGCGTGCGGCGCGAGGTGTTCATCGTGGAGCAGGGGATCCCCGAGGACGAGGAGTGGGACGACCTCGACGGGACCTCCGAGCACCTGCTGGCGATCGGTCCCGACGGCAGGGCCGTCGGGACGGCGCGGCTGATCTTCGGGGAGCAGGCGCGCGAGCTCACCGGGGGCGTCGAGGGACGGGTGCTGCTCGGGCGGCTCGCGGTCGTCGCGGCGGCCCGGGGGACGGGGCTGGGCGCCGAGCTGGTCCGGGCGGTCGAGGCCGCGGGGGCCGGGCGCGGGGCCGTGGAGGTCGAGCTGCACGCGCAGGTGGGGGCGCTCGGGTTCTACGAGCGGCTGGGGTACGTGGCGCAGGGGCCGGTGTACGACGACGCCGGGATCCCGCACCGGACGATGACCCGGGTGCTGTAGGCGTTCGCCGCGGTTCCCCGTGCCCCGGTCGGGGTGCGGGGAACTCCTGCTTCCCGGGGTGCCGGTCAGGTGTCGGTGGTGCGGAGCCGCGGGAGGGCTTGGGGGTGCTCGTCGCGCAGGTGGGCGATGAGCTGCTCGCGGATGTCGAAGCGGAGCTGGGCGGCGTCGTCGGGGGTGCGGGCGGTCATGGTGGCGCGGACCACGATGGTGCTGGGCGTGGTGTCGGTGACCTGCAGGGCCCACTCGGCGCCGTCCCAGAGCGGGTGCCGGTCGAGCCGGGCGCGCAGGGCGGCGCGCAGTTCGTCCACCGGGGTGGTGTGGTCGAGGTGGAGCAGGACGGCGGCGAGCAGGCCGGGGTCGCGGCGGGTCCAGTTCTCGAAGGGCCTGCTGACGAAGTACGAGACCGGGACGACCAGTCGGCGGTAGTCCCAGAGCCGGACCACCAGGTAGGTGAGGGTGATCTCCTCGACGGTGCCCTGCTGGCCGTCCACCACCACGGTGTCGCCGATCCGGACGGTGTCGCCGAAGGCGATCTGGAGGCCGGCGAAGAAGTTGCCCAGGGTGCTCTGGGCGGCGATGCCGGCCACGATGCCGAGGATGCCCGCCGAGGCGAGCAGGCTGGCGCCGATGGTGCGCATGGCGGAGAAGGTCAGCAGCATCACGGCCGCGGTGACCACGACGATCAGCGCGTTGACCGCCCGGCGCAGCATGCTGATCTGGGTGCGCACCCGCTGGATCCGGGCCGGGTCGTCGACCCGGGTCTCGTAGCGGCCGAGCAGCGCCTCCAGGACGGCGGCCACCACGCGGACGGTGAGCCAGCCCAGCGCGGCGAGCAGGAACAGCAGGAGCAGATGGTGCGCGCCGTCGTCGTGCTTCAGGCGGAAGGTCCGCTAGAGCGGCTTGGCGGCGAGCAACAGGCCTGACACGACGGTGAGTTGGAGCGGGACCCGGCAGCGGCGGAGCAGCGGCCAGACCGGGGCCGAGGGCTGGCGGGCGGCGATCCGCTGGAGGGCCTGGTCGACGGTCCAGCCGACCGCCAGGGTGGCGGCGACGGTGGCGAGCAGCGAGATCAGCGGCCAGGGCATGCGCCGTACGATACTCGGGCAGACCGGGGTGAAAAGGGTCAAACGGTGTGGCGGCTTTATCGGACGCCTACCCGGACGGCCGATACGATCAGCGGCCATGGAGTTCGGTGGGGCATGGCGTCGCTGGCGCGCCCGGGGAACATCGGTGAGACGCAGGCTGCTGGCCGGGGCGGTGGCCCTGGTGGCGGTGGCCGCGGCCGGCACCGCGACGGTGGCGTCCGGCGGTGAGCGGGCGGTCCGGCAGGAGGACCGTTTCCTCAGCATGCCGGAGACGCCCGGCAGCGCCCAGCAGGTCCAGCTGGACACCTCCTTCTTCACCACCGGCGGCGGTCCGCGCCCGGCGGTGCTGCTGGCGCACGGCTTCGGCGGCTCCAAGGAGGGCGAGCGCGAGCGCGCCGAGCAGCTGGCCCGGCAGGGGTACGCGGTGCTGACCTGGTCGGCACGCGGCTTCGGGCACTCGGGCGGCCGGATCGGGCTGAACGCGCCGGACCGCGAGGTCGAGGACGTCAGGCACCTGGTGGACTGGCTGGCCCAGCGGCCCGAGGTGCGGCTGGACGCGGCCGGCGACCCGAAGGTCGGCATCACCGGTGCCTCGTACGGCGGGGCGGTCTCGCTGCTGGCCTCCGCCTACGACCCCCGGATCGACGCGGTGGCCACCCAGATCACCTGGTGGAACCTGGCCGACGCGCTGTTCCCGCAGGGCGTGCGGGGCTCGGACGCCGCGGACGGGGTGTTCAAGAAGCTGTGGGCCGGGATCTTCTTCACCACCGGCTCGGCCGGGGAGCTCGGGCCGTCCGGCGGCGCGCCGCGGGAGAACGCCGGGCCGGGGCCGAAGGAGGACGGGCCGGTCGGCTGCGGGCGGTTCCTGGAGTCGCTCTGCCGGATGTACGACCGGGTCGCCACCGCCGGACACGCCGATCCGGAGGCCGTCGCACTGCTGGAGCGCTCCAGCCCGTCCTCGGTGGCGGAGCGGCTCAAGGCGCCCACGCTGGTGGTGCAGGGGCAGCAGGACTCGCTGTTCCCGCTGGACCAGGGGGACCGCATCGCCCGGGCGGTGGCCGCCAACGGCGCGCCGGTGGCGGTGGACTGGTTCGCCGGCGGCCACGACGGCGGGACGGACACCTCCGCGCGGGTCGACGACCGGGTGACGGCCTGGTTCGACCACCATCTGAAGGGGCTCGGCGACGACACCGGCGCCGCGTTTCGGGTCACCCGCACCGGCGGGGTGGACTCGACCGGCTTCCAGGCCGTGCTGCGCGGGGCCAGCGCCGACCGGTACCCGGGACTGGGCGGGACCGGCTCGCGGACCGTCGAGCTGACGGGCGGCGAGCAGACCCTCGCCAACCCGCCCGGCGGCGCCCCGCCCGGGATCTCGACCCTGCCCGGCGTCGGCGCGCTCAGCCAGGCGGCCTCGCTGGGCGCCGGGCTGTCGCTGGACTTCCCCGGGCAGAACGCCGCCTTCGACTCGGCGCCGCTGGACTCGCCGCTGCACCTGACCGGGCAGCCGACCGTACCGGTGCGGGTGACGGCGGACCGGCCGGACGCGGTGCTCTTCGCCAAGCTGTACGACGTCGGCCCGGACGGCAAGGCGGTGCTGCCGCAGCAGCTCGCCGCCCCGCTGCGGGTCACCGGCGCGGACGCCGGACGGACCGTCACGGTGGCGCTGCCGACCGTGGACCACACCTTCCCGGCCGGGCACCGGGTGCGGCTGGTGCTGGCGAGCACCGACCTCGCGTACGCCTCGCCGGTCGAGCCGGCCACCTACCGGGTGGCGCCGGCCGGGGCGGTCACCGTGCCGACCGTCGAGGAGCTGGTCACCGAGTCGGCGCCGCTGCCCTCCCGCACCTGGGTGCTGCCGGTGGTCGCCGTGCTGGCCGCCGCCGCCCTGGTGCTGGCGCCGCGGCTGCGCCGCCGGCGGACCGCCGACGGGCCCGGCTTCGACCCGGAGCTGGCCGCGGTGCCGTTGCGGATCAGCGGGCTGAGCAAGCGCTACAAGGGCGCCCAGGACCGCTACGCCGTACGGGAGCTGGGCTTCCGGGTGGAGCAGGGGCAGGTGCTCGGACTGCTCGGGCCGAACGGCGCGGGCAAGACCACCACGCTGCGGATGCTGATGGGCCTGATCCGGCCGGACGCCGGGGAGATCCGGATCTTCGGGCACCTGGTGCGGCCCGGCGCGCCGGTGCTGTCGAGGGTCGGGGCGTTCGTGGAGGGCGCGGGCTTCCTGCCGCACCTCACCGGGCGGGCCAACCTGCGGCTGTACTGGCAGGCGACCGGACGGCCGGAGGCGGACGCGCGCCTCGACGAGGCGCTGGCCATCGCCGGGCTCGGCGAGGCGCTGGACCGCGCGGTGCGCACGTACTCGCAGGGCATGCGGCAGCGGCTGGCCATCGCGCAGGCGATGCTCGGGATGCCGGACCTGCTGATCCTGGACGAGCCGACCAACGGGCTGGACCCGCCGCAGATCCGCGAGATGCGCGAGGTGATGATCCGGTACGCGGCCGGCGGGCGGACCGTGATCGTGTCGAGCCACCTGCTCTCCGAGGTCGAGCAGAGCTGTACGGACCTGGTGGTGATGGACCGCGGGCGGCTGGTCACGGCCGGCCCGGTCGGGGACATCGTGGGCGCCGGCGAGCTGCTGGTGATCGGCGTCGCCGGCCCGTACGACCCGGTGCCGGTGGTCGAGAAGGTCGGCGCGCTGGCCGGGGTCGGCTCGGTGGAGGCCGTCGAGGGCGGACTGCTGGTGCGCCTGGACGGGCTCGCGGCCAGCGAGCTGCTGGCCGAACTGGTGCGGCTGGAGGTGCCGGTGGAGAGCGCCGGGCCGCAGCGGCGGCTGGAGGACGCGTTCCTGTCGTTGATCGGAGGTGGAGCGTGAGCGTCGTCGCGACGGACCGCGCCGGGTCGCAGGACCCGGCGGAGTCGATGGACCACGCCGAGGGGTACCGGGCGAGCCGGACACTGCCGCTGCGGGTGGAGGCGATGCGGCAGCTGCGCCGGCGCCGCACGCTGGTGATCGGCGCGGTGCTGGCCGCCATGCCGTTCGTCCTGCTGGCCGCGTTCCAGATCGGCGGCACCCCGGGCCGTCCGGACCGGACCAGCTTCATCGAACTGGCCACCGCCTCGGGGGCCAACTTCGCGGTCACCATGCTGTTCGTCGGCACCGGCTTCATGCTGGTCATCCCGGTCGCGCTGTTCTGCGGGGACACCGTCGCCTCCGAGGCCAGCTGGTCCTCGCTGCGCTACCTGCTGGCCGCGCCGGTGCCCCGGGCCCGGCTGCTGGCCCGCAAGTTCGCGGTCGGGCTGCTGTTCTCGGCCGTGGCTGTGGTGATGCTGCCCGCGATCGGACTGGTCGTCGGCACGGCGGCGTACGGCTGGGGGGACCTCAAGCTGCCCGCCGGGGTCAGCCTGCCGGCCGGGCAGGCGCTGCCCCGGATCGCCATCGCGGTGGCCTTCGTGTTCCTCGGCGAGATCGTGATCGCGGCGCTGGCGTTCTGGCTCTCCACGGCCACCGACGCGCCGCTGGGCGCGGTCGGCGGCGCGGTGTTCGCCTCGATCATCACCGGGGTGCTGGACGCCGTCACCGCGCTGGGCGACCTGCGGGAGTGGCTGCCGGCGCACTGGCAGTACGCCTGGGCGGACGCCCTGCAACCGCAGCTGGAGTGGGGCGGCATGGTGCAGGGGGTGTCGCTGTCGCTCTCGTACGCGCTGGTGCTGCTGGCGCTGGCGTTCCGCGGCTTCGCGCGCAAGGACGTGGTGTCGTAGCCGGACGCGGAGCGAGGGGCCCGGTGGGGGATGCGGGATCATGGACGGGTAGCTGACCCCCCTGGTGAAGGACCCGAACCGTGGCCCAGATCGTCCTCTTCCACTCCGCCTACGGGCTGCGCCCCGCCGTGCGCGCCGCCGCCGACCGGCTGCGCGCCGCCGGGCACACCGTGCACACGCCGGACCTGTTCGACGGGCGGACCTTCGAGTCCGTCGAGGAGGCGCAGGAGTTCCAGGAGGAGCTCGGCGGCCGCGACGAGCTGCTGCGGCGGGCGGTGACGGCGGTCGCGCCGGTCTCCGAGGGCGGGCTGGTGTACGCCGGCTTCTCGCTCGGCGGCGCGGTGGCGCAGAACCTGGCGCTGGCCGACGAGAAGGCGCGCGGGCTGCTGCTCCTGCACGGCACCTCGGACCTGCGGGAGGACGCGGCCACCGAGATCCCGGTGCAGCTGCACATCGCGGAGCCGGACCCGTTCGAGCCCGAGGACTGGCTGAACGCCTGGTACCTGCGGATGCGACGGGCCGGTGCGGAGGTGGAGGTGCACCGCTACCGGGGTGCCGGGCACCTGTTCACCGACCCGGAGCTGCCGGACTACGACGAGGAGGCGGCGGAGCGGGCCTGGGCGGCGTCGCTGGACTTCCTCGCGGAGCTGGACGGCTGACGCCGCGGGGCTGGGTGGGGCGGGGGGGGGGCGGGGGGGCCGGCCCCCCCCCCCCCCGCCCCCGCCCGGCCCCCCCCCCCCCCCCCCCCCCCCCCCCCCCCCCCACCCCCCCCCCCCCCCCCCCCCCCCCCGGGTGACGCCCACCCACCC